>NZ_ALVU02000001.1:3621949-4225608 GCF_000332075.2 Synechocystis sp. PCC 7509 | reverse complement strand
CCGCTCCCCCCCCCCAAACCCCCCAAGTCTTGGTTTTTCCTAAAGCAACCCCTCAACGCCACAAACCCCAATGAACACCCCAGAATCAAACCCCGAATTTGAAGAATTGCTAGACTACATCAAACACAATCGCGGGTTTGATTTCACAGGTTACAAACGTCCTAGCCTAATGCGCCGAGTTCAGATCAGGATGCAGATAGCGGAAATAGAAACCTATGGAGACTACACCGATTATTTAGAGGTAGATCCCGAAGAATTTTTACACCTTTTCGACACAATTTTAATTAATGTCACCGCATTTTTCCGCGATCGCGCCGTTTGGGATTATATACAAACAGAAATTGTCCCCCAAATTGTGGCGCATAAAGACTTCGCGCGCGATCGCATCCGTGTATGGAGCGCAGGCTGTGCGTCAGGACAAGAAGCCTATACCCTAGCAATGGTACTAGCCGAAGTTATCGGCGTTGAGGATTTCCATAAAAAAGTAAAAATTTACGCGACCAATGTAGACGAAGCCGCACTCAATCAAGCACGCCTTGCTACCTACAGCACCAAAGAAGTAGAAGGTATCCCCGAATCCCTATTAGAGCGGTACTTTAAGCAAACTAATGGAAATTACACCTTTTGCCAAAATTTACGCCGCTCCGTAATTTTCGGTCGTCACGACTTGCTACAAGATCCGCCGATTTCTCGGATTGATTTATTGTCTTGTCGCAACACATTAATGTATTTCAACGCCGAAACTCAGGCAAAAATCATCTCCCGGTTTCACTTTGCACTAAATACCAGCAGTTTTTTATTATTAGGTAAAGCCGAGCTATTGCTCAGTCATAGTAATTCTTTTGCTCCCATAGACTTAAAACGGCGTATATTTGCCAAAATCAATCGAGAAAATAGGAAGGATTATTTGTTGGGCAGCAATTATAGCAAAGAGCGAGAAAACGACTACCCAGTTAATAACAACCTCTTACGAGATGCTGCTTTTGATATTAGCTCCATTGCTCAAATAGTTGTAGATATTAAGGGATTGTTGATTCTAGCCAACGACCAGGCGCGACTGTTATTTAATCTCAACTCTCAAGATATTAACCGCCCCTTGCAAGACTTGGAAGTTTCCTACCGTCCCGTAGAATTGCGATCGCCCATCGACCAAGTTATTAATACCCATCGTTCAATTTATCTGACAAATATTGGTTGGACTATTGCTAGTGGCGATTTTCATTACTTTGACGTGCAAATTACCCCCCTTTACGACTCCAATAAAAATTTACTTGGTGTCAGTATTGGTTTTACGGAAGTTAGCCGTTATAAAAAGCTGCAAGAAGAAATTGAACACGCCAACCAAGAGTTGGAGATGGCTTACGAAGAATTGCAGTCTACTAATGAAGAATTAGAGACAACTAATGAAGAATTGCAATCTTCCAACGAAGAATTAGAAACAACTAACGAAGAATTGCAATCTACAAATGAAGAATTAGAAACAATGAACGAAGAATTGCAATCTTCCAACGAAGAACTGCAATCTATCAACTCCGAATTACGTTTGCGTAGCGAAGAACTAAATCAGGCAAATGGCTTTTTAGAAGCAATTTTTAATAGCTTGCAAGGTGGTGTAGCTGTTTTAAATCGAGAGTTAGTTGTCCAAATTTGGAACAAAAAAAACGAAGAATTGTGGGGGTTGCGGAGTGAAGAAGTATTAGGACAGCACTTTATGAATTTAGACATTGGTTTACCTGTTGAGCAGTTGCGACAGCCAATTCGTAACTGTATAACTGGAGAAGTGAGCATTACAGAAATGAGTGTAGCCGCCGTTAATCGTCGAAGTAGAGCCATTCAATGTAAAGTTACCTGCACTTCTTTGACAAGTAAATTGGCGGAAAGTCGCGGTGTGATTATTTCAACAGAAGAAGTAGGTACTCTCGAAGGTTAGAAATATCATAGATTTTAATTCTGTCACAAGTAATAAATAACATCTAACTCTTAAAGCTGATTAAATAAGAAATTAGATATCTTACTATTAAATTAGTATTTGCAAGATTAACGCTATTTGATACAGCATATAACGCTAGTTTTCCATAATAGAATTTATATTTATTAATAAAAGTGGTAAAAGTAATTGAGGACTGGGGAAACTAAATGCAGAATTTTGTCCAAAAGATCGATGCAGTACGCGATCGCGCTGCAAAACTGCAAAATCAAGCTAGTACATCCTCTAGCCAGCCACAACAACTAATCCCCCAAGCTTTAGCAGAACTAGAAACGGCGTTAGAAGAACTGCGCGTAGCTGAAGAAGAAATGAGGAGGCAAAACGAGCAACTAGCGATCGCAAGTATGCAAATTCAATCCGAACGTCAGCGCTATCAAGACTTGTTTGAGTTTGCTCCTGACGGCTATTTAGTAACAGATTGTGCAGGACTTATCCGAGAAATTAACCACGCGGCGGCGAAGTTACTAAATGCTCCTCAAGATTATTTAATTAGCAAACCGCTAACTAATTATGTTCAACTAGAACAACGCAAAGCTTTTCGTACTCAGTTAAATCAATTGCATCATACCGATAAATTGACAGAATGGGAAGTAAGTATTTGTCCACGCCGTGCTGCAACTATTGATGTAGGAATAACTGTAGCAATTAACCGCGATAATCAAGGTAGAGCAAAGAGCTTGCGTTGGCTAATGCGTGAGATTACTGCGCGAAAGCTTGCTGAAGAAACCCTGCGTCAAACTCAGTTGCAGAATTTACAATTACAAGAAACTGCGCGGTTAAAATCTCATTTTTTAGCAATTATGTCTCACGAATTACGCACGCCAATGAATGCAATTGTTGGTTTTTCTCAATTGTTACTACGTCAAAAATGCCCACCTCTTGCCAAAAGTCAAGAAAATATGGTGGAAATAATTTTTAATAATGGCAAGCATTTATTAAAGTTAATTGAAGATATTCTGCAAGCTGCCAAAATTGAGTCAAATAGTTTGGAAATTGTGCCGCAAGAGTTTAACTTAGCTGAAATAATTAATGATATTAAAAGACAATATTGTTCTTTAATTAAGCAAAAAGGTTTAGGGTTTGAAGTAAGTTTAAGCTTAAATAATGCGATAATGGTCAATGATAGCGACTTCTTACGTCAAGTATTAGTTAACTTACTATCTAATGCTATTAAATTTACTGAGATTGGCGGCGTAAAAATAAAAGCCTGGGAATTGCCAACAAACAAAATAGCGATTTCGATTAGCGATACAGGTATTGGAATCGCGCCCGAAGATATTAAACATATTTTTGCAGAATTTCACCAACTAAACCAAACTATTACCCGCCAACATGGCGGTACAGGCTTAGGATTAGCTATATGCGATCGCTTGGTGGCGTTGATGGGGGGACAAATTAGTGTAGACAGTAAGCCTAATCAAGGTTCAAGTTTTACAATTACCTTACCTCGTCAGGTTAAAAGTAATTAATCTAAAATTAAACGCGATCGCTTAAACCTGGAAATTGCCAACATTAGCAACCCAAAATCTAAACCAATTAGCACCACACAAGCAAATAAAAAAATCCCTGTAGTACCGCTTTTTGCCGATAATATCAAGCTTTCTTGTAACCGAGTTGGCAGCAAACTTAGACCAAATAATGGTAGCCAAGTCAAAGCAATCGAAGCAAAAACCAGTTGTTGCGCCGCTTGTTTTACGGTAGCTGCGCGTAAAGAAACAAGTACGCCAGTACTTGCAGACAATGTTGCAGTTAGTAAGCCCAAAATTCCCCCACTAAAGGCAACTTGTACAGGATAAAGCAGTATCCCACCACCATCAACAATATTTACCGTAATCAAGCCAGCAAGCAGCATAATCAACGCCAGCAACCAAGCATAGCCCACCGCCGCGCCTACTTTACCAAACAAAATAGCTGTCTCTGACAAGGGACTCGCTAAAAGAGTTTCTAGAGTATGGCGCTCTCTTTCCCCTGCAAAGGCATCGGCAATTATCGCCGTAACTGGGAGCATAGATAGCCAACCCCACAATACCATTGACACCGGAGAATCTACCCATACGCGCCCGACTTGAGCAGGTAACAAAACCCCAAATATTAATACCGATGGCAGTAAACTTAATAAAATTGCCCGTAAATTGCCGCGACTAAACAATAATTCTCGCCACTCCTTCCAAATTACCGTCCAAATATCAACGATCTCTGCGTTAATTCTAATTATTTGCAATACCTACCTTAGTTGTGTTGTACTTGAATGCGAAGCCCGTAACCGGTCGCTATCGCGCTATCTCTAAAAACTTTTCTAATTAATCTAAGAAGACATTTTTAACGCCCTTCCATAGGTAGCCAGTCATTGACCATTTTAAAACGCTCTGTAACTAAAAAGGCGATCGCAAAGACATAATCTTTGTACCTCTATTAATAATTTTTTAAAAAGAAAACAATCTTTAAACGCCCTCATAAATCGATTGTAAAGACATCCTTGCTCCTACCGACTCTATTAAGATTACATCAGTCTCATCTTCTAATATATGCAAAGACCATTCTTTACTACTTCCCCGGCGATAAAGCATAACTAACGGTTTTTCGGGTTCAACTAATATATATTCCTGTAAGCTGGCTATAGAACGATAGAAACCAAACTTACGCCCTTGATCGTAATCTCTAGTCGAATCAGATAAAACTTCAATAATAGCGACAGGGTTTATTACTGTTGTTTGACTTTCGCTATAATAAATCGGTTCTCCTGCTATTAGCATTACATCAGGATAGGTAAACAAATTAAATTCTGGTATCCACAATCGTACATTCTCTGTATAAACTTTTCCTTTTTGCTGGCGTAAATGCGGTTTAAGTAACAAACATAAATTTGTGATTACTTCATTGTGATTAGTTGTTCCTCCTGCCACTGGGATCATTTCTCCATTAATCAACTCGTGACGTACTTCTGCCACTGCTTCTAATTGTAGGTATTCTACTGGAGTATAAATTTTTTGTGCTATTTGTGTCATTTAAGCGATTTGATAATAATTTCTGTAGCGTTTCATCAAGCTCGGCTTCATCTTGTTCAGAAAATAAACTCACAATGCGATCGCGCTGTGGTTTGATGAATCTTAAAGATTTATCGAGGGTTAGTTGCCCATGCTCATTAATGTAGTGGTTTCAATTGCTTTGATACATGGTAACGGTGTTGCTGAGTATTGAGCTAATTTAATCTATTTTTAGATTATGTATTTAAAGTATTATCTGCTTCCATCAAATTTAAAAATACTTCTTCCAAACTAGCGCTACCTTTACGGACTTCTTCGATTTGTACTCCTTGGCGCACTAGCAAATTTACTAATGGCGCAGCGCTGATAAGCTTGTGTAAAGTAATCGTCAAAACTTCCCCAGCGATATTGACCCCCGCTACGCCTGGTTGAGTTTGTAATAAACTTTGTACTTGGGGATTAAAACCACTACCTACAACTTCAATTCGGGGAGCGCTGGCTTTATCGCGTAACTCTTTAGGATGTCCCACAGCGATTAACTTACCTTGACGAATTACACCGAGAAGCTGGCACAATTTTTCGGCTTCTACTAAATTGTGAGTAGTCAAAAATACTGTTACTCCTTCTTGCGCTACCATTGCCTGCAATTGGTCGCGTAAAGCCACCGCCGCCACTGGATCGAGTCCCGCCGTTGGTTCATCCAAAAAAATCAATGGGGGATTGTGCAGCATTGCTCTAGCCACCGCTAAACGCTGCTTCATACCACGACTCCAAGTACCTACGCTTTCGTTGCGGCGTTCCCATAATCCCAAATTAGTTAATAATTCTTTAATGCGCGATCGCCTGTGAAGTGTTGGCAAGCGCCAAGCTCTACCATAAAATTCTAAATTATCCGCCGCGCTCAAACGTTCGTACAAGCCGGGATGCTCTAATAATGCCCCCGTGCGACGGCGAATTGAACTAGCTTGACGTACCGTATCGTATCCCAATACTTCCGCCCGTCCCTGGGTTGGCTCTAGTAGCCCCAATAGTAGCCGAATTGTCGTAGTTTTTCCCGAACCATTAGCACCCAAAAACCCAAAGACAATTCCCCTAGGTACTTGCAAACATAGATTGTCTACGGCTTGAACTTTACCAAAGTTACGGCAAAGGTTTTCAGTAATAATTGCGTTTTCGGTCATTGAGGGCAGATGTTAAGAGGTGTAAAGTCTATTTTAGAGCGTCTTAGCCTTGCCTAAGTGACAATACTTAAAGTGTCACTCACCTTGATCCCCACCCTAGGCATCCAATATATATTTGTCTTGTGTGAGGAGCGAACAGAATCGAAAAAGCTCTTGGGGTCGAAACACGGCAAGACTCCCAGGAGTTTTTTTGTGAGAACTTATAGGCGATCGCCTCTTGAACACATTAAGAATTGTAAAATTGATAGCTTAATAGCTAAAATCCTTGTTGCTCCATAGATACACTAGGCAACAGTGCATATGTACTGTTTTGACCCAAGGTAGATGGCGCTTGAGCTTGGATGATTCCCGTACAACTAACTTTAAAAAACTTTTTGAGCTACAGTGATGCAACCTTAGATTTTAGTGGGTTGCATACGGCTTGCATTTGTGGCGCTAATGGCGCGGGTAAGTCTTCACTATTGGAGGCGATAACTTGGGCAATTTGGGGAGAAAGTCGCGCCTCTAGTGAGGATGATGTCATTCAAACGGGAGCTAAAGAGGTTCGGGTTGATTTTACGTTTACTAGCTTTAGTCAAAAATATCGAGTCATTCGCACTCGTTACCGGGGACAAAGTAGCTCTTTAGAGTTTCAAGTTGATACACCGAGCGGATTTAAAGCTTTAACAGCTAAAGGTGTCCGCGCTACTCAGCAAGAAATATTAACTCATATCAAAATAGACTACGACACATTTATTAATTCGGCATACTTGCGCCAAGGTAGAGCCGATGAGTTTATGCTCAAGCGTCCCAACGAGCGTAAAGAGATATTAGCAGAATTGCTGAAACTCAATCAATACGATGATTTGGAAGAACAAGCCAAAGATTTATCTCGCTCTTTTAAAGCCCAAGCAGAACAATCCACGCGCTCTATTGAATCTATGCACATTCAGTTGCAGCAACGAACAGAAGTGGCGGCTTTAAGTACCCAGTCAGAGGAAAAAGTTAATTATCTACAACAACAACAAGCTTACGACAATGTAAAAGTGCAAAGCTTGCAAGTAGTGCAGCACCAAAGGCAAAATTGGGAGCAACAATTAGGCTTTCTTAGACAACAACATCTTAACTTAAGTCAAGAAAGAAGCCGTTTAAGTCAAGACAAAATTAACCTAGAAGGTCAGCTAGAAGCGGTTAGAGAGCTATTAAGTCAAGAAAATGCGATCGCATCTGGCTACAAAGAACACCAACGCCTGCAAGCTACAGAAGAAACTTTATCTAGTAAGTTTCATGAGCATTCCCGCGCTACGGTGGAAATGCAGCAATTGCAGCAGGAAAAAGCAGAGCAAATCAACGCCATTAATCGTCAATTGCAGCACGCCGAAGCACAAATAGTAGCCTTAGAGCAGCAAGAGCAAGAGATTAATCAAACCTTGAGTAAAACGGCGGAAGTCCAAAGCGCTTTAGCACAACTATCAGCAGCTAAACATCGCTTGCAGCAATTAGACAATTTACAAGTACAAGTATCGCCCCTTTTGCAACAACGTACAACTTTGCAATTGCAACTAGAACGATTACAAGCGCGAATAAGTGCCAAAATAGAAGAACTCCAAGCCTCGGAAAGACAATTAAATACTAAACAACAACGTCAACCCCAACTGCAACAAGCAGTAACTGAAGTTGGAAAACAGATTGAAACCTTAGAAAAAAAACGAGTTTATTTAGAGAGAGTGCGGGAAAAAGGACAAGAGCGCCGCCACTTTATGGAACGCCTGTTAGCGCACCAAAGCGACTGTGAGAAGCTAATCGGGGAATTGGAGCAAAAAATGCAAATGCTGCAAAATCCCGATGCTAGTTGCCCATTATGCGATCGCCCGTTAGACGAACATCACTGGAATCGTGTAGTTCAAAAAACTCAAACTCAACAGCAAGATGTTCAAGAACAGTTATGGGTTGGTAAAGAGCAAATGGCAACTTCCGACCGAGAAATTCAAGTATTGCGCCAGGAATACCGCGAATTAACCCAGCAATTAGCCGATTATGATACTTTACGAGAGCAAAGAGGACAATTAGCCGCCCAATTAACAGCAACCGGGGATGAAAAAGAGCGATTAGACCAAATAGCTACAGAAAAGCAGCAGTTAGAAAATGCTCTAAATACGGGCAATTATGCCCCAGATATTCAAAACGAATTGCGTCAATTAGATACGCAGTTGCAAAAACTCAACTATAACGAGCAAGATCACGCCCTAGCACGGAGCGAAATCGAGCGGTGGCGGTGGGCGGAAATTCGTCAAGGGCAAATCAAAGATGCTCAAAAAAGGCAAGCCCAAATCGCCGCCCGTAAGCCAGAAATAGAGTCCCAAATTGCCGAATTGCAGTCCCAAATTACCCAACAAGCAACTAATTCGCCCATAACTAGAAAAATTGCGGCTTTAGAAAGTTTAATTCAAGAAATTGGCTACAACACCGAGCAACACAACGCCTTACGGGTAGCTTTACGCAATTCTCAAGCTTGGCAATTGCGCTTTCAAGAGCTAAATTCGGCTCAAAAACTATATCCCGAACTTCAAGAGCGCATAAAAGAGTTAACTAAAGCAACAGAATCGAGATTGACAGAAAAGCAACTAATAGCAACACAAATAGACAGTCTTACTCAACAATTAGCAACTTCCCCCAATACTACTGTAGAAATTCAAGAATTAGAACAAAAGTTGGCACAAGGGCGGCGGGAACTGGACGAACATTTAAGCAAACTCGGCGGATTGCAACAATTAGCGGCGCAACTAGAAACCGTGCAAGTTCAGTACGAGCAACAGCAACAGCAATTGCAAGCAATAAAGCAACAATATCGCGTCTATCAAGAATTAGCTCAAGCTTTCGGCAAAAATGGCATTCAAGCGTTGATGATTGAGAATATATTGCCGCAATTAGAAGCCGAAACCAATCAGTTATTGGCGCGACTGAGTGCAAACCAATTACACGTTCAATTTGTCACCCAAAAAGCCGGAAAAGGTAGCAAAGCCGCTAAGAAAACCGCTAAATTGATTGATACTTTGGATATTTTAATTGCTGACGCGCGGGGTACGAGAGCTTACGAAACTTATTCGGGGGGAGAAGCTTTTAGAATCAACTTTGCCATCCGTTTAGCTTTAGCAAAACTCCTGGCTCAAAGATCGGGTGCATCTTTGCAAATGTTGATTATCGATGAAGGTTTTGGTACACAAGATCGGGAAGGATGCGATCGCCTAATTGCAGCGATAAATGCGATCGCGCCAGATTTTGCCTGTATTCTAGCTGTTACGCATATGCCGTATTTTAAAGAAGCTTTCCAAGCCCGGATTGAAGTATATAAAGCTCAAACTGGCTCTCAAGTAAGATTATCTACTTAAAGAACCTCCAAAATCCACTAGGATGAATAACGATTTTTATCTCTTGGCGATCGCTGAGTGTCAAAACATAAATGACTTTGTTATAAGTAGGTGGGCGGAGGATAACATAAATGTGTAAAATAATATTAAGAAGAGGAATAATTGTTAAATTTAAAACGTTTTGTATGGTAATTATTTCGTTCTCCTCTAGGATCTATCCCATCAATAACTGCATAAGCTAGGTCTATTTCATCATCAAACATCTCTCCAGAAATTTCGTGTTTTTTAAGTTGTTGCCACTCTAGTTCAATTCTATTCATCTCCGAACAATATTTAGGCAAAAAGAAAATATACACTCCTAAACTTTCCCCCTTAGTCCAATATTCTCGTACTTCAAAAGATTTATGTGTAGAACCGTTATCTTGTCGCTTTTGTTCTCCCACTGGATAATATGTATAACCAGGTGAACACCACCTACAAAAACCTAATTCATCTAAATATTTTAGGTTTATCTCTGCGGCTGCTAATTCTAGCATTTCTAGCTCCCCCTGTTTAATTTCTCGTGTTACAGGGTCTTGCTTTTTTTTATGACTGATTCTTGCTCGTTTCCAATGAATCCCCTTTTTTTGAGTACCCTTCTAATTCTGTCGGGACTCAACTTAATATTTTTCTCTTTCTCTAGCTTTACGACTATTATATGTGCGTGGTTCGTTCTTAAGGCATTCTTCTAAATAAACAATATCCTCTTCTACTTTGTGATTCCTCCTCTACCTGACACATCTCATCATCCCCCTAAACCTTTTTTATCCCATTTATGAAGTGTCTCTCTTACTGTTTGGTCTGCCCAATTAAAATGAGCTGCTATTTTTTCTTTGTATCATCCACGAAAATTTAACCTCACTACTTCGGCTCGATCTTTTACTTTCTGTGACACCGCCAGGGCTGTCCTTAACTCAAATAACGTTCTATCTTCTTCTTGGTTCAGAAATACTCTAAGACGTGCTGGCATTTTTATACTTATTTCTTATATTCACTGTCTTTATCTAATGTTATACATTTTGGTTATCTCACCCCCACCTACTTATCCCACTCCTTTCGCCCGGATCTAGCATTATTAATACTTCTTCGGTTGAAGCCTACGATCCATCGAAAAATTTACTCGACTATGCCCAAACCAAGTCGGCGCAGGTAACCTTTACAAAGTCTCTAGCAAAGCAGCTTGCTAAAAAAGGTATCCGCGTGAATGCGATCGCACCGGGACCTTACTGGACACCGCTTCAAGTTAGCGGCGGTCAACCCCAAAATATGATCGAAAAGTTCTGTAGCGATACACCTCTAGGTCGTCCCGCACAACCTGCGGAGATTGCCCCTATCTACGTGCTGTTGGCTTCCCAAGAGTCAAGCTACACCACTGGGCAAGTGTACGGCGCGGCAGGGGGAATCGGCAACCCTTAAGGCGCTAACGGCTTACTGTTGCAGTGAGATAGGATGGTATAAAATCAACAAGTTTTATGCTTACTCTGTCTCCCCTACTTCAATCTCGGCTCTCTACCCCGCTTAAAATTGGTTCATTAGAAGTCAAAAGCCGCGTCTTACAGTCGCCATTATCGGGCGTAACCGATTTGGTATTTCGGCGTTTAGTAAGACGCTATGCTCCCGATTCGATGATGTATACCGAAATGGTCAACGCTACGGGGTTGCACTACGTCAAAGAGTTGCCGAAAATTATGGAGATTGACGATCGCGAAAGACCGATTAGCATTCAACTATTTGATTGTCGCCCTGATTTTTTGGCAGAAGCAGCGCAAATGGCTGTAGCGGAAGGAGCAGATACAGTAGATATTAATATGGGTTGTCCCGTCAACAAAATTACTAAAAATGGCGGCGGTTCTTCCCTACTGCGTCAACCAGAAATAGCCGAGGAAATTGTGCGCTCAGTAGTCAAAGCTGTAAATGTCCCCGTTACAGTCAAAACTCGCATCGGTTGGAGCGACGGAGAAATTACGATTTTAGACTTTGCTAAACGCATGGAAGACGCGGGGGCGCAAATGATTACCGTTCACGGACGTACCCGCGCTCAAGGTTACAATGGTTCGGCAAAATGGGAGTGGATACGCAAAGTTAAAGAAATACTTTCAATTCCGGTAATTGGTAATGGCGATATTTTTACGGTAGAAGCGGCGGTAAGGTGTTTAGAAGAAACGGGCGCGGATGGGGTAATGTGTTCGCGGGGAACTTTGGGCTATCCTTTTTTGGTAGGGGAAGTTGATCACTTTCTCAAAACTGGGGAATTACTTATAACTCCTACTCCCGTGCAGAGATTGGAATGCGCTAGAGAACACTTACAAGCATTGTGGGAATACAAAGGCGATCGCGGTGTGCGTCAAGCTCGTAAACACATGACTTGGTACGCCAAGGGTTTTAGCGGTGCTAGTGAATTGCGCGGACAGTTGAGTGTAATTAATTCTGTAACTGAAGGGTTGGATATAATTGATCGCGCGATCGCCCGTTTAACTAAGGAAAGTATCCTAATTGACGAAGACTTATTAGCTTTTGTCTAAGATTACTTTTAAAGTTTTGAGGCTAGAATCACTGCACCCGCTAATATATCCGCCTAAACTTTGAATTTTTTGCAGATAAATAATTGCTTGGGTTGTAACTATTTCTCCAGGAATTAACACCGGGATTCCTGGGGGATATGGACAAACTAATTCAGCGCAAAGGCGATCGCCCGTTTGTTCTATTGGTAAAGTCTCTGTAGCTGCATAAAATGCCTGACGCGGCGTAATTGCTAATTTTGATTCCAGGTTAAAAGGTGCGATAGCACTTTCTGTCTCAAAAACTCGTTTATGTTTAGTAGCCAGAGTTTTTAATGCTTGCACTAATTGATTTATGTCTGCGTTTGTATTTCCCAAACTAATAATAAACGTGAGATTTTGCAGAGATGGCAATTCGGCAATTACACCATAATTAACTAATATTTCATCGGCGGCAAATCCTGTAAGTCCCAAGCCAGAAACATTTACAGTTAGACGAGTTTTGTCTAAAGCCACAAATCCAGGTGTTGTAAGCGTAAGTTCTAAAACTGATAAGCTGGGAATTTGACTAATTTGAGTTCTCGCGCTTTCGGCTAACTGCAAAGTGCGAGACATTAATTGTTTTCCCTCTACAGCCATTTGCTGACGCGCCGCATCTAAAGAAGCTAAAAGTAAGTAGCTAGGGCTACTAGATTGAACTAATTCTAAAGCTTTAGCTAATCTACTAATATTAATCCTGTCACCTTGGACGTGCAGCATGGAAGCTTGAGTCAGTGCGCCTAGGGTTTTATGAATTGATTGAATACTTAAGTCTGCACCCGCTTTGATTGCTGGAATCGGGAAGTCAGGATGAAAAGCAAAATGCGCTCCGTGCGCTTCGTCTACCAATAGCGGAATATTGTACTGATGGGTGAGATGGGCGATTTTTTCTATGTCTCCACAAACGCCGAAATAAGTCGGGTAAACCATCATCACCGCTTTGACATCAAAATGTTGCTTTAAAGCCGCTTCTACCCCTGTAAAAGTGATGCTATGAGCAATATCTAGTACCGGATCGTATTCGGGATTAATAAAGATGGGAGTAGCACCGGAAAGAATCAAGCCCGCGATCGCCGATTGATGCACATTACGCGGCAAAATAATTTTATCACCCGTACCGCAAGTAGCTAAAATTGCCGCTACAATTCCACAAGTAGAACCATTGACTAAAAAATACGTATGAGATGCACCAAAGGCTGTGGCGGCTAATTCCTGCGCCGATTGAATCACGCCTTGAGCATCGAATAAGCTACCTATTTCTGGTAATTCTGGCAAATCGGCTTTGAATACTTTTGTACCAAAACAATCGATTAATTGGGGTGAAATGCCTTGTCCTTTCTTATGTCCTGGCGTATAGAAAGCCGCATGATTGCTACGGGCGTACTTTTTAAGAGCGTCTAAAAGGGGTGTTTTGTTTCGAGCTAACACAGATTAGATAAAACTTTATACTAGCATTGCTAAAAATAGAGACGTTGCATTGCAACGTCTCTAGAGCAAAATTTATAAATTGCGATCGCCTAATTTAGTCTTCATCGCGTCCGTGAACTTGGGCGGGGGGACTTGTGGCTTCTACGGCGGTAAAGGATTCTAAGATTTTGTAGGTATGGGAAGAACCTTTAGGGACAACCCAAGAATTGCCAGGTTCAAGCAAAATCCTTTGTCCTTCAATGTGTAATTCCGCTTTACCACTAATTACATAACCTACGGTTTCGTACTCGCGAGTACCTGAGGGTTTTGGTTCGGGGGTTGGTGCTTCGTTTTCCCACAACCGCATAGATACAGACTTGCCAGAGGCGAGATATTTTTGTCCTAATTGCCCTGTGGGAGAAGTAGTTGAATCCACTTTTTTTACACTTGTATCGCTCATAATTAATCTCCTATTTTCCTGGTACGAGTTCGACTTTGATCCAGCCTGGTTCTCTTTTATCAAAAGCTTTGTAAGCTTCAATGGCAGAAGTTAAAGGTTCGCGTTGCGTCAAAATTTGTTCGGGATCGACTGCGCCAGTTTCTACCAAATCTACCAGGGTGGGAATATATTTGCGATGGTTGCAGTTTCCCATGTTGATAGTTAAGTTTTTATTCATCGCCATACCAAGGGGGAAAAAACGATGATTTGGCGGATAAACCCCAATAATTGACAATGTTCCAGCTTTGGCTAATCCTTGAACCGCCCAAGTTATTGCTTGGGATGGGCCGTCCCCAGGATTCCAATTGCCATTACTAGGGTTAGTTTCGGGTGCGACTTGTTCAACTTCTTTTTCAAACTCTTTTGTTTGTTGCGGCGCTTGTTTTGCGGCGGGTCCTTGATGGGGTTGGCTTGCATCCACACCCACCGCATCGATCGCACGATCGACACCGATACCGCCCGTTAAGCTTTGAATTGTCTCTACAGGGTCTTCGGCATTAAAATCAATCACCTCCGCCCCTAATTCCCTTGCCATTTCCAAACGCGAGCCAATGGTATCAATGGCTAAAATGCGTCCTGCACCCATTAATTGAGCGCTAGCGATCGCAAATAAACCCACAGGGCCGCAACCAAATACCGCTACCGTATCCCCTGGGGAAACTTCGGCAATTTCTGCGCCAAAATAAGCTGTAGGAAAAATGTCCGATAACATGATTGCTTGGTCATCGGTTACGCCTTGGGGTAATTTAACTAAACCAACGTTAGCGTAGGGAATCCGCGCGTATTCCGATTGCAATCCTTGAAAAGGACCGGTATCTTTTGGGCCGCCAAAAAAGGCAGTTCCCGCACTTGGCCCGTTGGGGTTGGCTTCGTCGCATTGGGAATAGTAACCAGTGCGACAGTAAGAACAAGAACCGCAACCGATTGTAGACGGAATCACAACGCGATCGCCTATTTTTAAGTTACGAACATTTACGCCAACTTCTTCAACGATCCCAACTCCCTCGTGACCTAAAATTGTTCCCGGTTGCATTCCTGAAAATGTACCGCGAATCATGTGCAAATCTGTACCACAAATGGCGCTGGCGGTAAGACGAACGATCGCATCCATTGGATGTAAAATTTTGGGTTCGGGGACGTTATCTAAACGAATGTCACCGATACCATGAAAAACCACAGCTTTCATAGTAAATTCTCCTGAGTTTGGTTATTTCAGTAAAACAGGTTGGGCATTGACGCGGAGGCGAAATAAGCTATAAGGCTTTTGGCGCAGGTCTTTACCGTTTTGGTATTGGGCTTGACGGTGGAGTTGATTAGCGGTGAAATAAAGGTAGCCGTTACGCGCCAAAGATAAAGTATCGGGACAAAGTACGCGATCGTCGTTAACTAAGGTTTCGTATGCACCATTAGGCGATCGCCTTTGAATGGCGTTTTGCTCGTAATTGGTTAAATACACCCTGTTTTGAGAATCAGACTCTAACCCATCAGACGCGCCGCCTTTTTCTCCCAAATCTATAACCGTTGCTGCTACTTGTTCGTCAGTTGTTTGCTCGTTTGCTAAAGCATCGGTACTGACACTATACAAGCGCCGTCCAGCTAAGGGGCAGTAATATAACGTTTTGCCATCGGCACTAATTGCAATGCCATCAGAACCAATAGTAATGGGCGTAGAAGGCTGCTTTGGCGATGGACGATTGCGGACTACTTGACCTTCAACGCTAGGCAAAAAGTTTTTCACAGCTTTAGTTGAAGGATGATCGTTTAATCGCCGCCAACTTTTGCCCGAATCTAGGTCTACAACAATAATTCCATTTGGGCCATTACCGGAAGAATCGGTAATGTAGGCAATTCCAGCATTACCGCGCCGCAAATCAAAACGAATATCATTGAGATAAGTAGTAGGCAAAGCCACTGTTTGCGGAAACAAGATAGTTTTAAAGACGCGGTTTTGCTTAAGGTCAACACCAATTAATTTTGGGCCGCCGTAAGTTGTAGGTTCAAACTTAATACTTCCGGTATCCAATAGCCATAGACGATCTTGGGGGTCTATAACTACGCTTTGGACTGAAACTAACGAATCGGCTTGTTTACTGGTGTTTAAGCGATTGAGTTGGGCGTTGGGATAAGCTACAGTGCGACCGTTTTTGACTTCCGCGACGGTGTAATCTACCTTGTCACCCCAACGCGGGAAGTTGACAAAAATGCGATTATTAGCGGAAACCGTCACCCCGGTAGGCATAGCGCCGTTAAAAGAAGCAACTTGTTCAATGTTGCCTAGCTTCTTTTCTTGAGGTAGTGTTTGGGCGGTAGAGGCAAAAGCTACGGTAGATAGAAGGCACGTAACAAGAAGACTTAGATATTTCACGGTTTGAGAACAATTTTGATGCAGTTGTCTTTTTTGTGTTTAAAGATTTCGTAACCGTGGGGTGCTTCGTCTAACTTCATCCGGTGAGTGATGATGTAAGAAGGATCGATTTCACCATTTTGGATGCGATCTAGCAATGGGCGGAAGTATCTATGTACGTGAGTTTGTCCCGTTTTCATGGTCAAGCCTTTATTCATAAAAGCGCCCATGGGGATCTTATCTACAAAGCCAGTGTAAACACCGGGGACGGATACAGTGCCACCTTTACGACAAGCAACGATCGCCTGGCGTAAAACTGTAGGTCTATCGGTTTCTAGCTTTAAGGCTTGTTTTGCTTCATCATAAAAGCCTTCTAAACCCGTACCGTGTGCTTCCATTCCCACTGCATCCATACAGGAATCGGGGCCGCGTCCTCCGGTCATTTCCTTCAATGCTTCCCCTGCGTCGATTTCTTCGTAGTTAATGATTTCTGCGCCGCTTTGTTCCTTTGCCATTTTCAATCGTTCGGGAACTCTGTCAATAGCAATAACTCTTTCCGCACCTAGCATAAAGGCGCTTTTAATTGCAAACTGTCCCACTGGGCCGCAACCCCAAATTGCTACCGTATCTCCAGGTTGAATGTCGCAGTTTTCCGCCGCCATGTATCCAGTGGGAAAGATATCGGTGAGAAACAAAACTTGCTCGTCGGTTAGTCCATCGGGAATTTTAAATAAACCCGTATCAGCAAAGGGAACACGGGCGTATTCAGCTTGTCCGCCAGCATAACCACCCGTTAGATGAGAATAGCCGTAAAGACCAGAAGGAGAATAACCCATTATTTTCTCCACCATCCAAGCGTTGGGGTTAGAGTTGTCACACAAAGACCACAAATCGCGGTTGCAGAAAAAGCACGAACCGCAGGAGATTGTAAAAGGCACAACAACGCGATCGCCTATATTGACATTTTTAACACTGCTACCAAGTTCTACTACTTCCCCCATAAACTCATGTCCGACAATATCGCCGGGTTTCATGGTTGGGTTAAAACCGTTGTAAAGGTGCAAGTCAGAACCGCAAATTGCTGTTGATGTAATCTTAATAATTGCATCGCGGGGATTGATGATTTTGGGATCGGGTACGGTTTCGACGCGCATATCATTAGCGCCGTGCCAACATACTGCTTTCATGAGTTAAAGTTTCCTAGAGTGAATTTTTTAAGTAATTTAGTAGAGAGTTTAAGAACCTTTTGATTGCCCTTCAGTGGTAGCAATTTCGCCTGTTTCCATTAGCATTTTGAAGCGGCGCAAGTCGTCGCCTATTTGCTGTTCGGGTTCTTCGCCAAAGAGTTTAGCGATCGCGGCTGTAACCGCACCTCCGGGGGGCGCGTACTCCATCACGACTTTTACCTCTGTACCGCGATCGCCTGTGGCTTTTTTAAATCTGATAAACCCAGAATTATCAACGGGCGCACCTTCTACCGAACCCCAAGAAATAAACTCATTTTCCCGGTCTTCAATGATGTCTGCGTCCCACTCTATACTTGCGCCCAATGGTGCTGTTGCTACCCAGTGCGATCGCTTTTCATCAATTACCGTTACGGATTTAACGTGCTTCATAAAGGTAGATAAATTGCCGAAATCGTGCCAATAACGGTAAAGTTCATCGGCTGGCTTGTTAATGGTGACAGTTTTCTCGACTTTAATTGATTTTTCCATCCCCAAAGCTTCAGTAATACCCCCTTGAGACTTAGCTGCTTGATAAGCTAAACCCCCACCTGCGATCGCCATTAATGCCCCACGTAAGTTTCTTTGACGCAATCCCATCAACACCATTGCGCCGCCGCCAATTAGGGTAGCCAAACGTCCAGCATCGCCGCCACCTTCATTTTGATTGCTTTTATCTTCAATTGTTGGACTCATGATTTTCTCCTTTATTACCAATTACCAATTACCCCGCTGTTACTGATGCGCCTGTGGTGGGTTTTGCGGGTTTTGTCCCTAAGCGATCGCGGTACAAATGAACTAAATTCTTTTCGTACATTGCCAAATCTTTTTCAATAGCTGCAAACAATTCTGTTGCTACGGGATCTGTAAACTTAACTCGCAAGTTATTGATATCAACTACACCTGTTTGCAAATCTCCTAAAGCCCGACGCAATAGGGAATTGTCATCGCTACCTTGTACCGATGCTTTTAACTTGGCGTAGGTATCGGCAACATTTGCAGCTAAAGAAGGCTTTTCGCCCATTTGGTCAAGTCTTTGTTCCAACTTTTTGATGTGGTATTGCTTATTAGCAATGATTTCTTTGAGCAAATTTCGCAAGCCTTCATCGCCTGTTTTTTGGGCATATTGGTCAAAAGCTTCTTGGGCGTAACGTTCCCCGGCTAAGGCGGTATTTAAGCCTTGGGTAATTTCTCCTTTACTCGAACCGCCCCAAGAGTCTGCTAATTTCCACCAATCGGCATTAGTATCAGTTTCTTCTGGTAAAGCGGCTTCTTTGCCACCATAACCAAGGCGGCTAAGGATAGCTGTAGTAAATATTGCCAAATCTCCCGGCTGACGAGAGGTAATTAAATTACCATCAACTACTAAAGGTTCATCTACATAGTTTGCGCCAGCGTTGATCATGTCGGTTTTGATGGCGACAAAACCTGTTGCTTGCTTGCCTTTGAGTAAACCAGTTTCAATTAAAACCTGTGGCCCGTGACAAACTGATGCTACAAGTAAACCTTGTTCCATTGCATCCTTGACAAACTGCACAGTATTGGGATTAATCCGCATTTTATCGGGGGCCATACCCCCAGGAATTACTACCGCGTCAAATTCCGATGCGATCGCCTCTGTCGTTGTCCCGTCCGGCTGCATAGAAACCTTGCCTTGCTTACCTTTATAGGTTTCGTTCATCCGCGAACCTAATACCGTTACTTCCATTTTTGCCATTTTTAAGGCTTTGTAAGGTATTTGAAACTCCGCATCTTCTACGCCGTTTTCAATTAAAATTGCAACTTTTTTTGTTTTTGTCCCGTTGTCTGCCATAAAAATTTCCTCTAATAGTTATAGTTACGATGCTGGTAGTAAGTCTTGATAGTCATCCGATAGATTTACGCGCACATCGTCAAATTCTCCCGGCGATACAGCGTCTTTTAATACTGCAAATACTGCTTTAACGTGAGTAATAGCAGTATTGGTATCTACCCCGGCTTTTTGACTAACGCGCTGGAGAAACTCATTAACTCCAAAAGTTCCGCCATTTTCACCTTCTCGCCCATGTAAATATTGCCCTAATTCTTTGGGTAGCTGGGCGGCTAGTTGGCCTGCTTCATCGCCAACAATGCGTTCCTTGAGGGTTTCTAGGGTGGCGCTAGTAGCTGTTTGGGCGGCTTCTTTAGAATTAAGTTGAGCAATAGTTTGAACGTGCTTGATAAACTCGTCGTATTTCATGATTAAACCGTTAACTGATCCAATTAGCGCTCTCTAGCTTCAATTTAAGGTTATGTACGCGGCTAGTTAGTTCTCGTCAATCCAAAGGGATAGATTGTTTCTGTCGCAAGGGATAAGTTACAAAGCCCGTTCAAGCGCTATCGTAGGCAAAAGCGATCGCATTTAAACAAAAGTTATGACTAAAAATAAAAATTCAGAACCTCAAGAATTTACCGAATCCTACGGTACAGGCGTACATGAATCCTCTGCGATCGATATTACTGATGCAACGCTAACCGGGGGCGATATCGAAGCAAATGTAAGGGAAGCCGATGCGGTAGGAGAGGAAGCGGTGGGCGGAACTGCGCCCACTCCTGACCAAGATTTAGTTGATGAACTTGGTAAAGCCGTAGGATTAGAAATGAGCGATCGCGCCTTTTTACGCACAACAGAAATGCTGGAAGACAGAGACGATCGCCGTTGGGAACTAGATCCCATGTCTTCAGAAGATTACGAAGAACATCAACCGTAATTGCTCAGATTAATAGCTTGTAGATGTATAAGGTGTACGCTAGAACTTAACGTACTACCAATAGCAACTTCATGTCCAAAAAACGGGATTCGCACTTCTCTGAAAAAGGAATTGACTTTCTAAGCCGTCAAAATGCCACAGACAGCGCTCAGGAGATCATAGGGCAAGTAGCGAAACGTTTTGACAAGCAGTATCGCGGCGAGGGCTTTGAATTACCACCAGAAGTTGAAGCGATGCCAATTTTTTTAGAATGGACTGCGGGTACATTGGCAAATAAAGTTAATTCTGCTTTTTGGGAAATTGCCAAACCTCAAAAGAACTCGCGTTGTTTAGATATTGGCTGCGGCGTGAGCTTTTTGATTTATCCTTGGAGAGACTGGGACGCGTACTTTTACGGGCAAGAAATTAGCACTGTCGCCACCGATGCTTTAAATAGTCGCGGTTCTCAGCTTAATTCCAAACTATTTAAGGGCGTAAAGTTAGCACCAGCCCATCACTTACAATATGAAGCCTCGCAGTTTGATAGTGCGATCGCAACTGGTTGGAGTCAGTATTATGGGCTTAATTACTGGAGTCAGATTTTAGGGGAAGTCAAGCGGGTACTAAAGCCCGGTGGACACTTTGTTTTTGACATTCTCAATCCTGATAAACCTTTGGTAGAAGATTGGGCAATATTGGAAACTTATTTAGGTACAGAAGTATTTTTAGAGCCGATCTCTGCGTGGGAAAAAGTAGTTTTAGCAGCTAACGCCAAAATAGTCTCGCGCAAGTCAGGAGAACTATTTGAACTGTACAAGGTGCAGTTTTAGCATCGATTTCTGGCAAAAGTATATTTACTGATGCAGACAGCATAAACTACTCTAACCTCAGCGTAGCGGGTCGGAGTAGTTTATAAATTACCAGTTCTTACTATTTCTTCTGTTGAGTACCTCCGGCGCAACTTAACATTGCTTTGGTTATCTATAAAACAAATCTAAGTACAATTTTGATTACTGTGACGAACTTAGTCTAACTAGAATTGACTGTTGGCAAAAGGTACTTTTTGCCAACAGTCAATTCATCTAAAGAGCTACGCCAGTTAATTTTAAAGATAATTCAGCTTGCCAAGCGACCAAATCAGCTAAAGCGCGATCGCGGTAAGCAGCGTATCGTTCTTGTTTACTTTTAATTTTCTCTGGTAATGGCGGTAAAATCCCAAAATTAGGCGGCATTGGTTGAAAATGCTTAGGCGATGCGGAACTAATAAATTCAAATAGCGCTCCCATCATCGTTGTAGTAGGCAACGTTAAGGGGGGCTTGCCTAAAGCTAACCTCGCAGCATTTGTCCCCGCTAACCAACCCCCGGCGGAGGCTGCGGTATAGCCCTCTGTACCAATTATTTGCCCGGCGGCTAAAACTGTATCATGATGCTTGAATTGTAAACTTGAGTGCAATAACTGCGGCGCATTGATAAAGGTATTGCGGTGCATCACACCCAAACGCACAAACTCCGCATTTTCCAAGCCAGGAATCATCTGAAATATCCGTTTTTGTTCGCCCCAACGTAAATTTGTTTGAAATCCTACCATATTCCACAACTGCCCGGCTTTGTCTTCTTGGCGCAGTTGCACGACGGCATAGGGACGTTCGGACTTGTTTTCGGGGGCGCGAAAATCGCCTTTACGGGCATCAAATAAACCGACAGGCTTTAAGGGCCCATAACGCATCGTATCTTCGCCGCGCTGGGCTAATTCTTCAATGGGCAAACAAGCTTCAAAAAATTTAGCCGTTTCGCGTTCAAAATCCTTTAATTCTGCTTGTTCGGCAATACATAGTTCTTGGCGAAAGTGTAAATACTGTTCGCGGTTCATCGGACAATTGAGATAGTCAGCGTCACCTTTATCGTAACGGGAAGCCAAAAAAGCGCGATCGAGGTTAATTGATTCCCCTACTACAATGGGACTTGCCGCATCAAAAAAACTCAGGTATTCCATCCCCGTAAATCGCTGCAAATCCTCCGCTAGTTGCGGGCTAGTTAATGGGCCAGTAGCTAAAACTACAATACCCGGTGGGATTTGCTCAACTTCTCCCCGCCGCAGTTCTATTAAGGGATGTGCCGCCAAAGTTGTAGTTAAGTCGTGGCTAAATTTGCCTCGATCTACCGCTAGTGCGCCTCCGGCGGGTACAGAGTGTTCGTCGGCTTTAGAAATAATGATTGAATGGAGTTGGCGTAATTCGGCGTGCAACAACCCCGCCGCGCGATCGCTCGAAATTGCCCCAAAGGAATTACTACAGACCAATTCCGCCAATTCTTGGGAGTGGTGAGCGGGGCTAACCCTTTGGGGGCGCATCTCCTGCAATACTACAGGTACTCCCGCCGCCGCAATTTGCCACGCGGCTTCTGTCCCCGCTATGCCGCCGCCGATTACATGAATTGGTTTTACCATCAATAACCTTTAATTTAATAATTGGGCGAGTTGTTCGGGCATTGGCAAGATAATTATCACCAACAACGCCATCGCCAGTATTCCCAAAATATCGCGTTTATTATCTAGTTCGCTAATATCATTTAAAGCTGGTTCGTCAGCAACGGGCATAAAAAATAAGATAATTGCCCAGATCCAAAAACCCGGTTGGAGTAAAGCTAACCCTAGGATTAAAAATCGGGAAATTTGCCCGATTGCTATGCCGTTGCGTTGTCCAAACATGGCATGAATAATATGACCGCCATCGAGTTGTCCTACAGGTATCAAATTCAAGGCTGTGGCGATCGCACCAAGTAACCCAGCTACAGCAACTGGGTGTAAATCTATGCCACTGTCGGCGCTTAATTGAATGCCCAAGGTCAATTTACTTAACAGCGCTAACAATAATGAGTAGTTGGGATCTAGAGCATTGGGATTCAAGACTTGTTCGGCTTTTTCGGGCAGCGATACCACTGTAGAATGAGCCAAACCCCAAATTAGCAAGGGTAAAGTCACAACAAAACCTGCCAATGGCCCGGCAATACTTACGTCAAATAAGGCTTTGCGGTTGGGTACAGGGCTACGCATTTGAATGAACGCGCCAAAAGTCCCTAAAAATAAGGGAAAAGGAATAAAGTAGGGTAGTGTTGCCCGGATTTTGTAGTATCTAGCTGTTAGATAATGCCCTAGTTCGTGAA
Organism: Synechocystis sp. PCC 7509; assembly: GCF_000332075.2. Lineage (NCBI taxonomy): Bacteria > Bacillati > Cyanobacteriota > Cyanophyceae > Synechococcales > Merismopediaceae > Synechocystis > Synechocystis sp. PCC 7509. The sequence goes on along the minus strand of NZ_ALVU02000001.1, from coordinate 4,202,189 downwards.
TACCCAAAATAGTCATTAAAGAAATCCCATAAGGCAAGCCGCTTAGTAAAATCTCTGGATTGGATCTCAAAGCCTCGATATTGTTGGTATTAGCAATGCCTACTCCCACTAAGGTAGTCGTGTAAATCGTTGCTATTAATAGTCCCAGCGCCAAACCGGGACGAGTTAATTTATCATTTTTGCGTTTATTTGCGGCAGCTTGAGTATTGGGAACTAAGGCAAAAAATGGCTTTCCGGTCATATCTTCTTGAAACAACACCAAAAAGCGATCGCCAAACTCTAAGCGGACGTTTTCTTTAATGCGATCGTAAGCCTGGGATGGAGATTTTTCTCGCAACTGTCCTCGACAAATAATTGCTTGGGGTCGGTATTCAATATTGTTTACGTAAAATATCGACCAAGGAAAACAATTTTTTAGCTTTGTTTCTTCGGTTTTATCAATAGGTCGTAAAGGCAATGGCGGTGAGGCAACTTCTTTTACCGGCAGTGATTCCACCGCCGGAGATGGTTCTTTTTGGGTAGGCGTTAAGTTTTTTCGCCCTTTTTGATGCAGTTTTAGGTAGAAAAATATGCTTAATATACTCATGCCTATTAAGAGTTCTATCGGCGGTAGCTGCTTTGCGCTATAAACTAATATCCACAAACTCCAAACAAAAGGAGGCATCATCAACACCAACCACAACAGCCAAACGGGTGTAGTAGTAACTCCTGTTACGCTTCGCCGCACTATTAAATAAGTAAATAGTGCCATAAGTAAAAGAATAATCCAGTCAATAATCATGCTATTTAAAATAAAGTTTAATTAGGTTTTGAGAATGCCAAACTTATAGACTGTATTCATAATTAAAAAACAAAGCTTTTTAATAACGGTAGCAGTGTACTCAGATTCTTCTTGCCCTCCCCCTCCTACTAATCCAACTGATGCTTTGCCAATTTTGGCAACCCGTCCTCCCAAACCACCGCAATCTGTATTAGATAATATTTATGCTTTTTCACCCAACTCTAAAACTTTAGGAGGGACGGCTTATCTTATTGTAGAAAAAGAAGGTAATATTTTGCTCGATTGTCCGGCGGTAGAGGCGCGAACTTGTGAATTTTTGACGGCGCACGGCGGAATAAAAACTTTATTTATTACTCATAGGGGCGGTATTGGCAAGGCAAGAGCAATTCAAGAGGCTTTTAATTGTGAAGTTTTAATTCAAGAGCAAGAAGCTTACTTGTTGCCAAAAGTCAAAGTGACGACTTTTAGGCAAGAAATGAGCCTTAACTATGGGCGAGTAATTTGGACTCCGGGGCATTCCCCTGGATCTTCCTGCCTTTATTATCCTAGTAATGGCGGTATTTTGTTTACGGGGCGGCATTTATTGCCAAATCAACAAGGGCAACCTGTACCATTGAGAACTTCTAAAACTTTTCAATGGCATTGGCAAATAAACAGCCTGCAACTACTGAGGGAAACTTTTACACCCGAAACTTTGGCATATATTTGTCCGGGTGCAAATATTGGTTTTTTGCGAGGAAAAAAAGTAATCGCTAATGCTTATGAGCAAATAGCACAGTTAGATTTAGATAAGCTCAAGAATTTGCCAATGATTTTCTAGTTTTTAAGCGGCTTTTGCTACCTCTAAAGTATTTGTTAACACTTCTACGGCGGCTGTATACTGGACATCCGCCTCTGTGGCGATTTGTTCGCGGCTAATTGGTTCAGATTTAACTAGGCGATCGGGCGCTATACCCAATTTGTTAATATCCCGATGGTTGGGAGTTTCGTATTTAGCCACCGTCACCGCGATTCCTGCGCCGTCGGATAAATCAAATAAAGACTGAATTAAACCTTTGCCAAAAGTAGTTTCTCCAACCAAAGTTGCTCTACCATTGTCTTGCAGCGCTCCAGCTAAAATTTCACTAGCACTAGCCGATCCTTGATTAACTAAAACTACCAGTGGATCGCGGGTTAAGGGAGAGCCATAAGCCTCAAAACTGCCTTGAATACCTTGACGATTGACGGTGTAGACTACTGTGCCTTTATCTAACCACAACCGCGCAATTTCAATTCCAGACTGCAATAAACCGCCGGGATTGTTGCGTAAATCCAAAATATATGCTTCTGCGCCTTGCTTTTCCATGCTATTGATCGCATGAGCAAGTTCGCTAGTGGCATTGGCATTAAATTGAGTTAGGCGGATGTAGCCAATGGGAACATTTTGGGCAGAAGTCCGCAATTGTGTAACTACAGGATTTAGGGCAATGCGATCGCGTACTAGATCGATTTCCTTGCTTGCTTCCCCCGATCGTTCAATCGTCAAGTAAACATGAGTGCCAATCAAGCCCCGCATCCTCGCCGCCGCCTCGTCTAGGGTAATTTGGCTAGTGGGAGTGCTATTAATTTGGGTAATGCGATCGCGCGGGCGAATCCCAGCTTTATCGGCGGGAGATCCAGCAATGGGGGCGACTACTTCCAACACCCCAGTTTTTACATCCAAAGCAATTTGTAAACCTACTCCCGTCAATTCCCCGGAAGTATTTACTTGCAAACTCCGATACTGCTCTGGGCGCAAAAACCGCGTAAAAGGATCGTCAAGCGTAGCGATCATCTTTTGGACAGCATCAAAAGCCGATTGTTGGTCATTTAAGGGTTGTTTAAGCACTTTTTGCCGCACGGATGCCCAATTTTGGTGATTAAAAGTATCGTCTAAATAAGTACGGTTAACAATTCTCCAAGCTTCCGAGACTAACTTTTGTTCTTTGGTCAGGGCAACGGCGGGGGATGTCCAACTGCTCAAGGCGACAGAAATTGACAGTATTAGTAAAATTCCAATTTGAAAAATTCGTTTGTAATTTAAGCTCATCTAAATATTTTCCCTCTTTCTCCCCCAAACTTCGCCGCAATTGGCAGTAAAAAGTATGAAATCATCCTCTCGATTATGTTACTTTTTTTATAGAACTAATGCAGAAAAACTCAGCTAACTGCCAACCCTCAAGGAAAGCAAGTAGCGATCGCCAACCAAAAACTACTGCATTGAGCAACAATAAAAAAAGTGCGAGATGCCTAAAAGTTGTGCAAACCTTAGAAAACTGACTCTTTCGACTAATTTTAGTTTGAGGAGCTTAAAAACTGTAATCCATTCTCAGGAAATTTACTAATTGTATGGCAAACGTTTACGACTGGTTTGAGGAGCGCTTAGAAATTGAGGCGCTTGCTGAAGATGTAACCAATAAGTATGTGCCTCCCCACGTCAACATTTTTTACTGCTTTGGCGGCATCACTTTAACTTGCTTTTTGATCCAGTTTGCCACTGGGTTCGCCATGACTTTCTACTACAGACCAACAGTTGCAGAAGCTTACACTTCCGTACAATACCTAATGAATGACGTTAACTTCGGTTGGCTAATTCGTTCTGTTCATCGCTGGTCTGCAAGCATGATGGTGTTAATGATGATTTTGCACACTTTCCGGGTTTACCTCACTGGCGGCTTTAAAAAGCCCCGCGAATTAACTTGGGTAACGGGTGTAATTTTGGCAGTTATTACCGTCTCTTTTGGGGTAACGGGTTATTCCTTACCTTGGGATCAAGTTGGGTACTGGGCTGTAAAAATTGTTAGTGGTGTACCCGAAGCAATTCCTGTCGTCGGTACGCTGATGGCGGATCTCTTACGTGGCGGTTCTAGTGTAGGTCAAGCAACATTAACTCGGTACTACAGCGCTCATACCTTTGTATTGCCTTGGTTGATTGCTGTTTTTATGTTGCTGCACTTTTTGATGATTCGCAAGCAAGGCATTTCTGGGCCTTTGTAATTTAAGCAATTTGCTTTGATCAACTCTAAAAAGGAGAACACTTTAAAAGATGGGAACTCTCAAAAAGCCGGATCTAACCGATCCAAAGTTACTAGAAAAACTGGCTCAAGGTATGGGACATAACTATTATGGCGAACCTGCTTGGCCCAATGACTTGTTATATATGTTCCCGGTAGTAATTCTGGGAACTGGGGCTTGCATTGTTGCTTTATCGGTTTTAGACCCAGTTATGAGTGGCGAACCAGCAAATCCCTTTGCAACTCCCTTAGAAATTCTACCTGAGTGGTATTTATATCCAGTGTTTCAGATTCTTCGCTCCGTTCCTAGTAAGCTGCTAGGAGTTTTAGCGATGGCTTCTGTACCAATTGGGTTAATTGCTGTACCGTTCATCGAGAACGTTAACAAGTTTCAAAATCCTTTCCGTCGTCCCGTCGCTACCACAGTGTTTATGATTGGCACGATAATTACCTTGTGGTTAGGTATTGGGGCTACATACCCCATTGATAAGTCCTTTACCCTAGGGCTATTCTAGGTTAATCTAGCTATCAAGAATTATTTGTTGACACCTGTAGTTTCTTAGCTGGCTTTAGGCTACCGAGATTTTACAGGTGTCAATTTTAATAAGGCGATATGCTCTAAACTGTTGGCTAATTATTGCTTTTTTTTAAATTAAACTGCGGTCTAGGCTATGTTAAAGCAAGACCATTTGACGGTGTACAGCAATCTTGAGTTTCTCAACCAAGTACAACAATGGTTTGAGCAATTTTGTCTACAACATCTATCTCAACTACTATGGTCAGAAAGAGAACTTTATCGCCTCAACTTAGCTTTGGCGGAAGGTTTTACAAATGCGGTGCGTCACGCTCATCAATCTTTACCATCAGATACAACTATAGATATTGATTTGAGCTTGTGGAGTGATAGATTTGAAATTAGAATCTGGGACAAAGGTAAACCGTTCGATCCTAATGTATTGAAAGAGCCAGAACCGGGTACGCTGCAAGAAGGTGGTTATGGTTGGTTTTTGCTGCGGCGTTTGGCGGATAGAGTTGTCTATGATCGCAGCGCCGATGGGAGAAATTGTTTGCTGATTGTTAAATATGGGAGTTTGAAGTAAATATTAATCGTAGCAATGTTGTAACAAAAAAAATTGCTCCTTGCAAATATTAATTTAACAACATTAGTAGCCTTGTTTATTCAGTATCTGGTGGATTAAATTGGTGTAAACAAGCTTTAAAAAGAGCTTGTAGGATCAAAAAATTGTTTTTAATCGGACTAATTTTAGTTAATATAGATTCTTTGTTTGGATAGCGTCGAGTTACAGGCAATTCTTTAATCAAATAACCTAATTTGACGGCTCTAATAGCAAGATAGAAAGGCAACTCATAAGCATTAAAAATATTCCGAAAAGGTGCAACGCGCGGGTTTAGTAATAATCTTCGACTATAAGCACAAAATATATTAGTAGTATCTGTATAACGAAAACCTGCTGATATACTAATCAAGGGAGCATGAATTAGACGAATAGCTAAATACCGATGCCAAGGAGTATTAATTGCTTTTCCGCCTTTGATAAATCGTGAACCTTGAATATGATCGCCCCCTTGTTCTAGTCCTTGAATAAAATCATAAATAGCGGTAAAATCGTCTTGATTATTTCCATCAATAGTAATAATTCCTTCATAGTTTTGTAACATAGCATAGGCAAAAGCCATTCGCATTTGAGCGCTCAATCTACCTTTGCTTTGTTTAATTAATAAAGTTCGGACAGAAACACTTTTGAGAAAATCAATTGCCAAATCATCATTTGTACTGCCATCATCGGCAATAATTACATCAATATCTTGCGCTATTGCTTGCATATTTTGCAACTGTTTTCTAATTTTTTCTCCGGTATTAATTCCAAAAATACAAACACAATACTTGCTTTGTCTCTCGCTGATTTCGATCTTTGTGTGATTGGGTATTTGCCACTGTTGGTATTTCGGAGAGTTGTTTAAATTCATAAAAAAATGGGCTATCTAATAATCTTAAATCTCTGCAAAATAATTGAAATTTAATTGCTGTTAGCAGCACGAAGCAAAAGTTACCTCAAAATAGGGTTATCAATAGTTTTAAAATATTACCAAGGCTGCAAGCAAAGTTAAAAATATAGTAGCAAGATAAAAATAATTAACTTAAGCTAAGTAATAGCGGATTCTTTGCTGTAAATTATTCTACCAATGCACCTAAGATTTTCCCAAGATATTAAAACGCTATTAGAAAAGTTAGCCAAACAACCCTTAACTCTTGGCGACATTTTAGCGGAAACTTCCGAGCGGGGGTTTAGCTTGGTTATATCTTTGTTAGTTTTACCCTTTTTGCTACCTGCACCGCCAGGACTGACAGGCCCATTGGGTACAGCTTGTATAATCTTAGCCGGACAAATGGCATTAGGTAAGACTTCGCCCTGGCTACCTAAAAGAATCGCTAAGATTAAGTTTCCTCATTGGTTTGTCCTAAAACTCCTGCAACTACTGAAAAGAGTAACGAAAGTTTTAGAAAAAATCACTCGCCCGCGTTGGTCAAAATTAGCCCAGAGTTCTCAAGCTTGGCGCTTGAATGGCATTTGCATTGTTTGGTTATCGGTACTCTTAATTTCACCAATTCCCTTTACAAATCCTATCCCGACGGTAGGAATTTTATTATTAGCCGTTGCGACTTTAGAGGCGGATGGTTTATTGATGTGTATTAGCTATGGACTTACGGTTTTAATTACTCTATTTTTTGGGTTTATTGGTTATGCAACTTGGCAAGCTTTGGGCTTGCTACTAGGCTCATGGTTCTCAAACTTATTCGCGTGGTTATCAAACTTATTTAACTAACGTAGCGCTTACAAGCGCAAAATCAACCGCGCTAAGTTGAAATAAATCAAAACTCCCGCTACATCCACCGCCGTAGTAATAAATGGTGCAGACATCAAAGCGGGATCTAAACGCAGAAAACGGAATAAAAACGGCAAAGCTGAACCGGAAACCGAAGCTAAAACAGAAATTGCAATCAAACTTACACCTACAGAAATTGCTACGGCTAAGTTGCCCTGCAAAAAATACGCCCAGACTGTAGCTATACTTCCCAACATCGTACCGAGCATTAATCCTGCTATACCTTCTCTAAGAATTACCTGATATTCTCCCATAGCCCGGATTTCATCGGTATTCATCCCCCGAATTACCACCGTTGACGATTGCGCCCCTACATTTCCCCCCGTACCTGTCAATAGGGGAATGAACGCGGCTAAAGACACTACCTGTTGCAAAAGCCCTTCTTGAGACTTAATAATTGTCCCCGTAACAGTATTTGTCAGTAGTAAAACTAATAACCAAACTACCCGTTTGCGAGCAATAGTAAGTAAATCGCTTTGAAAATAGTTATCACCCCCCGACTGTACTCCACCACCCAAAGCATAAATATCTTCGGTGGTTTCTTCTTGGATAATGTCGATAACGTCGTCTACCGTGACAATACCTACTAGGCGTTGCTCCCTGTCTACCACAGGTACAGCCAAAAAATCGTAACGTTGAATTACTCTAGCTACTTCTTCTTGATCGGTATCTGTGTAGATAAATACCGCCTCTCGCGTCATAATTTCGCCAATTGTTTGCGTAGGCTGAGAAGTTACCAAGTCTCGCAACGACAATGTACCTGTCAAGCGTCGCGCGTTGTCGGTAACGTATAGGTAATAAATGGTTTCGGTGACATTTGCTAACCGCCGGATGCGCTCTAAAGCTTGTGTTACCGTAAAGCCTTCTTTAAAAGAAATTAATTCCGGTGTCATAATTCGCCCCGCCGTACCTGGCTCGTAGCCTAAAAGCTGGGCGGTGGCTTGTCTTTCCGTGGGGCTAAGTTGCTCTAAAAGCCGATTGACAATTTTTGCTGGCAATTCGTCAAATAGCCGCACGCGATCGTCTGGGGACATTTGATCAACAATATCCAATACATCTTGACGCTTAAATTCTTCAATGAGTGCTTGTTGGATGCTGGAATCTAAATACTCGTAAACTTCAATTGCTTCACCCTTGGAAAGTAAGCGAAATGCGATCGCCTGCATAGCTTCGGGTAAGCCTTCAATAGCTTCAGCAATATCGGCGGGTTGTACAGGTACTAAGATAGCTTTAGCGCCCTGCAAATCGTTTTGCTCTAGTAACGCTTGCAGTTGACTTCGCACCAAATCTCTCAACTCTCGCCGCGAAACATCCTGGAGGGTAGAAGGTGAATTATTATTTTCTGTCAAAGTCTACCGTCCTTCCGCCATTGCTCAATGTTGCTGCTTTTAGTCTAGGGGATAGCGGTAGAGCATAGGTAAAATTGCTATTAATAGGCGATCGCCCTTTTATTTTAACCACCGCACTATTTCTATTCCCAACTTGATACTTATGATTCCCACTATGGCACTACCTACACCATAAATTAATGCTGGTACAAACCGTTTGGCACTTATCAAACTTACTGTATCTAATCCGTAGGTAGAAAACGTTGTGTAAGAACCCAAAAACCCCGTTGCTATCAATAATCTTACTTCCGGCGTAATTGTTATTACTGTTTCTGTTGCCAAGGTAAAAAATAATCCCATAACAAAACAGCCAGTAATATTAATAAAAAAAGTACCATAGGGAAAACTATCCCCAAAACTCTCTACAAACCACAAGTTTAAATAATACCGACTTAAAGCGCCAGAAACCGCGCCTAAACTAATAGCTATAGGATTACGAATTGCCAAGTCATTAAACATCAAAATCCCAACTCGCAACTAATAAAAACTTATTAATTTAAACTACAGGATTTTGGCTCTTTCTAAAGTTATATCTTCTACATCGAAAACTATAAAATGTAATATAAGCTACGAAAATAAATAAGTTAAGCCCTGCAAATACGATTTTAGGTCGATACAATAAGAGTAAAGTTTAAGTAATAATGCTGCTAAGAGAAACGATTAGATAGCGCTCTAGCATTATTGAAAATATGAAAAATCATTTAAAGGTAGAAGCGCAAGACGAGCAGTTGTGAAAACTAACAAACTCTAAGTTTTCCATTGGCAGATAAAACATACCGCAATTTAGGAGCTAAAGCTATGACTGAACCCAACGATATCCAAATTGAAATTATCCCCCAAGGTAGTGCAATTACTCCCCAAACAAACGCATTAGTAGATAGCGAAATGGCTGGAGAGACTGAGGCTGTGAAAAACGAAACTAAAGCTTTAATTGATGCAATCAAAAAACGCGCTCAACTAGAAGCGCAATCGGCGGGAACACTTACCCGTGAAGCTTATCTTAATGCCGTAAAGCGGGCGAGGACAACCATTGAAGAAAACAAACTCATAGAGCGCGATCGCATTGAGCATTCTTTTGAAATAGTACACCGAGAAGCAGAGAAAAACTTTAACTCTGTAATTAAAGAAGTATCAGACATAGGCGATCGCTTAACCGATGCAGCCAAAGCCGCTTGGGAAGTCTTAACCGCACCTCGCCCTCATTCTTAAACCAAGGTAGAGTGTAGGGAATATCTCTACACTCTCTTTTTGCGGCAATTACCCATCACCAATACTGATTACCAATTACCTTTTTGCAGCAAGATGGCAACGAATGCTAGATAATGGGGGAATTTGCATTTTATATGCAACCCGTTTTCAGCAAATATATACCAACTTATGCGAACTCACTATTGCGGCGAAGTTAATAAAATAGATATCGGAAAAACCGTCAACCTATACGGATGGGTAGATCGTCGCCGCGATCATGGAGGCGTGATATTTTTGGACTTGCGCGATCGCACAGGAATCGTGCAAATCGTCAGCGATCCGGTACGTACTCCTACTTCCTACGACGGGGCTAACGCCCTCCGCAACGAGTATGTAGTGCAAATTACCGGAATTGTCACCCAGCGCCCCGAAGAATCCTTAAACCCGCGTCTAGCTACCGGAGAAATCGAAATCTATGCCGAAAGCATAGAAATACTTAACGCCGTTCGCAAACAATTACCGTTTCAAGTTGCGACTTTTGAAACCGAGTCAGTAAAGGAAGATTTGCGGCTGAAGTATCGTTATTTAGATTTGAGACGCGATCGCATGGCGGGAAACTTAAAATTGCGTCATCAAGTTGTTAAAGCTATTCGCCGCTATCTTGAAGACGAACAAAATTTTATTGAAGTTGAAACCCCAATTTTAACTCGCTCAACCCCCGAAGGCGCGAGAGATTATTTAGTCCCCAGTCGCGTTAATCCTGGAGAATGGTTTGCTTTACCTCAATCACCCCAACTATTTAAGCAATTATTGATGGTGTCGGGGATGGATCGTTACTATCAAATTGCTCGTTGTTTCCGTGATGAAGACTTACGCGCCGATAGACAGCCAGAATTTACGCAATTAGATATGGAAATGAGCTTTATGGCTCAAGAAGATATCATTAGCTTGAATGAAGACTTAGTTTGTCATATCTTCAAAACTGTTAAAGGTGTCGATCTCCCTCGTCCTTTTCCCCGCTTAACTTACACCGAAGCAATGGAACGTTACGGGAGCGATAAGCCTGATACGCGCTACGGTTTAGAACTTGTGAATGTTTCCGATTTATTTAGCGAATCGGGATTTAAAGTATTTTCTGGCGCGGTTTCTAGTGGCGGTGTGGTGAAAGTGCTGCCAATTCCAGGCGGAAATGCGGCAATTTCTAACGTTCGGATTAAACCCGGTGGAGATTTATTTAAAGAGGCTAGTGTTGCAGGGGCGAAGGGTTTAGCCTATATTCGGGTGCGGGATGATGGCGATATTGATACCATTGGGGCAATTAAAGACAATTTAAGCCCAGAACAAAAACAAGAATTACTCAGCCGTACTGGGGCAAAAGCTGGGGATTTAATGCTATTTGCGGCGGATAAAGCCGAGGTAGTAAATAAAACTCTCGACAGGTTAAGGGGTGCGATCGCTCTTGAGCTAAATTTAATCGATTCTGACAAAGTAAACTTGCTATGGGTGACAGACTTTCCCATGTTTGAATGGAATGCAGGGGAAAAGCGTTTAGAAGCCCTGCATCACCCCTTTACTGCGCCCCATCCCGACGATTTGCACGATCTGAAAACTGCCAGGGCGCAAGCTTACGATTTAATCTTCAACGGCTTTGAAATTGGCGGCGGTAGTCTGCGGATTTATAAAAAAGAAATCCAAGAGCAAGTATTTACAGCCATTGGTTTGTCAGCAAAAGAAGCAAATAGTAAATTTGGCTTTTTGCTAGAAGCCTTTGAGTACGGTACGCCGCCTCATGGAGGGATTGCTTACGGCTTAGATCGGTTAGTAATGCTTTTAGCTGGCGAGGAATCCATTAGAGACGTTATTGCTTTCCCCAAGACTCAGCAAGCTAGTTGTTTGTTGACGGCTGCGCCTTCGAGTGTAGACGACAAGCAATTAAAAGAATTGTACGTTGCTTCGACTTACGATCCTAAAGCTTAATAATTTTGAGTTGATTTTTATTTTCTAATTCAAAATTATTGATTTCCCCCTCCCCATGAATCGAACTTTTACTCCTTTGCAACAGTCTTTATTTACTTGGCTGCTAATCCTCGCAACAGGATGGGCAACACTTAGCGCCTTGAAATACGTGGGCGAGTTGCTGAGTATTTTAATTACGGCTGCACTAATTGCTTTTTTGCTCAACTACGCTGTAGCAGCTTTAAGTCGCTTTTTACCTCGTGGTTTTGCGGCTTTACTTGTCTACTTACTTGCGGGGATAACCTTTGTAGTTTTTGCCTTAACGGTTGTACCACCCGTATTTAACCAAGGGAGGCAACTTGTAACTAACTTACCTTCTTTGCTAGAAGGAGGACAAGAACAACTTACTGCTTTTCAAGATTGGAGCGTAGAACATAATTTACCCTTTGATGTGCGGATACTAGCATCGCAGCTATTAGATCGAGTCCAAACCCAAGCAGAGGCGATCGCATCTACGGGTTTTGGCTTGGTTATTGGTACTTTTAACTGGGTTTTAGACTTAATTTTAATCCTAGTAATCGCTTTCTATATGCTGATTGATGGCGAAAAGTTGTGGCTAACTATCACAGGGGTATTTTCTCCCAAAATTCGCAACGGCTTAACGGAAGCCTTGCGGCGCAACTTGCAAAGGTTTGTTTCTGGTCAATTGCTCTTAGGCTTATTTATGGCAACTACTCTAGCCTTGGCGTTTTGGCTATTAAGAGTGCCATTTTTCCTATTGTTTGCGGTAATTATTGGCTTACTCGAAGTTATCCCTTATATTGGTGCAACTTTAGGGATTGCGATTGTCACAGTAGTTGTAGCTTTTATTGATTGGTGGCTGGCTTTGCAAGTATTGGGAACTGCGATCGCTATTCAACAGGTAAAAGATAATATAGTTGCTCCCCGAATTATGGGCAACCTTACGGGTTTATCACCAGTAATTATTTTTATCTCTATCCTATTAGGCGCTCAAATTGGCGGCATTTTGGGCGTAATATTAGCAATTCCCCTTACTGGCGTAGTTAAAAGTTTGGCGGAAATTGTTGTCGACCCGCGATTACCTCCGCAGACAGGATCGTTTTTTCACAATCCTTTTGCCAAAGATACTATTGAGATAACTACAGAAAATTCTGATGGTGATGGACGTTCTTGTTCTGACCAATCGCAGTTTAACTTACAAGATTAAATTTATGAGCAAGTACAAAGAGATTTTGCGGGTTATTCTGGCTATTTCAATTATTGTCGTTGGCATTCTTCACTTTGCCATTCCCGAACCTTTCGTAAAAATTGTTCCGCCCCAACTTCCTTCTCCTTTGGAATTAGTCTATATCAGTGGAGTTTTTGAAATATTGGGCGGAATTGGGCTATTAGTTCCAAATGTTAGCCGTGCCGCCGCCTGGGGCTTAATTGCACTTTTTATCGCCGTTTTTCCGGCAAACATCAATATGGCAGTTAATCGCATCCATCTTGACAATGTTCCCGATTCACCCGTATTTCAATACATCCGTTTACCGCTCCAAGCGGTGCTAATTGCTTGGGCTTATTGGTACACAAAACCATCGTCCGACCGTCGCAATCAAGCATCATTAATCAACTTAGATGAAAAATAATTGCGATCGGTCAAATAAAGTCCTCAGAGATCCCCCCTTCAAAAAGGGGGGAAAATATTTGTTTCTTAGTTTCCCTTTTGAAGGTATTAAAACCTGACACTGCTGTCGTTGCTGAAACTAGGGATAAATATTTATTATTCCCCCTTAAAAAGGGGGATTTCGATGCTGAATACTGCCCAAAAAGTCTTTACTTAATTATTTTTGATTAAGGGGACAAGTGACGGTATTTTTTCCTGACCAATCGGTAAAGGTAGTTTCATCTTTGTAGTGGCGGGGAGTTTCCATTAGTAAATTCCACGCATCTCCAGCATCTAACAAATTCATTCTGCCGGGATAGTGAGTTTTTATTAACTCTTGTACTAAAGGATAGTAATCAGAGTTTATCCCAGGAAAAATATGATGCTCGGTATGATAAGAAAAGTTTAAATGCAACTTATCAAATATTTTAGGAACTCGCAAAGAAATACTGTTTATTAGTGGATCGTTAATCGTTGTCATCCGGCAAAGCATATGATTTGTATAGATGTAAAACATTAATCCCGCGTAGCCAATCCCAATAGGTAGAAAGTAGCCAAGTACAAGTTTTAAAGGCGAAAATTGCAGAAAGGCAATAATACAAAAGTGTAGCGATAACATTACTAAAAGTTCGCCAAATATTTCTACACGCTTTTTAGGATTGCGAGAAAAAGCGGCGGGAACATAATCAGCATTTCCTTGATTAAATATCAATACCGAAGTCAAATTGCGAAAAGTATGAACTCCCCAAGCAGTAGCCATTCCTACGGTTAGAAATAGCGGATTTACAGCAAAAGAAGGTACAAACAGGTTCTGAATCCACTTACCCCAAGTTTTAGGTTGCTGGGATAAGTAATTGCGATCGGGATCGGCTAAGGAGTTTGTTTTGCTATGATGTTCTTGGTTATGTACTGCTTTCCACATTGTCGGCGGCATCCATAACATTGTTAATCCTAGTAAACTTAAAATGTGGATTAAGCGAGTATTTTTAATTACACTGCCGTGCATGATGTTATGAGACGTAAATAGTAAAACAATTACACTATTTCCCATAACTACAGCTATTGGTAAATAAAGCCACAACAGATACAAGGGAAATTTATCTAGCTGCGATGCGATCGCCCAACCGCAAATTAATACGGCTATATTCAATAGTAAAACAAAGATTTTACTCGGATCTCTTTCAAAAGCCTGAGCGGGAAGAAAAGGACGCAAAGTTTTTGCATACTCAGCTTGAGTAATCATCCGATTGTTAATTTGCATGAATTTTGTGAGTAGTAGATGTAAACCTGATTAAAAAAATATCAAGTTGATTTTTGACTTGATCTAGTATTTTGTCATAAGTAGACAATTATTAAACATCTAAAGACGACTTTTAAAACTTTTCACTATTAACAATAATACAGGGAAAAATTTTAATATTTTTCTGCCTATTTAGGGATGACAGTTTTATATTTTTTTAGTAATTTAGAATTTATTATTAATAACTCAAAAATCAAATATTTATTGGAAGTAAAGTTAAGTAAATTACTTAGATTTTCTGCTACGAGCGGGCGATCGCTAAAAAAATAAAGAACCTACTCGTAACCAACATAAGAGAATAAAATATTTAAGTAAAAATAGCAAGTAGATTTTGCGGCGATCGCATTTATCAACTAACTTTATTCAGGCTTTCTGCAAAAATGATTGTAGCCCAAACATCTCGCTTAATTCTGCGGCAGATAACACTAGACGATCTGGACGACTTGGCAGCAATTTATACAGACCCGGTGGTGATGAAATTTTTTGGTAGCACTTATACTTATGAAAGTACAAAACAGTGGCTAGAAGAAAGAGTTTTTAAGTTTTACGAGCAAAGAGGATGGGGATTGTGGGCGACAATTTATAAAATGAATAATAAGTTAATTGGGCGGTGCGGATTAACACCTCAGCTAGTTGATGGCACTGAAGAAATTGAAATTGGCTATTTGCTAGCAAAAGAATACTGGGGTATGGGTTTAGCCACCGAAGCCGCCTGTTTTAGCCGCGATTATGGCTTGGAAAAATTAGGGGCAAACCGCTTAATATCCCTGATCGATCCAGATAATATAGCATCGCAAAAAGTAGCTTTAAAAGTTGGTTTGACTTACGAAAAAAATACTTTTATGTGGAATAAAACCGTCCGAGTTTATGCAATATCTGCAAAAGAAGCGATCGCGCCTTAGATAAATGCGATCGCGCATTCTAGAATTACTGTACGGGTTTTGCTACATCCTGCACTTTAAACCCCGATCCAGAAACTATTTTACCTGTGGCGTAACCGTTACTAACTTCGATTAATTCTACTCTGCCGATGGGAGAAGTAATCGAGCGCAACACTTTACCTGTTTGGGGATCTTTAACTTGTTTGACTACCCGCTCAATAGAAAGATTCATCCCGCTTCTAAAGCCCGACTCTGAACCTTTATTGATGGTAATCAAGTTACCTGTAATGTCGGCAACTATAGCGCTGACGGTAGGTACAACTGACGGTAAGGTGGCTAATTTGTTATTGGCGGTAACAAGTTCGCCAGACATTTTGGCGATCGCCGACTCCGCCGCCGCACTCAACAAACTATCTACATTATTGGTACTTGTGTCGCCACTAATACCACGAAATCGAATACCGCCACCGCTTTTATCGGCTTTACCCTCTCCTTCCGCAACGGCTAAAATTTCGCCCGTAGTCGTACTCACCAAACGGGAATTGACTTGCACGATCGCTTTATTTTTCTCTTTCCCACCTCCTAGACCGCCTAAAAAGCCGCCAAGATTAAGACCGGATCTCGATTGTTCTACGTTAAATTGCGTAATTGTGCCAATTATGACAGCGTCGGCTCCTAATATTTTGCCAATTTGCGCCGCCGTAGAGGCATCTACCCGCCCTGAAGCGCCAAAATTTTGTTCTTTTAGTATTTCTTCAACTTTGCTGCGCTCTAAAACGATGTAAGTGCCATCTTTAACTAGAGCATTAGTTAGTAAGTCACTTACACCCTTCGCTGGCCCTATTCCTAGCCAATCGTAATAAAAGCCCGTCCCGCTAGTGCTGGCAAAATCAAAATCTAATACCGCAATACGTTTGCGTTCTATAGGCTTTTGTGCTTGAGCAATGATAACTTCTGCCGTAGATTGCGCAGACAAGATAGCAGGTGCGGGGAAAAATAAACCTGTCGTTGTTAAGATACCTAACCCCAAACCGATAAAACAAGTTTTGATGTTCACTTTTTTGGTAATAGCGATTAACGTTGGCATATAAATACAAAAGTTTTGATGGACTTACCGGATTTTTGCAAAAATGCGATCGCTTTTAGCGCTAAAAGCGATCGCATTTTATTGTTTTAATTTACAGCTAAACTATAAAACCCTGTGTAAATTTTATAACACTCATCCCTTCCAGCCCGCTAATAGGTTTGGTCTTTTTACTTGGTCGGGGAAAATGTGTTTAAAGGCATTTTGGCGATCGCTCGATTTTTCGCTGCTTAAATTCCACAGGGTTTCGTAGAAAAAGAATGATACCCCGGCAAAGTTGCGCTCTCGACTAGCGGTAACTTGAGTTTGGATTTGGGTTGCTGGTACGGAGCGATCTTTTAACCCCGATAGAATCCCTACGCTGACAGGGATATGTTTTTTAGCCGCTTGCACTTCTGGATAAGCTAATTCTTTGATAAATACATTTAGGTCGTTGCGATATACTTGCAAAACTAATTCTTCAATTAACCCTCGGCGTTCCCACTTCTGCCAATCAGCTAAAAACAAGTCGTAAGACACGCGCTGGGGGTTGGGAGCCATAGAAAGGATGACTTTAGGCTTGCGGGCTTTGACAGCTCTAAATACCCGTTGCAAATAGGTGGTAATTTTGTCTGCTCTCCAGCGCAACCATTGGGGATCTTGAGGATTGGCTGGAGGATTTTTGCCAAAATGCTCTTTTTTGTACAAGTTCACGGTGTAAGGATCGTAGCCTAACTCCGAAGGCAAACCAAAGTGATCGTCAAATTGAATCCCATCCACATCGTATTTACTAACAATTTCGACAATCAAGCTTTGAATAAAGTTTTGCACTTCTGGATGAAAAGGATTGAGCCAGACGCGATCGTGTTTACCTTCCGCCCAAACGCGGCTACCATCGCGGCGACTTGTCAGCCAATTGGGATGACGCTTGGCTAAACTTGAATCGGCAGGAGCCATAAAGCCAAATTCAAACCAGGGGATAACATCTAGCCCTTGCTGGTGTCCTTGGGTGACGATTTCTTTGAGCATATCTCGCCCTTTTAATCCAGGTTCTGGATCGAGACTTCGCCCGATTACTTTTTGCGCTACGGGGCTAGGATACAAGGTATATCCCCAATTCCAAACGGTGGGATAGACGGTGTTAAAATTTAGGGTTTTTAAGTTCTGCAACGCCGCAGTTAAGACTTCGCGTTTGAATAGCACATCACTATCAATATTTGTCATCCACACGCCCCGCAACTCAGTTTTAGCAGTTTTTAGCGGCTGCGCAGAGCCGCTTTGCAACATCATCACTAAACAGAAGCCCAAAGCAATTACTAAAATAAATTCAGACTTTAATCGGTGTAACTTCAACATCATTGGGGCAAATTTAAGTTTTATGGTTTGACGATTTTAAAAGTCTATAGTTGCCGATGCGAAAACCGCCTAATATTAAGAAACAAATTAACATTGTGGCGTTGTCTGTCTGTTAAAGCGGCAATTAAATATGAATTATGTTTTAAAGCGAGCGATCGCTCTATTATTTTTGACAGCGATAATAATTTTAGCCGCCAATTTTTTCCCGGTAGAGACAGCAAAAGCAGAAGTTCAAAAGCCTGCGGTAGTCGAGAGTTTGAGCGATCGCGTTGCCAGTGCTGTAATTACAGATTTATCTAAGCAAACCGGAATTTCTCCAGAAAAACTAAAAATTACTCGTTACAGTCGCCAAACTTGGTCAAATGGCTGCTTGGGAATTGCTAAACCTGATGAAATCTGCACTCAAGCTTTGGTAGAAGGTTGGCGTGTGGTGGTGTCGGGAAATAATCGTACGTGGGTATACAGAAGTAATCGCAATGGGCGGATTGTCCGCTTAGAACCTGCTAAAAAATAAACTTGTTTTAGTGAGCATCACCAATTAAGATAAACGGCGACCAATACAAAGGATGCTTGGTAATTAGGATGAGTTTCGCACTCCGCAAAGCTTCGCCTTTAGTTTTACCTTGTTTGAGATTTTTGTAAAACTCAACCATGAGTTGTTTTGTTTCTTCATCTTTAGCTAACCAGAGACTGGCGATCGCACTTCTAGCACCCGCCCGTTCAAATAAATAAGCAATTCCGGCAAATTCTTCACCATTAGAAGAGGTTTGCAAGGCGGTTTGACACGCACTTAATACAACCAAATCAGTATTTTTGAGTCCAAGTAATGCTGCATCGGCAATATTGAGAGTGCGATCGCTAAATAATAAAGTATTTGCTGACATTTTTAAGTCAGCGCAGCCTTGGGGTTGGAAACAGCCATGAGTTGCTAAGTGCAGAATAGAAAAACGGGGAGCTTGGTTGCGGAAATTACTTAAAGTAGCTTGTTTTTTTAAATAGGTTTGACTTGGCAATAGAGGTGTAATACTTTTTATTTCAGCTTCCGCGCCAGCAAGATTACGTCCATCGTTAGGGGAAGGATTGCCCAAAGCCAGCAGATTTAACTTTTTATTTAGCGGTTGTTGCCAAGAGCGACTAGAAAGACGGGTGAGATTATTAATGGGATACTTTTCAATTAAATACTTACCCGTTTTGTTATCTATTAAGGTTTCAAAAGGGATATAACGTAGTTTTCCCGTAGCAATAATACTTAATTGAGTTGCCTTAGCAATTTGAGCTTCTACGGGACGGATCAAAATATCGTAGAGTTTGGTACTTGTCGCGCGAAATCTTTTGGGGAATCTAACGTCAGTTAGTTCTTGACGATACTGCGTAACTAAAGCATCAAAAGCTTTGATATCAAGGGGTTGCTTTGTAACTGTAACTTTATCTTTAGTTACAACAAATAGCGCAATTGTATCGGGGACGTTACTAACTCCTGTAAGCAAGACTGGCTGAATAATTACTGTCCCGGCGGGGATATTTGCCCGTAACTTGGCGATATCAGTGGGTGTGGTTTCAAATAGTTCAGCGACTTCAGGAAAACGACGGGCGATGGTTTCCGCTTGTTGATTAACTTGGGTTTGCAGTTTATCAACTTGACTTGATAGTTCAATGGAAAACTTTGCTTGCAATTGTTGGCGTAATATTTCTAACTGGCGGTTAGATTGATTCCATTGTTCGATAGCTTTTTGTGCTTCAAGGTTCGCAACTTTGGCATCAATTAAGCGAGAATAATCGGCAAGATCGGCGGTAGTAGTAACATTTACCCATTGGTAGGCGCGATCGCCTTGATTTTGGTCTATAAGTAAGCTAATTAAGCCAACTCCCCTACCGTTACTACTTTCTAAAAACTGTTGGCGGTTTGCTTTTTCTAATCCGCTACGAATTTTTAAAGTAATTTCTACAGCTTTTTCTAGATTTTTAATTGCTTCAATAGGTTGATTTGTATCTCGATAAAGTGTACCAATATTGCCAAAAATCGCTGCTTCAGTTCTGGTATCGCCGATTTTCTGCACGATGGGCAAAGCTTGGTTGTAATAAGTTAGCGCCTGCTCTTGCTGTTTGCTTTGGTAATAAACTAAACCAATATTATTTAAAGCGACAGCTTCGCCGCTAACATCTCCAACTTCTTTATAAATCGGCAAAGCTTGGTTGTAAAATTCTAAAGCTTTTTGAGGTTGCTTAAGATTGCGATAGACTTCCCCAATATTATTTAAGGTAGTAGCCGTCACCGGGCGATCGCCTGCCTTTTGAAGAATTGGCAAAGCTTGGTTGTAATAAGTTAAGGCTTTTTCTAGCTGTCCCAAGGCATTGTAAGTAACTCCAATATTATTTAAAGTGGTAGATTCTTGTGCCACATCGCCAACTTTTTTGAATAGTGGCAGTGCTTGGTTGTAAAAGTCTAGGGCTTTTTGGAGTTGTCCGATATTGGTATAGATTCCGCCAATATTATTTAAAACCGTACCTTCGAGCCTTGAATCCCCGGCGGCTTTAACTATTGGCAAAGCTTGGTTGTAGTATTCTAAAGCCTTTTGTGGTTGCCCAATAGTGTTGTAGACTTCACCAATATTGTTAATAGTCGTGGCTTCTTGGGTGCGGTTGCCTATTTCTTTAAATATTGGCAAAGCTTGATTGTAAAATTCTAGGGCTTTTTGGGGGTTTCCGGTTACTAAGTACGTTCCCGCAATATTATTTAGAGTAATGCCAGTTCCCGATCTGTCGCCTACTTCTTTGGCAATGGGTAAAGCTTGGTTGTAATACTCTAAGGCTTTTTGGGGTTGTCCAATTTCCTTGTAAACTTCCCCCAGATTATTTAGAGTTCCGGCAAGTTTTGGGCGATCGCCGATTTTTTGGACAATTGGTAAAGCTAAGTTTAAAGCATCTAATGCTTGCTGAGGTTGCCCCGTTGCTAAGTACACTCCCGCAATATTATTTAAAGTAGTAGCCTCTTGGCTGGCATAACCGATTTGTCTACTAGCTACTAAAGCGCCATTGTAATACTCCAAGGCTTTTTGGGGTTCGCCTGTTTCTTGATAAACTTTACCCAGATTATTGAGAATTGTTGCTTCTTGACCAGGATTATTAACTTCTCTAGTGATTAATAAAGCTTGGTTATAAAATTCTAAAGCTTTTTGAGGCTGCCCAATATTGTTGTAAACTGCACCAATACTATTTAAAGTGCTGCCTTCTTGGGCGCGACTGCGAATTTCTTTAAAAATTGGCAAAGCAACATTCAGAACTTCTAAAGCTTTTTGGGGTTTTCCGGTAGCGCGATAAATTTCCCCAATATTGCTTAAAGCTGTAGCTTCTCCCCCGCGATTTTTTGTTGCTTTAAAAATTGGGAGAGCTTGATTGTAAAATTCTAAAGCTTTTTGCGATTGTCCGATGTTGCCATAATTAAGCCCAATACCAAGGAGTGCTGTAGCTTCCGTTTGTTTGTCTTTACTTTGCCGAGCTAAAGTCAACGCTTGTTCAAAAGTTGCGATCGCTTTATTCGGTTCTCCAAGTTTTGTTTGCTGCAAACCTTGTTCAATGAGCGATGAAGTTTGAGGAGGTGGAGCGGTGGGAGTCGAACCAGCCACCGCAGCTATGACAGTTTTTGTTAACGCAATTGCCGTTAATATCTCCGATTCGGTTTTTGTGTCTTTTAGTCTTCTGGCAAGAACTAAGGCCTTTTGCAGCGTATCGAGCGACGGTTGCAACTGTCCAGCTTCGGTTTGTTCAACCGCTTGCTGAAGGAGTTTTTGTAATTCTTGAGCCGGAGATATTTGTGTTTGTGCTTGGGTAGGAGCTATTAACGGCATAGTTAGGCTAGACAACGCGATCGCCAAAGCTAATACTTTCATCAGTTTTTTCACTGGATTGCTCCTTATTTTGCAATTGCGCGATCGCATTGCTTACTATTAAACAATAAATGGCTCAATCTCGCTATTGCTCCATTTTCCTTGAAAACGCTCGACCACAAAGGGTCTAATCACAAATTTGGGCGGAATGCCATCAAGAACATCGATCCGTAAAAACGAGTAAGGGCGGCGTTTTTGGGAGCCTTGACCTTCACGACCGATATATAAGAGACTTCTAGCGTTTACTTTACCGCCAGGAGTTTCGGTTAATTCGACTCCTTCATTACGTTGACGGCGCAAGCTAAAACCACTACCACCGCAAACAATCCAATTAATATGAGCATCAGCGTGTCCGGTATTGCCTGTACGGAGATATTCTAAACAATGGGCGTGACCGTTTAGAACCAAGTTTACTAAAGGGCGATCGCCCTTTAAAGAGCCAAGCTCCCTTGCAACTTTATTTAAAACTTCACGAAAGCGATCGCGTACAGCAATAGTTTGTGCTTGATGCCACTTAGTTGCTTCAGTAACGTAGGGGGGATGGTGAAAGTAAACTACCCGTCCTCGGACTTCGGGATTCTGCCACGATGCAATTAAATTATTAGCAAACCAGTCTAATTGTTCAGTGTCAACTACAGTAGTTTCATCGGCGGCTAATTGCTTATCAATATCATTACGCAACTCGTCTAGCTGTTCAATTTTGGTACGCAGATCGTCTAATTGTTCAGAATTTGCCGAACTAAGCCGAGTAGACTCCTCAATATAGGATAATTTTTCGCGTTCTAGGCGATCGCGCCGTTGTTCTAACTTATGGCGTTCCTCAATTCCCGCCAAATCTTTAGATAAAGGTAAAGGCGAATTAAAAGTATTAGAGTCGAGGGCAAAAAAGTCTATTCCCCCACTTTGAAAACTGTAATAGCGATTAGGTAAACGAGTAAAGTTGCCCGGTTCGTAATAAAGGCATCGCCCGGAGTTAGTTTTAGCCGTATAGTGGCGATCGAGATGGCGAACTAGCTCTTTTTCATCTTCAAAATCCTTAAGATAGTCCATAAACGCTTGAGCGTAGGCTTTACCCTGGTGAGAACCATGCCAACCAATATCGATATCTAGCTTTGACTGTAGCAAGCGGCGCAAAGGCAAAGCAGTTTGAGCCATTAGCCCGTAAATAAACGGCAAATCGTAGTAGTCATGATTGCCAAGAACGGGAAGAAACGGCTTATTAAAAACCATTTTGTCGTAATCAATTTTTTTAGGATGTTCGCCACCGACGATAAATTCTCGATAGGGCTTGATAAAGTTTTTGTAATAGTATTCGCTAGAACCAACGAGGTAGATAACATCGCCAGTATGGAGGACAAAGCGGCTAGAATCTTTATGATTTAGCATTTGCAAGGCAACTTGCCTTTGGGGGTTGTGACCGCCTTGAGGGCCAGCGCCACTGTCTCCCACCACCAAAAATGAGAAGTTTGGGTTATCAGGAGTGCGATCGCCCAAAACAAGTTTAGTTTGGTCAATACCCCGCTCAGTAATTGCTTTATCTTGCCACCGTACTCGCTGTTTCATCTTGCGAATTTTGACAGAAATGGGTGGATCGGAAACAAATCTCATATTACTTAATTACTTAATTACTTAATTACTTAATTACTTAATTACTTAGTTACTTAATTACTTACTTTCTATATTTTTTTATTGATGTATTTTGGGCGCTCAATCAGTAACTGTGTAGAGCAAACACAACTAGGATGCCCATCGATAAGACCCTTTTGCAGGGGGTTTGGGGGAGGCAAGCCGTCCCCCAATGGGGGGTTTGGGGGGCAGACCCCCCATATCTTGGTTTTTCTTACAGAATACTCAATTGCAAGTTAAAAGCTTGAGCGCGGTTTTTGCATCTCTCTAAAGCCCAAAATCAAGTAAATAAAACATAAATGCTAGTAATAATTAATACTACAGTCGTAACTTGAGCCGCTTGAGCCTGGGGAGAATGAGCGATCGCCTCCCGAACCGATATCGAAACCGATGCCCCAATTCCATAACTCAAACACAGCACCAAATAAGCCCAATGAGGAACAAAGCCCCAAATTACCAGTAAAACCATCGCCAGAAATAGCATCAATAATTCGATAAAAGCGGCGGGGTTATACTGGCTTGACCAAACTAAGGCATTTAGCCAAAAACGATAGATTCTCATGGGCAATTAGCGGACATTGGTTTTAGTTTGACCAACACCATTTGTTTGAGAATCAGTTGTTGATTCCAATCCAAATACGCGGTTAAAAGATTTTTCTACCTTGTAGCCCGAATCAATAGACTCTAAAGGGTCTTTTCGCAAGCGGTGACGCAAGCACAAAGTCATTACTTTACGGATATCGTCAATAGTCACCTCGGTGCGTCCTTCATAAGCCGCCAAAGCTTTAGCAGCGCGGTTAGTGACAATATCACCCCGCAAACCATCAACGTCTAATTCCGAACAGACTTGAGAAATTTTTACCCGCAAATCGTAGTCAAGATTTACCGAAGGTAGAAGCTGCTGGGCGCTAACAATTTGTTGTTGTAAAGTTACTTGCTGAGGCTCGTAAGTTACTAAAAACTCTTGGGGCTTTTGGTCAAATTCTGTGCGCTGCTCAACAATTTGCACTCGTAAAGCGGGTTCTTTGACGGTACGGATTTCGGCGTGCATTCCAAAGCGATCGAGCAGTTGGGGGCGCAATTCTCCTTCTTCAGGATTGCCCGAACCAACCAACACAAATCGGGCGGGGTGACGAATAGATATTCCTTCTCGTTCAACAGTGTTCCAGCCGCTTGCAGCCGAGTCTAATAGCACGTCTACAAGGTGATCGTCTAATAAGTTGACTTCGTCAACATAAAGAATGCCGCGATTAGCTTTAGCAAGTAACCCCGGTTCAAAAGCTTTGACTCCTTCCGACAGGGCTTTTTCAATGTCAATAGTGCCACAAACTCGGTCTTCGGTAGCGCCTAAAGGCAAATCTACCATCGGAACTTTTTTTTGGGCTACAGCAAGTTCTACTTGTTGCTCTAACTGGCTGCGGATAGCGTCGCTCATCAAATCGGGGTCTTTGGGATCGCTATTAAAGGGGTCATCAGCAACTACCGTAATTTCTGGGAGTAAATCAGCAAGCGCCCGGATTGTGGTAGATTTACCCGTACCGCGATCGCCCATAATCATTACGCCGCCAATTTTGGGATCGATAACGTTTAATAATAATGCTAGTTTCATTTCTTCTTGACCGACAATTGCCGTAAAAGGAAATACGACGCGACGGGCTAGGGGGGTTGGACTCACTTACACTTACCTAGAAAAATTTGTCAAAGATACCGTTTATAATTTTGCCACACTGGCAGGAAACAACCAATCATTGTTGGACTTTGCATAAAAATTGATGTTTAGTTACATGGCGAGGAGCGATCGCTGCGGTAGGCTAGATCGTGTAATTAAATTTTCTATTAGATTGCTGTTATATGTCTGCAACTGTTTCTAGTCCTCCCCGCACAATTCGGATTGGTTCTCGCGCTAGTCAATTAGCTTTGGTGCAAACTCACTGGGTACAAGCACAGTTACAAAAAGCTTATCCCGATCGCACGTTTGAAGTTCATACAATGGCAACTCAAGGCGACAAAATTTTAGATGTAGCTCTAGCAAAAATTGGTGACAAAGGTTTATTTACTAAAGAGCTTGAAGTTGGGATGTTGCAGCAAGAAATAGATTTTGCCGTGCATTCACTAAAAGATTTACCCACAAATTTACCCGGTGGTTTAGTTTTGGGCGTTGTCACTGAACGCGAAAATCCTGCCGATGCGGTGGTATTTCATGAAAAATACCGCGACTTGCAAATTGAGACATTACCCCCAGGGGCAGTAATTGGGACTTCTTCTTTGCGCCGTTTAGCTCAATTGCGTCACCATTACCCCCATTTAACGTTTAAAGATATTCGGGGAAATTTAATTACCAGGCTTGCAAAGCTCGACTCTGGCGAATTTGATGCAATTATTTTAGCAGTGGCGGGATTGCAAAGATTAGGAATGGGCGATCGCATTGGTCAAATATTAAAGCCAGAAATTTCCCTTCATGCAGTCGGACAAGGAGCTTTAGGGATTGAATGTCGCAGCGATGATACAGAAGTATTAGCATTACTTAAAGCCATTGAACACGCACCAACACGCGATCGCACTTTAGCAGAGCGAGCTTTTTTACGAGAACTAGAAGGCGGCTGTCAAGTACCCATTGGCGTTAATTCTGTTATAGATGGAGAAAACTTAACTTTGACCGGAATTGTTGCCAGTGTTGACGGACAGCAAGTGGTTACTGGTACAGTAACAGGTCAAGTTGCAGCACCGGAAGATGTGGGAATTGAGTTAGCCCAGCTTTTGAGAAAACAAGGCGCTAAGGAGATTTTAGAGACAATATTTGAAGCAGTCCAACGAGGCTAAAATAAATTGTCTGCAAATCAGAGTTTAAGAGGATTTTCGCTTAAAAGTAAGACCTCCAGATATTTTCCCCCCTTTTTCAAGGGGGGTTAGGGGGGATCGAACTTTCGCTAATTTTCAACCTTTTAACCTCTTTTCCCGATTTTTCTCCGAACTCTAATATGATGACGGTACTAATTTAAAGAAAACGCCAAAATCACCATGCGAATTCTATTTGTTGCAGCCGAAGCAGCGCCCGTTGCTAAAGTCGGCGGAATGGGGGATGTAGTTGGGGCTTTGCCAAAAGTCCTAAGAGCAATGGGGCATGATGTGCGAATATTCATGCCTTATTACGGTTTTTTGCCTGATAAAATGCCGATTCCTTCCGAACCCGTTTGGTATGGCGCGGCAATGTTTGAGTCTTTTTCCGTCCACGAAGCAGTATTACCAGGTACAGACGTACCATTATATTTATTTTCTCATCCCAACTTCTCGCCACGTCGGATTTATGGTGGAGATGATGAAGATTGGCGGTTTACACTATTTTCCAATGGCGCGGCGGAATTTTGCTGGAATTATTGGAAACCAGACATTATCCACTGTCACGATTGGCATACAGGCATGATTCCGGTGTGGATGAATCAATCTCCCGATATCATGACAGTTTTTACAATTCATAACCTCGCCTATCAAGGGCCTTGGCGCTGGTATTTAGAAAAAATTACTTGGTGTCCTTGGTATATGCAAGGACATAATACAATGGCGGCGGCGGTACAGTTTGCTGATCGCGTTAATACTGTTTCTCCCACCTACGCCGCCCAAATCAAAACCCCGGCTTATGGCGAAACTCTAGAAGGTTTGATGTCTTTTATTAGCGGTAAACTATCGGGAATAGTTAACGGGATTGATACAGAAATGTATAACCCCGCCAATGATAAATATATTACCCAAACCTTTGATGCTGACACTTTAGAGAAACGTTTTGCGAATAAAATTGCTTTGCAAGAAGAAGTTGGTTTAGAAATCAATTCCAAGGCGTTTTTAGTGGGAATGGTGACAAGAGTAGTCGAACAAAAAGGGATTGATTTAGTATTGCAAACCTTAGACAGGTTTCTTGCTTATACCGATGCTCAGTTTGTATTGTTAGGAACAGGCGATCGCTACTACGAAACTCAGTTATGGCAACTTGCTTCGCGCTATCCCGGACGGATGGCAACTTATTTACTTTACAGCGATGCGATCGCGCGGCGGATTTACGCGGGTAGCGATGCTTTCTTAATGCCTAGTCGGTTTGAACCTTGCGGTATCAGTCAAATGTTAGCTTTGCGTTACGGATGCGTCCCCATTGTCCGGCGTACGGGTGGACTTGTTGATACAGTTACTCATCATGTCCCTAGTAACCATACGGGTACAGGTTACTGCTTTGACCGCTATGAACCCTTAGACCTTTATACCTGTATGGTACGGGCTTGGGAGGGGTTCCAGTATAAAGAAAACTGGAAAGCATTGCAGCAACGCGGTATGAGTCAAAACTTTAGTTGGGAGCAATCGGCTAAAGAGTACGTGAATCTCTATAGGTCAATGTACGGTTTGCCACCAGAAACCGAAACGGTAGAACCGCCGGAATTAGTTACTAAATAGTCATCTCTGTTATAGCTTCAGTCTTGGTGAGGTAGAAGACTGAAGCGTTTTTTCTTGTTTGAGCGAAAGAGAAGCTATTACTAGCAAGACTTTCAGAAAGATACTATGCACCTCCTCAGACTTTGACAAGGAACTCTTGTCAGTCAAACAGAGTCATCGGTCTTAAGAATTTACTTGTAGTTAAGTTTGGGCTTGAATTATGAAAACGATTTCTGTTTTTTCTGCGATCGCATTATTGGCAGGCAGCAATCTTGTATTTCCTGAAGTGAGCAATGCTGAAGAAAGAGTCTGTCGCGGAACAATTGGTGCTGTGACTGTTGATAACTTAAAAGTTCCAGATGGTGCTTCTTGTAGGCTCAATGCTACTAGAGTTCAAGGCAATATTGTTGTAGGGTCAAATGCCAAACTTACTGCAACTGGCATTAGAGTCATCGGCAATATTCAGGCTGAAAATGCAGCTTTAGTTAATGTTACCTCTGCTTCATCCATTGGAGGTAGCATTCAAATTAAGCAAGGAAAAGCTGCAACTATTACCGGAAATACTATTAATGGTAGTTTGCAATTTGAATCAAATTCTGGATCTCTATCAGCACGAAACAACAAAATTGGGGCAGACTTGCAAGCATTTCAAAACACAAGAGGAGTGTTGATTGGGAGTAATCGCATTAATGGTAACTTGCAGTGCAAAGAGAATAATCCAACTCCAACTGGAGGAAGAAATATCGTTCAAGGTAATAAAGAAGACCAATGTGCAAGACTGTAATATTTTTGCAATCAACTAATAGAAATCTCTAGAAACATTATAGGGGCGCTGCTGGCATTCGCCCCTATAAAAGATTTTGGACAACGCAAAATTAACTCTGTCTAAATAAAGCATCTCCTGTTTGCACGTCAAACCAATGAATATTTTGAGCAGGCAGTGCTAAAGTAATATCTCTATCACTCCAATTTTGACCTGTAGGTAATAAAACCCGGACTGTAATATCTTCGCTTAGCGAACTATTGACCTTGACGCTAACTAAATCGTGCATACCTAAATGTTCTCTCAAGAACATTTTTCCTTGAATTATCTGCGTATCTCCTGGTTGTGGAATGCGGACGTTTTCGGGACGAATACCTAAAACAATTTGTGGCGGTACGGTTGTTATATTTTTAGGTAAATTAATTTTGAAGTCACCCAACATTGCATAACGTCCAAGACATGGCAAAGTAAGTAAATTCATTTGCGGACTGCCTACAAATCCGGCTACAAATTGGTTAGCAGGATGGCTATATATGCGTTCTGGGGGGTCTAGCTGCTGCACGTAGCCATTGTTTAGAACTGCGACTTTGGTTGAAAGGGTCATCGCCTCGGTTTGGTCGTGAGTGACGTAAACTACGGGGACTTTTTGGGCGGCAAATATTTGTTTGATATCAGCGCGGACTCGTTCGCGCAGCAGCGCATCTAAGTTACTTAAGGGTTCATCTAACAAAAATACATCCGGGCGACGCACTAAAGCCCTACCAACGGCTACTCGTTGGCGTTGTCCGCCGGAGAGTTGTCCGGGTTTGCGGTTCATTAAACCCGCGTCTAGTCCCAAAACTTCCGCCGCTTGGGCAACTCTTTGTCTAATTTCGGCTATGGGAGTTTTTTTTAGTTTGAGTCCTGAACAAAGATTTTCGTAAACGGTGAGGTGGGGATATAGGGCGTAACTTTGAAAGACCATCGCAATATTGCGATCGCCTGGTCTAGTATTAGTTACGTCTACATTGCCAATTTTAATTGTTCCCCTTGTAGGTTCTTCTAATCCCGCAATTAGGCGCAGTGTAGTAGATTTACCGCAACCGGATGGTCCTAATAAAGTCAAAAACTCGTCATCATCCACACTCAAGCTAATATCTTTGACGGGGACAACTTTTGTACTATAGGTTTTATTGATGTTTATAAGTTCTAGTTTAGCCATAAGTTTTTATCTACCCAATTTGTAAAATTATTATCCCTTCACCGCACCCGCCGTTAGACCTTGAACAATCTTGCGTTGGAAAAACAAAACTAGCATTACTAAGGGCAAAGTACCGATAACTGTAGCCGCCGCAATCGGCCCGTAAGGAATCTCAAATACGGAAGCACCGCCCAATTGCGCCGCCGCGACGGGTATAGTTTTTAATTCGTCGCGGGTCATAAATGTTAAAGCAAAAATAAACTCATTCCAAGCAAAAATAAAGGTCAAAATCCCTGTAGTTACCAAAGCTGGAATAGTCATCGGTAACAATATTTGCGTTAGCATTTGCCAAGTGTTGTAACCATCAACTTTTGCCGCATCTTCTAAATCTTTGGGTAACTGTTCAAAAAAGCTGCGTAATACCAAAATAGTTAGAGGTAAGTTGATGGCTGTGTAAGGAATAATTAGCGATAAGTAGTTATTTCCTAAGTGCAAAGCTTGGACTACTTCTAATAAACCTAAAAATAATAAAATGCCGGGAAATAAAGTCACAATCAAAACCCCGGCTAAAATTACTTTTCCTCCCCAAGGGCGCAACCTAGCTAAAGCGTAAGCCGCAGGCGCACCAATGGCCAAAGCCACCACAGTTGAAGTAATGGACACGAAAGCGCTATTGAGGATGTATGCCCAAAACCGTCGCCGCGCAAATAATTCGATGTAATGGTTTAAGGTGTAACGGCTGGGAAAATATTTAGTAGGAATCGCGGCAATATCTTCGTTAACCTTAAAAGATGTCAATACTTGCCACAGTATCGGTGCTAGACAAAATATAGTAACTAAGATAACTGCGACGCTTAAAACAATATTTTGCCAGGAAAAACTGATAGTTGCGGCTTTTTTAGAAATTACTGCCATATTTAAGCCATTCCTTTAGTAGGGCGAGATTTACTTAACAAGAAACTTGCGATCGCAACCATCACCACTAATAATAAAAAAGTTACAACTACCAATGCCGCACCATAGCCAAAGTCTAAGTAACGCATAACTGTAGAGTAGATATACAGCGATACTACTTCCGTTGCACCCCCAGGGCCACCATTAGTCATTACAGCAATTAAGTCAAAAACCCCGAAAGCTTGAGCAAATCGAAACAGCGCCGCAATCAAGATTTGGGGCATTAATAAAGGTAGAGTAATTTGGCGAAAACTCTGCCAAGGACTTGCGCCATCAATAGCGTGGGCTTCGTAAAGGTCTGCGGAAATTGATTGTAATCCAGCTAGAAGTAAAATGCTAATAAAAGGCGTTGTTTTCCACACATCGGCAAAAATTACCGCAATTCTTGCTAAATTTGGCTCACCCAGCCAGTTAATCCCTGTTGTAATTAACCCTAATCGCAGTAAAAGATCGTTAACTACGCCAAACTGGTCGTTAAAAATCCATGCCCAAGCCAGTCCAATTAAAGCTGTAGGTAAAGCCCAAGGTAAAATCGCGCTGGTGCGGACTAAACTGCGACCTAAAAAGCGTTGATTTAATACTAAAGCAATGCCCATTCCTAGCAATAATTCTAGCAAAACAGAAGTAGTTGTAAAAATGCTAGTAGTTAAAAAACTCTGCCAAAAACGCCCATCTCCTGCCATGCGGACGTAATTATCTAAGCCAGAAAACTCTGCTTGTAGCTTTGTACCCAAATTTTGTGTAAACAAACTTAGCCAAAAAGCCCGCGCAATTGGGTAAGCAAATACAAGCAAAAGCAGCAGCAGCGCTGGTAAAAGCATTATCCAGGCAGTGTTTTGTTCTCGGCGGCGGATGGTGTCGGTTTTCATAATTTTATTTGCCTAATAACAGCCGTGTTTCTTTGGCGGCGGCTTTCATAGCTTGTTCGGGAGTCAGACTATTAGTTAAAGCGGCGCTGAGGTAACGTTGCAAAATATCTGAGGCTTGGGCATACTGAGCGATCGCAGGGCGTAACACGGAACTGCCAACAATTTCTAGTAATTGCGGGTAATAGCTATATTTAGCCACTATTTCGGCATCGCTGAATAATTCCCGTCTACTGGGTACATAACCAGCTTTTAAAATAAAATTGCGCTGCGCTTCATTACTTGTAAAGTAGCGAATTGCTGTCATTGCTTCTTTTTGGTGAGGGGAAGATTTGGCAATCCCTAAACCCCAGCCACCTAAACAAGTTCCGGCACTTTTTCCGGGGGCGCTAACCATTGGTTTAATGCCAATTTTGCCTTTAATGGGCGAACTATCTTCATTTGCTAACGGCCAAACATAGGGCCAACTGCGTAAAAATACCGCTTTACCGCTTTGAAATATTCGTCTTGTTTCTTCTTCTTGGTAGGTAGTTACTCCCGGCGGCGATACTCCAGTTTTTACCGTACTGCGGAGAAATTCTATAGCTTGGATTGTCTCAGGTTGGTCTAATCCAACTTCTAAAGTTGTGGGATTTATCCAAAAACCGCCATATCCTTCCAAAACTTCCGCAAACATGGCAACTAATCCTTCGTATTGCCGACCTTGCCATAAATAGCCCCAAGTGTCTTTATTTTTTTTCTGTATAGCTTGAGAGATTTTTAATAATTCGTCAAAGGTTTCTGGCGGTTTGTATCCGGCGGCGGCGAGTAAATCTTTGCGGTAGTACAGCACTCCCGCGTCAGAACGAATCGGTACGCGGTAGAGGTTGCCTTCGTAGCGGCTTCCTTCGATATCGTTGGGCGAAAATACGGCTAATTCGTCGCTAGAAAATTCATTACTTAAGTCTTTTAACCACCCCGCCGCCGCAAATTTGGGTGTCCAAACTACGTCCATATTGACCAAATCGTAAGGAGAATCGCCCAAAATAAACGCAGAGGTATAAAGGTCTTCTAGTAAATTGGTGGCGTTTGGCCCTTCAATTACATTGACGCGAATCCCTGGATACTTGGTTTCAAAGTCTTTCACAATACCTTGCTGCCAAGGTTGGGCATCGGGGGCAGTCATTAACAAGTTCAGCACAACGGGTTGCTGGGATTTGGCTGGCACGATGAATATAAACGTTATGCCTACAAGGATTGCTAAAGCAACACTAATCAGCCGAAAATACTTTTTTATAAGCCGAACTGACGTTAGTTTCATGGAATGCGATCGCCAAAACAATCTTGCTACTAAATAGGTTGCTATTTTTATAAAAATCTTTAGTTGGTTGAGACAATTACCAGTTTGAACAAGTATTCAAGTTTCTATGACTTTCAAAAATACAATAATATTTTTACCAAAAGCTTCCTCTTTAAGACGTATAAAAATAACTTTGATAAGTGCTATAATTAACTTCTGCAAGCAATGAAAGTTGATGTTTATTATCAAATCGTTACATTATTTGTGATTTTAGATGTAGAGCTAAAAACTAATAATGATGGAAAAAACAGAGAAGCAAAAAATGCTGGCGGGAGAGTTGTATTTAGCAGAAAACTCTGAATTAGCCGCCGACAGTAAACGCGCATCTCGGCTACTAAGAAGGTACAATTTTACAACCGTAGACGAACCAGATTTGCGCTTTCAAATTCTTAAAGAGTTATTCGGTAAAATAGAAGCAAAAATTCAAATTATTCCCCCTTTTCATTGCGACTATGGCAGCAATATTTATGTGGGAGATGAGTTTTACATGAACTATGGTTGTGTAATTCTTGATTGCAACACCGTCCATATTGGAGACAATGTTAAATGCGCTCCTTACGTGCAAATATACACGGCTTACCACCCCACAAATCCCCAAATTCGCCAAACTAAAAAAGAACTAGCTGCACCAATTAATATTGGTAATAATGTGTGGATCGGTGGCGGGGCGATTGTTTGTCCGGGTGTAAGTATTGGCGATAATACGACAATTGGCGCAGGTAGTGTTGTAGTTAAAGATATCCCTGCAAATGTAATAGCTGTAGGTAATCCTTGTAAAGTTGTTCGCTCTGTTAGTTAAGCTCAGTACAAGTTAAGATTAAATAGATAAGTTTACTGTTTAAAACTATGCAAGCACCATTAACCTACATAAACTTAATTGAATACTTGAAAGTAGAAGACTCTAGCCAAATTCGTCACGAATATTTGAATGGACAAGTATTTGCAATGACGGGAGGTAGCCGCGAACACAGCTTGATTACTGGAAATATTCACAATAGATTAAAGAATCATTTACGCGGAAGTGGTTGTCAAGTCTTCGCTTCTGATATGAAAGTCAGGGTAGAAACAGATAATGTATTTTATTATCCTGATGTAGTGGTTACTTGTAATTCTCAGGATACAGAAAAGTTTTTTTTGACTAAACCTTGTCTAATTGTTGAAGTATTATCACCAAGCACAGAAAATATAGATCGCAGAGAAAAATTGCTGACTTATAAGAAAATAGAGGCTTTACAGGAGTATGTATTAGTTAGTCAAGATGAGGTAGAGGTAGAACTTTATCGCAAAGATAAAGATAATAACTGGATTAAATATATTTTGGGTAAAAATGATGGCGTAATTTTGGACTCGGTGAACTTACAACTCACAATGACAGAAGTGTATGAAGATGTAATAAGTGTTTGAATATCAATCACTTAGTTGCTTAAATAACTCTAGCTTGTTATCCAACCAATCATCAGTAAACCAACCGTAAGGCAAAACATCTCCAACTACACTTGCACTAATTCCCATTACCCAAATGTGAGCGATTTTAGTAAACATAGGAATTGCTCTAAGTTCAATTTCATTTAATTGACGAATTGTTTGATAACCCTCTAAAAATGAGCTTATAATTTTACTTTCTAGTTTCCAAACAATTGCTGTATTTATAAACTTTCCAATATCAAAAACTCTCCAGCCATAGCCGCATTGATCGAAGTCAAATAATGTTGGTTGATTTAGTTGATTAAAGTGAGTGTTTCCTGCATGAACATCGCCTATACAGATCCCATAAAAAGGTGAACAGTTTGGTAAGTCTAATGCTATTAAATTATTTTTAAGGTTTTCAGCTTGTTTGTATAAGTAATCAATGTCATTTTTTCTATGTTTATATAAGGGTGCGATCGCATTTATAGAAGAATCTAATAAATATTCGCTATTCAATTCAGGGCGGTTAAAACTACTCTTAAAGTTGTCCGTAGCTTGGTGAATAGTTGCAACGGTTTCTCCTAACTTGCGGCTTTGTTCGCTATTTATTTTTTTATCTACTACTTTACCAGGAGCATAAGAAAATAAAGCAGTATAACGAGTCCCTTCAGGAGCAGCAATTGCCGTTATAAAACCACCTGTTCTTTTTTCAAGTGGATAAGAAACCGCTACATTAGCTTTATATAAAAAGTTCAATAGTTCTAGTTCAAAATCAATTTCTTCTTTAGTTCTCCAACTATGGCGATAAACTCGCAAGATATATTGCTTTTGTTCTGTCTCTATTAAGTAAGTGTCATTCAGTCCTCGTTTAAGTAATCGGCAGCTTTGAAGTTTGTCAATTTGATAATGGCATAATACACTTTGTTCTAATGCTCCACTAGAAGGAATTGAATGAATTACAGTAATAAACTTAGAAGACATACAATTAACTTGATTAATAATTAAATAACTATGAGCAATAACCCCTGCGCGATCGCCTTTGGCAGCATTAATATGGATTTAGTTGCTAAAACGCCAAAATTACCCGTACCTGGTGAAACTTTACTAGGACACGAATTTTTTACTCTACCTGGTGGTAAAGGCGCAAATCAAGCTGTAGCAATGGCGCGGCTAGGAATTGATACTTACATGGTAGGGCGTGTCGGTAACGATAGTTTTGGCAACCAATTACTTGAAACTCTGCAATCTGTAGGAGTAAATACAGAAAATGTATTTATAGATGAAAATATTAGTAGTGGCGTAGCGCTAATAAGTGTTGATGATGCGGGGGAAAATCAAATTATTGTTATTCCTGGTGCTAATGGGCGTGTAGATAGCATCGATGTAGAAAACTTAATTAGCTTACTACCCAATTGTCGGGTTTTGCTAATGCAGTTTGAAGTTCCCTTGCCAACTATTCTATTAGCTGCCCAAGCTGCTAAACGTTTGGGAGTAAAAGTAATTCTCGATCCTGCACCAGTTTTAAAAGATATCCCTGCCGAACTTTACCCGTTAGTTGATATTATTACGCCCAATCAAACAGAAATCGGTTCGTTAGTAGGATTTCCTGTAATTGATATAGAATCGGCAACTAAAGCCACCCATATTTTATTGCAGCGCGGTGTTGGATGCGCGATCGCTAAACTAGGAGTAAAAGGAGTAATTTGTACCACTAAGGAGGAAACATTTTTTGTTCCAGCTTTCCCGGTGGAAACGGTAGACACCGTAGCGGCGGGAGATGCTTTTAATGGCGGTTTAGCGGCGGCAATAGTCGAAGGGCTACCATTACGACAAGCAGTGGTTTGGGGCGCGGCTGCTGGGGCGATCGCATCAACAACGTCGGGGACGCAGTCATCTATGCCCACTAAAGATGTTTTAATTGATTTTTTACAAGCAAGAGGAGCAATTAAAAATAACTTCTAAATTAACTCATCCCGCGCAACGGACTATTGTCCGTCACGCACCTAACTCACCTGCTCTTAACAAGCATTTAGTTAGATCAATACAATCTCATAATACGATATTTGTTTAACAAAAGTCAAGAGTTTTATTAATAAGAATTGCTTAACTAAAAGAGGTATTTGATAAGTACAAAAGTGGAACTGATCGGCAAAGTTAAAATTAGCAAAAGCTTAACAAAGTAGTAATCAACCTAAAAATTTAAAGATAAAAACTATGACAATTCCAGATGGCCCAAGTAATTCAGTTTTAATGCGGAGGATCAGTACAATTAAGTGGATTTTTAATCCGTTTAAAGTGCTTGAAGAACGGGCGGCAAAATATGGAGAAAGTTTTACAATTTCCAAAAATATATCGCCTTTAGTTGTCTATTTCACTAATCCCCAAGCGATAGAACAAATATTCACCGCAAACGCAGAATTATTTGATACAAATAGCGCCAACGATATATTGTTGCCACTATTAGGCGAACACTCAATGATTTTGCTAGGAGGAGAAAAACATCAACGGCAGCGAAAATTATTAATGCCGCCCTTTCATGGCGATCGCTTACGCACTTATGGGGAGTTAATTCATAACGTTACAGAACAAGTAATTAGTCAGTGGCAGGTAGGAAAAGCCTTTAAGGTGCGATCGTCAATGCAAGAAATATCTTTGCAAGTGATTCTTAACGCTGTTTTTGGTATCCATGAAGGAGAACGATTTAACCAATTGAGGCAAGTTTTAACAACTATGTTAGATTCGGTGGGATCTCCCGTAAGTTCGTTATTGCTATTTTTTACTTCATTACAAAAAGACTGGGGTGCTTGGAGTCCTTGGGGGCGTTTTTTACGTCTCAAACAGCAAATTGATAGTCTACTGATAACAGAAATTAGAGAAAGAAGACAGCAGAACGATCCTAACCGCGATGACATTCTCAGTTTACTTTTAGCGGCGCGAGATGAACAAGGGGAAGCAATGACTGATGAAGAATTGCGAGACGAATTAATAACATTACTATTTGCCGGACACGAAACCACTGCCTCCGCCTTATCTTGGGCGTTGTATTGGATTGATTCGTTACCCGAAGTTAAAGAAAAACTACTAAACGAACTTAAAACTTTACCTGCGGGTTCTAATTTTAGCGATATTGCACGTTTGCCTTATTTGAATGCGGTTTGCTGCGAGACATTGCGGATCTATCCTATTGCGATAACTCCCTTTCCGCGAGTGGTAAAAGTACCGATGGAAATTATGGGCTACCAATTTGAACCCGGTACATTGTTATTAGTTTCTACTTATCTCACCCACCAGAGAGAAGATATTTATCCTGAACCGAAAAAGTTTAAACCGGAGCGCTTTTTAGAAAGGCAATTTTCACCTTACGAATACTTACCTTTTGGGGGGAGTAACCGTAGATGTATTGGTGCAGCCTTTGCCATGTTTGAGATGAAGTTGGCACTGGCGACTATTTTGACTAGCTGCGAATTGAAGTTAGTAAATAATCGTCCAATTAAACCAACAAGGCGCGGGTTGACTGTCGCGCCGCCAGCAAATATGCAAATGGTAGTTACGCAATTAAAGAAACAAGAAAAGCCTGTTTTAGTTTAAGTGCGATCATTCTTAGCGCTGCGCTATTGCTAATTTTAAATAAATTTCTCTTAGATGTGTGGCGATTACTAGAGGAGACGTTGCACCGCAACGTCTCTACATTCCGATGTCTTCATTCCACAATTGGGGATGATTATGAATAAACTCACTCATCAACTGCTTGCATTCAGCCAAATTTAGATCGATAACTTCCACTCCGTGAGACTTCATAAAGTCTTCTGCACCGGGGAAAGTCTGCGATTCTCCAGCGATAACTTTTTTAATGCCAAACTGCACCACCGCTCCAGCGCAGAGATAGCAAGGCATCAAAGTGGAGTATAAAGTTGTCCCTCGATAAGAGCCAATTCTACCCGCATTCCGCAGACAATCGATCTCTGCATGAGTAACCGGATCGCCATCTTGGACTCGTTTATTATGCCCTTGTCCGATAATTACGCCATCCTTAACTAGCACCGAACCTATAGGAATACCGCCTTCCATTAATCCTTGCTTTGCTTGAGCGATCGCACTTAACATATATTTATCCATAAAATGTCCCCGTATAACTGCTGAATCTATACTTGCAGGATTTGACTGGATAAAACAAGTATAAGCAAGAGCGATCGATTTAACTTACTTTTGCTCTGATGCAGCTTGTCTGACAACTTCAATATCTAAATCGAGTGCTTCTGCTACTTGTTCTAGGCTCAACCCTATTTTTAAAAATCGGGGTACGGTTTCTAGTTTGCCTTCTAGTTTGCCTTCTAGCTTGCCTTCTAGCTTGCCTTCTAGCTTGCCTTCTAGCTTGCCTTCTAGTTTGCCTTCTAGTTTGCCTTCTAGTTTGCCTGCTAACTTGCCTTCCTCTTGTGCTTCTTGGTAAACTCTAGTGTTTTTAATCAGGTCTAACCCTAACATTGCTTCTACCTCCTGACGATTGAGATTAGGAAATTTGTATATTACTATTGTCTCTATAAATTCTAAGATTTGCTGTTGAAGTTGTTCATTTGTTACTTGTTGCCTTGCTTGCGAAATTAGGTTTATGGCTTTCGCTGGAGCTTTTTTGTTGCTTTCTATTACTAGCTGGACAATTCCCACCCCAAGCGATTGATTTGCCTGTAGTTCGTCTAAATACACTCTACGGATACGATCGCTATCTAAAAGAAATTGATAAGGTACAGGTTGCACCGATTCAACACTCCGCCGAGGATAAACTACAATCGCCTGCCAATTATTCACAACTTTGTATTGATACAAATATAAGAAGATTTCGGCAAATAGGCGATAGTAAAAGGTTTCGTCTAGCTGAAACTGCACCTCGACAAAATAAATTGGTAAATTTGGCTTGTCTAGTGGCGGCAAAAAAAGTCCATCTAAGCGAAAGGCAACTTGTTTTAGTTCGATAGATGTAAATCGATAATCGTCAGCAACAGAGGCTGATTGACCAATTAATTCAAAAAATATACTAGGAAATTCTTGAAATAAATAATAGAAAAGGGTATCAGTTTTCACAGGTTAGTAACAACAAGTCCAAAGTTGATTTTAGGGTGAAATGCGATCGCCTTAACTATCTACTCATCCCTACAACTCAGTTACATAAACCTTGATTATTTATATAAAATTTTTCCTTGTCTCCCTCTTTCACACCTTCAACAATGCCAATACCTACAGTTCCGAAGCAGTATCTGGCGCGACTACTTCTCCCGTACCAATTTGCAGAATTATATCTTGGTCGGTAATCAATTCACTTAATTCTTTAACTTGCAAATTCATTTGCTCACAAGCGGCCTTAAGGTGGGCAGAAAAAGTGTTGAGATCGTCACCATAGCCACATTGTAGCGCTGCTATTGCAATTCCCTGTTTAGCATTAGCTCTCGCACAGTCAACTAATTCTGTGCCTTGCAATGGTGTAGATGATGCCATAACCTTAATAATTTTTACTCTATTATTGGTTGCCAATTTAGCAATTCCCCACCCTACGAAACATCCTTCTTGTGGAAGAAGGATGTTTTTTTAAACTTTTTTCATCTCGTTAAACTTGGTATGGATTTTCTCAAGTTCTAATTCCATGTTCTCAATAATTTCCGGCGAGTGTAGGCGCAACATCATAAACCAACCGCCACCTACTACAAGGTACATCAAAAACAAGTAAGGAAAAACGTTGAAAGGCGATGCTGGGACGGGGTAAAGACTGCCTACTACGGGGACTAACATAAATAAAACCGCAATAACTGAAGTCGCCACATCCATAAATTTAAGTATTCCTTCCCGATACAAGTACATCGGTGCAGCAATGGAAATCAAAATATAAGTTACCAAAAACCCGTAAGTTGCGATCGTTCCTAAGTATCCATACACATCTAAGATTTTTAAGCCAAACAATGACATCGAAGCTGGGACAAGAAACACAAATAGCGATGACATGGTAACTGCTATATGAGGCGTACCATTAGCATCGTGTGCCTTGCCAATGGAAGCATGAAATATCCCATGTCGTGCCATCGTAAACAAAATTCTTGCTCCCGCATTGATACTGGCAAGAGTGCAACCAAAAAGACTAACGATCGCCGCTACTGTAATTAATAACCCAAAAAATCCCACCCCTACACCGCTTGCTAGGTCATTTAAAGGGGCGCTACTTTGATTAAGAGGTGTAGCAGATCCTTGAAAGCCTAACACTTCAACGTAAGAAAGCAGGATAAAAAATAAGCCCGATAGCACCGTACTTAAAATCACCGCGCGGGGGATAAATTGCAAAGGCTTTTTTGCCTCATCTCCCAACGCTGTAGCACTTTCAAACCCGACGTAACTAAATATTGCCAAGACTAAACCTAGTTGTAACCCTTCTGGTTTAACGTTTTGCAGCGATAACTGAGACATATCGACAGCAAAGTTTTGTTTAAATAAAATTACCACCGCCAATAGTAAAATTATCCCTACAGACAAAGCTTCAATCGCCAGCATCAAAATTGTTGATAGTTGAATATCTTTATAAGCACAGTACCAAGCAATTCCCGCACAAATTGCATACAGAAACATTGGTGCAAACTGAATACCCAAAGCACTAACTAAAACATTTGTATAATTGGCAAAACCGCACAAAACCGCCATTGCTGTAAAGAGGTAAGCAAGTACCAAACTCCAGCCTGATATTACTCCCACCGTTGCCCCTAATCCTTTGGCAATGTAGGCATATAATGAACCAGGAGAAGCAGAACGTCGCGCAAATTGGTTGATATTCATTCCCACAAATACTAACCCAATGGTGGCAATTACATAAGTTAACCAAGTGCCATTACCGGCGCTGGCGTATACCAAGCCCAAATTGACCGTCGGCGTAGCTGTAGGGGCAATATTGGCAACAGATTGAGCAATAATTTCGGGAAAAGCCAAACATTGCGATCGCAAACCTGAAACTGCACGCTCTTTCGGACTTGCAACTAATTCCTTCACCATTATTTTTACCTGTAAAACTAATTATTTTGGGTACAGATTTGTAGAGACGTTGCACTGCAAAGTCTCTACACAAGATTAATGACAACTATGTTTTGCCGCCGATGGTGGTACATCTAGCGCCGGATTTGCATCAAAAAATCCTACAGGCTTCAACATAAATCCGATGTAAGATGTAGGCATGACTGGCCAATCTTCCGGGCGAGGAATGTGGTTGTGTCCAAAGGTGTACCACACTACTACATCAGTATTTTCTATGTGCCGATCTGCCTTCGTCCACTCTGGAAGCCCGTCACCGCCTGCGTGTTGGTTGGGATAAGCCCCGGCGGGGTAATTCTCCGCTTTATTATAAGGTGTCACCCACAAATGTTTATTTAGGTAGCCAGCCCGTTTAATTACGAATGATTCTGGATGCAGAAAAGGTAATATATTTTCCCCTGGCATGATTTTGTATGCCACAGGCTGACCTAGGCTATTATGTACGTCAGGATTAACTACTTTCCAGTAACGCCCAGACATGGGATTAATTACTCGTTGCGCCGCAAGTTCTGTAGCTAAAAGCGTTGATTTTGCCGCAAAAGCATTACCGTAAGGATTATCTGCACTAATTGGTTCGGCTTCAGTATTTACTTCGTAAACTGAGTTATTTTCGCCGTCTAAATTCATATCTAGGCGAACATTAAAAAAGTGCTGGTGATTGGGTGCATTTAGTTGGGGTGCAACTAATGTTCCATACTTATTTGTTTCCCCAGGCATGACTGCTGTAGTATTAACAATCCCCGTCAGCTTTACTTCATATTGAATTGTGCCATCTTGGTAAAAATACCAGAAAAAACCATATTCGTAGTTAGCCACCGTTGCCACAAAAGAAACCACCAATCGACGACTTCGCCTAACTTCTGTTTCTTCTGTGCGCCAATCTGTATGTTTCCATAAAATCCCATAATCTTCTTCGTGCATACACACAGCATTGGGGATAGTTACTACATCCCCCCGGCTATTTGTCATTGCCGCATCAAAATAGTGAATATAGCCCAAACAATCGCAACCAAGCTTCAAAGAATTAGCTAAAGTTCCTACTCCATACTCCCCCACATCAAAGGCATTTTTGCGAAAATGTGGCTCTTTTGGATCTCCATAAGGAACAACCATTTCTACTAAAGAAGCTCGATAAATAATTGGTCTTAACTTTCCCTTATCTTCATAACCAATTGTATATAAAACTAGCCCTTCTCTAGGAGTAAAACCAATTCTAAATTGCCATTTTTGCCAGCTTATTTTATGTCCTTCAACTTTAAAACTCGCTCCATCTGGCTGTATTATATCAAGGGGTTTTAAGTCCGTTCGATAATCAGTAACAAATTCTCTACTATAGTTACCCGATTGCGGCGGTAAAGGCACAACACCATAATCTTCAACGGTGAGGACTTCCATTTTATTCAAGTCAACTACCGGAATCACACCTTCAATTGGTCTTGCGTAACCGTTATCATTAGCACTAGAACGAACCCAACAAAGGGCGCGGACAATTCGTTGTCCGGCTTCTTCTTTTATCCCAAAATTACCCGCCGACCAAGGATCAATAATTACAAATTCTGGATCGGTAATTCCTCTTTTTTCAATGGCTGCTAAAAATTCTGGACTAGCTTTTACTGCCGCCTCACATTCAATAAATTCGTCAAGCATAATGGATGGTTGAACATCCGGCATTTCTTTCCAAGCGGCAATATTTTTATTAGTTAGCGATACAACAACTTCCGCTACTACTCCTGTAGAATTATCTAACAAAATTACAAAAGCTTCTCGATTAAACGCCGTACCTTTTTTGAAGTTAATAACTTCATTTTTGGGCGGTTCATTCAGGGCAATAGTTACAAATCTTAGATATTTTGTTTGCTTAACTTCGTTACAAATAATTGCTACACTAGCAGCAATTTCTTCTGTCGTAAGCGGTTCTAATGGGTGCGGAATTTCATCTAATCTCGATACTTTGGGAAAGTCTTGAGTAGTAGTCATAATCGCAATTAAAAAATTTACAACGCAGTATTAAATCGCCCCCACATCACAACAGGGATAGCGATCGCACTTGTTTGTTAGACTACTGCTTTCGATAGATTCAATTCGTTATTTTGGCTACAAATAAGTGATTATTTACCTTGTTGCCAA
Source organism: Synechocystis sp. PCC 7509 (assembly GCF_000332075.2). Lineage (NCBI taxonomy): Bacteria > Bacillati > Cyanobacteriota > Cyanophyceae > Synechococcales > Merismopediaceae > Synechocystis > Synechocystis sp. PCC 7509. The sequence goes on along the minus strand of NZ_ALVU02000001.1, from coordinate 4,159,050 downwards.
TATTTGTAAGCACTATAAGCCATCGTCACAACTCCGGTAATAATTGCCGATTCATCCACATCAAACAATGGATGATGCAAAGGATAATTAAGAGCGCGATCTTTATAACCCACTCCCAAGCGAAACATTGTCCCAGGGGCGTGTTCTAAGTACATAGAGAAGTCTTCCGCCCCCAATGAGGGTTCTGTAAGTACCAAAACGCGATCGCTCCCCAAAGCTTCCTCCGCCGCCGTCTGTACTAGCTGCGACAAAGCTAAATCGTTTTGAACTGATGGCACGCCGGAACGATAGTTAACATGATACCGAGCGCCATAACTATCGCAAACACTAGAAACTATATTAGTAATCCAAGACGGTAAATTAGCGCGAGTCTCTGGGTGCAAGCTTCGCACTGTGCCTAACAATTTTACGCGATCGGCAATTACATTTGGCGCTCTACCGCCGTTAATTTGTCCAATACTCAACACTACCGGACGCAGGGGGTTCTGAGTGCGGCTTATTGCTTGCTGAAGATTGGTAATAACTTGCGACGCAATCCAAATCGCGTCAATGGCTTCGTGAGGTCTAGCACCATGTCCAGACTCTCCAATAATCTCTATTTCCAAGTCATCGGCGGCGGCGGTTAACGCTCCATAGCGGACACCAATAGATCCAGCGTTAATCGATGGAAAAACGTGCAAAGACAATATTGCTGTCACCTTATCCATTCCCCCATCAGCAATCATCCAACTAGCGCCTTGAGCAATTTCTTCAGCAGGTTGAAACAATAGCCGCACATTACCTGGTAATTCGCTTGCTAGTTGAGCCAAAATTATTGCCGTACCTAAGCCTACGGTCGTGTGTACGTCGTGTCCGCAGGCGTGCATGATTCCCGGTTCGCGCGAGGCATACTCTAAACCTGTGCGTTCCTCAATGGGCAAAGCATCCATATCTGTACGAATTGCCAATAATCGCGCGTCTGTACCATTGCCAATTACTTCGGCGATAACTCCAGTTTTAGCTACTGTTTCAGTAACCCGAACCCCATTAGAAGATAAAACCCCGGCAACAAAAGCAGCAGTTTTATATTCTTGGGCGCTTAATTCGGGATGGGTGTGGATATGGCGGCGAATTTCAATTAGGCGATCGCGCAGTTTTTCTGCCAGTTCTTGAATACGAGTTAGCATGAATCCATTAATCGAGCGGCTTATCCCCCATCATAAAGAATTGTTAACAGCTAAGAACGTATTTTTAAATTACTTACCCGCCTTAGGGCAGTAATATTTGGTAGCTAAGTTATTAATAATCTGTGCATTGACTATACTTGATTGCTCGACGGTTTCTGTAGCCTGCTTTCGTTTGATTTCATCGAGAGAAAGTCCCGATTTTAGGTCGCTGCAAACTTTTTGAGCTTGCAAGCTGCTTACTTGTGGTGATTGCTCCGCATTAGCTAGCAGACTATCGCGGACTGGGGCGTACTGCATGGCATTACGCTTATACTCTGCTAAAAATGCTTCGTCGGTATTAGCGATTACTTTTGGAGCAGCTTTTTGAGCGCCACATAGAGACGTTTGGGAAAAATCAACGGTGCGACCAGACTCAGTAGTAAAAAAACAAGCGTAGTCTTGTTGTTCTTGAGCATAACTAATTCCCGGCAATAGACAAATAGCAGTAAAGGCGATCGCGCTTAAATATTTAACGTTCATTTTAGTTACAGATAAATAAAGTTCTGTAGCTAGTAATCCCCAATAGGGGTAAAAACTAACATCCAAAACAAATTTCTTCTGTAACTACCAATAACGGCGATCTGAAGTTACTAAACCACTAGGGGAAGTTGTTAGCCGGAACTTAGAGCCGCGAAAGTTAGCATAAGTTGTAGTTGCACCTTTGAAGTTAGCGCCGTCTAAATTGGTAGCAAATAATCCCGCACGAGTCAGATTAGCATTTTCCAAAGTAGCCGATCGGAGGTTAGCACCCGTAAAAGTAGCGCTAGTTAAGTTAGCACTTGTGAAATTGGCAGCCTCCAAATTAGTTTCGCTCAAATCTGCGCCGACAAGATTAGATTGAGATAAATTAGCTTGACTTAAATTAGCGTTTCGTAAGTTAGCCCCATTAAGATCGAGTTCATTGAGGGGAGCGCCCGTTAAATCGCACCTCGGACATAAACCTGTTTGTTTTAACTGCTCCAAATCTTCCGGGCTGTAAGCTATAGCTGGAAAGGTCGCGCCTACTAGAGGAGCAAGTATAGTAGCAATAACAAGAATACTTAATTTCATTTTTTTGACTGAACGTTGAATTTAGGTTAATTTCAAAACTATTTGCACAGGTTAAATTTATCACCTTTATCTCTAGCTTGGCGAGATGCCAATAGAGGTAATAGACACAGACGCATCTTAGTCAGTTCCTTACATTACATAGGTTAAAACCATGATTCCCGGAGAAATAATCGTCCAACCAGGAGAAATCGAACTAAATGCAGGACTTCAATCAATAAAGTTAGTTGTAGCAAATATTGGCGATCGCCCAATTCAAATTGGCTCTCATTTTCACTTTTACGAAGTCAACGAAGCTTTAAGTTTCCAGCGTGAACAAACAAAAGGAATGCGCCTCGATATTCCCGCCGGGACAGCCGTTCGTTTTGAACCAGGAGACGCAAAAGAAGTAACTTTAGTCCCCTATACAGGTAGTCGCCAAGTCTACGGATTTAATAATAAAATTAACGGATCGTTAGATAAATAGAGGACTATATGAGCTACCGCATGGATCGCAGCGCTTACGCCCAAACTTACGGTCCCACGGTAGGCGATCGCATTCGTTTGGCAGATACAGAGTTATTTATTGAAGTAGAACAAGACTTTACTACCTATGGCGATGAAGTCAAGTTTGGTGGCGGAAAGGTAATCCGCGATGGCATGGGACAATCTCCCATTTCTAACGCCGATGGCGCGGTGGATTTAGTGATTACCAACGCGCTTATTCTCGATTGGTGGGGAATTGTTAAAGCCGATATTGGCATCAAAGACGGGCGCATATTTAAAATTGGCAAAGCTGGCAACCCCTATATTCAAAACAATGTAGATATTATTATTGGCCCAGGTACAGAAGTAATAGCCGGGGAAGGTAATATTCTTACCGCCGGGGGAATTGATAGCCACATTCACTTTATTTGTCCCCAACAAATTGATTGTGCGGTTTCATCAGGAATAACTACCATGATTGGCGGTGGTACAGGCCCAGCTACGGGGACAAACGCCACGACTTGCACTCCTGGAGTATGGAATATTCACCGAATGCTACAAGCGGCGGATGCTTTTCCGGTTAATATTGGCTTTTTGGGTAAAGGTAATAGCAGCCAGCCTCAAGGACTTGTCGAACAAGTAAACGCCGGGGTAATGGGCTTAAAACTCCATGAAGATTGGGGAACTACCCCCGCCACCATCGATACTTGTCTCCGCGTCGCCGATGAATGCGATGTACAAGTAGCAATTCACACCGACACTCTCAACGAAGCCGGATTTGTAGAAACAACGATCGCCGCTTTTTCTGGTCGCACCATCCACACCTATCACACAGAAGGGGCTGGAGGCGGTCATGCACCGGACATTATCAAGGTTTGCGGACAAAGTAACGTTTTGCCGTCTTCCACCAATCCTACCCGCCCCTACACTCTTAATACTCTAGACGAACACCTCGATATGCTGATGGTTTGCCATCATCTCGATCCGGCTATCCCTGAAGATGTAGCTTTTGCTGAGTCGCGCATCCGCCGCGAAACTATTGCCGCCGAAGACATTTTGCACGATTTAGGCGCTTTTAGCATGATTTCCTCCGATTCTCAAGCAATGGGACGAGTGGGAGAAGTCATTATTCGTACTTGGCAAACGGCGCACAAAATGAAAGTGCAACGTGGTCAATTAGCGGAAGATAGCCCCCACAATGACAACTACAGAGCAAAACGCTATATTGCCAAATACACTATTAATCCCGCGATTACTCACGGTATCGCTGCTCATGTAGGTTCGGTAGAAGTTGGAAAATTGGCGGATTTGTGTTTGTGGAAACCAGCATTTTTTGGAGTCAAACCCGAAATAGTTCTCAAAGGCGGCGCGATCGCCTGGGCGCAAATGGGCGATGCTAATGCTAGTATTCCTACCCCCCAGCCCGTACATATGCGTCCGATGTTTGCCAGTTTTGGCGGCGCAATTGCTCGTACCAGTCTAACTTTTGTCTCTAAAGCTGCTCTAGAACGAGAGATTCCGACTCAGCTAAATTTGCAAAAAATGGCTGTGGCGGTTTCGCAAACTAGGCAAATAACTAAGCAAGCTATGAAGCTAAACGATGCAACCCCTCACATGGAAGTAGATCCCGAAACTTATCAAGTTCGAGCCGATGGACAATTGCTTACTTGCGAGGCTGCTACCGTCTTACCTTTAGCCCAACGCTACTTTCTGTTTTAATTGATTTTTTTAAACTTAAAGTTCCTTGAGGATTCGCTTGGTAATCTTTGCCAATGTAGCCCGTGCGATCGTAGAGAATTTGATGAGTATATAGGTCTAATTTAGCTTCGTCCTCAAATTGAGGGCGGTAATAAGGTTTTAATTTTTCGGCTAAATTCATTTTTTGTATCTGCGCGTGTAGTTGTTCGGTGTTTCCATCAAAATACGCATCTCTTGCTGTTTCATTTTGCAAAAAGCTAGCAATTACTGGACTAGGAACGCCACCAATAGCTACATAACCTTTGGTCAGCATTACTGACCAAACCCACCCCAAACCACCCAAAACTAGGAATAAAATACTAGCAAACACCAGGGAAGAGGGACGCAAGGAGCGATCGCTTATTTTGTAGCGGCTATTTCTTTTTCGTCCTCTGGTAAAAGTGGGTAGCGCCATCTTATTTTTTTGAAAATGCGCTTTTAATTTAGCTTTGAATTGTGTTTTTCGCAAAGTTGAATTGCGCCACCAATCAAATCTATCTTTTGTAAAAACTGCTACAGTAAATAATTTTTATGTTAACTTGTTAATACATTTATTCGCCTTGCCAACTTTTGTATCCAAAATATTATTGTCAAAAAGCCTAAATAATGTCTCAAAACTGAAGTTGCAAACAATAATAGCTAATAATTTTGAATTAGATTTATTTATCAATTTTTTAAACTCTACTCCAAATAGTAAATTTATAAATAACAGTTTTAGTTAAAATCTAAAAGTCAACCGTCATGAGAAGTAGATTAAGTAATAAATAATCTTTCGTAAGTAAGAGGTTAATTGTGCTCTCAAAGGAAAAAATGATACAGGTAGAAGATATATTTATAAAACTTAATTAGTTAACAACCCTCCCTCCATGAGTTTGCCTTTAGCTGCTACAGACCAAATACTTGTTGTTGATGACTCTCCTGATAACGTCTTTTTGATCCAAACAATTTTGGAAGAAGAAGGCTACAGTATCACTACTGCCGAAAATGGTGCTTCTGCTTTAGCACAAATTGAACTTTCTCCTCCCGACTTAGTTTTACTAGATGTAATGATGCCGGGAATGGATGGGTTTGAAGTTACTAAACGCCTGCGTGAAAATACTAAGCTGCCATTTATTCCCATCTTGTTAATTACTGCTCACGATAAACCTAGTGTCGCTCAAGGCTTGGATATGGGAGCCGATGATTTCATCCGCAAGCCTGTAGAAGTAGATGAATTATTAGCAAGAGTAAGAAGCTTGTTGCGTCTAAAGCACAGTGTAGATGAGCGCGATCAAATAGCCCGCCAAAGAGAAGATTATGTTTCTCGTCTTACTCATGACTTACGCACTCCCTTAGTAGCTGCTGATCGGATGTTGATGCTATTCCAGCAAGGTGCATTGGGAGAACTTTCGCCAACAATGCTAGAAGCGATCGCCACTATGGCACGTAGCAATCAAAATCTGCTGCAAATGGTCAATACTTTACTTGAAGTTTATCGATTTGAAGCTGGACGCAAAACTTTAAGCTTTTTCCCCATAGATGTACGCCCGTTGCTGCAAGAAGTCATTAACGAACTTACTCCCTTGGCGGCGGAAAAACAAATAGCAATTATTGCCGAATTTGACGAACAATTGCCAATTAATAAAGTTATGGGCGATCGCTTGGAACTTCATCGCTTATTTACTAATTTAGTTGGTAATGCCATTAAGTTCACTGACAAAGGTTCTATTACTATTCGCCTTAACCCTGCGGTTGCTCCCAAGACTATTTCTGCAAAACAACAAGCGACGGCTTACTTAGCAGTCGAGGTCGAAGATACAGGCTCAGGTATTGCCATTGATGAACAAGCAACTATGTTTGAGCGTTTTCGCCAAGGAAGTCACAAACGTTCTGGTAGTGGCTTGGGTTTGTATTTGTCTCGGCGCATTGTTGAAGCTCATCAAGGTTTAATTCAACTTCACTCCGAACCTGGCAAGGGTAGTGTTTTTATTGTCTATCTACCCGCTTAATAATTTACCTTCTATCTAGCTATTTTTTAGCTAAATTGAAAAAGTAAAAAATTATCTTGTTTTGAAAAAAATGTTTTATTGAGTTAGTTTTAGCTAGACAAAACCTAGAGTTTTTGTTAAAATGTTATAATGGGAATGGTGACACAAATAATATTTTAGGCAAAATTTCTATTATAAATATAATATCAAAAAAGTCAATAATTTACAAGAGGTTTTGTAAACTAAATTAATAATTTTTTCAACCAAAAATGTTTACTCAAACAGCTATAAGTGAAATTATCCGCAAACAACGCGAGTATTTCAGCAGTGGTAAAACAAAGGACATAAACTTTAGGATTGCCCAACTAAAAAAGTTAAAGCAAGCCCTAGTAGAAAATTTTGAAATAATTGCCCAAGCGCTAAAAGCCGACTTAAATAAACCCCAGTTTGAAGCGTATCTCACCGAGCTTATAGTCACAAAAGAAATTGATTACGCACTAAAACATATTAAGTCATGGACTCAGCCCAAAAAAGTCAAGCTTTCCTTAGAACAATTTCCCGGTTACGGTAGTATTCACGCGGAACCCTTGGGAGTTGTGTTAATAATTGGAGCTTGGAACTATCCCCTGCAATTAATAATATCACCCTTAGTAGGTGCGATCGCAGCAGGCAACTGCGTAACGTTAAAACCGTCAGAAAATGCACCTTACACGTCTCACGTATTAGCAAAGATTATTGGTCAATATTTTGACGAATCTTATCTAGCTCTAGTAGAAGGAGACAAACAGATAAGTCAACAGCTACTAGAAGAAAAATGGGATCGGATATTTTTTACCGGAAGTACCGCCATCGGCAAAATTGTTATGGCAGCCGCCGCCAAAAATTTAACGCCCGTTACTCTAGAACTTGGTGGCAAAAGTCCTTGTATTGTTGATACAGATATTGATATTGAAGTTACAGCTAGAAGAATTGTCTGGGGGAAATTTCTTAACGCGGGGCAAACTTGTATTGCTCCCGACTATTTGTTAGTAAATCAGGCAATTAAGCAAGAATTGTTAGTAGCTATTGCCAAGTATATAAAGGAATTTTTTGGCGACAATCCAGAAACTAGCCCCGACTACGCCAGAATTATCGACGACAAGCAATTTACCCGCCTTACTAACTTGCTTAAAGGAGAAATAGTTATGGGTGGCGAAACTAATGCCGCCGAGCGTTACATTGCGCCCACGGTAATAGATAATGTATCCCTAGATGATCCGGTAATGCAGACAGAGATTTTTGGGGCAATCTTACCTATTATTGCTTACGACAATTTAGCCAGTGCGATCGCAATTATCAATAATCAACCCAAACCCTTAGCAATCTATATCTTTTCCAGAAACAAAACCTTGCAACAACAAGTATGCAACCAAACCTCATCAGGGGGAATTTGTATTAACGATACACTAATGCAATTTGGCGTTTCAACGTTACCTTTTGGTGGTGTCGGCGATAGTGGGATTGGTAGCTATCATGGCAAAGCAAGTTTTGATACTTTTTCGCACCACAAAAGCATCTTAAATAAATCTTTTCGCCTCGACTTCAAATTGCGATATCCGCCTTACCAAGGCAAGTTAGCATTGCTCAAAAAAATCCTTTTCTAATTAAAAGCGACTCCCGTAACTGGAAGCCGCTTCACAAGTCTCTAAAATAAAACTTAAACCGTCATAATATCTTTTTCTTTTTCAGCTAATAACTCGTCAATTTTGGCAATGTACTTATTCGTCAGTTTTTGCAGATCCTCTTGGCGATCGCGCGACTCATCTTCCGATAGCTCGCTATTTTTTTCTTGCTTGCGAATCGAATCAATGGCATCGCGGCGAATGCTACGAATTGCTACCCGCCCTTCTTCCGCGTACTTAGTTGCTAATTTAACGAATTCTTTGCGGCGATCGCTTGTTAACGGTGGAATATTCAGCCGAATCACCGTGCCATCATTATTAGTTGTTAAACCTACATCTGACAAGGAAATCGCCTTTTCAATCATATTCAACGTTGTACGATCGTAAGGTTGAATTAAAATCGTACTAGAATCGGGGGCGTTGATATTTGCCAGCGCTTTCAAACCCGTAGGAGCGCCATAATAATCTACCGTTACTTTATCCAGCAATGACGCATTCGCGCGTCCCGTGCGAATAGTATTAAAAGAGCGCAGAGTAGCATCTACACTCTTTTGCATCGTACTTTCAGCTTCAGCTAACTTCACAAAAACCTCCGACAATAGTACCAATTGATTCTCCCATCACTGCCCGTTGGATGTTACCCCTCACCGACAGATCGAAGACAAGAATCGGAATATTATTTTCTTTACATAAAGCGATCGCCGTACTATCCATTACCCGCAAATCTTGAGCGAGAACATGGACGTAATTAAGCGTTTTATAGCGTTTAGCGTGGGGATTAAGCTTCGGATCGCTATCGTAGATGCCATCAACTTTTGTGGCTTTAAAAATCACCTCTGCATCGATTTCCGCCGCTCTTAATGCTGCGGTGGTATCGGTAGTAAAAAAAGGATTTCCCGAACCCGCCCCAAAAATAACTACTCGCCCCTTTTCCAAGTGACGAATAGCCCGCCGCCGAATATAGGGTTCTGCCACTTCCTGCATAGCGATCGCTGTTTGTACCCGCGTCTGCACTTCCAGCCTTTCTAAGCAGTCTTGGAGAGTCAAGGCATTCATTACCGTAGCAATCATGCCAATATAGTCTCCTGTTGCCCGATCCATGCCTGCCGCCGATGCTTTAACTCCACGAAAAATATTTCCGCCACCTACTACAATAGCGACTTGAACGCCACTATTGACAATTTCTGCTACTTCTGCGGCAATTTCTTCAACAATGGCTGGATCGATTCCGTAGCCCAGGTTGCCCATGAGAGCTTCGCCGCTCAGTTTTAGGAGAATGCGTCCGTAAGGTTTACCCATGCCACATTAATTTTTTTTCAGTTCTTGCCTCCAACTTAAGATAGCAGTAGAGCGATGCTTTTTTATATTTGTCCCTTAAGTTCTCCCAAATCTTAGCGCCACCTTACCTCACTACCTACAGCTTCGGTTGCAGTTATTTCAATTGCTTCTCCTTTCATTAAGGCGGTTATTGCTACTTCTAAATACTTACTTTTAACTGCATTTGCTTGGTTATTATCGTCAATTGCGCCCCGGTAACGGACTTTGCTCGTAGCATCTAGCAAAAATACCATAGGAATTGTAGGTGCGCCAAAACTGCGCGTCACGTCTTGAGTTGAATCCCACAAATAGGGAAAATTTAATTTTTGTTCGATAGCAAACTTTTTCATATTCTCAAAGCTTTCCTCTGGATCTTGGTTGCCATCGTGAGGATTGATGCCAATAAGAGTAAAACCTTGTCCTTGCATAGCAGTTTGCAAGTTTTTTAATCGCTCTACATACATTTTGACATCGGCGGAGTTATTTGCCATAAAGACAACACCCACCGCTTTAAACTTTTCTAAATAACGAGCTAAGTGGTGAACTTCAGAGTCGGTACCTCTAATTTCAAAGTCTGGGGCGTAGCTACCAATAGCTGTAGGAGTTAGTTCTAGGGAAGTCATGATTGTTAATTTAATAAAGTTAGGAATAAATTTAGATAGTGTGTGACTGATATCCAATCAGTTTATAAACTAATTTCGCTGCTGTAAATTGTGAAACTACTGAATCAACGATTGGTGCTAATTCCATTACATCGCAGCCGATCACTTCACGAGCAGCAAATACTTGAGCTAAAAACACCGTCAACTCATACCAAGTCAAGCCCCCAGGTTCAGGAGTACCAACTCCAGGTATTAAAGTTGGGTCGATGCCGTCTAAGTCAATAGTTAGAAATACTTTTTTTGTGGGAATAGAGGCGATCGCCTTTTCAATCCAATCGGTACTACCAGCAATATCTCGCGCCCGAAAAACTGTCAAGTTTTTTGCTTTAATTAAATCTGCTTCTTCTTTACAAATAGCTCTAATCCCAATTTGCACCGTAGGCAAACCCATGTCAACAATTCGCCGCATCACGCAAGCGTGATTATGGATTGAGCCTTCGTACTCGTGGCGCAAGTCTCCATGAGCATCAATTTGAACTACTGTAAACGCCTCGTTGGGGTAAGCTTGACGATAGGCTTCGACTACTCCTGTAGTAATGCTGTGTTCGCCCCCTAAAGCAATCACAAATTTGTTATCTTTAATTAGCTTAAAGACGGTTTCTTGGGTAACTTGCAGCATTTCCTCGGCAGTGATTTTGGGTAAATTGCGCGTATCGGCGATCGCCCTTGCTGTGAAAATCCCCACTTCTTTGCAAGTTTCTCGATCTAATTCTTCGTCGTAATATTCCACTTGCTGCGAGGCTTCTAAAATTGCATCGGGACCCTGTTCGCAACCGCGACGATAAGTAGTTGTAGCCTCATAAGGAATTGGTAAAATAACCACTGTTGCTTGCTCGTAGTTAGTGGCTACATCCGCTCCCATAAGTGGCATTGTCAAAGTAGAAGTTTGTCCGCTCATAATCCGTTAGCTAATATATGTAATTTTAACAATTAATAAATATAGTGAGGAGTAAAAGCCCCTCACTCCTTACACCATTAAGACGGAATCAAAGCGTCAGAATTAATTGCACTGACGGGGCTAATATTTGCCTGTGATTGAGGTAATCGTTGCAATTTAGCTCCGACTTTTAACAACTTATTTTCTAATTGTTCGTAACCGCGATCTAAATGATGCAATCCTTGAATTGTAGTTTTGCCTTGGGCGGCTAAACCCGCTAAAACTAAAGCCGCCGATGCTCTTAAATCTGTAGCTACAACTGGTGCGCCCGATAACATCGGTACACCACGAATAATCGCATGATTGTTTTTAACGCGAATATCTGCGCCCATGCGGTTTAATTCTGGGACGTGACGCAAACGGTTTTCAAATACGGTTTCGGAAACTAAACTATTGCCTTCACTTAGCGAAAGTAGTGCCATAAACTGCGCCTGCATATCTGTCGGAAAGCCAGGATAAGGCAGAGTTTCAATGTCTGTACCTCGGAGGCTACTTCCGGGAATAATTCGCAGACAGTCGGGGGAATCGGTGACTACTTGCGCCCCAATATCGCGCAACTTGGCGATCGCCGCAGTAAGATGATCGGGGATAACTGGAGAAACAGTTAGTTCAGAATAAGTAATTGCTCCAGCGATTAAGAATGTTGCCGCTTCAACGCGATCGGGAATAATCGCATAATCAGCAGTATGCAATTGAGGAACACCGCAAATAACTATAGTATTTGTCCCTGCACCCTGAATTTTTGCCCCCATCGCATTACAGAAATTGGCTAAGTCTACAACTTCTGGCTCTTGAGCGGCATTTTCAATAATTGTTTCTCCGTCAGCTAAAGTTGCTGCCATCATCAACGTTTCTGTTGCGCCGACACTGGGATAATCTAAATAAATTTTTGCTCCCTTTAATCTTTTTCTATTGCCCTTAATATAGGCATTGACCATGCCATGCTCTATTTGCACGTCAGCGCCCATTAGTTGCAGCCCTCGCACGTGCAAAGCTACAGGTCTTGCTCCAATAGTGCAACCACCAGGCAAGGGTACGCAAGCGGCTCCTAAGCGTGCCAGCAATGGGCCAATAGCAAAGAAGCTTGCTCGTAACTGACTAACCAACTCGTAGGGCGCTTGAGATTTGCCAATGGTAGTGGCATTTATATCTAAAACATCGCCAGTTTGGGTAATCTTCACACCCAAAGACAAAAGAATTTCCCCCATTAGCGTTACATCTACTAGCGCCGGAACGTTACGCAGGCGGCAATCTTCCGAGCAAAGCAAGGCGGCAACAATCAAGACTAAAGCTGAATTTTTGGCACCGCTAATTCTGACGTGACCTTTTAGTGGCGCTCCACCCCAGATTTGTAATACTGATGGGTCGGCTTCTGGGGAATTGGGGATTTTGATAGAGATGGGATTAGTAGTAATAATTTTAGCCTCCGAAATTTGTTGAGTATTTTTACATATGGGAATTTGGTCTTGATTCTACATTGATAATCGCCATCCGTAAAACTAGAAAATTCTCGGAGATTTGCACTTTGTAGGTAGTATTGCTCCTCGTGTTTATACTGCCATGAGCAAAATTAGTTTAAATTCCTCGTAAATTATAGAGCGCAAAACTTCTGTTTACTTACGTAGCTATTGACAGGAGTTTGTATATAATGGATGATTACAAATTGTCTCCAAAAAGACTTAGTAAGCGGAACTGGCGGAATTGGCAGACGCGCTAGATTCAGGTTCTAGTGCCGCAAGGCTTCCGGGTTCAAGTCCCGGGTTCCGCATTGATTCTACAGCCAAAACCCCCCAATGCTGACAAGTCTACAAAATCCCTTTGTCAAGCAACTCCGCAAACTCCATTCGGCAAAAGAACGCAAAGAACAAAATTTATTTTTGCTAGAAGGAACTCATCTAATTGAGTCTGCTTGTGCCGTTGATTATCCGTTAGTCAGCGTTTGCTGTACTGAGCAATGGCAAGCAAATCATCAAAATCTATGGGAAAATCTGGTTTTAAAAACCGATCGCCTAGAAATTGTTAGCGCCGAAGTATTGAAAGTAATCGCAACTACGGTAAACCCTGATGGCATCATTGCCACAGCAAAGCGTAAAGATCCTCACGAAACATTGCCCTGCAAGGGTTTATTACTAGCATTAGAAACCGTCCAAGATCCAGGAAATTTAGGCACAATTATTCGTACCTGTGCGGCGGCGGGGGCAGCGGGATTGTGGTTGAGTAGCGATAGTGTAGATTTAGATCATCCCAAGGTCTTAAGAGCAAGTGCTGGGCAATGGTTTCGCTTACCAATGGCAGTAAGTGACAACTTAAGCGCCACTTGCCTTGATTATCAAAAATCGGGAATACAAATTGTCTCTACTACTGCCAATGCAAAATTAACTTACTGGGAATTGGACTTACAGCGTCCGACTTTAATTTTGTTGGGGAACGAAGGTGCAGGATTATCAAATCAATTGTTAGAGATTGCTGACAAACAGGTAAGTATTCCTTTAAATGCTGGGGTGGAATCGGTAAACGTAGCGATCGCCGCCGCTTTATTACTATACGAAGCTCAACGTCAGCAATGGGTAATGGGTAATGGGTAATGGGTAATTGGTTAAGTATTGTGTCTCTATATAATGGTTTTTTCTAAAAAATTCACAATTATACCATATTTTGGTGTAATTAGTTCGATTGAGTGGCAAAATTGGGCATTTTCTCAGCATTGATAAGCAAAAATTACAAAAGAAGTCGCCAAATCCATATATCTTAAAGGTTTCATCGATCCAAATTAGGCGATCGCACCTTAGAATGATTCATTGAAATATCGAATTTACACAAGTTTCAGCGATTGTGAGTTAAATTCAGTTTATTTATCCCACAGGGCGAAATTTTGCCTGTAGTTCTTAAGGAGATTGATAATGAATAAAGGTGAATTGGTTGACGCAGTAGCAGAAAGAGCTAATGTAACCAAAAAACAAGCTGATGCGGTACTCAGCGCTGCTTTAGACTCAATTGTGGACGCGGTATCGACGGGAGACAAAGTAACTCTAGTAGGCTTTGGCTCTTTTGAAAGACGCGATCGCAAAGAACGCGAAGGACGCAACCCCAAAACTAACGAAAAGATGAGTATTCCCGCAACAAGAGTTCCGGCTTTTTCTCCAGGCAAATTGTTTAGAGAGAAAGTAGCACCCAAAGGAGACGACTAAAAGCTTGTCACAGCCTGGACATGGAGGGAATTTAGCCTGGGCAGCAGCAATGTCGGGCTGTCCTGCGGATGCAATTGTTGACTTTTCTGCCAGTATTAGTCCTTTAGGACCACCAGCTAGTGCGATTTCTGCCATCGTTGCTAATCTGGCGAACCTTAGCCATTACCCCGATCCAGACTATTGGGAACTACGGACGGCTATAGGGAAATTGCATCAATTATCCCCCGATTGGATTTTGCCGGGCAATGGCTCGGCAGAATTACTTACTTGGGCAGGCTGGGATTTAGCAACTCTTGCAGTTACGGCTTTAGTTACGCCAGCTTTTGGAGACTATAGGCGCAGTCTTGAAGCTTTTAATGCCAATATCCACCAGTTTCCGATTTTTGGTCAGCAAAAGTTAGATTCTGCTTACGTGCATTGCGATAGCACTTTTCTGTTATCTGAGCAATCAAGCCTCCACTCCTACTCTCCCTTGGAGCGGGGGCTATTGCTAAATAATCCCCACAATCCTAGTGGTAAGTTATTTTTACTGGATTCAATTGCACCTTACTTAGAAGAATTTGCCTTAGTTGTGGTAGACGAAGCTTTTATGGATTTTTTGCCGCCAGAGCAGCAACAAAGCCTAATCCCGTTAGTGGAAAAATATCCCAATTTAGTAATTTTGCGATCGCTAACTAAGTTTTACAGTTTACCAGGGCTAAGAATGGGTTATGCGATTTCTCACCCCGACCGATTAAAATTGTGGCAATCTAGGCGCGATCCTTGGTCTGTCGGCACTTTGGCGGCGGCGGCGGCGATCGCAATTATTCAAGATACAGCTTTTCAACAGCAAACTTGGGACTGGCTACCAACGGCGCGAGACTGGCTATTTACAAGCTTGTCTCAATTGCCAGGATTAACGCCTTGGGCAAGTGCGGCAAACTTTTTACTGGTACACTCCAATAGCTCGGTTAAACAGCTTCAGGAGCGCTTATTGCAGCAACACAGGATATTAATCCGCGACTGTCTGAGTTTTCCAGAGCTTGGCGACAGCTATTTTCGAGTAGCGGTGAAGTCGCAGTGCGACAACGAGCAATTAGTCAAAGCGATCGCCCAATCTATAATTAATTAACGCCATTACCTAACAAAACCTATGGCGGATTACGATTTAGTAATTATTGGTGGTTCTTTAGCAGGACGTTATGCAGCTATTTGGGCGATGGAGCAAAATAAAAAAGTTGCTCTTATCGAACCATACGAAACAACACTATTTAATTTCCTTATACCTCATGCTTTAAATCAGCTTAGGCAGAATCACCAACAATTTTTTATCCCTTCTACTTACCAAACACCTCTTAGTTGGGAAGAAGTTAGGCAATGGGTAAAAAACTTTATTGCTAACGTAGAGGAAAAATATTCTTTGGCAATACTCGCGGCGTTGGGAGTAGATGTAATTGTTGGCAATGCAGAGTTTAGCGATCGCCAATTGCTAATTAAAGCTAACAACCGCCAACTTATTGCTCGTTCTTATCTAATTGCTACCGGCGCTATACCAAAAACTATTGGACTGGATGCCAGTTATTTTACTCCCTCAAATATTGGGCAGCAATTAGCTGTAGATAGCGGGAAAAATTGGGTAATAATTGGTAACAATCCCGATAGTATTACTTGGGCGCAAATTTTAAGTAAATTGGGTTTTAAGATTACTTTAATAGCTACAGCAGCGCAAATTTTACCTAGTTTAGATGCGGATATATCTTACTTAGTCGAAGCTATCTTGGAAGCTGACGGTGTGCGGGTACTCACCGAAAAAACTATCAGCCAAATCAAAGAACTAGATGGTAAAAAATGGATTCAAGTAGGGAATGAAGCTATTGAAACTGATGAGATTTTGGTGTGTGCTGGCTATCAACCTAATATTAAAGACTTACGTTTAGAAGCCGTAAAAGTGAAATCGTATCAACGAGGTATTGAAGTAAATTCATTTTTGCAAACTACAAATCCTCAAATCTATGCCTGTGGCGAGGTAATTGGGGGTTATTCTGACGCTAACATTAATAATTACGAAGCAAAAATTGCTGTAAACAATGCTTTATTATTGCCAAAAATAAAAACTAATTATCAAAGTATTCCTTGGGCAATTGCTACCAATCCTCAAATAGCTCAAGTGGGATTTACAGAAACCAAAGCAAAACAACTTTACAGCGACAATGTTAGCGTAGTACAGCATTATTTTAAAAGTGTAGCGGCGGCGCAATTAATAGAAGAAACTACCGGAATTTATAAATTAGTTGTTCGCCGTAACGGAGAGATATTAGGAGCAACAATTATTAGTCCTCAAGCAGGGGAATTAATTAATGTTATGGCTTTAGCGATCGCCCAAAAACTGAAAATAGAGGCAATTTCTCAATTATTCCCCATCTATCCTAGTTTTTCAGAAATCTTTACTTTCGGGCGTTAAGTTCGCGCTAAAATCTTAAACGGGACAAAATAGTTACTTTGTCGGTGTCTCCCTTACCCCATTTATCCCCTACAGGTTATGCAAACCCTGACAAACCCAGCAACCTTAGACACCACCATTCACCGCCGCAAAACTCGAAGCGTCAAAGTTGGTAATATCATCATTGGCGGCGGCTATCCGGTGGTGGTGCAGTCGATGATTAATGAAGACACCTTAGATATAGATGGCTCAGTAGCTGCAATTCGTCGCCTGCATGAAATTGGCTGCGAAATTGTCCGCGTTACTGTACCGAGTATGGCTCACGCCAAAGCTTTAGCAGAAATTAAACAAAAATTAGCCCTAACGTACCAAAGCGTCCCCTTAGTTGCAGACGTGCATCATAATGGCATGAAAATCGCCCTAGAAGTTGCCAAGCACGTTGATAAAGTCCGCATCAATCCAGGATTGTACGTATTTGAAAAACCAAAAACTAGCGACTACACCCAAGCAGACTTTGACGAGATTGGGGAAAAAATCCGCGAAACCTTAGCACCATTAGTAGTATCGTTGCGCGATCGCGGAAAAGCAATGAGAATCGGTGTAAATCATGGCTCTTTAGCCGAAAGAATGCTATTTACCTACGGCGACACTCCCGAAGGCATGGTAGAATCGGCGCTAGAATTTATCCGCATCTGCGAGTCTCTAGACTTTGGCAATATCGTAATTTCCCTCAAAGCCTCCCGCGTCCCGGTAATGGTAGCAGCTTACCGCTTAATGGCGCAGCGTATGGACGCATTAGGGATGGATTACCCCTTGCATTTGGGCGTTACCGAAGCCGGAGATGGAGAGTACGGACGCATCAAGTCAACGGCGGGTATAGCACCACTTTTAGCTGATGGAATTGGCGATACAATCCGAGTATCGATCACCGAAGCCCCAGAAAAAGAAATCTCCGTTTGTTACAGCATCCTGCAAGCTTTGGGATTGCGAAAAACAATGGTAGAGTACGTTGCTTGTCCTTCCTGCGGTCGAACGCTGTTTAATTTAGAAGAAGTATTGCATGAAGTTAGAGAAGCAACCAAACACTTAACGGGTTTAGATATCGCCGTTATGGGTTGCATTGTTAACGGGCCCGGAGAAATGGCGGATGCTGATTACGGCTATGTAGGCAAGCAACCAGGCTATATTTCTTTGTATCGGGGTAGAGAAGAAATTAAAAAAGTCCCAGAAGCTGAAGGGGTTAAAGAATTGATTAATTTAATCAAAGCTGACGATCGCTGGATCGACCCCTAAAACAACAGCTAAGAGTTACTACGCAAGCCCTTGTTAGCCACTTGTGTTAAATTGGGCTTACTTACAACCTACGAGTATTTTTCTCTGGTTACAGCAGTCATTATGGCAATTTCAAAACAAGGGCTTGTTATAGGTGCAACCGCAGCAATGTTAACGGCATTCGCTGTCAATATTTCTGGCATTTACTCGCCAGGTAAAGCTTTTTTTAAAGAAAGTCCCAAACAATTAGTAGATGAAGTTTGGCAAGTTATTGATCGCAGTTATGTAGACGGGACATTTAATCAAGTAGATTGGCAAAATATCCGTAAAGAATATTTGAGTCGCACTTATACAACTAAACAGGATGCCTATAAAGCCATCCGCCAAATGCTAGAGAAGCTAGAAGATCCTTATACTCGCTTCATGGACCCGGAAGAATTTAAGAGTTTGCAAGTAGAAACTTCTGGGGAACTTTCGGGAATTGGCATTCAAATCGCCCCCGATGAAAAAACTAAGAGAATAACTGTAATTGCCCCAATGGAAGGTACTCCGGCGGCGGCGGCGGGAATTTTGGCTAAAGATATTATTACCAAAATTAACGATAAAAGCACTCAGGGGATGAATATTAATGAGGCAGTATCATTAATTCGCGGCAAGCCAGGGACAGAAGTTAATATTACTATTTTGCGAAACAAACAGCAAAGGCAGTTTCGCGTCAAAAGAGCAAAAATTGAACTGCACCCAGTCCGTTACAGCTATCAAAATAGTCCTAACGGCGGCACTGGATACATTCGCCTAAATCAGTTTAGTGCTAACGCCTCCTCAGAAATGCGTAACGCGATCAAAGATTTGGAGAAAAAAAACGTAGCCGGATATATTTTAGACTTGCGTTCTAATCCCGGCGGCTTGCTCTACTCTAGTATTGAAATTGCCCAAATGTGGCTAGATGAAGGCACAATTGTCTCTACGGTAGATAGGCGCGGCACAAAAGACTTAGAAAAAGCCAACAATCGCGCCCTTACAGATAAACCAGTAGTGGTATTAGTAGATGGTGGCTCGGCTAGTGCTAGTGAAATTCTCTCTGGCGCATTACAAGACAATAAACGCGGTGTGTTAGTTGGGACGAAAACTTTTGGGAAAGGTTTAGTGCAGTCGGTACGAAGTTTAGGCGATGGTGAGTCAGGAATGGCAGTAACGATCGCTAAATACTTTACTCCTAACGGTCGTGATATCAATAAAGCCGGAATTAAGCCCGATGTGGTATTGGAACTAACCGAAAAACAAAAAGAAAAGTTAGTAAGCGATCGCACAAAAGTAGGCACTCCCGGAGATCCTCAATACGATAAGGCTTTATCGGTACTAACTAAACAAATAGCGGCACAGCGCAGCCCTAGAGCCGAAGCTGTGCGTTAGTTTTACACTGGCTGACACTTACCAGCACGAATTAAACCAATCCGCCGCGCGATCGCGTCTTCTTTGGATAGAAAAGGGCCCCATTTTTGTTCTACTTCCGTAGCCGATGGTTCAGTCGCAATTATTTCACAATTGCCGCCCGATAACTTGACAATATACCAAATTTGTGCATCGCTCATAATTTAGAAAGAATATATTTGTATTAATGTACGGGCTGGGTAGCCCGTACCGCAAGCACTTATTTAGGACTGAAGATTTTTTCGGCTACTTTTTCGGGTACTTCTTGGAGATGGTCGTATTGCCATTGAAAAGAGCCAACACCAAGAGTAAGACTTCGCAACTCTATAATAAAGTTGAAATTCTCCGCTTGAGGTAAGTAAGCTGTAACTTTATCCCAACCTTGCCAATCATTTATTGGTTCGTAGCCTAAAATTTGTCCTCGTTTACCACTTACAAGTTGCAGCACTTTGGATGTAAATTCGCTGGGTGTGGATACTTCAATTTTGGTAATGGGTTCTAGTAAAGTTGGTTCGCCTTTCGCCATTCCCGTTTGCATGGCAATTCGCGCCGCTTGTTTAAAAGCTTGCTCCGAACTATCTACGCTGTGATAAGAGCCGCTAGTTAAAGTAACCGCAACGTCTACCACTGGAAAACCCAAACTACCACGCGTCAAATACTCCCGCACACCCATTTCTACCCCAGGGATGTATTGTTTTGGGACAACACCCCCAACAATCGTATCGCGGAAGTTAAAACCCCCACCTCTAGGCAAAGGTTCAATTTCTAAATAAACATCGCCAAACTGTCCATGACCGCCACTTTGATGCTTATAACGTCCGTGAATTGAAGCAATAGGTTTGCGGATGGTTTCTTTGTAAGGTACTTGGGGTAAATGAGTCGCCATTGGCAAGTTATATTTGCGTCGCAACCTATCTAAGGCAACTTGCAAATGAATTTCCCCTTGACCCCACAAGATAACTTCATGAGTATCGCCGTGTTGCTCCCAAGCTAAAGCCGGGTCTTCTTCTGAAAGCTTAGTCAAGGCGCTACTGAGCTTTACTTCATCGTTGCGGTTTTGGGGAGCGATCGCTATTGCGTAAACTGGAGTTATTTTAGCAGCTTTGACTAATGAAAAGCGATCGCCATTAGTTGTTAGAGTATCCCCAGTTTTGACCCCTTCTAAGCGGCTAATAGCAATGATTTCTCCCGCTTCGGCGGTATTTACAGACTTTTGTTGCTGTCCGACTAACCGATATAATCCCCCCACACGCACGCCATTTAAAACAATACCTTCTGTTAATTCACCTTGCCACACCCTTACTAGGGACATTTTCCCACCTTGGGGAGTGAAATAAGTTTTCAACACCTGCGCTAAAGGAGTAGCAATATTTTTAGGAATATTGCGCCGTTGGGCAGTAGTTTCGGGCGTAGGGGCTTCTTTTAACAGCATTTCTAATAACGGACGCACCCCATAATCAAGTTCTGCGATGCCAAATAATACCGGAACAACTAAATCTGCGCCTAATTCTAGCTTCAAGTCTTGCAAAATTTCTTCGGCGGAGGGATTAATTTCTTCTAACAATTCCTCTAACAAATGGTCGTCAAAATTTGCTAGTTCTTCCAGCATTTCTGTACGCGCGGCTTGTTCTTGTGACTTTAAAGCGGCGGGAAATGCCACTTCATCGGCAGCCGCGCCGGGGTGATAATGATAAGCTTGTTCTGTAACTAGATCGATAAATCCGCTAATATGTTCGTCTTCAGTAATGGGGTACTGGTGTGGCACAACGGGACGACTAGAAACAGATTTTAGCGCGTGCAACACATCAATAAAATTTGTGCTGGAACGATCCATTTTGTTAATAAAAACTAAGTGGGGAATTTCCCAGTCATCCAGAAACTTAAATAAAGGAGCAAGAGTCAGGACTTTTTGATGCAGTCCATGACCATTATCGCTACTTGGTTCGCAAACAACGACGGCTATATCTACACCCATCAGCGCGTTATAGGTTTCTTGGGCAAATTCTACTGAACCTGGACAATCTATAAAAGTAAAGCTAATATCTCCATATTTAGTGTTAGCCGCGCTAACTTCAACGCTCATTTGGCGCTCTTTGGCTTCGGGAGCATTATCTCCGACTGTAAAGCCATCCCTAACATTACCTTTACGAGAAATTGCTCCAGTAACGGATAGCAAACTTTCAAACAAACTGGTTTTACCGCTCAAGTAGGGACCGACAATGGCAACATTGCAAGTCCCTAGTTTCACCTTTTCTGACATAAAACCTCCTAAATGCCTTGCCTGAACAAGAGTCAATTAGTTATTAGCAAGGTCGTCATATTTAATTGACTCGATTTTTAAGAATTATCCCGCTTTTTCCTGCGTCTATTTGCGATCGTGAATTTTGCCGAAAACAATCGTAGTCTATCGTCATGTTTGACTCTAATTAGTTTAATTAAAATCAATTTTTATAGAGTTATCTTAATGTTCAGATATTGGTGTTAAAGCAATTATTGAGTTGTGTGGGGAAATTCTACCGTTACTCCAAGTTCTCCGCAAACAACAATTTAAGGTAAAAACTGCGGTAAAATTAACGGTTTGCACTAAATTATTATACTTGCACAGAGGGAGTTGTTATTATGGCGCGGATGTATTATGACACAGATGCCAATTTAGATTTATTAGCTCAAAAAACCATTGCAATTATTGGATATGGTTCTCAAGGACACGCTCACGCCCTAAATCTCAAAGATAGTGGTATGAACGTAATTGTCGGGCTGTATCCGGGTAGTAAGTCTGCGGAGAAAGCTAAAAACGCAGGTATTCCCGTGCATTCCGTCGCTGATGCGGCAAAAAGTGCTGACTTTATTATGATTTTGCTCCCTGATGAAGTGCAAAAAACTATTTATAAGCAAGAAATTGAACCACACTTAACGGCGGGAAAAGTTATCGCTTTTGCGCACGGTTTTAACATCCACTTTGGTCAAGTAGTCCCCCCAGAAGATGTTGATGTTGTTATGGTAGCGCCTAAAGGGCCAGGGCATTTAGTTCGCCGGACTTACGAACAAGGTCAAGGTGTCCCGGCTTTATTTGCCGTATATCAAGACGCAAGTGGGCAAGCGCGCGATCGCGCGATGGCTTATGCTAAAGGTATCGGTGGTACTCGCGCGGGGGTACTGGAAACTACTTTTAGAGAAGAAACCGAAACCGATTTATTTGGCGAACAAGCGGTACTGTGTGGCGGATTGAGCGCCTTAATCAAGGCAGGTTTTGAAACCCTTGTAGCGGCCGGCTACCAACCAGAACTAGCTTATTTTGAATGTCTGCACGAAGTTAAACTAATCGTTGACTTGATTGTAGAAGGTGGACTTGCAAAAATGCGTGATAGCATCTCTAATACCGCAGAGTACGGGGATTATACTCGCGGGCCGAGAATTGTTACCGACGAAACTAAAGCAGAGATGCGGAAGATTTTGCAAGAAATTCAATCGGGACAATTTGCGCGAGATTTTGTGTTGGAAAACCAAGCCGGGAAGCCCGGATTTACAGCTATGCGCCGCCAGGAAGCCGAACACCCCATTGAGGAGGTTGGTAAAGATTTACGAGCGATGTTTAGTTGGATGAAAAAAGACTAGAAGTCAATAAATCTGTAGAGATATTTTAAAAAATGTCTCTACACAAAGTTGGGGCGATGTTGATTCCAAGGATTAGCAGCTTCTAACTGTGCTGCAAGACTAATTATTGTAGCTTCGGCGGCGGGACGACCAATTAATTGAATGCCTAGGGGTAAACCTACCGAATCAAAACCTGTAGGTAGTGCGATCGCACTTTGTCCAGTAGCATTAAAAGGCGGACAAGGTGCAACCCAATTAATAATTTTCTCAAAAGTCTCCTGGGGGCTAAGATTTGCCCACTCGCCAACTTTAATAGTTGGGTGCATATAAGTAGGTAAAACTAATACGTCAATCGTGTCAAAAAACGCCACAATTTTTCGAGCGATTACTTGCATTTGTGCCACTGCCCGCAAATAATCTCCCGCCGAACCTGTTTGATCGTAAAGCCATTGATTCATCGGTTGCAATACTTGTTTGGGAATACCTGAATAAGCAACCCCAGCTTGCCATACAGTCGTAAATGGTTCAGTCAAGCCCGTAAAATCGGGACAACTTTGTTCCACACTATGCCCTAAATCTGTTAAAACTTTGACTGTATCTAAAACTGCTTGTTTGCACTGATTTTCAACTTCTCCTAACGGCGGGATGCTGGTAGAGAAAGCAATTTTTAAAGGTTTTGGGGTTTGATTTGCAGCGCTCAAAAACGATGTTTCCGGCGCTGGTAGCCAATAAGGATCGCCCGTTACATAACCCGCCATCACATCAAGCATAGCCGCTCCGTCGGCTACCGTCCGCGTCAAAGACCCTATAGCAGGAATTCCACTTAAAAGATCCCCCACAGGTGCGTAAGATATACGCCCTCTAGAAGGCTTAATCCCGACCAGTCCGCAGCAAAACGCTGGGCCGCGTACCGAACCGCCGCCATCTGAACCAATCGCCACCGCAGATAAACCCGCCGCCACCGCCGCCGCACTACCGCCGCTAGAACCTCCGGCGGTATAGTCCAAATTCCAAGGATTGCGCGTCGGTGGAAAACTCATTGGTTCAGTGTAAGGAAAAGAACCAAGTTCAGAAGTAGCCGTTTTACCTAAAATAATAAATCCAGCTTGTTTGAGGCGGGTAATGACACCATCATCGTAGGTTGCTATATTGTCCATTAAAGCCGGAGTTCCGTAAGTACAGCGCACCCCAGCAACGGGATTAAGGTCTTTAATTGCTATGGGTACGCCAAAAAAAGGCGGTAATTGGGTGCGACTATTAGCTAATAATTCGGTTTTAACTTTAGCTTCAGCGATCGCACTTTCTGCCATTACCGTAAAATAACTACCAAGCTGGCTATCTAACTGCTCAATACGTTGTAAATACAGGTTTACTAATTCTAAAGGCGATACTTGGCGACTATTAACTAATTGCGCTTGAGTAAGGGCAGAACTAAAGGCTAAATCAATTTGATTCATAGACTTATAGGAAAGGATTAAGGTACAGCAGAAATAGCTATAACTGATTGGGTAGCTTATCGCAAGATATCGCAATTATCTATCGTTTGAAAGCGATCGCGCAACTTTAACTTACCGCGTATACAAATAAGAACGACGGAAAGTTTTATTTATAATGGTAAATCTTGTAACCTGCATTTTGCTAAAGTTTTATTTATCAAGTTTCTAATTGATATTCTTTCAATATCGCTTGCCAAATTTCAATATGCTATTTTTTTACTTCTGTTGATTTTTTTACGACATCCAAAACTAAGTTACGGTCAATAGCAATATTGTGTTTAATTTCAATCATTTCAAAAGGTGTTTCGTCGTTGTTCCAAATCTCAATATCTCCGTAACCGTGTTTGTCGGCAGAAGTATGGACATTTAAAGGTTTTAAAACTTTCCCTTCGTATCGTTTTATAGTTTTGAATAATTGAATATATGCTGAGTAAATAGCAATTACAGGCAGCCTCGAACCTAGTTTGCTGTCAAAATGTTTTGTCAACATAGCTATTACACTGTTTATATTTAATACATCTGAGAAGTAAATATTTTCCAAAGTTTCATCAAAAACCGTTTGATGTTGTCTAGAGAGAAAATGAAGTCGAAACAGGATATAAGTTAAACAATCTCTCAGATCAAAGGACAAATTTTGTATTTTATCCATTAAA
Source organism: Synechocystis sp. PCC 7509 (assembly GCF_000332075.2). Lineage (NCBI taxonomy): Bacteria > Bacillati > Cyanobacteriota > Cyanophyceae > Synechococcales > Merismopediaceae > Synechocystis > Synechocystis sp. PCC 7509. Next base: position 4,133,999 of record NZ_ALVU02000001.1, on the reverse strand, counting down.
GCTAAGAATGGCTCGATTAAATTTTTGCTTCTAAAAGGTAGCTTTTTACCTTCCGTTAAATTCCAAACAATTTCAGCACGAGTGGCTTTTGTTAAAAAGGCAGTTTCCTTGTTAGCATAGGTCGGAAAGTATTTTTTAAAAAAAGGTGTTGTAACTTTTGTATCTAAGCCTCTAGCTGAGTAACCATTTTCAAGTTTTTTCATGTGGTAACGTATATCTTGTTCTGGTGAAATTATCTTCTTTAAAAGGCTAGTTATAATTACTTGAATCAAAGATTTGTCAGTGTCAATTTTTTCAATAAATATATTTACGCTAGATTTGATGTTGTCTGAAATTTCCTTGGAGGTTTCGTTATTTGCTTTTGCTAATGCTTTTAGATAACTTTCTTCAAGTATGTCTATTGGATTCATATAAAAAATTCTTGTTGAATAGAAGCTTGTTTTAGTCTTTGATTTGTAAGACTTACATATTTTGAATTTATTTCGATTCCTGTAAAATTTCGACCTAAAGCTTTTGCTGCTAGACAGGTTGTTCCACTTCCGCAAAATGGATCGAGAACTATATCTCCTTCTTTGCTTAAAAGTTTAATTAATTCTTGAATAATATATGAAGGATAAACGGCAGGATGATGATTGTTTTTTGTAATTTCGACAGGACTTTCAATAACGTCTTTTTTCATACGATTGCCCAAAATTTTAATAATGGTAAAACCATTGTTCTTTATTTGATTATTTCGTCCACCGTCTTGTCCCCCGTATGCTAGTTTATGGATACCTCGTATTTTCATCCTGAAACCAACAATCTCACCTTTATGAGTTAAATTGATTACTTCGTTTAGCTCATGCTTGGCTTTTATTTTTTCATTTTCGCTTAAATCGGAATTTTGGATTAGCTGAAAATACTTTTTACCCAGATTTTCCGATGGCTTATTATTACTGTTTTTATTAATATCATCTAAATGACTTAAATAATTTTTTAAATCAAAATAATAATCTTTGGACTTGGCGAAAATAAAAAAAGGCTCGGTTGCTTGAATCAATTTTCGTTTTTCTTGGCGCGGTGTTGGATTTAGCTTTGCCCAAGTTAATTGGTTAATGAGAAAAGCACTGTTATTTTCATTGGCTTTGATAGCAAATTTATAAGGAATTAATGACAGTTTACCATTTAAGTACTTGTCTCCAAGATTATAAACAATTGAGCCTGTTTTTTTAGTAACCCTAATACATTCGTTAAAAACCTTTAGTAGATTTTCCAGATAATCGTTTTCCGTTGTTTCGTTTCCTATTCCAAGTTCACCATTTCCATAATCTCGCTGTTGGAAATAAGGTGGTGAAGTAATAATTAAATCAACGCATTCATCTTCAAATTGTTTTAAGATTTGAAGACTATCACCCCTAATAATCGCGTTTTTTATATTCAACATAAAGTCTTAAAGTTCAATTGTACATTGAGATTTAGCGCAATTTTAATTTTGCTAAACTTGGGGGAATTAAAACTTATTAAAGAGCTTGGGCAAGTTTTTGTTACTTGTAGATAAGGATTTGCCAGCATTTGTGTAATTTGATGAGTATGTGTTTAAGCAAAGTTAAAAAATTAAGCAGGTTTAGCAAATCTATCCCAAACCCAAACCAATCCCGCCCCCACAACTTCCGCCAAAATACTAATTAGACGGTACAAAGCTACAACACTCAAAATAAGTCCGGGAGAAAATAAAGCCCCAAGTAATGCAGTAGCTGTGGCTTCAAATACGCCAATTCCTCCCGGCGCTCCAGGGACAACTAAACCAAGCAACCAAGCTAGGCTAAAACTACTAATTAAAATCGGAATTTGATTAATATTGACTGAATGTAGCGCCGTAAAAGTTAACACAAACCCTGCGCCTCGCAATCCTAAAAAGCCTAATTCGCCTAATAAGGGTAAAAAAGGATAATGCTCGATCTTCTGGAGATTATCACCTTTGTTTTTGAGCTTGCTAACAAGCTTAATACCTTGATTGAGAATGAGCGGATGAATAGCAATTAAAACGATCGCACTCATAAAAACTTGCAATAGTCTATTTTGCGATGTTCCAACTAAAGCGACAATTAAAGCGGCGGCGGCTAGTATTAGCGGCTCTAATAAAACGCTTATTGTGGCGATGCTAGTGGGAATATTCGCTTCTGTTGCTAACCGAATCCGCCCGTAATAATGCCAAATATTACCAGGAATATATTTAGCAATATTTGTTGTTAGGTAAACTCGAACAGCCCAAAAACCGCTAACTTTTTGATTGAGAGTCTGAAAAATCCAACTCCATACCCACCCTGTCCAAATATGTGCGACTAACGTTACTCCTAAAGCACTACCTAAATAAAGCCAGCCTGTAGAACTTATTTTAATTTGCGCTACTTCTTGCCAATTGTCTTTAAGAGCTTTGGCTAAGAAAAATAACACCGCGCCGAGAATTAGCCAGCGCCCTAAAGATTTTAGCTTCATTTATTGTTTTGAAGACAGCGAATTGCATCTATTAAACCTCTAGCTTTATTTAAGGTTTCTATATACTCTTTTTGGGGGTCGGAATCTGCCACAATACCCGCCCCTGCTTGGACGCTGACGGTGCGATCGCGTAGTACCATAGTCCGTATTGCGATCGCGCTATTTAACTGTCCTTCAAAGTCGTAGTAGCCGTAAACCCCCGAATATACACCCCGTCTACTTGTTTCAAGTTCGTTGATAATTTCCATTGCTCTAATTTTCGGTGCGCCGCTTACTGTCCCCGCCGGAAAACAAGCTTTGAGTAAGTCCCAAGCGGTTTTGTTGGGATCTAGTTGTCCCACTACATTACTCACAATGTGCATGACGTGAGAATAGCGCTCGATTACCATTAATTCGTCAACTTTTACCGTCCCAAAAATACAGGCTCTACCCAAGTCATTGCGCCCTAAGTCAACGAGCATAACGTGTTCGGCGATTTCTTTAGGATCTTGCAGCAATTCTTGAGCTAGCATTGCGTCTTCCTGGGGAGTTTTGCCACGCGGACGAGTACCAGCAATAGGGCGCAAAGTAGCTAAAATTCCTCCCATTGGGTCAATTTCCGCTTTTACCATCACTTCAGGACTAGAGCCGATTATCTGCCAAGATTGGAAATTAAAATAAGCCATGTAAGGCGATGGATTAATTAGCCGTAAAGAGCGATAAAGATCGAAAGGTTCTCCCGTATACTGCGCCTTTAGTTGCTGAGATAAAACAACTTGAAAAATATCCCCAGCTTTGATGTAATCTTTGGCAGTTTGGACATTAGCACAAAAATCTGCCTCAGAAATATTACTAACGTACTCTAGAGGCTGAGAAGAACTTTGCGGCGGATTCCAGTCTAAAACGGTGTTTTTGGTGTCGAGGGGTGATTGTAGCTTGCTAATTAGGGCAGTAACGCGATCGCCCGCTTGCTGATAAGCCTGTTGCAAATCCACATTTGGATCTCGCAAATCTGCGTAAGAAATTGCCCAAATTTTCCGCTTTACTTGGTCAAAAATCAGTAATTGGTCTATTTGCATCCACAAGCCATCGGGCAAATCGTCTTCTGTCGCCGGATGAATGGGGACGCGCTTTTCCATCCATTTAATTAGCTCGTAACCCCAAAAGCCAAACAAACCCCCAATTCCGGGCGGTAACTGCGGCAACTTGACCGGGTGAAAAGATTTGATACATTGAGTCAAAGTTACAAACGGATCGCCCGTAAAGGTTTCAATAGTGCCATCTCGATGAGTTTGGGTAGTAAATTCGCCCTTATTTTCTAAAATCCATAACGGATCGCAGCCTAAAAAACTATAACGCCCGATATTTTCCCCACCTTCTACTGATTCCAACAAAAAACTATAAGGCTGCTCTGAGCAAACTTTATACCAAGCTGAAACCGGGGTATCTAAGTCAGCCACCCATTCTTGATACACGGGTACAAAATTGCCAATAGTCGATAGCTCAGAAAATTGAGAAAAATTAGGAAAGATCATAACAGTTTTTTGAGGGCAAAAAATCCCATAATTACAAAAAAATCAGCCTCGGTAATAGAACACCGAGACTAATTTAAACTAACCAGTTATTGGCTACTAAAGCTTTAAGAACCAGCTTTTTTAGCTTCTGGTGATTTTGGTAGTTCTGCGTCAAAAGAATAAATGCCGCTAAACTTCAACTTAGCTGAATCGGGGTTTCTGCCAATATTGCGGTCTACATAACGAACTTTTTCCCGACCTGGATTTACTTTCTCAGGGAATACGCCATCTTTGGGATGCAAGTATTCCACTTCGCCGCTAGGATAAATCCGGTAGATTTTGTAGTCCGTAATTTTGAACTTTGTCCGCAATTGCTGACCACCGATCGCAATTCCATACTCCTTACGAGCCAAGTATAGAAGGTTTTTGCCTTGCCGCATGATGGCAGAGCCACCCGTTGGCATTTCAAATACTTGCTCTTTGGGGCTAGTCCAGGTAATCGCGTACTTTTCTTCTCTGTCCGCCTTAGTTAGCAAGCCGCCAGTGCTGCCGCCAAATATCGGAGTTTGTCCAGAAAGTTCTTCTGCCATAAATGACTCTCGCAAACCGTTTTAGGGCATCGTATCACTGACTTCGCGCTTTAATTGCGTCTATGCAAGAAACCGTTACAACTTCTTTGCTTTTTTACTACTACGCGGTTCTACGGGTTTAGAAATCGCCATCGGAATTGTAAAATGAAACTTGCTACCTTGGTCTTTACCGATAGACTCTGCCCAAATTTGACCGCCCCAACCATGAACAATTTGGCGACAAATTGCCAACCCTAACCCTGTACCGCCCACAGTCCGGCGCAAAGAACCTTCTTCTTGATAAAAGCGGTCAAAGACAAGTTCTAGTCGCCCATTTTCGATTCCGCGTCCGGTATCTGTGACTGTAACTACGAGGTTTTTTTTATCTTGGCAAGCGGCGGAAATTGTAATTTCTCCTTGAGGGGGAGTAAATTTACTGGCGTTATCTAGTAGCTTAGATATGACTTCTACTAGCCAATCTCCATCGGCTCTAACTAAAGGTAATTGCTCGGATACTTGGCTGGTGATTCTGGGTTTATCTTCCACGCTGACACGGCTACGCGTCCGGCTTAAAGCAAGTTCTACGCATTCCTCTAAAGATAATGATTCGGGATGCCATTGGACTTGTCCGCTTTCTAAAGAGGAAAGAGTTAAAAAGTCTTGCACTAATTTCCGCATCCGTTCGGAGTCCGATAAGGCGGTACTGAGCATGACTTCGCGCAATTCCCAAGGCATATCTGGCTCTGTTGCTAGGCTTTCAAGGCAAACTTGAATTGTCGATAAAGGTGTCCGCAATTCGTGACCGGTAATGGCGATTAAGTTGCTACGAGTGCGATCGAGGGCTTCTAGTTGTTGGTTAAGGTCTTCTAAATTAGCGTAAGCCTCGGCTTGAATTAAGGCGGCGGCGATTTGAGTTGCGATCGCTTCCACTAAGGAAATTTCGTTTTCTTGCCAGGGATGAGGCATAGCTCCGCAATGATGCAACTCTATAATTCCTAATAACCTACTTTGGTATAGCACGGGAACTATTAGCCAAGAACGCAGAGCAAAGAGTTCTACAATCCTTTTTAGAGTTACGGAACTGGTAATGCGATCGTCGGTTTGGGTATCTACAATCGCTATACTTTCTTTGTGCTGCACTATTTCTTGAAATAAAGAATGCTGTTGCAGTTGTAAAGTTTGTCCAACAATAGATGTTATCCCCGGCTTTAAAAACTCGTGAGTAATAGTTGCCGTTGTTTCCGTTGCTGCCGCGCGGTAGATTAAACAACGACACACAAATAATGCTTGTCCTAATTCTTCCACCGCTACAGCGAGAATTTCCTGGGGATGCAATGGTTGTCCGTTGTTACTTCCGCGCCGAATAGCGGCGGTAATTGAGTTGACAAGGCGCTCTTTACGTTCTTGCTCGGCGATTGAACCGTAAGCTTTTAATAATTTATATTGCCCTGCTTGCAAATAAGTCACCAAACGCTGCACAAAAGGATCGGGATCGATGGTGGAAAAGCCAAGCTCTGAGACAGTTTTAGGCTGAGATTTTTTTAACGATTTCCGCTTAGGAGGACGGGCTAAACCAAAATTATCTCGTGCTTGCTCGATTTTGCTACTTAATTCTGGTCTGTAGCTAAGAATTCTTGCTAATAACAATTCCGCAGCTTTAAAACTAACAGTGCGATCGCTCGTCCATATGCCCTCAAATTGGCGCGATGGGTCGATATCAAAACTATTAGGCAAAGGCGACTTCTTTTTGGTGGGATTCATAAACCGCTCTCTACATACCAAGCAAGTTGCGTATTGCTGTCCAATTATCACTAAATGCCACTCTTGACTTAAAGCATCTTCCAAATCAAAAGCGATCGTTTCATAAAAACCCGAAGCGTTAGTAAAATCGGTTTCTAAAGCCGATAGCACATAAACTTGGTCAGTCCTTTGGGCAATGCGCCTGTAACGATGAGCTTCTTGGCGATAATAACGTTCCCTTTGAAAACTAGCAATCAGCAAAGGATGGTCAGTATTAGCGGCTAATACTCGATCTTCCATCGCATGGGAAAGAGCGGTTAAAGAAGCCTTGAAATAAAGCTGAGGTCGAAGTTGGGGTATGGCGTTTAGCAGATCGCTCAACACGGAAACCGTAGAAATGCTCATAGCTTGTCTTTCATTGCGCGTTGCATCTTAACTACTTTCCAGTTGCCGAAGTTCGCTTGCTTTGCTTGTTATAGCTATCTGGAATTGGGAATCATAGCGGCTAAGGGCAAAAAGCCACCCTAACTAATCTTCTTTATTTATCCTACCTAAGAAGCGTTAAGTCTTTTACCTTTGCTCTATCGGGTTTAGTTACTCAAATTCGATCTACACTCTATATTTGCTATACCTGTCAATGTTATATCTTCTTTAAGGAATGGTTCGATTAAAGATGTTTTCCCTAACTTAGGGTGACAAGTTTACCCGCTTTTCCGCGATCGCAAAGTTTGGGTTTTCTGCCTTTGCTTTGCTATTTTTTGCCGCTATTAACCTATGAAAATTGCTCAAATTGCTCCATTATGGGAGCGCGTCCCCCCTTTTCGCTACGGCGGTATTGAACTAATTGTTAGCTTGCTTAGTGATGAATTAGTCCGCCAAGGTCATGAAGTTACTTTGTTTGCCTCTGGTGACTCCGTTACTACAGGCAAACTTAAATCCGTTCACGACCAAGCCCTAAGACTCGATCCTAATATTAAAGAGCCAGGGCTATACGAACAAATGATGTTGCACGATGTCTACAGACAGGCACATCATTTTGATATTATTCATTCTCATGTTGGCTGTGCGGCGCTTCCTTATAGCAGTTTTGTCAAAACTCCGACAGTCCATACCATGCACGGGATTTTTACCCCAGACAACGAAAAGATGTTTCGTCAGTTTGCCTGGCAGCCTTATATTAGTATTAGCGAAGCTCAAAGAGAACCTCGGTTAGGCTTAAACTACATTCATACGGTTTACAACGGTATTGATACTAAGGCTTATCCTTTTAATGCTACCCCCACCGAACCTGCTTATCTTGCTTTTGTCGGACGGCTTTCGCCAGAAAAAGGTCCCGTGCAAGCAATTGAAATTGCTCGTGCTAGTGGTTTACCGTTAAAAATGGCTGGTAAAATTGATGCTGTCGATCGCGCTTTTTACGCAGAACAGCTAGAATCGCACATTGATGGGGAGCAAATTCAGTATTTGGGGGAAGTTTCCCACGATGAAAAAGTGGCGCTGTTGAGCGGTGCTACGGCGACTTTGTTTCCGATTACCTGGCGCGAACCTTTTGGGCTAGTAATGATTGAATCTATGGCGACGGGAACTCCTGTCATTGGTATGGCTTTAGGTTCTGTACCCGAAGTTATTGCTCACGAAAAAACCGGGTTTGTCTGTCATTCTATGGAAAAAATGATTGAATCGGTTTCATTAGTTAATAAATTAGATCGCCAAACTTGCCGCGATTATGTTGTCAACCATTTTAGTGTTGAATCAATGACTGAGCAGTATCTCAGAGCTTTTGGAATAGCGCTAACTTCCGCCAACCGCGAGAAAAATTAGCGTTGCCGTCTGTTTGCAAGGATTTTGCGATCGCTCAAAATCCTTGTAATACTTCTAATTATTTAGATTTCCAGACCTAAGGCGACTTTTGCTTTAGAACCTCAAACAAGGCATGAGGCTTGAACTCCTTACTGAGAGAATTTGCCTAAAAACCCTTGCTTAACTAAACGTGCGAATTATTCTTAGCTTCAATAAACTACAGAAGTGCGATGCTCTGCGATCGCGCTGGCGCTATCGCGCGTTTGACTATCTACAAAAATTTAACTGGTTGTGTACAAATATTAAAGATATTTACAATAGTTTATGAGCTTTAATTTAGCAACACAGACTAAAGTAGAGTAAAAGCCTGGGTATGTATAAAAACTTAAGTCAGTACCAGCAGATCAAACTCAAAAACGCAAACTTTCGTCATGAACAAAAATGTAGATTTATCACTTTATCTTTAAAAGGTAGTTAACTTTTAACTTGGCACTTGTCAAGTTAAAATAAGTATTTTTACTTTTAGTCAAGCGGTTAATAGTGTACAGCAAAGACCTATCTTTGGTAGCAAACAAAAAACTAACCCTAGAGAGCAGAAAACTTGATAATGACAGCAGATACGCTCACGACACCAGACAAAATTATTGTTGACGGCATCACTTTTATACCTGCTCAAGAAGCCCCGATTACCGAGTGGCCCTGTGTAATTAGCGAAAGACCGCAGCCGACACTGACAATTAAAGATGACGATGTATTTTTAGTTACAGACACTCTAGGGAATATTTCGGGCTGCTTGATGGACGATCGCACCGCTAGTATGGGGCTATTTTGCAACGATACTAGATTTCTGAGTCGTCTGGAACTGCAAATAGAAGGGCGAAGTCCTGTATTACTTAGTAGCACCGCCGAAAAAGGATTTTTACTATCAATTCTCTGTACAAATCCTTTAATTGAAGATCGTCTCAAACCAGACACCCTAGGGATTCGCCGAGAAATTGCTGTTAGTGGCGCTCTGTTTGAAGAAATAGAAGTTTCAAACTATAGTACAAGTCCAATTAGCTTTGAAATTAGCATTAGTTTCAACTCTGATTTTGTCGATCTGTTTGAAATTAGAGGCGCTCACCGGGAAAAACAAGGCAAGCTATTAAGAGAACTTACTCCCATCCAGGACGAAGACACGCCGCCAAAAAACCTAAGACTTGCTTACCAAGGCTTAGACAAATCTTTGATGCAGTCAGTGATTGAGTTTCAGCATCGCACCCCAGACCAATTTAAAGGTTATACAGCGCTGTGGCAAATAGAACTAGGTTCTCACGAAACGCAAAAGCTGGGTTATCGATTGCAAATGCTGGTAAATAATAGCTCCTCATCAACAATTACCAGCGCTCCGGCAACATTAGGACAAGCTAAAGCCGCCGAATCTTCCGAAGAAAAGCATTGGTGCGAACAAATCACGCAAATTCGCTCCGATAAAGCTACCTTTAATCGCGTAGTTGAACGCGCTGAACAAGATTTGTATTTGTTGCGTCAAACCTTTGGCAAACATAAAACTGTAGCCGCCGGAGTACCTTGGTATTCAACACTATTTGGGAGGGACTCTTTAATTACTGCTTCTCAGACTTTGATGCTGAACCCCCAAATCGCTAAAGAAACTTTAACTCTTTTAGCGCACTACCAAGGCAAAGTAGAAGACGATTGGCGGGAAGAAGAACCCGGTAAAATTCTTCACGAGTTACGCCAAGGAGAAATGGCTCGTTGTCAAGAAATTCCTCATACTCCTTACTACGGCACAATTGACGCTACTCCCCTGTGGTTGATGTTGTACGCGGAGTATTACGCATGGACTTACGATCAAGAAACTCTAGACAAATTGTGGAGTAATGCGATTTCCGCAATGGATTGGATCGATCGCAACAGCAAGGAAACAGGGTATCTTGGCTACCTACGTAAATCGCGGCGCGGACTTGCTAACCAAGGCTGGAAAGATTCGGGCGACTGCATTGTCAATCGTAAAGGAGAAATAGCCACTGGGCCAATTATCTTATCTGAGGTGCAGGCTTATACCTACGCTGCCAAAATTAGGTTAGCAGAAATTGCCCGGATGAAAAAGCGCATTGATTTAGCCGATCGCTGGCTAGAAGAAGCAAAAGAACTCAAAGCCCGATTTAACCGCGACTTTTGGATGGAAGACCAACATTTTTGTGCCTTGGCTTTGGATGGCGAAGGACATCAAGTAGATAGTATCACATCAAATCCCGGTCACTGCCTGCTTTTGGGCATCCTTACCCCCGAACGGGCTAGTAGCGTCGCCGAAAGACTGCGAGCGCCAGATATGTTTAACGGTTGGGGTATTCGGACGCTGAGTAGTTTGTCCCCAGCATACAACCCAATGGGCTATCACATCGGTTCGGTATGGCCTCACGATAATTCCCTAATTGCGATGGGATTGCGGAGTTTAGGACTTGTAGAGCAAGCTTTAGAAGTATCTCAAGGCTTGCTAGATATGACTTTAATGCAATCTTACGAGCGTCCCCCAGAATTATTTTGCGGCTACGAGCGCAACGGCAACAACACCCCCGTACAGTATCCTGTTGCTTGCACTCCCCAAGCCTGGGCAACGGGAAGTATCTTTCAGTTACTGCATATGATGGTAAATTTAGTGCCGGATGCTGTAAATAACCGCTTGCGGATCATCGATCCAGCGCTGCCAGAATCAATCAATCAGTTGTCTATACACAACTTGCGTGTTGGTAATACTGTACTTGACTTAGAATTTGAACGCTCTGGCAGCACTACCGCTTGTCGAGTGGCGAGAAAACGCGGAAACTTGCGCGTAGTCATTGAAGCATAGGTATAAATAAAATTTCTCAAAACCTACTTTGTTGCGTTTTGTAAACTTTTTGCAACAATCGCTGAAAAATTTAGCTTCAAGGGAATGCTAAATAGAGCAATCAAAACACTAACAAATTATTTAGTGAGATATACAAGTCATGGATCGAAACGCTTGGAACGTCATTGAAACAGAATTTTCGCCGTCCGAATTACATCATAAAGAAACGCTGTTTACCATAGGAAACGGCTACTTAGCAACGCGAGGAACCTTTGAAGAAGGCTACCTTGGCGAAAACGCCACAACATTTATTCATGGCGTGTATGACGACGTTCCGGTAGTTTATACCGAGTTAGTTAATTGTCCTGACTGGTTACAGTTACAAATTACTATCGCTGGCGAAGTTTTTAGCCTAGCGGAAGGCAAAGTGTTGGAATACACGCGCCAATTAGACTTACATTGGGGCATACTAAGCCGTTATGTACTGTGGCGTAGTCCCGCAGGTAACACAGTAAAGTTGCACTTTGAACGTCTAGCTAGTATGGCAGATGAACATTTGCTAATTGTGCGCTGCGCCATTACACCGATAGATTTTAGCGGAGTCATAGAAGTAAACGCCAGCCTTAACGCCTACCCTGATAACCAAGGAGTTAAGCATTGGGAGTTATTACAAGAAGGAGTTGCAGATAACAGCGCTTGGTTACACCTGCACTGTTTGAAGTCAAAAATTGAACTAGGGATAGCAACAAAACTAACTTGTACGGCAGATACAGATGTAACCGCCAACTTAGAATCAAAAGGCAATCTGGGTGTACAAACAAAGTTTATTGCTCACAAAGGACAAACTATTACTTTAGAAAAGACAGTTACAGTCTTTACTTCTAGGCAAGTTTCTCAGCCGGAGCAAACCGCCTGTCAGCATTTAGCAAGTTTTAAAAGCTATTCAACGCTTTTGGCTGCTCATGGCGCTGTTTGGGATGAATTATGGCACGATTGCGATGTTGTAATTGAAGGCGACTTCACAGCCCAATTAGCAATTCGCTACAACTTATTTCAACTACTCATTGCTGCACCCCGTCACGACGACAGAGTAAGTATTGCGGCTAAAACTCTATCGGGTTACGCTTATCGCGGTCACGTATTTTGGGATACAGAAATATTTATTGTTCCTTTTCTTGCCTTTACTCAACCCCAAGTAGCGAAAAATTTGCTATCTTATCGCTACCACAACTTAGATGGCGCAAGACGTAAAGCCTCGGAAGCAGGTTATGAAGGAGCGATGTATCCTTGGGAAAGTGCCAGCACGGGAGACGAAGTAACCCCCCGATGGGTAATAGGCCCCGATGGTCAGCCAGTAAGGATTTGGTGCGGAGATATTGAGTTGCATATTACAACCGATGTCGCTTACGGAGTTTGGCAGTATTGGCAAGCCACAGGCGATCGCCCTTGGATGCAGCAGCAAGGCGCCGAAATTATCCTCGATACCGCCGTATTTTGGGGTAGCCGAGTGGAATGGAATAAAGAACGCGATTGTTATGAAATTCGTGATGTAATTGGCCCCGACGAAAACCACGAACACGTAAACAATAACGCTTTTACTAACCGCATGGTGCAGTGGCATATGGAAACTGCGTCTGCTGTCTTAGGTTGGCTGCAAGTAAATTATCCGTCTAAAGCAACGGAACTTGAGCTAAAACTAAATCTCACTCCCCAACGCTTGCAGCACTGGCATCACATCGCCCAAAATTTGCTTGTACTGCACGATCCCGAAACTGGGTTAATCGAGCAATGTGAGGGATTTTTTGACTTAATTGATGAAGATTTGTCGAAATACAATGGACGAACTACATCAATGCAAGCGATTTTAGGCATTGAAGAAACAAACCAACGGCAAATACTCAAGCAGCCAGATGTATTAATGTTGCTATATTTAATGCGCCAACTGCCTTTAAAAACTCCATTAGCAAATCGGGAAGATCGCGCCCTGTTGCGTACAAATTGGGATTACTACAGCAAACGCACCGATCATACCTACGGTTCTTCTCTTGGCCCAGCAATTCACGCCATCCTAGCTTGTGATTTGGATCGCACAGCAGAAGCCTACGAGCATTTTATGCGGGCGGCATTGGTTGACCTCAAAGACGTGCGGGGCAACGCTCACGAGGGCATACACGCCGCTTCTACGGGTGGTACTTGGCAGGCGGTAATCTTTGGTTTTGCGGGAGTCCGGTTAACGGAAACTGGCCCAATGGTGGAAACTCCCCATTTACCTCCAGGTTGGACGCGCTTAAACTTTAAACTTAACTGGCATGGTCAGAGTTATGAGTTCGATTTGACAAGTAACGACGGCATAACAGAGGTGAAAGTGGTAAATATTAATAGCGGTGAAGAATTGAGCCTTGGTAATGAAAAGCTTGCGGAGACTTTAAAACCTGCTTTTACACAGTTACCAATTAAAGGAGTGATTTTTGACTTGGATGGCGTGTTGACAGATACTTCCGAGTATCATTACCGAGGTTGGAAACAGTTGGCGGATGAAGAAGGAATTGCTTTTGATCGCCAAGCTAATGAAGCAATGCGGGGTTTGTCGCGGCGAGATTCCTTGCTGCATTTATTCGGCGGCGTTTCTATTCCCGAAGCCGATCTGCAAGCCATGATGGCACGGAAAAATAGCTATTATGAGGCATTTATTCAAGACTTAAGTGCGGCGGATTTATTGCCCGGAGTATTGCCTTTACTAGAGCAGTTACACGCGGCAGGAATCAAAATAGCGATCGGCTCTTCGAGTAAAAATGCTCATTTAGTAACGGGATTATTGGGAATAAAAAGTCGCATTCACGCAATTAGTGATGGTTACAGTGTGGAGCGCCACAAACCCGCACCCGATGTATTTCTCCATGCGGCAATGCAACTAGGATTAGATCCTTGCGAATGCGTGGTTGTAGAAGATGCGGCGGCAGGTGCGGAAGCTGGTTTAGCTGCGGGGATGTGGGTTGTAGGACTTGGGCCAGTTGAGAGATTTGCTGCCGCTCACGTTATCCGCGACAACTTGGCTGACTGCTCTTGGACTGATTTATTAGCATCTTTGGAAGCAACTAAGATTATTTGCTTGCCAATAGCTGTTAGCTAATAAATACTGGTTTAATTAGTCAGTTAGTAATATTTCCAGCTAATTGACTAATTGCTAAAACTAATTTATGGAGTGTAACAAAAACTAGATTGAGCAACTTTTGGTCGTATTATCCCTTTTAAAGTGTTAAACAAATCGCTATTTTTGATAGGTTTAGGACAAATAGATACTTTACCGCTTTAACTTTCGTTGTATCTAATAAATCATTGACTAAAAAGTGCGATCGCACTCCTGTATATCTGTGGAATAAATGCGATCGCCTATTCATTCAAATTAACAAGTGCGATCGCACTCCTGTATATCTGTGGACTAAAAAACTTAGCGCTTTACCCAGAAAATATCTAGATTAATGCTGTTTAGCGACGGTTTCTAAGGAGCAAAGCGTTCAGTACACCTCGTCATGGCTACCAATGTCTACAAACACAGCCTTATCATCTTCTGTAAAATAAAACAACACTCTTTCCTCGTAATCTACGCTAAAACTCCAAAATTCTTTGAGACTACCAGATAGCTTGTGGGTTTTTAAGCTGGGAGCGAAGGGGTCTATAGTAAATTGTTCCAACTTTTGCCAAAATCTTGCTGTCTTATCTGCGTTGCCTGTAATACGTTTTTTGAAAGCACGTTTGAAGGAAGAACTAAAACTAACTTCCACGCTTACTCCTCTAGCAGTTGTTTAAGTTCTGTGATATCGGCAGAAAATTTTAGTTCACCTTTTTGCTGTTCTTTCTTTGCCGCGCTGAAGTTTTTATATATCTCATCACGGCGTTCTTCACGTAGGTATTGCTTCAACAATAGTTGAATTTCATGCTTTTCATCAATGGAAAGACTTTTAATCGCCTCAACTACATCACTAAAAATCATTTCTGGCAATGCCTCACCGCCCTTACCCAATTAATTTAACACGCTGTCTGTTTTTCTAGAGCCAAGCAATGTACCAGTGAGATCGCTTATTCCTGTAATGTTAGCCAGTGCGATCGCATTCCTGTATATCTGTGGAATTAATGCGATCGCCCATTCATCCAAAATAGCAGGCGCGATCGCATTGCTGTGTATCTGTGAAAGTAAAAAGAGCCAAAGCCATCGGTACATTACGACAAAGCCAGCAGTGATAAATTCTCATCTTCATAAAATAATGCGATCGCGTTAAAATTTCGCCGCAGCAAACTTTCAACTTGCAATGTCGAACAGTTTCCCATCCTCAGCCAAATAACTTTTGGTGGATTGCCAAACACTAAACTCAAGTCGTGCATATCCGCGTCTTTTGAGACAATCATCAAATTATTATCTTTTGCATAATCCCAAACTACAGGATCGATAGTTGATTTCATACCTACATCTCGAACGTGGAGCGAATTAGGAAAAAGATCCCTCAAAAGGTTTGGTAACTTGGGCGACAGGTTTTCATCAAAAAGTAACTTCACGCAGATAATGGAGGAGTCATAAACCGACGTTCGCGGTCAGCAGCATAAGCAATGCAGGCTTTCAAATCTTCTCGCGTCAAATCGGGGAAATCATCGAGGATTTCTGCTTCGGTCATTTCGGAAGCTAGATACTCAAGCACTTCATAAACTGTAATTCGCAAGCCACGTACACAAGGCTTACCACCGCGTTTATTGGGTTCGATTGTGATGTGGTTTCGGTAGTTGATCATATCCAGCCTGTAGAAAGTATTAGATGAAAAAATAGCGATCGCCTATTCATTCAAAATAGCAGGCGCGATCGCATTTCTTTATATCTGTGGCATAAATGCGATCGCCTATTCATCCAAATTAGCAAGCGCGATCGCACTTCCTTTTGTAACTGTGGAATAAATGCGATCGCTGTAACAGTTTTATTGTGTTATCTACGCGCCTACAAGCTTACTTGACTGACATAACTACTTTCAACTCCACGAATTCGCTCCCAATCAATCCGCGCCACCCATACCTTCTCTAATTCAGAGTATTGAACTACTCCGTCAACTTCTAATTCTTCGCTGTAG
The DNA here is from genome assembly GCF_000332075.2 of Synechocystis sp. PCC 7509. Lineage (NCBI taxonomy): Bacteria > Bacillati > Cyanobacteriota > Cyanophyceae > Synechococcales > Merismopediaceae > Synechocystis > Synechocystis sp. PCC 7509. Next base: position 4,117,981 of record NZ_ALVU02000001.1, on the reverse strand, counting down.
AGTGTCAATAACTGACCTAGCTGTAATTTAATTTGTTGACGTGCTAAGTCTTCAATTGTACCAATACAATTGAGCCGCAACTGTCCTGTGTTGTCAGCATTATGGAAATCTGCAAATACTCTCGGATAGCTCATGAAATTGCTCCAATCAGGACAATTGCTGGGATGGATTGGCGATAGTTGGAGTCAGCAAGTTGCTAATTTCCTCTGGAGTCAAGCCCGTTAAAGTTGCATGGTTTGGGCTTCTCATAGAGATGAAAGTTAGCGATCGCACTTGTTACTTATCTAAACTTGATTTTGGCATCCTTGGAAGTAAAAGACTTCGCCCATTCATGCAAATCGCACGATCGCATTCCTGTATATCTGTGGAATAAATGCGATCGCTTTCGACCCGAAAATATATAGTTCAACGTATAAATTAAGCCGAAGTCATTTGGTTTAATTTAATTATTAACTTAAATGTACTTGCTACATTCATAGTGCTGATGCCACTGGCGTTCAATGAAATCAATATTTTCGTGTGGTGATACATTGCAAATAAATGAAAGGCGGATCGTTTGACCGCTCTTAACAGCCTCTGCTAGCTCACGATGTACAGGTCGGAACTCATTCGGTTTTTTCCTGCGGTAAGGCTTTCCAAGCAGCAAATTATTGACGTTACGGCGATAGTGCTTGCGTGGTCGCTTCGCGCCGCGAGAGGCTTTGCCAACATACCGATAGTAAACATCTCCATGAGAATTCAGAATCTCCCATAAATAGATTAGAGGCTTTGTTGGGTCTACACTGCCCTCAATCTCAACGAACTGCATTTCTTGAATAAAGTCTAAAATGGGACGAGTTTGACCGCGTTCTAGTTCGTCAAAACCCTGCCCAATACCTGCAATTGTTTCCAACTTATCTATTAATTGGTGTAGTTTGGCGGGATCGATTTTGCTAGGATCGAGAAAGGTAACAAGAACTTGGGATTCGTTAACATCTTGTGGTAGCTCGGTAAGATGAATTTGCCCATTAAGGTAAGTTCCGGCGATGGTTTTTAGCATAGGTTGCCGTTGGGTTGGGATATTTTTCAATTTTAAACTGATAAATACTGTTGCAAGTGCGATCGCCTACTGTATTAAAGATTCCTTGGCTTACCTTGCCAATCAAGCTTTTCCACTTCTAAGTAGCCAACCAATTACCCCGCCGATTGTACCGCTAAATATAGAACTAATAAAAGCAGTCACAAAAAATAACCCGATTTGCCTCCAGTTTTTTAGCTCTCCCACCTTTTCAGCTAAATCGGGGATTTTAGCAATTGAGGTTCGCCACTCATCTAAACGAGTTTCAATCACAGTGAGACGATTATCGATAGAGGTAAATTTATTATCAATGGCGGTAAATCGGTTGTTGGTGTCTTCTCTAAAAGCAATAATCAAGTCTTTTAATTCTTTGATATCTGACTCGGTTACAGTTGTCATTACGCTATTGTCCAATTAGGTAAAAGAGTTTTGACTCTCTTGGTGGCTGCTAGGAGACTACATCTATTATCTATCCTATATAGTTAAAACAGAGTTTGAAGTGTTGGGGCGATCGCCTATTTAACTCTATCAAAGCCCAAACTCTGCGCTGTACCATCATCAATAAATAAAACTTTCTTGACCAATACCTACTAAATCAACAATTATTTCCCGTTGTCGCAGCTTGCCAAAATAGCGTGTAGAAATAGGGTAGTAATTGGTAACGCAGATTGATGTATGTGTGGCAAATGTTTTCAGTGCGATCGCCTTTTACCTATTTCATTAATTCATTGATAAGTTGTCGGACAGATTGATTGGATGAGCCATAACTTACGATTGCGATATCAAGATCGGCATATTTGTAGAGATTCAAGGCACGTCGCATTCCTGCAAAAATCCAATCGGGTTTGTTACCGAAGGCTCCGCCGCCAAGAAGTGTCAGAAATAATCTATTGTTTCCATTGCGGAGGGAATTCAAGATTGCTGTACAAATTGTTGCTTCATAAGATGCCTCTAAAATTAACTGTGCAAATTCTGCCCATAGAGCCGAAGCATGAGGAGAATAAGCAACGGGTAAGGCGGAGCAATAAACCTGTGAAACTAGGTGATTGGTATCGTTAAGCGTCACTTGTGTATTCCACTGAATACCAATGCGTAGCAACTGCCGCAATCGATCGAGTTCATTTTCACTTGAGGCGCTAAGTCGATTCGCAATCTCAATTAAACCGTTATGCGATGCCAAAGTATAACCGTTTCTCATTTTCCAAAGACGGCTCAGAGAGTTTCCTAATGCTACTCCGATATCCGCAAGGCAATCGATTTGATTTGTTGCAGATTGACCGATTTGCCCATTAACGATCGCAAAGTAGTTACGAAAAATTGTTCCTGCACCTGCGGCGATCGCGCACGCTGGTCCTTGGGTGCGATCGCGCTCATAAATTCCTACACCATGCTCAGGCGTTACACTCGAAGATACCATTTCCAGCAGATTGAACTGGGAAGCCACCTGAAAAAGTGAATTAGCATTTGATTCGTTTGTATGCAAATGCTGGACATTTGCAACTACTTCTCGTAGCGAGATTTTTCCGCCTTGATGCCCACTCAAATTTACCCGTTCTCTCAGTTCTGCCAAAGTTGGGGTTTCCAGTTCACCGCAAACTATAACTTTCTCGTTGACATGAGATTTTAATGTCTTCCCGTCAACAGATATATTTTCGCGGACTTGCTGGGGGGAATTTTCAGGAAAACCAGTTAATGTTTCAAACCACATCATTGGATTCTACCAAGGGGCATAATATTAGTATTTATTAACAATAGCTTTGTATGTTGACTTAATTAGACAGCAAATTGTCAACAAATTAAGCTCACTGGTAGCAAACAATTACTACTCATTAAATATTTAGGATTGCCTTTGAGCGCGTAAGCTTAAGATGTTTCTAAAACTAGATGGTATAGTTTTGCTGGTCTGCGTCTCTGTACCTAGCTTTTTGAATCCCCATACTTGACGTAATTACCCACCGATTCAAGACAGATTGACGGAAAGGAATACGGCGCTTTTTGAGCCAATAGTAAATATTTCCAATAAGTAAAATGTACGAAAAAGGAGTTGCCAAAGTTCCAAACAAATAGCTAATTTGTAAGCGGTCTTACTTACTAACTCCTGAACCGAGACAGATGATTTTAGAGTTCAACTATAACTTCTCTCCACAAACAATTTGCCAATTTTACTTTAACCAAGGTTTTGTTGTATGGCGATCGCTTTTAAGTTAACTTGCAATTATTAAAAGTGCGATCGCCCGCTACTCAGAAAGCTATATATGCTCATAATTTCTCGTAAAATAGATAAAGTAACTTTTAGTCACCCCCTCATGCTCTCAACAACAGGATTACTCACTCGCATTACTCAAACACCTGGTCAGTGTGGCGGTCGTCCCTGCATTCGAGGGATGCGAATTCGAGTTACCGACATTTTGGAAATGTTAGCGGAAAACGTTAGTGTTAGCGAAATTTTAGAAGACTTCCCCGATTTAGAACTTGCAGATATTCAAGCAAGCTTGATATTTGCAGCACGATGCACTGATTTTCCTAGACTAACGGCGTGAAAATTTGGGTTGATGCTCAACTGCCTCCAACTTTAGCAGTTTGGTTGTCAGACACTTTTGATTTAGAAGTTGCCGCATTGGTAGATTTAGCACTTAGGGATGCTCAAGATATCGAAATTTTTGAAGCAGCACGAGCCGACAATGCTGTAATTATGACAAAGGACAGCGATTTTATAGATTTAGTATGTCGTCTGGGAACACCTCCTCAGATTTTATGGTTAACTTGCGGCAATGTCACCAATCGCAACCTGCGACGATTACTTTTGATCCAACTTACACTAACAAAGCGATCGCCTATTTATTCAAATTAGCAGGCGCGATCGCACTTCTTCTAGGTATTTGTGTAGTTATAGGCTTCGTTCAATCAAATCTAGCGTTAAGAGCTTCAGGTAATAAAATGGGAATCTCTCCACCGATAAACCCAGAGGTATCACGAGTGACGATCGCATCTACATTATGCACAAGCCCACAAACGTACTGCACGGCATCCTCGAAATCACGAAAGTTTAAGGCAATGGCTTGTTCTAATACATCTCGATCCACCGGACAAATGTTTAAATCTGCAAGGATTTGGGCGATCGCATCAGAAGCTACAACTGCTCCTGCTGTTTTACAAACAATATAATAGATGTTGGTAATCGTTGTTGCTGCGATAAATCCTTCAATCTGTCCAGTATCAAAAAGCTCAAATAATCTCGTTGCATTTTCTACAAACGGTTCTCTTTCTTGAAGGAAGTCAAGAACTATATTAGTATCAATCAAAACACGCATTACTGATACTTCTCAATTAGGTAGCTAGTATAATCCTCTTTAGAATTAGAGTTATCCACTGTTCCCGAACCTTTGGCAATCCCTCGAAGCCGAGACAAATTTCCATGTTTTGCTGTTAGGCTGTCGCGCTTTAAAGACTCTAAAAGAGTTTGAACCAATTGCCAGCGATCGCTAGTTGGTAATTGCAGTGCTTGTTTTTGCAGTTCTTGTAATGTCATTAGTCTAAACGAGTGCGAGTTTATTTTCTAATGATTGTAAGCTTTCCTAGCTTAACCTGAGTTTGGTGAAGTTGGGAGCGATCGCTTATTCCTGTAGATTCAGCCAGTGCGATCGCATTCCTGTGTATTTGGGGAATAAATGCGATCGCGCTTCATCCCAGAAAGTATGTAAATTGACAGAGCAAATTAGTTACGGTAGAAAACTTTAGCAGCGCTGACAATAACTTTTGTCCTATATTACAGTTATGTACTGTTTTACCGTTCCACATTGACAAGCTACTGTTCAAGATACACATTAAATTTGGTGAGCTAACTAAAAAGAATTAAGAAAAATTTGCCAGCTAACCATTTCTTCCATTTGCTGTTTGTACTGTTCCTCTTTAATAGGATCAGCCTGTGATTCCTCCCAAACTGCCAAAGCTTCCCAATCTTCATCAGTTCTAGCTCTATCCAACATTTTGCTTTCTTCAAGATGTGTATTCAGTCTCTCCCAAGCTTCTTTACTCGCATCCCCCAACAATCGTCTTAACCGTTGATCTATTGTAGAGACTTTCCTGATTAAGTCTTCGAGTTGTCCAGAGCCTACAAACATAGCGTAATAATCATGGGGATCTTTTGTTATGAAATCAATTACTGACTTCCCCCAAAAGCTTTCTACTAAAGGATCTAACACTTCCAGTGAATAACGTATTGCTAACACGTCTAGCGTGTTAGCATTTGCCATCGAAAAGTGAACGATTTGATTTCTTAGCTTACCAAATTTGCGGTGTTGAGTAAGAATATCTGGCTCAATTTTAATTCCTGTAGTTGCCCATAACTGGTCAGGTAATTCTTCATAAGATAGAGTGCGACCGCTTTCTAGCAAATCAATCAGTGTCAGAGTATCATCATTAGGCTTAGGCAGTTTTGAAAAAATTAAGAGCGGATGTTCTTGCGCTATGCGAGCTTTCAGCAAAATTTCTGCTGCATGAGCTAGATGTACAACACACATTAGCTTTTCGCCGTGTAATGATTCTATAAATGCATCTCGAAAAAGGAGCATCCCTGTTCTTCGCATATTTTTAGGGACATCCTTCATAGAAGCTTGATCCATACTTTTTTAAACTAATTTGCAATAGACAAAGCGATCGCCTATTTCACTCTATCAAAGCGCAAACTCCGCGCTGTACCATTATCAATAAAACTTTCTTGACCAATACCTACTAATTCAACAATTATTTCTCGTGTTGTGGGTTGCCAATTGCCAACGCGATCGCTTATTTCTACTATATATTGCTGTTCTTCTTCGTATACGCGAATAGTTGTAGTTGCAAATTCGCCGTTTTTATAAGCAAAACTATGTCCATCGTCTTCATAAAGTGTAAATTCCCCGTTTCCTGGATAAATCCGTAAGGTTAAAGAATCAAGGGGTTTTTCATCTACATACTGCATCACTGGTTGCAGGGGAATAATTGCCCCCGCGCAGACATACAAAGGCATTGTTTCTAAAGGTGCGTGTGCCAAAATATGACATTCTCCTTTGTAAACTTCCCCCGTCCACCAATCAAACCAAGTACCTTGGGGCAAATAAACCGCCCGATGTTCGACTCCTGGGCGATAAATGGGAGCAGCCATAATAGAATCGCCTAGCATGACTTGATCGTATAGTTCGTAGGTTTTTGAATCATTGGGAAAATGGTACAAAAGTGGGCGTAAAATCGGCGCTCCTGTGGTTGCGGCTTGCCAAAATAGCGTGTAGAAATAGGGTAGTAATTGGTAACGCAGATTGATGTATGTGCGGCAAATGTTTTCAGTGCGAAGTCCAAAAGCCCAAGGTTCGTGTTGAGATGTAGACAGCGCCGAATGTCCCCGCATAAAGGGGTAAAGCATTCCTACCTGCATCCACCGCGCAAATAATTCCGCCGTTGCATTTCCCGCAAAACCGCCAATATCGCAGCCGACAAAAGCAACACCCGATAAGCCCATATTGCACAACATGGGTAAAGACATCTCTAAGTGTTCCCACAATGATTGATTATCACCCATCCATACCGATGACCAACGTTGCACCCCAGCATAGCCCGATCTCGTTAATACAAAACTTCTCTCATTAGGACGGTGTTTTTCTAAACCTTCATAGCTTGCTTTAGCCATGTTTAAACCGTACAGGTTATGGACTTCGGCGTGTGTTGCAATGTCTTTTGATCCTTGGGGTGTATCTAAAGGAAAATAGATTTTTTCTCCTGGTTCAGAAAACGGGCGATCGCTTATGGTAGGTTCGTTCATATCGTTCCAAATTCCTGCTACGCCGATATTAGTAAGGTTTTGGTGCAAGTCACCCCACCACTGACGCACATCGGAGCGCATAAAATCGGGAAAAACAGACTTTTCGGGCCAGACATAACCGTGAAATAATTGTCCGTCAGCTTTGCGGACAAAGTAATCTTTAGCTACTCCGCTATCAAATACGTGATAATCGGCTTCGGGTTCGTATTTAACCCCTGGATCGATAATTGTTACGGTTTTAAAGCCATCTTTTGCCAAATCTCCGACTAATTGGGCGGGATTAGGGAAGCGTTTGGGACTCCAGGTAAACACGCGATAGCCGTTCATATAGTCGATATCGAGATGGATTACATCGCAAGGTATGCGGCGATCGCGAAACTCTTTAGCTATTTGGCGTACCACTGTTTCCGATTCGTAACTCCAGCGACATTGATGATAGCCTAGCGCCCATTTTGGCGGCATTGGCATTCTGCCTGTAAGTTGAGTGTAGGTGTTTAAAATTTGGGCGGGTTCTGCGCCATAAATAATGTAATAGTCTAGTTCTTGTCCCCGCGTTTCCATTCGCAAAACTCCCGGTTGTTCTGCACCGATATCAAACTGACTCCAAAAAGTAGTATTAAAAAAGATTCCGTAAGCAACTTCAGGACGCAATGCTATAAAAAATGGAATTGCCTGGTACATCTCATCACTAAGCGATCCGTAATCCAAAGCGTCTACTGTCCAGTTGGTTTTACGCTCGGAGAGCTTGTCTAATAAGCCTGTACGTTCGCCAAAACCATAAAAATGTTCGTTTTCTTCAATTTTTTTCCATGCTGCTACACCGCCAGAGCGCCAGCCCATAGGAGTAATATCTTGAGCAAAAGGGCGATCGCACAAGTCATAACAACTAACCTGACAAGGATTTTTGTTAACTCTAACTTTAATTAATTCGGTAGTAATTTCGATAACTTCGTCATTTTCGACGAGATCGAACGGTACAATTGCAAATTCGCTATCGTCTATTGTTACAGCCCAATCCCGACGGGGCATAAAGTCGCTTTTTGGTGCTAGGCGGACGCGAATTAAGTTTGCTGCAAGTATTGTAATAATTAGGCAAGCACTATCAAAGTGTAATTGTATAGAAGTGCGCTCTTTTTTGATAGTTTCTACAGCGCCAAGAATTGACCAAGGTTGTTCAACTGTCCCTAACTGTCCAAAATACTGCGGCATATCTGCGTTTATTATTTAAAGCCTTAAGCAAGACTATTTTTTCAAACCTGCAACAAATTAAAATCATTCCAGCGCTAGAAGTTGCTAAAATCTGTCGCTGTGCGTACCGCTCAAAAGCAAACAAATAAGACTCAAGTAGGTTGCGAGTTTTAGTAGTATTAAATCAAACTTGCAATTAAAGTCAAGGGGGAAGTTGCCATGCGTTGGGAATTTGGGCGAAGAAGTAGCAATGTTGAAGATCGTCGCGGTGTGGGGGTTTCGGGTCCCGTAGTCGGCGGCGGGATTGGATTTCTTGTGTTGTCGCTAATTGCTATGTTTTTAGGTGTAGATCCGGCAATTTTGGAGCAAGTCGCACCTACTAATGATAATCCCACTGCTGTAAATAGGGAAACTTCCCCCGAAAGCGATCGCCTTGCAGACTTTGTTTCGGTAGTTTTAGCAGACACTGAAGATACTTGGAAACCGTTATTTAAAGAGATGGGGGCAAACTATGTAGAGCCTACTTTAGTGCTGTTTTCCGATAGAGTAGAATCAGCTTGTGGTTTTGCTCAAGCGGCGGTTGGCCCTTTTTATTGTCCTGCTGACCAAAAATTGTATATAGATTTAAGTTTTTACCGAGATTTGCAAGAGCGTCTGCAAGCACCAGGAGATTTTGCTCAAGCTTATGTAATTGCTCATGAAGTTGGACATCATGTACAAAACCTTATGGGAATATCTGATAAAGTCCGCTCTTTGCAAAGTCGAGTTAGTGAAGTTGAAGCAAATCAACTTTCTGTGAGATTAGAGTTGCAAGCTGATTGTTTTGCCGGGATTTGGGCAAATAAAGCCCAAAATTCGCGCCAAGTTTTAGAAGCAGGGGATATAGAAGAAGCGTTAAATGCTGCTAGTAGCATTGGGGACGATCGCCTGCAAAGTCAATCTAAAGGTTATGTAGTCCCAGAATCCTTTACTCATGGTAGCTCTGCTCAAAGAGTGCGCTGGTTTAAACAGGGAATCCAAACGGGAGATGTAGAGCAATGCAACACTTTTAAAACCGCTAAATTATAACAAGGGTATGGCTTGAGCTAAACTGTTGCAAACTCCAGTAAAAAAGTCTAAATCTAAAGTTTCAATGCGATCGCTTTCTTGATGATAATGAGGATTTCTCAGCATGGCGGTATCCGTTACCATAATTGCTTTATAACCTCGATCCCAAAAGGGCGAGTGATCGCTCCAGCGTGTCTGTGGAACAATTAGACCGCGATTAGGTGCAGGTAGCCATTGACAATTTGTACCGTGTTTACGTATATTCCCACTTAAGCTGAGTAAGTCGGGAATTGTTGGTAAATTACCAATTAAAGCAATAAAATCTCCCGTATTTGGGTAAATCTTCTCTAAAGGCGACGGATAGCGCTGCGAACCGAGAGCAGAGTCGCAATAACCCAGCATTTCTAGAGAAATCATCAATCGTAATGGTTGCTGTTGGCTGTGCAATTTAGTGGCGTAATCAATACTACCCAATAAGCCGTATTCTTCCATATCAAAAGCAACTAGCTGAAGCGGGTACTTAATTGGTTGGGTTGCAAAGATTCTTGCTAATTCTAATAAAGCTGCAACCCCTGTCGCGTTGTCATCTGCGCCTGGAGTTCCCGGTACGCCGTCATAGTGTGCGCCAATTAAAATCGGTGGCTTGTTGTTCCCATTAGCGGCGGGTAAATGCAGAATTAGGTTTTTATGAGTGCGTCCATTTACCTGAAACTCGTGAATTTCCACCCTTCCCCACTGTTGCAATTGTTGCAAGATGTATTGCTGAACGAAAAAATGCCCAGCCGTAGAGAAGTAAGGATCGCGCTCCCTTACCAGTTGAATAAGATGATCGTATAAACGTTGCTTGAGATCCACGTTTTTAGACAAATTCCCCTTTAGCTACCATAATTACTTTACCGCCAACAAAAACATCAATGTCTGCGTTTGTTTTTTGAGCTTTTAACAATAAAAGTGAATCTCTACCAATTTCATAACCTTGCTCGACGCGAATATCAATAGAATCCGCATCAAAATAAGCATAATTCGCTAAATATCCAGCCAAACAACCATTAGCGCTTCCTGTCGCTGGATCTTCGGGAACACCGAAGTAATCGCAGAATACACGCACGTTTAGATTATTTTCTTGATGATAGGTTTCTGGGCAAAATATCAAAATTGCCTTAGCTTCCGTATTACTAATCAATTCAAAATACAGTTCTAGATTTACCTTGGCTTTTTTAACGGCGGCTAAGGTTTTTAAAGGCACGATTATAATTGGTAAGCCTGTAGAAACTTCTTGAATCGGGAAGTTACTATCTATATCGTTTATGGGTAAATTTAATACTTGTGCGATCGCCTCTTTATCAAATTTCTGTCCAAAAATCGGCGGTTTTTGCTGCATCCACAGCAAGTCTACAGAATTATCGGAGTAATGCAGACTTACAGGTATTTGCCCAACTTTTAGGTTTAAGGTAACTTTTTCCACAGGTTGCTTAACAATCTCTTGTTGAATGATGTATGCAGTCCCTAAAGTCGGATGACCAGCAAAAGGAAGTTCTTGCGCTGGGGTAAAAATCCGAACGTCGTAGCCACCCTCGCGGCTTTGGTTATTAGTAATAAAAGTTGTTTCAGAATAGTTGATTTCTTTGGTTATACGTTGCATTTGGTGACTGGTTAGACTTCCAGCATCTACAAATACGGCTAATTGATTGCCATTATATTTTTCCTGGGCAAACACATCGACAATATAATATTTCATTAGAGTTTGTTTTTGATTTTAGGGTAACAACTGCGATCGCTCTAACACCTCAAGCTTGGCTACATGAGTATTTTATACTAGCTGCTATTGAACTTCACTATTAGCCCTCCTCTGTCAGACTCCAAAAACTTTAATCATTTCTGAATTACCAAATCTTTGCCCAATGAGCTACTTATCGATTTTTTACTAATAAAATTAAAAGCTCTAGTTCAAAGGCTGAAATTAGCTCTCCGTAAGGGTTCATTCGGACAGTGACAAAAGGTGACAAACACTTTTGGTACTTTGGGACTGCTCGATATATTCCCGATATTTTGGTGTCAAATATTTGTGACATCAGCCTCCCCCTCGACTCTACCCGGTGAATTAGCTAAAGTAACTGTAGATATTATTTTTACTACTAACGCCTAATTGAAAAGCGGGCTATATAGCCCGCTTTTGTTTGTTCTAAATTAACTTAGGCTGGTGGCGGTGTATTTTTGTCTATTGACTCTAAATACCGTACAAGGTTGTTACGAGCAGATGCCGTTGCCAGGGGATCGGCTGCGCCAACGGGTAGCCCTGCGGTGCGGTGATCGATATCCGCAACTACACAGGCTAGAGTTTCACAAGCACCGTTGTGGTAGTAGGGTGGTAAAGAGTGAATACCTAGCAGCGATGGAATATTATAACCTTCGCCTTTGCCGTCGTTATTGTAGTCTAAGCCTAAAGCATCTCTATTATTAGTGTCCTTCTCAACGGCTCCAATCTGCGGTTGACCAGCTATGGGATTACCTGCTCCAGGAACATTGAGATTAAACGATTTGATATTACTCAGAAATTGAAATAGGTACTGTGTGCCATTTGGATCTGGTGGGACTCCCGCCGCGTTCGGATCGGTTTCAATCGCAACTTGAGCAACTGCTGGTGGCGAACCAAAGTTTTTCGTGCTTCGACTCCATTTCCCACCACTATGACAAGCAAGGCAATTGGCGGATTGAAACAACTGCCTTCCAGCTAAGACTTGAGATTCATTAACACCACCTGCGGGATTACCACCGCCAAAGGTCAGCTCAAGTGTTGTCAGTGGTCGATTAGGTGTACGAACCGCTAAACGCACCCACTGATTTAAGGCATCAAGGGCTGACACTTGGATATTGCTACCTGGTAGCTGGACTTTATGTTGCTGTCGCCCAAGATTCCGCTTGGTCAAAAACGTATTAATCTCACAAGGTGAGATGTTAATGTTCCCATTGTCACCAAATAATAAACCGTGGTTCGGATCGTTATTGCTGGGACTGCTTGCTACAGGAGTTGTTTCAATACACGCCCGTGGCGGCAAGCCTTGCAAGTTTAATCCCCCAGGCCCAGAAACGTTACGAATATTATTTTCAAAATCTTGAACCTCGTCAAAGATTGCCGAGTAGTTTAGAATGCGCTGTTCGTTGGGATTATTTGGGTTGAAAGTGCCATTGAGTGGTACTGACTTGCGTGGCCCAGTACCAAACTGCCACACTACACCGTCAGTTAGTCCGTTAAAGTGACAACTGGCGCAACTCTGCCACCCTTCGGAAGAAAGCCGTTCTTGGGTTGACACATTTGTACCCCCTGGTCTAACAAAGTTGCCACGGGAGGAGAAAAATACTTCTCCCCCAACCTCGACAGTTTCATCGCGCGAGCCTGGTGTTGGGAGAGCGCTGGTCTGGATAACCTTAGCGACGCGATCAACATTCAGATTAACTACCGAAACGTTATGGGAAATGTAGTTCATCACGTAGGCAACTGTACCAGCATCGTTGATGACAATACCAAGAGGGTTCTTACCAGCGTTTGCCCCGGCGGTCTTGAGAACCGCCGGGTTGTTCAAGTCAATGTAGCGGGTTGTGTCGCCGTCAGTGGTAAAGCTCAGTACGCCGTTATTTGCAACATTCAGCTTCACCAGCAAATCGCTGCCCGATGAAACTGCATAAGCTTTACCAGCAAAATTCTGGTTAGTGAAAGCGATCGCCCACGGGTTGGCGAAAAACAGCCTCTTCTTACCTAATTCTGGATTGCGCGCCCCTAGATGCATATTAATTGCTCCACCGTCAGACTCAGTACCGCCGATGCCGTCAATTCGGTTCACGAAGGCGTGGGTGTCAACGTTGAACCTGAGCGGACGAGAGGGAGAGGCGGCAATATTTGGCAGGTAAGCGTGTCCGTTGCGAATAACTATGCTTTGAAGTTGATTGGGATAAGCGGCGGTGGGGTCTGCCGTTCCATCGCTGTTAGCATCAATAGTAAAGCCAGTGTCGCTAGCGGCTATACGAATTGCCGATGCTGGGAGGTAGTCACCAATGTTAGTTGAGTTGGTGTTGATGTTCAACCGACATACCACTCCTTCCTCGCCACGATCATTGCCCTGAACACCGTTTGCTTTAGTAAACGACAAAAAGCGGGTGACGTATAGTCTAGTGTTGTTTTGGGTTACTGCCAGACCACGGGGCTGAAAGTGACGAGTAGTACCCCCTATATTACATAAACTATTACGCAAGTTAACATTGCCAATCACCGTGCGGTTGGTAGCATTGATAACAGTGATTGTGTCTTGACTGCTGTTGGCAACAAAAATACGTTTGCCATTAGGTGAAGATACAATGTTAAACGGCTCTGCACCAGTCTTTATATGTCCGTTTATACCAACGCTCGTGTCTATACCAGCGTTAAAAGTAGATGGGTTAGGATTAATGATTCTAATTACTGTTACCGTATTGCTGGCTGCATTGGCAACATAGGCATACTGGTTTGTAGGGTCAAGGGCAACGCTCTGCGGCTCATCTCCTACTCTAATAGTTCTGATCAATTCGTTTGTATCGGTGCGGATAACTGAAACCGTATCATTATCTGGATTAACCGACCAAACCAGTTTATTATCTGCCGACATAGCGATGGGGCTAGAGTTGGTCGGCTTATTATATACACCTCCCACTTGTGCCATTGTTACTGTGTCACGTAGAGTAACTACTATTATCGATATTATTATGTAGCACAGTGCAGCGCCGAGAACCCAACCTCGTCGTCTTTTAAAGTATCGCACTTGTCCTCCTGGGAATAAGTTGGTTTTGCTAAGGTCTTCTCCTGTTTTGATGTTTAACTACCCAACTTAAAACTACCCAATAAATAATATGGCTGAATTTTGTGCTAGTTAGTTTTGAACCAAAATAAGAGCTAATATTTCTCCGTGGTAGATTTTTTCGGCATTTTTTGTAGCTTGCACCCCAAACTTAGAATTTAAACAATTCTATTTGTTGAATAGTCTAAGGCTTAATATTTAAACCTTTATTTAATTTCAAATAAAAATAATAAATGTTAGAATATACTGACATATCTTCATAAACTTATGTTACTTGAATTTTTATCCAAATAATTACAGCACCGTTTTAAAAGCAATTTTTTTCAGGTAATTATAATCACAAAAGATGCTTACATCGCACTTTCAGGATATATCCGAGTGCAATAGTTTAAACAATATATTAAAGAAACAATTATAAAAGTTTCAAATCTGTCGGTTGCTAAACCTAGTAGTCTAAAGAAATGTAAGCATCTTTAAAAAAGGAACCGCGATCGCTTCGTACTTCCTTTTTGAGTTTTAGGACTAAGACTGTTTTTTCTTGTTTATAGTCATTTATTGTTGAGGGGTAATTGATGTATTATCAGGTTGATAAAAAGCTATTGCGCCTCGCTGCCATAATACTGCTATGGTTATCTGCTTAAAAAGCCAGTACAAGATGGTAATTATTACAAAAGTAATAAAAATGATTGCCAAGGGAATTTTACCGATCAAATCTTCTACTACCGTACTTACTAAGTCATCCGGTTTAGCGAGTAAATCCCAGCTATTGTAGCGTGGAAATCTGCCTAAATAAATACCAACGGCACACAAAGCATGAATAAATAACTCCGCAGCTACAATCGATTTGCTCCTGCCAATGCGTTGCAAATAATAACCTAAGTTAATCAAAGATAGAACATAGGCTTGAAACCCAGACAAAATAAATATTATGTGCAAAGGAAAAACAACTAAAGTAACTGTCCATACAGAATTAACATCGCGAACATCATAAATAAGATGAATAATATCAGTCAAAATATAAGGTGCGTTGGGTAAAAAAGCTAAGAAAACGACAAACACCAACCACCAAGTAAAAGAACGCGATCGCCCGCGACGAAACAACCAAAAACTCAAACCTAAAGGAATAAAAGCTAGAAATAAATTCCAACCAATTCGCCCTGCATTCCGGCTTAAAATCCACCGCAGTGTTTTTATTAAAGCCATTGCTCTTTCTCTCATCAAACAGTTCCTCACTATGCAAGGGTAGGTTAAACATATACTTTCAACTAATCAGTATAACCGTGACTTAGAAATAGTTTGGAATGTGTTGAGTTTGAGTTTTAATTTTTTTTAAGGATATCTGTCGCCATCCTTTTTAAGTTATGAAATATGGATAGCCCCGAACCCCCAATAGGAAGTGGCTAAGAGTTTGGTATCCCCAAAAAACCGGGGTTAGGGAGCGAAACTTTAATCTTTTTTCAAAAGCTAATTTAAGCTCGCGATCCTTGTCTATAACAACAAAAATATCCTCTCCAACTTACCTAGAGCAAGATCGGAGAGGATGAAATTTTGATTATGGGGTTTATTTAGTTGAAATAGCTCATTTCTGTTTCTAGCTGCCGTACTAGCTGTTCGTCTCCATTAGCTCTAGCAACTTGCAGGCGATGCTCTAAACTTCTTTGAATATTTACGCGGTGAGCATCGGAGGCTTGCTTTGCGGCTTGTTGTCTGTTTCTGTTCATGATTACTTATCTGTTTTATTAGTTTTTTTGTTTGTTAATCCTAACATAACACTTATTCCGTAGCAAAGGCTACATAAAAATTCTAAATTATTCATTAAGAATCCAATTTCTACCATAAGATAGATCGATGTCACAAACATCACATTACGACTTTATTAAGCTATTTCGGGTTAAGTCGTGTGTAGGTCGGCGCAAGCAAAAAAGAAATTGCTAAAATCAACTTTCCATCAACCAAAATAGATTTGAAAATAGAAAGTCCTGCTTAAACTATTACCGCAGCTAGGTTTTGTTGGATAGGTGCTTAGTTGTAGCTTCTTCAAGGTAAAAATATAGATATTTCTAGGGAAAATTGCTGAGTGATTGTAAAGCAATCTTTACGATAACTGTAAACTGCTGGATAACAAGCTGTGAGGAAGTGGTTGATATTGGTTGCCAAGCTTTGTCGCCGCGAAGTAAGCCAATAGCGATCGCTAAAATCAGACAACCAACTATTGTTAGTCCTAAAATAAACAAAGCAAATATTTCTCCCGCCGATAAAGGGCGATCTGTTGGATCGAGATAAGCGGAGGAATTGGCAAATTCTTCAGTGCCACGGGCTGCGGGTGGGCTAGTGCGATCGCGGACGGAGCGATCTAAGTAAGATGGCGCTTGAATTACCGATAATCGCGAATAGCCAATGACATAATCGTAAGCGATGCGTCTTTCAATATTGCTGAGGGTAGCATAAGCCTGGTTAAGCTCTTGAAACTTGGAAGTGGCGATTTCTGTAGATAATTTGGTGGTATCGGGGTGGTAGTGCTTACTTAATTCTCGGTAGGCTCGACGAATTTCTATAACTGACGCGGAAGGATGCAACCCTAGCAAAGAGTAGTAACTGCTATTTTTTTGTGCGGCATTATCTTGACTCATTACAATTCTAATTGTTCTGCGCCGACAAATATATTTTACTGGTTAGGAATGTATAAGTTCAACCTCGACTTGAAAGCAGTGCTAATTTGTTCTCGATATTGGAAGTTTTACGCTATGCACCCAGGTTTAATCACTTGACTAGCTTCTTAGAAGCTAAATCAAAAAGGATAAGGGAGCATTTTCATTACTTCCTTATCCACAACACCCGTTTTATTAGCTAGGTGATGGGTTTTCTGGCACTTCTGGATCTGGCGGCGATACGGGTTGCTGCTTTTCCTGTGCGTCTCTAATAGCCGCTTCTACAAGCTCTGGATCGGGCGGATGAGGAGGCACGGCTACTATGGGGGTTTGCTCTTCTATTTGGATGGAAACAGTTTCTACAGCTTGAGAAATTGCTTCTTCTTCGGTTAAAGGAGGCGCAGTAGTTTCTATTTCTGAAGTTGCTTCGGTAATTTCTACCGTGTCTATAACAAGTGGTGCAACTTCTGGGGTTGTTTTTACTCCTACTGTGGGTTCTGGTGGAGTAGTGCGATTGTCAATTACTTCTACTATTGCCTCTACCTGCGGTTTAGGAGTCGATACAGGTTTATTGGCAACAGGAGTTTTAGATTGAATCGGTTTATTCAATAGCTGCTGAAATTTGGTTTTTAAACTGTTAAAAACACCTTCAATTCCTGAAGTTACCGCCGGAACAGATTTTGATACTTTGTCTTGCACCATACTTGTAACGTTGGCGGTACTTGGCAAATCAGTTTTTTGGGCAATAGGGGTAAGCTGGCGGCGCAACTGCAAAGTTTGACTAATAGACCAACCTAACAAAGCGACACTCGCTCCTTGACCGAGTAATAACCCGCCACTAATGCGATCGCCATACACCCATAATACTAAAGCGTAAAATAGCCCTACCCCACTCCAAATAAAATCATTTTTGCGGTGTACTTCTGGAAAAAAGAAGGCAGCCATGTATAATGCAAAGCTACCAAGACCGACTGCTAATGCCAGAACGTAGGCCAGCATAATTGTGGGTACTCCTTACTGTGTCAAACTAGATATCTTAATTTTGATAGATAATTGTTGAGCTAGATCCAATCATGAGATTTGTTGAGTAGTGAATCACGGTAATTAGCCCGTATATAACTACTCCAACCAATTCTACATAGAAATGGTTGAATTCTTAGACAGATGTAGGTGAAAGTCTTACTGTTATGTTCAGGTGTGACTCTTGATATCTGTTTATAGTGGGCAAGCTCAATTCAAGCTAGCTGAAGCAATCAAACAACTGTTATAGGTTGAGGCTGTTGCTAGTGGAGCGTTCTTAAAGGATGTTTGAATAGTTATGAGGGGGGGTAAATTTTATGCCAATCGCCTCGCTTCAGGAAGTTTTATTTGCTAGGAGTGCGATCGCATTTCTTCCTTCGTTCTGGAATTTATGGAATTAAAGCGATCGCACTTTATCCCAGAAAGTAGTTAGACTAGCCGCCAATCAGTCTAAATTTTATACCTACAATTAATTGAGCAGCGATTCATATTTGTCATGAGCGCCAATCCAAAACCAGTAGTAATCATTACCTTTTTTCAAAGTTAATGCTCAAACCCCCTCACCGATTCGTACAGACCACAAATTATTATCAACCTTTTTGAAGTGCAAGGAAGGATACAGGGGATTTTGTTGCCAAAGTTGATAAGCTTTTTGAGCTTGTGCTTTCATTTCTGGATCTAGTTCTGAATATGCTTGCCAAAAATCAGGTGTTGTAAAGGACTTCATCAATATTCCTGACTCTATTGGCGGCAATATCAAACTCTACTTTAGCAATTAGCTTGTCCAGTTTACCCGCGCCTAAATTGTCTTCAATTTGCCGAGCCCACCTCTAGTTTAAATACTCTTGTAACCAAGCGGAGAGTTGACGAACATCGCCTTCGGGTAATTGTTTAATAGCTGTTTCAATCTCTGGCAATGTAGTCATAGGAAAAAAATGTAACTGGAATTGATTTTATGGTATCTCAATCAAGTTTAAGTGTTTGACTTCTGGGGTTTATCAATGTACAAGACTTCTCACTTGCTTTCTCGTTATATCTATGGAATGAATGCGATCGCTTATTCTGTAACTAATGCAAATGCGATCGCTTATTGTTGTAACTAATATAAAGTGCGATCGCACTTTATCCCAGAAAGTTTGTATATTAACGGCTAATCGCTTCATCGCTAGCAGCTATAGTTATTAGACTTTTGTATCTTTTTTTGAGACATTTTTTTCGAGATTGTGAGCTTTAGCTCTCCATTTTTCTGCCATGAGCGTAGCATAGTCACTCATTTCTTTAAGTTTTATTTCTCCCTCTTGAGCAATTTTAAGAATTTCGGTTAATTCTGTTTCATTCATTGGGTCAATATTCATAGCTAATTTTCCAAACGTATTTTGATATTACTTACAACTACTTTAGCTTCTAAAATTCTACCTAATTGTTCAGATAAATCTTCTCCTGCTTCTTGAATATCTTACTCAAATGGTATTTCTTTGACCGCGAGTAATTGCAGAGTTTCTTGAATTTGTCTTTTAGTATTTTCTGCAAACATAGCATAGTTATTAAGAGTAGAAAATAGCTGTATCAGTATTATATTATCTGGAAATAAAATAATCTTTTCTCTAACTAACTCAATCGCTTGGTATAACTCAATATCGAGATTGTTTAGTTCATTGCTGAGTTGTTCAACCAGCTTATCGAAATTAGAAGGTAAAGTCATACACGAAAAGTAAATCACAAATATTCATAATAGCTTGTACCTTTAAGAAAGTTTTACTTTGTTTGTAGTACGCTAATTAAAATTGATTGTTGTATTTGTGGAATTAATGCGATCGCTTATTCCTATAGTGCGATCGCACTTCCTACCCTGTTGTATTTATGGAATCAATGCGAAGTTGCTTAGAAATTTTTACGTCCAATCCTCCATAATTAACCCGGCAATTTGCCCAAAGTCAGAACTGTTACGAGTTAATAGAATTGCTTCATTTACCAGTGCGATCGCGGCAATCTTTAAGTCCATTGTACCAAGCCTTGGATACAACTTCTTTAGTCGTTGAAATTCTTGGGCTGCTTGCTCATCAAACTCAACAACTGGAATTGTACAGTAATTGATTAATTGCCGCTTTAGCTCTCTGTAGGCTGTAACTTGTTTTTCAATAGTCTGGGTTTTGCCTATGTAGCTTAACCAGCCTCGCATTTGTTCTTCGTAGCTAATAATACTTGTTGCCACCAGCAAGCGATCGACACTTGCCAGCTTTTGCAACAGATGTTGGGCTTGAACTCCTCCACGATCCAAAACGCTGAAATGATCCGTATCGAGAATATACATTACTCGTTAGATGGATGTGTAGAATTTGGGCGGAAAGATTCACGATACTCGCGCCCCAACTGCATCGCCTCATCATAAGCTGAGTTATCTGCAAAGGTGCCAGCGATTTTTTCCCACCAAGGTTTTGAGGACAAATCAGTTTCTACTTTGTGTTTAAGTCGTGCAACTTCAGCCTCTAAATGGGTTAAGCGTTTCTCTATCTGCTCTGGCATTGTTGAAAGCCTCCTTTGAAATCAAATCTTACTTTAAGCCTAGGTTACTAATCGAGATTAAGTATCCGGCGATCGCACTTTCTTTTTCGTTGTATTTATGTCATTAATGCGATCGCTTATTACTGTAACTAATGCAAATGCGATCGCTTATTACTGTAGTTAATGTAAATGCGATCGCGCTTGCCTAATTCTGCTTAACAAAGTGCGATCGCATCTATGATTAACTATCCGCTTCAACCGAATTAGGCGGCTGTATAGGTGCAAAAGACTGATTCTCTCGTGTAATTCTGACCAAAAATCGTAGCGCTTCATTCACGGAGTCAGCACTTGGAAACATTTTCGCTACATCAGGTTCTAGACGAACAACCGCCTCACCGAAGCTTTTTCGTCCACTCCCTAACTTTCTGACTTTTAAACTCTTTAAGTCATATTCCGGCTGGAGTTCATCTTCTAACTCTGAATTATTCTTCATAGGCTTCCTTCTGCGATCGCTTATCAATACGGTACGCTCAATTTAACGATTGTAGGAAGAAGTGCGATCGCGCTTCTACACAGAAAATATGTAGCCTAAAGACCAAGCTTACTTGCTGCCAAAGCCTAAATTGGAGCAAGGCACAAGCGAAACGGAGGATTTTTAGCGGTCGGGTGCAGTGCTTTGTTCAGTTACAGTTGGTTCACTTGCGGTTGCGTCTTTTTTGCTGTTATGCCTGTTCTTCAAAAGTCTTGTAATAACCCCAACCCATGAAATCATATCGTTTTTGTTGAGCTTCGTTCCACGATGTTGCTTCGATCACACAAACCAATTTAGCATCGGGCGCTAGAATAGCCTTAACGCTATTATTATCAGCAGGGAAGAAGGTTTCTGAGCCTTCAGTTGCAGACGACCATAGCTCATATTTATTGTTTTCTGTTTCGTTCCTCATCCTCTATTATCCTTCTCGGTTATTTTGCAATCGCAACCATCTAAAACTTTTTTCTAAACGTCCGTATTTCTTGAAATATTTAGGCGATCGCTTTTAAATTAATAATTACTGTTGCAAGTATGCCAAGACTGGCTTTTACTGTGAATTAATTTTCGTCCACTATATTTAGAATCTGGTTGTACAAGGCTGAAGATACTCTAAACTGCGACGTAGCAATTAAGGCATCCATCAAAGGTTTTACGGCAACAATCAAATTTTTCTGTTTGGCTTCAACTAAAATACCTAATAATCCAGTAATCTTGACTCCTAAACGGTCAGCTTCGGCTCTACCACGACGTTCATCAATTAATAATAAATCTGCGTTAATTTCTAAGGCAAGTGCGATCGCTTCAGATTCTCCCGGATCTAGCCTTACTTCATCAATTAAACGTTCAACAAATTCACGATCAACGACTTGTTTAACCTTTAGCCAATTAGCCGTTTGGACTTCTAAAGTCCCTGGAACTGGAGGATCGATATCCGCGAGTTCACGATACACGGCTTCAGGAATTGTGACTTGATTGTAGAGTTGAGCCAGAAGTTGTAAATAATCAATTGCTGCCAAGTTTGTAATTGCTGATGTATCGCTAATGACAATCACAACCGTCCTAACTCTCGTAAATTTTTCAAATCTAGTTCAAAATCCTCAACGTCGTAAGAGTAAAGCGGGATACTTCGCTGTTTAAGGAGTTGGCGAAAATTATTGAGAGACATATCTGCTAACTTACTTGCATAACCCAACGTCAAACGACCTTGCTGGAACATATGCAAAGCAATCTCTTGGCGAAACTCACCCTCGGTAAGCTGCGACGCTTGCAAGATTTCTTCAGGGATAACAATGTTCATAATAAGACTACTTTACCGATCGCACTTTCAGCGTAACCTAGAAATTTAGGTAAAGTTTTTATTCTATCTCCACCAGCAAAGGTTAGAGCGATCGCACCTGCAATGCAAATTGTTATAACTTACGAGCCAAAAATATATGCCCCTGGCACGATAATGTATAAAAAGCCAAAATCTGGGATCTTACTATGG
This sequence comes from Synechocystis sp. PCC 7509, assembly GCF_000332075.2. Lineage (NCBI taxonomy): Bacteria > Bacillati > Cyanobacteriota > Cyanophyceae > Synechococcales > Merismopediaceae > Synechocystis > Synechocystis sp. PCC 7509. The sequence continues at coordinate 4,095,881 of NZ_ALVU02000001.1, read as the reverse complement.
CTGAACCAATCCAAGCAATTACCCTTCCACCACCTCAAGACCCCATACAAGAGGGGGAATGGCTGCGAAGCTCTCTAGAGCGGTGGCTAAATGAAGAATTTTTACCCGAACCAGTCAACGAGCAAATCGCAAAGCGAGCGGCGCAGATTTTTGTGAGACAAAGAATGGAAGGGGAAAACGATCTAGGAAGTCTGGTAATTGCGATTGTTACAGAGATGCAGGCATTTGACTTTTCTAAAAGCTTTTATGGAGAGTTTGCGATCGCCAATGCTGTTAGCGATTTACTTTTAGATAGTCTGGGTATAGATCGCTGTTGTGGACAATAAATAAAACCCCTCTCCAGCACAGAAAGGGGTTTTAAAACTACCAGCTAGACTTGACTACCCCTGGTAATAAGCCTTGGTGCGCCCACTCGCGGAAAACGTTGCGAGATAAACCAAAATCGCTGTAAACACCTCTAGAACGACCTGTAACCCAACAACGGTTACGGTGGCGAGTGCGTGAGCTATCGCGGGGTAACTGCTGAATTTGTCTGTGGATAGCTAGTTTTTCCCGTTGGTTGGGGGCATTTTGGAACTGTTCTAATAATGCTTGTCGCTTTTCAGCATACTTTTCTACGGTTCTAGTGCGCTTTTTCTCGCGCTCGATCATGTTCTTTTTAGCCATACAGCCTACAATTATTTTTTCGTTTCAAACCTCTCATTGTACATCTTATCCAATCTAAGAAAATTTCTGTACCGAGACTAGCCTCGAAAAGTTAGCATTTAGTTAGGAATACAGGAAATTAATTGCATGGGTAGCGAAACAATCGTTCTTTTGTCTCATCGAGAAATTGAAAAAATGCGCCGCGCGGGACAACTAGCGGCAGAATTATTAGACTATTTAGAACCGATGGTAAAGCCAGGAGTCAGCACTTTACAACTAAATGATGCGGCGGAAAAGTGGACGCAAGCGCACAATGCCAAAAGCGCACCGCTTGGTTATCATGGTTTTCCTAAATCTATTTGTACTAGCGTCAATGAAGTTATTTGTCACGGCATCCCCAATGCTAAACAAATTCTTGCTGATGGTGACATTATTAATATAGATGTAACCCCGATTTTAGATGGTTATTATGGGGATACTTCTAAAACTTTCTTTGTTGGTACGCCTTCACCTATAGCAAAAAAGCTCGTTGAAGTAACTAAAGAATGTCTGCGTCGGGGAATTATGGAAGTTAAGCCCGATGCGCGGATTGGAGATATTGGCGCAGCGATTCAAGAATATGCTGAAGCTGAAGGTTTTTCGGTGGTGCGCGAATTTGTTGGACACGGTGTTAGTAATATTTTTCATACTGCGCCTCAAGTGCCTCATTATGGCACGAGAGGAAAAGGCAAAAGGTTGAGAGCGGGGATGGTATTTACTATTGAGCCGATGATTAATGAAGGAACTTGGGAATCGGAAGTACAAAGCGACAAATGGACGGCGCTGACACGCGATCGCCTCTTATCGGCACAGTTTGAGCATACAATCGCTGTAACCAATGATGGCGTAGAAGTTCTGACTTTGCGCCCTGGGGAAACTTATTTGTAATTTTGATAGAGCTATTGCTGATTCTAATCTAAACAATACTCAAATTATGGTTGTAACTATCGTCATTATTAATGTTTTAATTGCGTTGATACTACTCTATATTGCTAGGCGTGTATGGCTTTTGCGGCAAAAGCTCCAGCGCCTAAATAATAAGTTAATTGCTATCAATCGCAGCACCGGGGCCGCCTTAGCCGGGACACCTAATGCTATTTATAAAGGGCAAATGGGGATTTATCAGCTAAAACAAAGAAACGAGCCGTTACAGATTCAAATTCAACGCGTAAGACAAGTTTTATCGCTTTTAAGTATTGGACAACAAGCATGGCAGCGTTTTTCTTTTCCAAATACAGCTTTTATAAGACGACAAACGCCAAGATTTAGAAAATAGTGGGTGTAAACTGTAGCTCTAAAGTATCCTAATGACTGAATGCCGAAATGCGATCGCACATCACTAGAAAAAAATCAGCCTAAAATGGGTGTAAGGAGAGAGCGAAACAATGTCTAACAACCGTTCGGGAACATTTATTGGCGGCGTATTGCTAGGTGCAGCAGTCGGAACTATCACAGGTTTACTAATGGCTCCTCGCACAGGTAAGGAAACTCGTCAATTTTTAAAAAAATCCGCCGATGCGTTGCCAGAATTAGCCGAAGATTTGTCCACCAGCGTCCAAATTCAGGCAGATCGTCTTTCTGAATCCGCGTTGCGTAATTGGGATGGCACTTTAGAACGTCTGCGCGATGCCATTTCTGCGGGTGTGGAAGCCAGCCAAAAAGAAAGTCAAATTTTGAAGGGCAACGAAGTTACGCCCGAACCACCTATGCTAGATCGCCTGTAGTTGCATAAAATCCTGTGATCGATCCTATATTTTGGCTTGGATTGTCCATTTTATTAGTTGCTGTCAGTCTTACGGCGGTTTTGGTGACAGCAATTCCGGCATTACAAGAAGTCGCGCGGGCGGCTCGTAGTGCCGAAAAATTGTTTGATACTTTAAGGCGCGATTTGCCCCCAACTCTTGAAGCAATCAGGCTTACAGGTTTAGAAATTAGCGAATTAACCGACGATGTTAGCGATGGGGTGAAAAGTGCCAGCCAGGTAGTTAAGCAAGTAGATCGCAGTATTGACGGGGCAAAAAAACAAGCGCAAAAAGTTGAACTTAGTACCCGGAGCGTGTTTGCGGGGATGACGACGGCTTGGAAAACTTTTAATCGTCCCTCTAGTCGCCTTTCTCCTAGTCAAAGAGAATTGTTAGCCAGTAGCGATCGCCTTGAATATATCCAAGAAAATGAATTAGGCGACGATGTAGAAATAGTTAATAATTCTCGCCCAAAAGCCCCAATCATGAACGATCCAGAAGATGAGTAGTTGCCGATAATCTGTGATGAGTGCTTGTATCTTAAAGGAAAATTACTTTTATGCTGCTAGACGACAATCAGACTGGAAAAAATAAGCTAAAAAACACTTATAACGGTGTTTTTGCCTTAATTATCATCAACTTGGTTATTTTTATTGCTGACAAGGGGTTAAATCTTGGCTTTATTCGTAATTTATACTTAAACTTTTCTTCTCCCTCCTGGTATCAATTTTTCACAGCAATGTTTTGTCATGCTAACTGGGCGCACATTTCAGGAAACCTATTTTTTCTCTACATCTTTGGCAAATTAGTTGAAGAAGAAGAAGGAGTTATTGGAGTTGTTAGTTCTTATTTAATCTGTGGCTTGGGCGCAAGCGTCATGAGCTTTCTATTTCACGGAAGCAGTGCGGGTTACTCTTTGGGAGCATCCGGGGCAGTTTTTGGCTTGTTTGTAGTTAGCGTTTTAATCAAATTAAGCTGGCATTGGCGCAGAGTTTTGGAAGTTATCATTCTTGGACAGTTTGTAGTTGAACGGATATTGTTTGAATTTCGCCAAACTGGAATTACTGACGGGGTAGATCATGTGGCTCATATTGGCGGCGCTTTGGTAGGCGTAGCTTTGATTACAGTGTTAATGCGCCTTGAACCCGTGAAAAAACTCCACTGATTGGGTTTGTAAAGTTTTGCCAAGGATACCTACATTAGAGTAAAGTAAACAAATGTAAAGAAATATTAGTTTTCAATACTGAAGACTATTTACAAATAGTTCAAATTAAAAATACTTAATAGAATTGCTCATGCAGCGTTTTTCTTGGCAACGAATTTTCGTATATTTTTGTGCAATATTTTTAGCAGGGGCAGTATGGACTAACCTTACACCTACGGCATTAGCCTTTAATAATCCTGATTTACTTCCCACAACACCAACCCCAATTATTGATTTAGCAAAATCCTTAACTAGCGTCCAAGAAGAAAAGTTAGCCGCAGAATTAGATGCTTTTCAAACCGAAACAGGCTGGAAATTGCGGGTTTTGACTCAATACGATCGCACGCCGGGAACTGCTGTAAAAAGTTTTTGGGGTTTAGATGAAAAAAGTATATTACTTGTAGCCGATTCACGAGGCGGAAATATACTTAATTTTAGTATTGGCGATGCGGTTTACGACCTTTTGCCCCGTACCTTTTGGATAGAATTGCAGACGCGCTTCGGCAACTTATATTTTGTGCGGGAAGAAGGCGAAGATCAAGCAATTATTCAAGCAATTGGCTCAATTGAAGGTTGTTTGCGTCAAGGTGGTTGCCGAGTTGTACCAGGATTACCGCGCGAACAGTGGATTTTGACGTTGATTACTTCGGTACTTGGTGGGGTAATTTGTGGATTTGCAGGACAATCGCGCAGCAAAGGACAAGGTTTTTCCTGGCAATGGGCGTTAATTTTCTCGCCATTATGGGGAATTTTGTTTCTAGCCTTTGGAATTGCCCCCGTAATTACCCGTACCTCCGATTGGTTGCCATTAGTTCGGAATATCTCTGGCTTTTTAATTGGGGTTTTGGTAGCTTTCTTGTCACCAATTTTTAGCCGCCCTTCCGCTTCAGAGAATTAACGGAAATACTACAATAAAAAAATAGTGTTACTCAAAAGACATACCAATTTGGTGTGTCTTCTGTCTTTATGGGTAAACCTAGATAAAATGACTTTTGGGATTCAAACTTTACCTATAGAAGTTGTACACCTAATCGCTGCTGGAGAAGTAATTGACTCATTGGCGGCGGTGGTGCGCGAACTTGTTGAAAACGCTATAGATGCGGGTGCAACGCGGATTGTCATCTCTGTATGGGCGCAACAGTGGCGGGTGCGGGTATCTGATAACGGTTGTGGAATGAAGCTTGAAGATTTGAAGCAAGCAGCAACCGCTCATAGCACTAGCAAAATCCGCAACTGCGAAGACTTGTGGCAAATTAATAGTTTGGGCTTTCGCGGAGAAGCTTTGCATAGTTTGGCGCAACTGGCTGATTTAGAAGTTCTCAGTCGCGGACAAACCAGCGATGAAGCTTGGCGAGTTACTTATTGTCCCCAAGGAGAACCCATAGAAATAGAAACAGTGGCGATCGCACCGGGTACAGTAGTTACAGTAGACAATCTATTTGGTACGTGGTGGGAACGTCGGGAAGGGTTGCCGACTTTAGCGCAACAAACAAAGGCAATTCAAACAACTATCGGACAAATTGCTTTATGTCATCCTCAAATAACTTGGGTAGTGTGGCTAGATGACCGTCAGTGGTTTGCGCTGAGTCCTGGGGTAGGTACACAACAGCTATTACCGCAAATTGTTCGTCAATTGCGAGTAGGTGACTTGCAGCAGTTAAAAGTTGAAGTGCCGCAACTGGGAGTAGAAAATCTGGGGCTTTTGCAATTGGTACTAGGTTTACCCGATAGATGTCATCGCCATCGCCCAGATTGGGTAAAAGTGGCTGTAAATGGGCGAATGGTGAAGTTGCCGGAAATAGAGCAAATTATTTTAGCTACCACTGCAAAGACCTTACCACGCGATCGCTATCCAGTTTGTTTTTTGCACCTCAAAATCAGTCCCAATCAAGTTAATTGGAATCGTCACCCCGCTAAAACCGAAATTTACTTAAATAATCTTACTCATTGGCAAGAACAAGTTAGCCAAGCCATCGAGCAAGTTTTGCGCCTCAATAGCGATACTTTGGGCGAACAAGTAAATAATGCACGGGTAGGGAAAGTAATTAAAGCCGCCGAAGCCCAAGGTACTTATGGCGTGAAGCCAGTACCACAAATAGAAGCAAGTTTTAGTTTAAAAGCGGTTTCTCAAGTCCACAATACCTACATTATGGTGGAGCATCCGGGGGGCTTGTGGCTGGTAGAACAACACATTGCTCACGAGCGGGTTTTGTACGACCAATTGCTGACCAACTGGAAGTTAGTAAAATTAGAAACGCCAGCTATTCTCAACAATTTATCGACAGTGCAAACTCTGCAATTAGAACGAATTGGATTAGAAATAGAGCCTTTTGGTGATAATGTGTGGGCAGTTCGTAACGCACCAGCACTATTAGTAGAGCGTGAAGACTGCGCTGAGGCACTTTTAGAGCTTAGTTTGGGTGGAGATTTACAAACGGCGCAAGTTGCTGTAGCCTGTCGCAGTGCAATCCGCAATGGTACAACCTTAAGTTTAGAGCAAATGCAGACTCTTTTAGACCAATGGCAAAGAACTCGTAACCCCCGAACTTGTCCGCACGGTCGCCCAATTTACCTATCGTTAGAAGAAACAGCTTTATCGCGCTTTTTTCGCCGTCATTGGGTAGTTGGCAAAAGTCACGGGATTTGAAAAATATCTCTATTAAACTAACCACAAAACTACATCCAACTCTGGAAGAAGCTTTTTATACAGTTTACGGTATTCTTCGTCGCGCTCTTGAGACTCACCAATACCCGGATAATCAATGAGTTTAGCTCCTGCTGCACCGACCGGAACAAATGGCTTTTCCTTGGTAAGATGACTTTGAGTAAAGTATTTATCGATAGTATTTCTCGCAGATAATTACGACAAACTAGAAAATATGCACTATTTATCGGTAATAGATTACTTTGCTTGCGGATACTTAGCGTAAGTTGTACTTTAAAGTTTGAAAGGTAAAGTTTTTAATCTATAGAAAAGCGATCGCCATGTCTAGCACGATCGAACAACCAATCGAAAAAGTAGAGTCTTTAAAGCCCAAAAATCGCTGGAAGATAGGTTTAGCTGTCGTCGCTAGTGCGATCGTTGGTGCAGTGGCTTTTAAAGCATTGCAGCCACAAGCTACTACAACCCCTGTAGTTATCCCTACTCCTGTAATTGAATCGGCGATCGCTTTAGGACGACTGGAGCCTCAAGGAGAAGTAATTAAGGTGTCTGCTCCAAGCTCGGCTCAAGGTACGGGAGCTAGGGTTGAAAAAGTATTAGTCAAAGTTGGGCAATTAGTTATGGCTGGACAAATACTGGCAATTTTAGACAATCGCGATCGCACGGCGGCGGATTTAGACGCAGTCAAACAACAAGTAGAAGTTGCCCGTGCTAATCTAGCCAAAGTCAAAGCTGGGGCGCAAATAGGCGAAATCCAAGCACAGCAAGCAACCATCGCGCGTTTGCAAGCTCAATTGAGTGGTGAAAATAAAGCCAATGATGCTACAATTGCCCGTTTGCAAGCTGAACTACAAGGGCAAAATGAAACTCTCCAAGCCACAGTAGCGCGTACCGAAGCTGAACGACGTAATGCTCAAAGCGATCTGCAACGCTATCAAGATTTATATAGTAGTGGGGCGATTTCTGCTCAAGAATTAGAACAAAGACGATTGAGTGCAGTAACTACTACTGAACAAGTCAATGAAAGTCAAGCTACCCGTCGTGAAAGAGTCGGAATCCTTCAGCAGCAGCTAATTGAAGCTAGAGCAAATAAAGAGCGAGTCATTGCTACTTTAATTCAGCAAATTAATGAAGCAAAAGCCACTCTAAATAAAATTACCGAAGTTCGCCCGGTAGATGTGCAAATAGCCCAAGCAGAAGTTAATAGCGCAATTTCTGGTGTTAAGCAAGTTCAAGCTCAATTAGCATTGACTTATGTTACCGCGCCCCAAACTGGGGAAATTATGAAAATCCATAGTAAGCCCGGAGAAAATATTAGTAATGAGGGCATTGTGGAAATGGGTAGAACTGATTCAATGGTAGTAGTAGCTGAAGTCCTGGAGGAAGATATTAGTAAAATTCGTCTCGGACAAAAAGCAACTGTTACTAGCGATAATCGGGCTTTTAATGGCGAAATTAAGGGGACGGTAACAGAAATTGGTAGGCTAGTTGGCAAGCAAGATGTAATTGATAGTGATCCATCGGCAGATGTAGATGCTAGAGTTGTTGAAGTTAAAATTAATCTCGAATCTCAATCTAGTCGGAAAGTTTCTGGTTTGACTAATGCCAAGGTTGTTGTCGCAATTAATATTTAACTATTAAAAAAATAATGTTTAAAAAAATCCCTTTGGCATGGTTGCAATTAACTAGAGAAAAACCTCGGCTTTTGATTGCTCTATCAGGAATTGCTTTTGCAGATATTCTCATGTTTATGCAGCTTGGGTTTCGAGAAGCATTGTTTAATTCTAATGTCCGCCTGCATGACAGTTTAGAGACAGATATTGTACTGATTAATCCTCAATCTGATGCTTTACTTTCAATGGAACCCTTTTCTCAAAGGCGTTTGTATCAAGCATTAGGATTGCAATCTGTAAAATCTGTACATCCAATATATTTAGATTTTACTAGCTGGAAAAATCCCCAAACTCGCAAGCTGCGTAATATTCAGGTAATTGGGATAAACCCAGAAGATCGATTGTTTGCTTTGCCTGGGGTTTCCGAAAAATTAGATAAAGTTAAGTTGCCGGATGTTGTGTTATTCGATCGCGGTTCTAGACCAGAATTTGGAGATGTTACTACAGATTTTAATAAGGGAAAAATAGTGGCAACGGAAGTCGCAGGCAGGCAAATTAAAGTAGGTGGAATATTTGAATTAGGCGCGTCTTTTGGAGCAGACGGAAATATAATTACTAGCGATCGCAATTTTTTAGAAATATTTGCTGATAAAAGGCAGCGCGGATTAATTGATATCGGATTAATCAGATTAAAATCTGGCGCAGATCCAAAAATAGTTAAAGAGCAATTAAAAACCTATTTAGCCAAAGATATCAAGATTTTAACTAAACAAGAATACACCGATTTTGAAAAAGCTTACTGGTCAAGTAGTACCCCCATCGGATTTATTTTTACTTTAGGAACAATTATCGGCTTTATTGTAGGAACAGTGATTGTTTACCAAATTCTTTATAGTGAAGTTTCCGATCACTTGCCAGAATACGCTACTTTAAAAGCAATGGGCTATACTCAAAAATACTTACTACTTGTAGTATTTCAAGAAGCTTTAATTTTAGCAATTTTAGGTTATATTCCAGGGTTTGGGTTTGCCATGTTTCAATATGCTATGGCAAAAAATGCCACATTGTTACCAATAGCTATGACCGCAGAACGGGCGATAACTGTTGTAATTTTAACTATAATTATGTGTTGTGCTTCTGGTGCGATCGCCGTCCGTAAACTCCAAGCTGCCGATCCTGCGGATATATTCTAGTTAAAAAAAGTTAAAGAATATGGTAGAACCTGTAATTGCAATTGAAAATCTTAATCATTATTACGGCAAAGGCAACATCAAAAAACAAGTTTTATTTGACATTAATCTCAGCATAAATGCTGGAGAAATTGTCATTATGACTGGCCCTTCGGGTTCCGGGAAGACTACACTACTAAGCTTGATTGGTTGCTTGCGTTCAGTTCAAGAGGGAAATTTAACACTTCTAGATCGGCAATTGAACGGCGCTAATGAAGATAAATTAGTGCAAATGCGGCGACAAATTGGCTATATTTTTCAAGCTCATAATTTACTAGGATTTTTGAGTGCTAGGCAAAATGTCCAAATGTCAATCGAACTAAACGATCGCATTTCTAAGCAACAAGCTGAAGCAAAATCTACAGAAATGCTGCAAGCGGTGGGCTTGGGAGAACGCATCAACTACTATCCAGACAACCTTTCGGGCGGACAAAAACAACGCATTGCGATCGCGCGTGCTTTGGTAAATCATCCCAAACTTGTTCTAGCAGACGAGCCTACCGCCGCTTTAGACAAAAAATCTGGACGCGATGTCGTAGAAATTATGCAGCGCCTCGCCAAAGAGCAAGGCTCAACTATTTTGATGGTGACTCACGACAACCGCATTCTCGATATAGCCGATCGCATTGTCGATATGGAAGATGGTTATTTGACTCGCAATGCTGATCTTAGTGCGGCTTCTAGCTAACATCTTCTTGCTTTAATAGTTCATTTGTACTATTGTAATGGCATAAATGTATTTGGTTTACAAGCCGTCTAACCATGCGTAAATTTGTTGCTATAGGTACAGAAAAAACATTGCATTGTAGTTCTATAGAGCCATTGTCACCCCAATTGAACAGAGAAAAGCCGCAAAAATTAATTAGCGGCTGGCAAAAATTATTGGTAAATGTAGAAAAAGTCAACTTACTATCTGAGCAATTAGAGGCAGCACTATTTGAGTTAAAAGTCACAGCTAATGAAATTAAATGCGACCAAAACGCGCCGCAAATTTCCCATAAAATATTTAGGCATAAATTAATAGCAATTCCCTACATTCATTACAAAAGACCAGGTTTAGTTGTTCTAGCTACAAAAAAAATAGACCTTTTTCAGCAAGAACGAGAAACAATCCAAATAGCACAGATGCTCCGCCGACGCACAAAAAAAAGGTTAAAAAGACGTGTATCTAATAAATTATTGAAGTCGTCAAGGCTTGGATATCAACACAGAAACTTTCTTCGCCAGTTAGTTTTGATCTGGCAAAAACTGATAATAGCAATTGCTCGAAAACTAGGTGGGCGTAATCGCTCAAAACAGCTAATAAAGTTATTAGCTGTTAAATAGAAGCGTTATTAAAAAAGCAATTTTTTAGTGTTTAGATCCAGTTGTCTGATAAGGATCGCTATAAACAGTAGTTGTTTGATGTTTAGCAAGCCTACCAGCTAAACCAATTAAACCTAACAATCCCAACCACCCCCAGTCAAAACTGCGATCGCTACTTGCTGTCGGGCTAGTTTGTTGATAAGTAGTGGCTGCTCCAGTATTTGTGTCTGTACCCGTTGTAGTGCTTGGTACGCTTTCAGTCGTACTACCTCCAGGAGTCGTCGTTGTAGTTGTTGTATCTGTCGTAGTACTACTTGTTCCAGGTATCGTCGTTGTCCCTGTTGTAGGACTTCCGGTTGTGCTACCTGTACTGGGGGTTGTGGTAGTGGTTCCGGTCGTGCTGGGGCTTGTGGTTTCGGTGGTTTCAGTGATTCCGGTACTACCTGTACTGGGGGTTGTAGTAGTTCCGGTCGTGCCTGTACTGGGGGTTGTAGTGGCGGTTCCGGTCGTGCTGGGGCTTGTGGTTTCGGTGGTTTCAGTGATTCCGGTCGTGCTACCTGTACTGGGAGTGGTTTCAGTGATTCCGGTCGTGCTACCTGTACTGGGGGTGGTGGTAGTAGTTCCGGTCGTGCTACCTGTACTGGGGCTATCTTGAGCAGAAACAGGCATTACTAGCAAAGTAGCAAAACCAAAAATAACAGCACTTGCCCAGACATTTTTAGATAGACTAGAAGACTTCATAAATTGTAGATTCCTTTTGTTCAACTTTTGTAGATTTTTGCAGGTAAAAATATTACTTTTACCTGCATTTAATCCGCCGCTTCATTTGCTCAATTAATATGTAGAGGAAATAATCTAATTTTTTCTTTACTCCTAAGCAAGTTCAGTTTAAAAACTTGTTTTGTGATTTAAAAGTTTTACCAATCAAGTCCCTGAGCCGAGACATTTATTACTTCTATGCTAATGATCGCTGCTTTCTTTAAAGCAATATTCCCCCCAAGGGCTGGTTTATAAAAAATTATCGCAGTTATAAGTAAAACAAATATTTAGGCGCAATTATGCTCAAAAGTCGCTGAATTGTTGTTGAATTTACAAATTTAGTTATTAAACAACTGTCAGCATATTTAGATAACTAAAAATTGTCGCTGATGTGCGATCGCCACAGAAAATAAATTAAAGTTGTTGAACCTCTAATCGCTGCAATTAATCGGTCATAAAGCTTTTTACCCCCTCCCCCGGATTTTGAATTAAGCTAAATCGGTTAAGATAACTAAGCAATAAAACGCTACCAGTGACAACTAGGGAAACTCCGGTGCAAGTCCGGGGCTGTGCCGCAACTGTAAACGAGTCTGTAATTGTCTTAAATTCAGTTACCGTTAGCCAGGATGCCGAAATTGTCACTAGCTCAATTTATTTCCTGCGTCGCACAGGAAAGGATAATTATTTTCAATGACTGCTATAAACACAACAAACTTAGAACATTCTCCGCCACCTCTAGAATTACCACCGTTACCGCTCCATCGTCCCTTACTGACAATTGGTCATGGCACTAAAGACGACTGCGGACGGCAAAGCTTTTTAGATTTTACGGCGGCTTATCAAGCCTTAGATATTTCTAGACCGGTACTGCCTTGTTTTTTGGAACTAACAGAACCAACAATTCAACAAGGGGTAGATTTTTGTGTAGAAAGAGGTTATACCGAACTATCTGTATTGCCTATTTTGTTATTTGCAGCTAGGCATAACAAATTTGATGTTACTAACGAATTAGATAGAGCGAGAATTCGGCATCCCCAAGTAAAGTTTCATTATGGGCGGCATTTTGGCATCAATCCGGGGATTGTGGAGTTATGGAAATCGCGGCTGGCGGAACTTGATGCTATGGATAAAAGCGATCGCGCGGATACAGTATTATTATTTGTTGGACGTGGTGCTAGTGACCCCGATGCCAACGGCGACTTGTACAAACTAGCCCGGATTCTTTGGGAAGGTAGCGGTTATTCCACCGTCGAAATCTGTTTTATCGGCATTACCCACCCTCGCCTAGAAGAAGGATTTCGCCGCGCTCGACTTTACAACCCCAAAAGAATTATTGTTTTGCCCTACTTTTTATTTACAGGGGTATTAGTCAAAAAGATTTTTGATCTTACTTTTGCCCAACAGGAGCAACACCCAGAAATAAAAATTGATTGTTTGCCAGAAATGGGCTTGCATCCGCAGTTATTTTCTGTGTTGCGAGAGCGAGAAATTGAAACTCAATTAGGTCAAGTGCAGATGAACTGTGAAATGTGCAAATTTCGTCTAGCGGCGGGAGTAAACAACTCTGACGGTCATGGACACCATCATCACCATCATGACCACAGCCACCCAGTCCCCGATCCTTATGCAGATATAGCTCAATATCATCAAAGAATCTGGCAAACACCGTAATTAAAAAAGGGAATATAGCGTTCTCTAAATCAATGGTGAACATAGTAGGGGCGCAATGCATTGCGCCCCTACGGTTTTATTCCCTTTTTGATTATTTAACGCCGACTTCTAGAACGACTGCGAGAACCGCTAGAACGACTCCCACTCCCAAAACTACCCGACGAAGGTCGCCTAACACGGCTGGAATTAGAATTACCAGAAGGACGTAAAGTGCTAGAGCCAAAACCAGAACCACTAGAACGGCTACCTGTATTTGAACTTGGCGAACGGCGTACCGTTGAAGATGACGGTCTTCTAATCCCGCCAGTAGTACGAAAATTAGTTCGATTTCTGACTTCCAAAGGTGGCGCATTGTAACGAGTCCGATAACTGGTGACAGCGCGATCGTAGGAATTACCATAACCGCCAAAACCTCTTAATCCGCCACCACCAGGCTGATAGACAGGTGGAAAGTAGTATTGGGGTCTAAATAGCAAGCTACCGATCGCCTGACCTGCCAAAGCGCCAGCAAAGGGACTCCAAAAGCTATTCTCGCGGCGCACGACAACGGTTTCTTGTTGTCCGGTTTGGGGGTTGACTTGATTTTCAGTTACAGCGTGGTTGTACTCAATTTTGAAGTCTTCGGTGAGGTGCATTGCTGGCTGTCCGTTGGTTACATTCAGATAGCTTTTTTCACCGCTTTTAATTTCTTCATCGGTTAACCTTGCCATTTGTAAGTTTGTCGTGCGAAAACTCGGCGGTTGACCGGGGGGAGTATTGAGCAAAAATAACTCGTATTCTCCATTTGCATCGCTATAACTTGCTTGCTGTACGGGATATTTCCCATCAGCAATTTTTGTAGGTGCTGCCGATTGCTGGGGTGTGTTGGGACTTTGGCGCACGGTTTGGTTACCGCCACCACAGCCAAGAGTTGTCACACTCAAAGTTAGGCACAAAAACAATATTGTAAATTTACGCAAAATTGTCATCATTAATGATTTAACTCTCTATCTGTTTCGAGCGTAACAATATTTGATTTTAATTGACACTCGCGAAGTCCGTCCTAAAATTAGCGTAAAGTCTTCTTTCTGCTAAAGTTGAGACGAGCATCTATAAAAAGAGAATCTAGAACACATGGCACAAGCTCCGATTCCCGTGCTAGTCAACGGTGCGGCGGGTAAAATGGGACGTGAAGTAATCCGCGCGATCGCCCAATCAACAGATATGACTTTAGTGGGCGCAGTTGACCGCAATCCCCAATACCAAGATCGAGACGCGGGGGAATTAGCAGGTTTAAGCGAACCGTTAGAAATCCCGATTACTAATCAGTTTGAGCCAATGCTTGCCTTTGCGGCGCAAGAAAAACAGCCCGCCGTGATGGTAGATTTTACTCACCCAAGCTCTATTTACAATAATATTCGGTCGGCGATCGCTTATGGGGTGCGTCCAGTAGTAGGGACAACGGGTTTAAGTACCGAGCAAATCGCCGAACTAGCGGATTTTGCTGATAAAGCCAGCACAGGATGCTTAATTATTCCTAACTTCTCAATTGGAATGGTTTTACTACAACAAGCCGCCGTCGCTGCTTCTCAATACTTCGATCATGTGGAAATTATCGAACTACACCACAATCAAAAAGCCGACGCACCAAGCGGTACAGCAATTCAAACGGCAGAAATATTAGCAGAAATGGGCAAACCCTTTAACCCGGCTTTGGTAGAAGAAACCGAAAAGTTACCCGGTGCTAGAGGTAGTTTAGCAAAGGAAGGAATTAGGATTCATAGCATCCGTTTACCAGGATTAATTGCTCATCAAGAAGTAATTTTTGGCGCAGCAGGTCAAGTTTATACTTTACGTCACGATACGAGCGATCGCGCTTGTTATATGCCGGGAGTATTACTCGCTATTCGTAAGGTACTGCTGTTAAAGTCCTTGATTTATGGGTTAGAAAAGATCCTATAAGCCGTTTTACCAAACTCCCTAATGTTAGTTCCTCTCACGCGCCAGAAATTTGAACAAGTTATCCCTCGAATTGCCTCTGCTGAACAATACAAATACTACTGGGGCAAATCTGCGGATTTTTTGCGGCGGCTATTATTTTCTGTGGTGGGTGTATTAGTTGTATTAGTGCTGGAATTTATACTAGGCAGGAGTTTTGGGGCAGTTTTGTTTTGTGTGGGGCTAGTTTGTGGGCTTTACTGGTTTTGGGAACCTGTATATCGGGCGGGTTTACGCAATCAAAAATATCGCCGCTATCCTTATGCTGGCTTTTTTCGCGGTCGGATCTTAGATATATTTCTCACAGAAGAATTAATTAGTACCGAGGAAAACGTCAATGAGGTTGGAGAATTTGTATTAATTGAAAACCGCGAACGCCGATTAAACTTAGAAGTTGGCGACGAATCAGGGTTTATGACTACTGTTCAAGTGCCATTGCGGAAAGAACATAAAGTAATCGCCAAAAATCAAACAGTAGAAATGGTATTGCTTTCAAACAGTCCAGACTTGAGCGATATTGATGAAGTTACCGACTTGTATATTCCTAGTCGCAAGTTGTGGGTAAGTGACTATCCCTGTTTGCAAAGAGATATGTTTGTTGATGTTAGCCGTCGGCTAGGGGGGGATGATTCAGGCGAAGTGCGTCCTAAGAAGAAAAAACCGCGATCGCCTTCAAAGCGGCGTTATATAGATTAGATAAAACTTATTAGCTTACTTTAAGAAAAACCAAATATGGGGGGTCTGGTTGGTAGTCCCCCATTGGGAAGTTGCCTCCCCCAAACCCCCTGCAAAAGGGTCTTATCAGTAAGTATCCTAGATTTTTGCAAAGGGGTTAAGGTCAAGCTAAGAGCCAGACTTAGCCGCACCTTCGCCACCTTCTTGAGAAGGCGTAGAACTGCTCGAATTGTCAATTTTTGGCGGAGTAGTTTTTTGTGAATCGCTATAATAACCCCACTGCCAATTAAGAATTTCCGGCATATCTTCGCCATGCTTGTCAATATAATGCTTGTGTTCGATTAGTTTGTCATGCAACATCTGTTTGACGTAGGCGGCGGTGTACTTAAGTTTGGGTACGCGATCGATCGCATCATCTACCAAGCTAAAACGATCCAATTCATTTAACACCACCATATCAAAGGGCGTAGTAGTTGTTCCTTCTTCTTTGTAGCCCCGGACATGAATGTTGTGGTGATTGGTGCGCCGATAGGTGAGGCGATGAATTAGCCAAGGGTAGCCATGAAAAGCAAAGATAATTGGCTTGTCGGGAGTAAAGATAGAATCAAAGTCTTTATCGCTCAAACCGTGCGGATGTTCGCTTTCTGGTAAAAGTTTCATTAAATCAACTACATTTACTACCCGGACTTTAAGATCGGGGAAGTTTTTGTAAAGCAAATCCACCGCCGCCAAAGTTTCTAAAGTTGGGACATCCCCCGCACAAGCCATAACTACATCGGGTTCTACCCCTTGGTCGTTACTCGCCCAACCCCAAATTCCAATCCCTGTAGTACAGTGCTTAATTGCCGCATCTATATCCAAATACTGTAAGGCGGGTTGCTTTCCGGCAACAATCACATTTACATAGTTACGACTCCGCAAACAATGATCGGTTACAGATAGCAAGGTATTGGCATCGGGGGGTAAATAAACTCGAATTACTTCCGGCTTTTTGTTCATCACATGATCGATAAAGCCCGGATCTTGGTGAGAAAAACCGTTATGGTCTTGTCTCCATACGTGAGAAGTTAGCAAATAGTTGAGAGAAGCAATCGGTCTACGCCAAGGAATATGTCGGGTAGTTTTCAACCATTTGGCGTGTTGGTTAAGCATGGAATCAATAATATGGATAAAAGCTTCGTAACAAGAGAAAAATCCATGTCTCCCTGTCAGTAAATAGCCTTCTAGCCAGCCTTGACAAGTGTGTTCGCTCAATATTTCCATAATTCGACCATCGGGAGCAAGATGATCGTCTTCCGGGAGAATCTGCGCCGCCCAAGTGCGATCGCTTGCTTCAAATAAAGCATTGAGTCGATTAGAAGCAGTTTCATCGGGCCCCATCACTCTAAAGTTGCGGCTTTCCATATTTTGCTTCATCACATCCCGCAGAAACTCACCCATCACGCGGGTAGCTTCCGCCATGATTGTCGCCGGACTCTCAATGTCTACCGCGTAGTTAGCAAAATCTGGTAACTTTAAACCTTTAAGTAATAAACCCCCGTTGGCGTGGAGATTAGCCCCCATTCTGCGGCTTCCTTGGGGTGCTAAAGCCGCAAGTTCTGGCATTAATGAACCGTTTTCGTCAAACAGTTCTTCGGGTTTGTAGCTTTTCATCCACTGTTCGAGCAAATTTAAGTGTTCGGGCTTGGTTGCCATTTCCGCAAATGGGACTTGATGCGATCGCCAATAATCTTCAGTTTTTTTACCATCGACTTCTTTGGGACCGGTCCAACCTTTGGGGGATCTGAGAATAATCATCGGGTACTGAGGATGCACGGTAAAGCCTTTAGTCCGCGCCTCGTGCCAAATTTCCTTAATCTCAAAAACCGCTTTTTCTAAAGTTGCTGCCATTAATTGGTGCATGGTTTCCGGTTCTGAACCTTCCACAAAATAAGGCTTGTAGCCGTAGCCTATAAATAAGCTTTCTAATTCCTCGTGACTAATTCGCGCCAGCACGGTAGGGTTAGCAATTTTATAACCATTTAGATGCAAAATCGGTAAAACTGCCCCATCCGTTACCGGATTAAGAAACTTGTTACTATGCCAACTAGCAGCTAAGGGGCCCGTTTCGGCTTCCCCATCACCCACAACACAAGCAACAATCAAGTCGGGATTGTCAAAGGCTGCACCGTAAGCGTGAGATAGTGAATAACCAAGTTCCCCCCCTTCGTGAATTGAGCCGGGGGTTTCTGGTGCAACATGACTAGGAATACCGCCAGGAAAAGAAAATTGCTTAAATAGTTTTCGCATTCCCTCATAATCCGGGGAAATATGGGGATAAACTTCGCTATAAGTTCCTTCTAGGTAAGTATTTGCTACTATTCCCGGCCCACCATGACCGGGGCCAGCTATGTAAATTGCGTTTAAGTCTTGAGCTTTAATTAAACGGTTGAGGTGGACGTAAATAAAATTCAGCCCTGGGGTTGTTCCCCAGTGACCTAAAAGCCTTGGTTTGATATGTTCTATCTTGAGAGGTTCTTTCAGTAAGGGATTGTCTAAAAGATATATTTGCCCGACAGATAAGTAATTTGCGGCTCGCCAGTAGGCGTTGATTTGATGTAGTTCTTCGGTACTTAGGAGTAGTGTTTGTGGGAAAGTTGTTACTACCATAATTGAGCGCTTTTGTACCCTAAATTTGCTCTGCTAGGTTTATGGTAGTTACTCCGACCAAAAATTGCTTGCTTTTTAATTAGTTTTCATCGTCATCGTGTCCGTAAGCCTGCCAAGCTAGTTCTACTAAACCATTAATAATAGCTGTGGCGACTACTGCGCTGCCTTTGCGCCCATCGATTCGGATGTGAGGGACGTTTGAATCATTTAAGCGCTGTTTAGCGACATCTACATCTATAAATCCTGCGGGTGTACCAATGACTAAAGCGGGTCTAATTTCCTCCGCTTCAATTAATTCTAGTAGCGCCGTCAATGCTGCTTGTCCTTGACTAATCGCAAAAATGGCTTCGGGATATCTTCTAGCCAAAGTTTCAATTTCCCCAGAGGCGCTGGTAGATAGTTCTTTGGTACTCCAATTATGACCCTCTACGCTGCAATAAACGGGATTTGCGAAAGTTTTTTGAATATGGGAAGTTATGCCTACTTGTACCATGGGGACATCAACAATAATCGTACTACGAGCAGCTAAGGCGGCAGCCCCGGCAGGCAAAGCGCGATCGCTAAATCTAATTAAAGATTTATATTCAAAGTCTCCCGTCGCATAAATTACCCGTCTAACTATTTCGTACTGGGCGGGTGAAAACTTATAATCGCCAATTTCACGGTCAATTAATGCCAAATTTTGGGCATCAGTTATTTGCCATTCCATTTGAATTCGGTATAGGTGTGAGGAGAATACTTGAAAGCTAAACTAGCCTTCGTCCTTATCCTACCCTGTAGTTAGAATACTTACTTGTAAGCGCGATCGCCCTTCTATCATATTTCTGGCTTAATATCGCGCAGCATTAACTCCTCTAGTGCCTGTCTTGGTGTAACTTTACCTGTTAGCAACCGATGTACCTGGGTGGTAATTGGAATAGAAATATTGTGTTGCCTAGCGCGTTGCATCAAAACTTTGGCGGTATTTACGCCTTCGGCAGTTCCTTCTAAACTAGCCAAAGTTGCCTCTAAAGTTTTACCTTGAGATAATTGATAACCTACTTGATAATTGCGACTCAAAGGACTATTGCAAGTTGCCAGCAAGTCACCCAAACCGGATAAACCGTAAAAAGTCTCGGTTTTTGCTCCCCAATTGTTACCAATTCTGACAATTTCTGTAAGTCCGCGCGTCAGGAGTGCCGCTTTAGCATTTGTACCTAGTTGTAAACCATCACAAGCCCCCGATGCGATCGCCATCACATTTTTTAGTATCCCCCCAAGTTCGACTCCCAGGGGGTCAAAATTTGTATAAACCCGAAAGCGCAAAGATGAAAAAGCTTCTTGTACTATTTCCGCCGCGCCTATATCGGTACTAGCTACCACCGTTGCGGCGGGTAAGTTTTGCTCAATTTCTTTAGATAAATTTGGCCCGCACAACACAACTACAGGATGGGTAGGAAAGCAAGAGCGCCAAATCTGCGCCGGGGTTGAGGTTGTAGATGGTTCTAACCCTTTAGTGGCAGTAACAAAAATTGCTTGAGATTTGATAGGCAATGATTGAATTTCTGTAGCTACGGCTCTTACTCCTTTCATAGACACCGCCGATAAAACTATCTCAGCGCCGTCTATAGCTTCCTCTAACCCCATTGCACCGCTACGCGACCATAAAACCACGTTGTGACCGTTGGCGGCGGCTAGTTTGGCTAAAATTGTTCCCCACGCCCCCGCACCCAAAACAGTTATTTTTGTTTGGCGCACGGCTATTTACGCGGGTAACGTTGCATTAATTCTCTAACTTTTTCGGCGTGATAGGAGCTACGAGTTAGGGGAGAAGATACTACTTGTAAAAATCCGATAGTTTCGCCAAAAATCCGCCAATCATCAAATTGTTCTGGAGTGACAAAGCTTTGAACTTGCAGGTGTTTTTGACTTGGTTGCAAGTATTGTCCTAGGGTGAGAATATCGCAATCTACTGAGCGCAAATCTACCATTACTTGCCGAATTTCCTCGTCGGTTTCGCCCAAACCTACCATTAAGCCAGACTTAGTATAAACTTTTGGGGCAACAGAGCGCGATCGCCTAATTAATTCTAAGGTGCGATCGTAATCACCTTGAGGACGAGTGCGACGATACAGACGCGGTACAGTTTCGGTATTGTGATTTAGTACCTCTGGCGCGGCTTGTAAGATTGTTTCTAAAGCTTGCCAATTTCCGCACAAGTCAGGAATCAATACTTCAATCGTGGTTTGGGGTGATGTAACTCTAATTGCCTCAATGCAGCGTACAAACTGACTTGCACCACCGTCGGTTAAATCATCCCGATTTACCGAGGTAATAACAACATGATTTAATTTTAGTCGCTGTACTGCTTGCGCTAGTCTATCCGGTTCGGTGATATCTAACGGTTTGGGCTTTTTCTCAAAATCAATATCGCAATAAGGACAAGCTCTAGTACAAGCTGGGCCCATAATTAAAAATGTTGCTGTACCTGCGTTAAAGCATTCGCCAATATTTGGACAAGAAGCTTCTTCACATACAGTATTTAAGCTTAAATCTCGGAGAATTTCTTTAACGTTCCCGACGCGCTCCCACTGAGGAGCTTTCACGCGCAACCACTCTGGTTTAACAGTCACAATTAATTTTTTATATAGTTAATCAGCATCGATCTTAACAGGCAAGTTGGATTGTCATGCGATCGCTCTTTAGCACAAGCAAAGCTAAATTTGCTCTGCATCGATTCCCATTTCACGTAATTTTGCAACCAAGGCTTCGTTACGCTTTTTCTCGGCTTCTAGTTGAGTAACTGCCTCGTCAGCCCGTTGTTGCTCTTGGTTAGCCCGTTGTCGTTCTTGTGCGCGTAAACTATCTATCTCTATAAAACTTAAAAATTTTTCACCATTAGCTCTAAAAATTTCCAGAGTCCCAGAAGCGACTTCAAACCGCACCCCTAGGCGGGGACTTACCCAACCATTCATCTCATTAATCACTTCTAGCTTGTCTTCTTTTCGCAGCCAGCCTGTTAAATCGATATCATCAGGATCGTAAATGTAGTATTCTTCTACTCCATAACGATCGTAGAATTGAAACTTTTTTGCCATTTCACCCAAGCGATTCCCAGGGGAGAGAATTTTAAATACTACTTGGGGATTGATATTTGCTTCTGTCCATTGCTTGTAAGACCCGCGATCGCCTTTAGGTCGCCCAAAAACCACCATCACATCCGGCGCTTGACAAAGGGTTCTACTTCCTTCCACTGGATACCAAAGCAACTCTCCTGCTACAAAAACATCCGATTGATTGGCAAAGATTAGCTCTAAATTTTCCTTGATAGTCACGATCCAGCGAAATTGCTTGGTATTGTCTGCCATTGGCTTGCCATCGCTGTCGGGATATATGATTTCGGCGTTAGGAGTCGTTACTTGGAACACCATATTTACAATGACTGAAATCAGCGTTTCAAACCTAGCATACAGTCAAGCCACTTTTCCTAGAGATAAATAGCAGGTACTTGCAACGATCGCACGCTAAAGAGGAAAATAGAGAATATAAGTACCAGGAGAAGCGATCGCCGTGAGTCAGGAATTTGATTACGATCTAGTTATTATTGGCGCTGGAGTAGGCGGACATGGCGCGGCTTTACACGCTGTTAGTTGCGGATTGAAAACGGCAATTATTGAAGCAGCCGATATGGGCGGTACTTGTGTAAATAGAGGCTGTATCCCTTCTAAAGCACTGCTTGCAGCTTCGGGTAGAGTTAGAGAATTACGCAACGCTCACCACCTTAAATCTTTGGGTATTAGTGTCGGTAATGTGGAATTTGACCGCAGCGCGATCGCAGATCATGCCAATAACCTTGTAGCCAAAATTCAAGGAGACTTAACCAATAGCCTCAAACGCCTCAATGTAGAGATAATTCGGGGTAGAGGTCAGTTAGCTGGAGCGCAAAAAGTAGCGATAACTACAGACAATGGCGAAAAGATTATCACTGCTAAAGATATTATCCTTTCTCCTGGTTCAGTTCCTTTTGTACCGCCAGGAATTGAAATTGATGGTAAAACTGTCTTTACTAGCGACCAAGGCGTAAAATTAGAATCTTTGCCCAACTGGATCGCAATTATTGGTAGCGGTTATATCGGCTTAGAGTTTTCCGATATTTACTCGGCTTTGGGTTGCGAAATAACCATGATTGAGGCTTTAGATCAGTTAATGCCTGGTTTTGACAGAGATATTGCTAAACTAGCAGAGCGAATTTTAATTACTCCCCGCGATATTGAAACTCATGTAGGAGTCATGGCAAAAACTGTTACTCCTGGTACTCCTGTAGTAATTGAGTTAGCTGATTTTAAAACTAAAGAAGTTATTGACACTATTGAAGTTGATGCTTGTTTAGTGGCTACTGGGCGCATCCCCGCTACACAAAACCTTGGTTTAGAAACCGTCGGTGCAGAATTAGATCGTCGGGGCTTTATTCCTGTAAATGATAGTATGGCGGTGCTATCTGCTGGGGAAGTCGTACCGCATTTGTGGGCGATTGGCGATGCTAACGGTAAGATGATGTTGGCTCACGCGGCTTCAGGTCAAGGAATTGTCGCTGTAGATAATATTTGTGGAAATGAGCGAGTAGTTGATTATCATAGCGTTCCTGCTGCCGCCTTTACCCACCCAGAAATTAGCTATGTAGGCATGACTGAAACCGCCGCTAAAGAGTTGGGAAGTAAAGAAGGTTTTGAAGTGGGCGCGGTGAGAAGTTATTTCAAAGGTAACTCTAAAGCGATCGCCGAAGGAGAAGCCGACGGTATGGCAAAGCTAATTTTCCGCAAAGATACCGGGGAAGTTTTGGGGGTACATATTATTGGCTTACACGCCTCAGATTTGATTCATGAAGCATCCGCCGCGATCGCAAATCGTCAAACCGTGCATACTTTAGCGCATCTAGTCCACGCTCATCCTACTTTATCTGAGGTATTGGACGAAGCTTATAAACGGGCGATCGCATCTTAAGAGGATATTTTAAGGCGCTTCGAGTAACAACGCGGGAAGTTTAGGGGCGCAATGTATTGCGCCCCTACGCCCTACAAAAATCTGCTTGGTAAATTTATTTTTTTGACACAATGCAAATCCGTCGTCGTCCCCCCAACCGTACTATTGCTTTAGAAAGTATGCGCTATCAGGTTCTTGTACCGGGCGCTGAACCCAACAATATTTTAGAAGAAATTGTATGGCATAAAGAAGATGAAGTTAATCGGCGTAGAGAAAAATTGCCTTTAGCTGACTTGCAACAGCAAGCACTTTTAGCGCCTCCATCGCGGGATTTTGTTGGTGCTTTGCGTCAACCTAAAACTCAGCCAGCCTTAATTGCTGAAGTCAAAAAAGCATCGCCAAGTAAAGGTGTAATTAGAGCAGATTTCGACCCCGTAGAAATTGCTAAATCCTATCAAAAAGGCGGTGCAGCTTGTTTATCTGTGCTTACCGATGAAAAGTTTTTTCAAGGTAGTTTCAGTTACTTAGCTCAAATTCGCGCGGCGGTAGAATTGCCTTTGCTATGCAAAGATTTTATCTTGTATCCTTACCAAATGTATCTAGCCCGCGTCCGGGGTGCAGATGCGGTATTGCTAATTGCGGCAATTTTAACTGACCAAGATTTGCAATATTTTATCAAGATTGCCAAAGCTTTAAAAATGGCGGCTTTAATTGAAGTCCATACCATAGAAGAACTCGATCGCGTTTTAGCTTTGGATGGCGTAACCCTAGTTGGGATCAATAACCGTAACTTAGAAGATTTTTCTGTTGATTTGCAAACTACTTGTTCAATACTTGCAGCACGGGGAAACCAGTTACAAGAGCGAGATATTTTAGTTGTTAGCGAGTCGGGATTGCATCAAGCTGAAGATTTGGCATTGGTAGCAAAAGCAGGCACAAAGGCTGTATTAATTGGGGAATCGCTAATTAAACAGCCAGAAATAGAAAAGGCGATCGCGCGTTTATTTTCAGCCAACAAACAAAAATAGGGAAAGAGTCGGACATAAGCCGGGTTCTGTTCTGATGATAATGTAGAGACGTAGCACTGCTACATCTTTCTTTTCCACCAGGGCGGTTATCTATCTGGGACGATTGTTACCAAGCGCCTCAAGCGGTTCTTAGGCAGTGGAATAGGTAAAAGACCAACCATTATTCCTTTGACCTTGCTTCCAACCGGGGTTTACCGAGCCAGCGTCTCTCGGCGCTGCTGGTGCGCTCTTACCGCACCTTTGCACCCTTACCATTTTCCGTAGAAATCGGCGGTATCTTTCTGTGGCACTATCCTCGCGATCGCTCGCACTGGGCGTTACCCAGCAAGTTTGGTCTTTCGGAAGCCCGGACTTTCCTCAAATTAGCTGCCGTGCCTAATTTGCAACCACCTGCGCCTACTCTTTCCCCATATTTAGTTTAGTCGTGGTGAGTACCGTTATATGCTTTCTTTTTAAACAGCTTTATAAACCCATCTGCGGGAAGACGATATTTTTGTCGCTATTCCATAACATTCATACAAGTAATCGACACAAATAAGAGGATGTTTCTGTATGGTTGTCAATAAAATATTAAAGCGTTTGAGTTTAACAATTGCTAGTGTAATGCTAGTAGGTATGGCATGGTTAGCAAATCCTATGTTATCGGTACAAGCTTCACCATTAACCGATTTAGCCAATATTCAAGTGCTTGCTGTCGCGCCTAAAAATACTATTACCCCAAAAACCGATAAAGTTGGTTTTGACGAACTAGAAAGCGGTAAAGAAGCAGCAAAAATCATTCCTAAAGATTTAGGCAACTCCAACAAAGATATCAAAGGTCGCATCGAACGCGCGGCGGGTGAATTAGGTAACGATCAGTATCAGCGCGTTTTTGGTGGCATAACCGAAGATACCAAACTCAGCGACGCTGAACGCAAAGTAGAACAAAAAGCCAACCGCTAGACAAGTCTTACAACAATTGAAAATAGTAATTTTAGTCCGTGTACCAACGGGCTTTTTTTATGTCTCAAATTCTTAAACTTTTGGTCAAAGATTTACTAGCACTTTTCATCTGTAAAAATCTAGACAGGCTAAAATGATTTTTTAAAACCCGATCTTGAAAACAACTAGATAGGATCGTAGGAATGGGTATAATTTTTTACAAAATAATCAAAGGACAATTCATCAATCTGATATTTTCCCCAGTCTTCATAACCTAAAGCAATCTTACACAGCCTACTCAAAATCAACCAAATTCTATCAGGATTCATGATTTCATCTTCTGTTCTTTTTAAAAAAATGAAATCATAGTAAGTATTGATAATCCAGTCATCCAGTAGCCCGCCTATTTCATAAAGAATTGACTTCATGTTTTCATTAAAAATATGAATATGAGGTTCTAAAAAATTTAGATAGACACGTCCAGATAACATGAGTGTTAGGAAAAAAATAGAACTATCAGCATTACACTGAATATCTCCTATCTCTACCCAAGCAGGAGAGAAATCGCTAGGAACTCGATCCCATTGTTCTACCTGTGTTTGCGAAAAGAAATTGAGTAAATAAAATATTTCTGATATATGTTCTCTTATTGCTGACGATAGATTGGATTGATTCATAGCGTTAAATATAACCTCACCTGCGACTCTCCTTAATTCGGCTTGCTATCTTGGAAGAAGAAACTAGGCAATTGCTTTTTCAACCTCTTAAAGCTTTATGACAACCCAGCAACCCGATCGCATTTGTATACTAGGTGGAGGCTTTGGCGGTCTTTACACAGCCCTACGTCTTAGCCAACTACCTTGGGAAGCGCAAAAACCAGAAATTGTTTTAGTCGATAAAAGCGATCGCTTTTTATTTTCTCCTTTCCTGTACGAACTGCTAACGGGAGAATTGCAAACTTGGGAAATTGCCCCGCCTTTTGTAGAAATTCTCGCTAATACAGGCGTTCGCTGCTTGCAAGGAGAAGTCGCCGATATTAATACTGATGAGCAAATAGTTTATTTACTTGATGGTAGCGAAATCCCTTACGATCGCCTAGTTTTAGCTCTAGGTGGCGAAACTCCTTTAGATATGGTTCCCGGCGCAAGCTCTTACGCCTTTCCATTTCGGACTGTTAGCGATGCCTATAGCCTAGAGCAACGCCTACGAATGCTGGAAGAAACCCAAACCGATAAAATTCGCGTTGCCATTGTCGGGGCGGGTTATAGCGGCGTAGAGCTTGCCTGTAAGCTGTCGGAGCGCTTAAAAGAGCGCGGTAGATTGCGCCTAATAGAGTTAAGCGACCAAATATTGCGGACATCGCCCGAATTTAACCGCACGACGGCAACAAAAGCTTTAGAAGCGCGGGGTGTATGGGTTGACTTGGAAACTAAAATTGAATCTATTACCAGCGATGCGATCGCTTTAGAATACAAAAATCAAGTAGATACAATTCCTGTAGACTTAGTAATTTGGACTGTAGGAACGCGAGTAAATCCTGTAGTACAAAGTCTCCCACTCAAACACAATGGGCGCGGTCAAATTACTACTACAACTACATTACAAGTAGTAGACCATCCAGAAATTTTTGCTTTGGGCGATTTAGCCGATTGCATTGATGCGGACGGAAAACAAGTGCCAACAACTGCTCAATCTGCTTTTCAACAAGCTGATTATACAGGCTGGAATATTTGGGCATCACTGACAAATAGACCTTTGCTACCTTTCCGTTATCAGCATTTAGGGGAAATGATGACTTTGGGGACAAATAGCGCCACTTTTGCAGGTTTAGGCATAAAACTAGACGGTTCTCTAGCCTACGTTGCGCGTCGTCTTGCTTATCTCTACCGGATGCCTACTTTAGGACATCAGTTGAAAGTGGGGTTAAATTGGATTACTCAACCGATTGTAGATAATTTGACTGAGTAAGTTTAAAAATAATAAGTGGTTGTTTTGCTTAACTGATTTAAGTTAAAGTCTTTTATAATTTTGTTCAAACAGGCTATATGCCTGTTTTTTTAAATAAAAATGGTAAATGTTTTTAAATACAATTGGTTTTGGGGTTTATTTGCTACTTTAATAATTTTATTCTCTTTAACAGTATTTTCCAACTGGGTATTACTCGGATGTATTTGGTTTGCTGTATTTTTTATCTTTAGGTTCTCAAATTTAGAAAAAAATCTATCTAGCAACGAACATAGATTATATTTAACAACAGCATTTGTCTTTCCCATCATTGAAACTTGGCTAACTTGGATGATTCAAAAAGATATCATTCCCTATTCCTGGTTTTGGCTAAATCGATTAGAACATTTTTTTTCTGCTTTAGGAGTCGTTATCATTTTGCTACCAATATATATAAATATTTGGCATAAACTTAAATGGTGGCAAAGTTTAATTTTTGTATTGGGTTTAATTTGCATAATTGGCAACTTAAATGAATTTTTTGAGTTTTTCTTGCGAGTTTGCTGTAAGCCAATCAAGCATAGTAAATTTGCGGTTTATTATCCAGATACTATCTACGATATGGGTGTAAACTTGATGGGGGGATTAGTTGGATTTTTAATTATCAAATTGAATGTTAGACCGTTATGAAACAGCCTAAAGTAATTTTTTTAGATGCCGTTGGTACGCTATTTGGAGTTAAAGGTAGTGTGGGTAAAGCTTATGCAGAAATTGCTGGTCAATTTGGTGTTGAAGTATCAGATGAAGCCTTAAACACTGCATTTATTAAAAGTTTTGTGGCTGCGCCGCCGCCAATATTTCCGGGAGTACAAATTGATGATATTCCTAACTATGAATTTGAATGGTGGCAAGGAGTAGCTTTAGAGACATTTCAACAAGTAGGAGCAGTCAATCAATTTAAAGATTTCTCTAAGTTTTTTGAGCAACTTTACGATCACTTTTCAACGGCTAAACCTTGGCTTTTATACGAGGATGTTATTCCCACTTTAGAACGCTGGCAGAAACGCAAAATAGAACTAGGGATAATCTCAAATTTTGATTCGCGGCTTTATTTAGTTTTAGAATCTCTCCATTTAATCGACTTTTTTACATCTATTACTATTTCTACCGAAGTTAGCACCGCCAAGCCAAGTCAGAAAATTTTTACCGACAGCTTAGATAAGCACGATTGTCAAGCTAAAGACGCATGGCACATTGGCGATAGTTTCCAGGAAGATTATCAAGGCGCATCGGCGGCAGGTTTGAAAGCGATTCTAATTAAGCGTAACTAAATATATCCACCCCAAAATCTGTCAGTGCAACCCTATTTGATTCATAAACATTATTTCGTAGGGGCGTAATGCATTGCGCCCCCACAACGTTCACAATTGATTTAGGATTGCTATATTTTGGGCATAACTGAGGGTAAGGTATAAACAAATAAATTAACTTATCTAGCGATTGAGTTATGTTAAATACCCCATCAAAACGTACTGCTGACTATGCCAACGTGCAATCTATCCCAGAAATCTGGGCGATCGCAATTCAAAAATTCGGTGATACAGTTGCACTAAAAGATCCCCACGTCCAGCCGGAAGTAAGTTTAACTTATAGCCAGTTATATCAACAGATTGGACAATTTGCCGCCGGATTGCAAGCCTTGGGAATCAAGCATGGCGATCGCATATCATTATTTGCCGAAAATCAACCACGCTGGTTAGTTGCCGATCAAGGGATTATGACGGCGGGCGCAATTAATGCCGTAAGAGGAGCGCAAGCTGACCGCGAGGAGTTGTTATATATCCTCTCTCATAGCGATAGCATGGCGCTGGTGGTGCAAGATAACGCCACACTGCAAAAACTGCTAACCGAGGGCAAACTACCTGTAAATCTGGCAATAATCCTCTCTGACGAACAGCCACCAGAAATTGCCAATACAAAAACTCTTAATTATTCTGGTGTAACTTCGTTAGGCGCAAATCATACCTTACAACCCGTGCAACGCCGTAAAGAAGATTTAGCTACTTTAATGTACACTTCGGGGACTTCGGGACAGCCAAAGGGAGTAATGCTAAGTCAAGGCAATTTGCTATCGCAAGTTTTTGGCGCAAGTGCGGTAGTAGAGCCACAACCGGGAGAAGTTGTTATGAGTATTTTACCGATTTGGCATTGTTATGAGCGTAGTTTTGAATACTTTATTCTCGCTCACGGCTGCACGCAGATATACACCAATATTCGTTACGTCAAAAAAGACTTTAAAGAATTTAAACCCTTCTATATGGTGGGTGTACCGCGCCTATGGGAATCTATTTACGAAGGCGTACAAAAGCAATTTCGAGAACAAAGCGCTAATAAGCAAAAGTTGATAAATTTCTTTTTTGCTCAAAGTCAACGCTATATTATGGCGCGGCGAGTAGTCCAAGGCTTAGATTTAAACAATCTATATCCTTCATCATTGGCAAAGCTTTGGGCGAGGATACAAATAATTCCTTTAGGTTTGATTCATCAGTTGGCAGACAAAATAATATACAAGCAAGTACGAGAAGCAACTGGAGGAAAAGTTAAGTTTTTAGTCAGTGGTGGCGGCTCGATTGCGGAACACTTAGAAGATTTTTACGAAATTGTCGGCGTTGATATTTTAGGCGGCTACGGTTTAACGGAAACCTCTCCTATTACTCATGTAAGGCGGACTTGGCGCAACTTGCGCGGTGCGGATGGTCAACCTTTACCCGATACCGAAACCCAAATTGTTGAACTTGAAAGCCATAAACCTTTACCTGTGGGCAAAAAAGGCTTAGTTATGATTCGCGGAAGTCAAGTCATGCAGGGTTATTACAAAAATCCCGAAGCAACGGCAAAAGCAATTAATTCTGAAGGTTGGTTTAATACCGGAGACTTAGGTTGGGTTTCAAAGCAAAATGATTTAGTGATTACTGGACGCGCTAAAGATACAATTGTCCTCAGTAATGGGGAAAATATCGAACCGCAGCCGATAGAAAATGCTTGTTTGCGATCGCCTTACATCGACCAAATTATGCTAGTCGGGCAAGACGAGCGATCTCTAGGCGCTTTAATTGTCCCCAACCAAGACGCTTTGCAACAATGGGCAACTACCCAAAATCCAGCAATAGATCCTAGCAACCTTGGTAATAAAGCAATTTTGGACTTATATCGCCTTGAAGTCAGCCGAGAAGTCCAAAACCGCCCTGGTTATCGCCCAGATGAGCGAATTAGTACCTTTAAGCTAATTGCCGAACCATTTTCAATTGAAAATGGCACAATGACCCAAACATTGAAGATTAAACGATCTGTTGTGATGGATCGCTACCACGATATTATTGACAAGATGTTTGCTTAAAGCAATTAAAAAAGTAGTAATTGTGCTTTGATTTTATGGATATTTCCCCCACTCAACTCACCCTAAAACGCCCAATTAACGTCAAAGCTGTAGTAACTCCGCGTTGGAAAGACGAAATTCAGCAGCAATTGCAAGGTCAAATTAACCAAGTTGACGGTCAATTGCAACAATTAGAAATGCAAGGACAAAGAGCAATTTCAGAAATTCAAAAGCAAAGCTTGCAACCCCCCGGCCCGCAGACAATGCAGCAAATTGAAAGTATCCAAATTCAAGTTAACGAGAAAAAAAGCGAACTATTAGAGCAAAAAAACCAAAGCTTGCAAAATCTCCAGCAAGTGCAGCTATTGGAAATGGATCAAGAAGTCAACCAATTTCAACTTGAAGGGTTGTTTAGCGTTCAACCAGGGGACAACCTGATTGGCAAAATGCAAGTAGAAATTCTTTTGCGTGATGGCATAGTCGAAGAAATCCGAGGAGATATTTAATAATCTTCCGATCTAGGCGTTCCCCCGGAACGTCTCTTGTTTCTTAGAGAGAGATACAATACAAGTCTTCTTTGATAATTAAAATTAATCGCTTATTGCTTCAAGGTTACAAATGATTCACGAAGTATTTATGCCTGCTCTTAGTTCCACCATGACTGAGGGCAAAATTGTCTCTTGGGTAAAGTCACCAGGAGACAAAGTAGAAAAAGGCGAAACAGTGGTAGTAGTGGAATCAGATAAAGCGGATATGGACGTAGAAACCTTCTATGAAGGTTATATAGCTACAATCTTAGTGGACTCTGGCGGTACAGCCCCCGTTGGTAGTGCGATCGCTCTTATTGCCGAAACTGAAGCAGAAATTGCGATCGCCAAACAACAAGCTACTTCTGCCAAAACTACCACTGACGCTACCACTTCTCCCGGACAAGTGGCAGATGTTGCCAACACTGTAATAGCCGCCACTGCTCCGGCGCAAAATGGCGCAAAAGTCGAAGATGGGCGAATTATGGTTTCTCCCCGCGCCCGTAAGTTAGCCAAAGAAATGAAAGTTGATTTAAGCAGCCTTTCTGGTAGCGGGCCTCACGGCCGCATTGTAGCGGAAGATGTGGAAACAGCAGCTAAGGGTAGCAAGCCCCCTACTACTACCCCTGTAACACCACCTCCCGCGCCTTCTGCGCCTACTCCTGCGACTCCCCCCGTGATTGCTGCAACCCCTGGTCAAGTAGTGCCAATGAACACGCTGCAAAACGCAGTAGTGCGAAATATGATGGCTTCCTTGCAAGTCCCAACTTTTCACGTTGGTTATACAATTACTACCGAAACGTTGGATATACTGTACAAGCAAGTTAAATCTAAAGGCGTGACAATGACGGCGTTACTTGCCAAAGCTGTAGCTATTACCTTACAAAAGCATCCTTTAGTTAATGCCAGCTACTCGGAACAAAAAATTGTTTATCATCCCAATATTAATATTGCTGTCGCTGTAGCGATGGATGATGGCGGACTAATTACGCCCGTGTTGCAAAATGCCGACAAAGTAGATATTTATTCTCTGTCGCGCAACTGGAAAGCTTTGGTAGAAAGAGCAAGAGCCAAACAATTGCAACCAGACGAATACAATAGTGGTACTTTTACTTTATCGAACTTGGGAATGTTTGGGGTAGATCGATTTGATGCGATTTTGCCTCCCGGACAAGGCTCGATTTTAGCCATTGGTGCAGCACGAAATCAAGTCGTTGCCAGCAATGATGGAATGCTAGGCGTAAAGTCGCAAATGCAGGTAAATATTACTTGCGATCACCGGATTATTTATGGGGCGACGGCGGCGGCATTTTTGAAGGATTTAGCAAAGTTAATTGAAACCAATGCTCAGTCTTTAACTCTTTAGATTGTTGCTAAGAAAAAACTTGGAGTTGTGTATACTTCAAGTTTTTTCTTGTAAAGACGCTTAGGTGATTTTTTTAAGAAATGCGATCGCACTATAGCAATCCTAAACCAATCGTGAACGTTGTAGGGGCGCAATGAATTGCTACGAGATAATGTTTATGAATCAAATAGGATCGCACTATTTAAAGTTTTGGGTAAGATTTTGTTAAAAATATAATTGATAAATGTCAATTTATTGTGAAGCACCAGTAATTCCACTAGAAAATTTTATACTAGAGTTAGATTGAGGGAGTGAGCTTACCAACAAATATGCAAAATTCACCCACAAACAATTCCGCTTGGCAAAGACTAATCAATCAAGAAATAAATTGCGCTCAAGCGTTGCAAATTCTAGTAGACGATCAAGGCACCGTTAATCAAGCGTTGCTCGATCGAGATGTTAGTTTAAGATTTTTGCGACATTTTCCCGATCGCAATTCTTTACCACCAGCCATTCCTTTATTGTTGTGGCGTGGGTGTTATTACTTAGGTAGTCCTGTCAATCTCAGTCCAGAAATAGTTGCCAATTTAGGCGATCGCACTTACAGCCAAATCAAAGTTATTCCTATTTCTGACAAAAGCTACCGTGCTTGGTTTCATACTCAAAATCTTAATGTCAATAACCTTAGCTCGGCTCAATTAATCAATCCCCTAACGGGGGAATACGAGCAAGAAAATATTAGCGAAACGACAGAACTATACCTTTCCAAAGCCGCCGATCAAATTGGGCGGATCAAAACGCTGATTTCTGGAGCTTTGCGTAACCGCGCCAGCGACATTCATTTAGAACCAATGACAGACGGCTTGAGAGTTCGTTATCGCATTGATGGCGTATTGCGAGACATTACAACCCTTCCCGCCGAACTCAGCCGCAGAGTAATTGTAGCGCTTAAGGTCATGTCGGCGATCGATATTTCCGATAGTCGCCGCCCGCAAGATGGACGGATTGGGGAAAAATACGCATCTTCTTCGGAAACCGAACTAGGAATGGATATGCGCGTTAGCACCCTTCCTTGTGTCAACGGTGAAAAAGCTGTAATTCGTTTGCTACCTAGAAATAATCCTTTTTCTAACATCAATAATTTAGGATTTACTCAAGAAACCTTAGCAACTTACAAAACTTGGTTAAAGCAACCCCAAGGGATGATTATTCTTACTGGCCCTACAGGTTCGGGAAAAACTAGCACTCTTTACACCAGTTTACAAACTGTTGCCAACGAGCATATTAATGTTGTCACCGTAGAAGACCCGGTAGAGTATTTGTTGCCCCGGATTACCCAAACTCAAGTTAATGAAGCGGCGGGAATGAGCTTTGCGGCGGGACTGCGCTCGATTTTGCGCCAAGATCCTGATGTAATCATGGTAGGAGAAGTCCGCGACGCGGAAACGGCAGAAACGGCGGTCAGAGCCGCGTTAACCGGACACTTAGTCCTAACTACCTTACACACCAACGATGCAGTAGGGGCAATTCCGCGCCTCAAAGACATTGGCCCTGACCCCGCCTTACTGAGCGACGCATTGCTAGGAATTGTCGCCCAGCGCCTTGTGCGTCGCATTTGTCCTCACTGTGCAGCACCTTATACACCAACTCCAACAGATTTAAAAATTTTGGGTTTGCAGCAAAGATTTGGCACATGGCGCAAAGGGATGGGTTGCCAATTTTGTTTTAATTCTGGCTACCTGGGACGAGAGGTAATTGTAGAGTTGTTAGATATTGATGAAACTGTCCAAGAAATTATTTATGAAGGTAGTATTACTCAATTGCATCAATACCTCAAAAAAATCAACTTTTCATCTTTTAGAGTAGCGGCTATTGAAAAAGTTACCAGTGGTTTGACTACTGTAGAGGAGATTGTGCGCGTATTACCTCGTAGTTCCCTCAATAGAAATACGTCTAGTCGTGACTTACAAAGCCGGATTGAGTCATCAGTAGCTGTCAACTAAATAAGAAACCGCCCAATAATAATTGGGCGGAGTGTGGTGTGAGGAGTGAACGGAAAAAAATTTCCGTCTCCCTTATTGTAAGCCACAGCAAATGGTTTTGCTGGATGATAGTTACAATCCGGTAGCAATCGATTTTTGCTCTCAGCCGCCGACTTACATCTATTTACCCATGCCTAATTGTTGAGCCTTTTGGTAGACTTTACCCTCAGTTAACAATGAAGGAGCGATCGCCACTTCCGCGCTCTGCATTTCTTTAAGGTTTTTTGCGCCCAAAGTTCCCATGCTAGTTTTTAAAGCTCCTAGCAAGTTGTGCGTACCATCGTCTAATAAAGCCGGACCCCTTAAGATTTGCTCCAAAGTACCCGTTGTAGCAACTCGAATCCGCGTCCCCCGTGGCAAAATGGGACTGGGTGTTGCCATGCCCCAATGATAGCCGTTTCCTGGGGCTTCTAAAGCTCTAGCAAAGGGCGAACCAATCATTACCCCATCTGCGCCGCAAGCAATACATTTGCAAATATCGCCGCCAGTAATTAAACCGCCATCGGCAATTATTGGCACATAGTTTCCGGTTTCTTGATAATAATCGTCTCGCGCTGCCGCACAATCGGCGATCGCACTTGCTTGAGGTACGCCCACACCCAAGACTCCGCGAGAGGTACAAGCCGCTCCTGGCCCAATTCCGACTAATACCCCCGCCGCTCCGGCTTTCATTAAATTCAGGGTGACTTCGTAAGTAACACAGTTGCCCAAAATTACCGGAATCGGCATTTCTCGGCAAAATTGCGCCAAATCCAAAGGTGTTAGAGATTCCGGCGATAGGTGAGAAGTAGAAACTACGGTAGCTTGGACAAAAAATAAATCTGCTCCCGCCTTTGTTACCATTTCGCCGTACTTCATTGCTCCTGTGGGAGTAGCACTAACGGCGGCAATTCCCCCAAGTTGTTTAATTTCTTG
This sequence comes from Synechocystis sp. PCC 7509, assembly GCF_000332075.2. NCBI lineage: Bacteria > Bacillati > Cyanobacteriota > Cyanophyceae > Synechococcales > Merismopediaceae > Synechocystis > Synechocystis sp. PCC 7509. The sequence continues at coordinate 4,060,654 of NZ_ALVU02000001.1, read as the reverse complement.
AATACGTTGCTCGATTAATTGTGGTTCGATGGGTTTAGCATACAATTCTTGCATCAAGCCGACAAATTCATCTTTGCCTACCGAACTAATCCGCTCTAAAATTGGCTTGGGATCGGCGTATCGGCATTGGATACCTTCTAAATTGAGTACCCCTAATGCGCCTAGTTCCGATAATAATACCGCCATACGAACGTCTACCACGCCATCCATGGCACTTGCAATAATCGGAATTTCTCGCTCGATATTACCGATGCGCCAGGTTGTATCGGCTAAACTCGGATCTAGGGTTCTATTGCCTGGTACTAAAGCAATTTCATCGATTCCGTAAGCTCTTCTTGCTTTTTTACCCCGCCCAATTTCAATATCCACTTTTGTTTTATCCCACTTCCGATTCTGTTAAAACATAGCGTATCAAATTGCGGGGGGTGTTGGTGTTTGCCACCTACAGCACTGCAAAAGAGATTGCGATCAAAATTTGTTGTAGTATTTATACTTAACATTTTTTGAAACAAGGTGCGATCGCCTTATTTTCCCCACTAGAGCAACAAATGGACGCTTCAACAGTTTATCAATCCGAGCAATATTTGAGATTTAAGGCAGGCTAGTTTTGTTAGCTATTATTTAGTCGAGTTGCTAACGGTTCTGTTTTAGAAATCGCAATTTTTCCAGCGAAATGCTCAGTAGTGTTAGGGAAAAATAGCAATTGCAAGTCCTGGCATGATTCCAAAGGATAAGTCTATTGCACCCTACAAAACTATGCGATCGCGTTTATTGCTGCTTGCTCAATTGCCACCGCCGGGATAGATTTTTTTCATAGAATTATCATAAAACTTTGTCAATCAAGTTTAGACGAATCAGCAGAACAATATACCTTGTCACCAATTTTAATTGGTATCGTTGGAGGTTTATTTGCAGGTTGGTTTGTTTGACAAATAGCTAGATAAAATGTATCAGATAATTTAGATTTAAAAATTACTCCTGCATAACTTTTAAGATTCATCTGTTTTGCTGCTGCTGTTGTGTAAGCATACTTTGAATTGCTACTTACAAATTCAAATTTATAATAATTATTTTCTTTAGGTATTTCTAATTTTAATTGTTTAGTTGAACTGGCAAATTGAGCGTTGTTAAGATGAAAAACAACCTGGGCGCGGTTGATTGAACTGATGTAATCTTTAGCTTGGGATTGCTTTATTTGAATTTGTTTTTTGCTTTCAGCTTGTTTAACTTTCGTATTTGCAGGTAAATCTCCGGCAAGGGAGGTATTAGACTTAAATACAACTTTGGAAAATGTAGAAATATTTAAACCAATTAAATTTGACAACTCAAAGTCACTTACAACTCCTGAAACTAAAGTTCCACTAATAAATAATAGCCGCCAAAAAGCCAGCTTCTGATTCTGCATTTTTACCAAAAGATTTTTAAATAATTTTAAAATCTTAAGTGTTTAGAAAAATTGTGTCAAGTTGAAAATTTGTAAGCTATGCTCTTTAAATTAATTATCCCATAGGCATTTTGACAAAACTAAAGTTTAAGCCGTGTCTAAAAATTGCTTTTGAATGTTCAGGTTTTCTGGCAAAGCAAGATAAATTTTACATCCGCGCGAAACCGCTTACTACGTATAGCAATCCAATGCCTGATTTTTAAACATTAACTGTAGAGGCGCAATTGATTGGCGATAATGCAGCGCTTAATTGATGCCCAGCTATAAAGGTATCCGCTAGAATAGGATATAGCTTTCTTAACGGGATTTTACAGGTAAGCCTTGATCCAATCTGAGACTCTAGAATTATTAGAATGGTCGCGCCTTTGTCAGCATTTATCTACCTTTGCAGCTACTAAACTTGGCTCTATCGCTGCGCGTAATCTCCAAATTCCCGCATCCCAATTACAGAGCGAAGAATTACTCGCACAGACAAAAGAAGTCTACGATTTAGAAACCCGTTTAACTACAGGGTTAGCTTTTGATGGTATTCAAGATATTGGCGACTCTGTAGAAAGGGCGCAGTTACAAGGGATTTTAGCCGGAAATGAGTTACTAGAAATTGCTACAACTTTATTCGGTGCTAGACAATTGCGCCGTTTTATCGATAATCAACCAGATATCCCCGTATTAACACAATTAGTCTCCGAGTTACGGACTTATCCCGAATTAGAGCAAGAAATTCATCGATGTATAGATGAACGAGGACAAGTAACCGATCGCTCTAGCCCGATTTTAGGCGACCTGCGTACCCAGATAAAACAGCTAAGAACCCAAATCAATAGATCGCTGCAAAACATCCTCCAACGCCAAGCAAACGCCGTCCAAGAGCAAATAATTACTCAACGAGGCGATCGCTTTGTAATTCCCGTTAAAGCACCCCAAAAAGATGCTATCCCCGGTATAGTTCACGATACCTCAACAAGCGGCGCAACCCTGTATGTAGAGCCTAGTGGCGTTGTTCCTTTAGGCAATCAGTTACGGCAATTAGTCCGCAAAGAACAGGTAGAAGAAGAAGCAATTCGCCGGACTTTAACAAAGCTTGTCGCCGAAGTTAGCGAAGACTTGGAAAGATTGCTAGCGATCGCAACTACTATCGATCTTGCCACAGCGCGCGCTCGTTATAGTTTTTGGCTAAAAGCAAATCCACCCCGCTTTATCAACCGCAATGATGGCGAAATGATCAATTTACGTCAGTTGCGCCATCCGCTTCTAGTATGGCAGCAGCAGCACGAACAAGATCGCAATGTTGTACCTGTTGACTTATTTATTCAACCCAACATCCGCGTCGTCACCATTACTGGCCCAAATACAGGCGGTAAAACTGTTACTCTCAAAACCCTTGGTTTAGCCGCTTTGATGGCAAAAGTCGGTTTATTTATTCCCGCGCGCGAACCTGTAGAAATGCCTTGGTTTGAGCAAGTATTAACCGATATTGGCGACGAACAATCGTTAGAACAAAGTTTATCAACATTTTCCGGTCATATTCGCCGAATTAGCCGTATTTTAACCGCCATAGACAAATCTGGCTCATCATTGGTACTTTTAGATGAAGTAGGAGCGGGAACAGATCCTGTAGAAGGAAGCGCTTTAGCTATTTCTTTACTCCACTACTTAGCTAACAACGCCCAATTAAGCATTGCTACAACCCACTTTGGCGAACTTAAAGCCCTAAAATATCAAGACGATCGCTTTGAGAATGCCTCCGTAGAATTTGACGAAATCAGCCTTTCACCAACTTATCGGCTGCTGTGGGGGATTCCAGGACGTTCTAACGCCCTAACTATTGCCGAGCGTTTAGGCTTAAAACTCGAAGTAATTGAGGAAGCCAAAAAACATTTAGGCGGTGCAAATGACGATGTAAACCAAGTAATTGCAGGTTTAGAGGCGCAACGAAAACGTCAGGAAACTAAAGCCACAGAAGCGCAAAAGTTATTAGAACAAGCGGAACGTTTTTATCAAGAAGTATCGGCAAAAGCCGCCGCTTTGCAAGCTAGAGAACGAGATTTACGCGCCTCTCAAGATGTTGTTGTCCAAAAGGCGATCTCTGAAGCCAAAGGAGAAATCGCCCAAGTTATTCGCCGCTTACAAAAAGGCACTGTAACGGCTATGGACGCGCAGCAAGCAACCAACGAACTTAATCAAATTGCCGCCAACTATGTAGCGCCACCTCCAAAGCCAAAACCAGGATTTAAACCGCAAATAGGCGATCGCCTCCGCATTCCCAAATTAGGACAAACGGCAGAAGTTTTAAGTATTCCTAGTGACGAAGGAGATTTAATTGTCCGGTTTGGGATTATGAAAATGACTGTAAACCTAGAAGATATTGAATCATTAGATGGTGAAAAACCAGTAGTTGCTAAAAAGAAAAAACCAGAAGTAATTGCAGATAAACCTATAGAAACTATCCCGACTCCAGTAATTCGGACTTCTAAAAACACCGTTGATTTACGCGGTAGTCGAGTCGCCGATGCAGAGAGGACTTTAGACGATGCTATTTCAACCGCCAATGGGCAACTGTGGATTATTCACGGACACGGTACGGGAAAATTAAGGCAAGGTGTACGGGAGTTTTTGCGCCAGCACCCTAGAATTAGCCGCTATGAAGATGCCCAAAAAGCTGATGGTGGTACAGGAGTTACAGTAGCTTATATAAATTAACCTGCAATACAAAATCTCTTTATTAAGGAAGACTGAAGCGCTAATAGCTGACAGGTGTAAGCGGACAGATTATGCTATTAGAAACCAAATTTACTTAAAAGAGTCTGGTTTCAAAATAGGTAACAACTCTATCGATACCTGTCTTAGCTTATATGCTTAAAGATACGCATTCTAGCGCTGGGTCATCTCTTGCTTGGGATGAACTAAACCGCGCCCAGCCTGATTCAATCCAACTTGACAACATCAAAACTCAAATAGATTTGGTGCTGTTAGCGTTGGAATCCTTAGCAGGTATAGGGTCTGAGGCTATGTTGCAAGCCGCATCCGCGCTGAATCTGGAATCAAAAATACCCGATCGCGTGACGTTGTGGAGATTGCGCCAATCAAATCCCTTACGCAAAGGTGAAGGTGGACGCAAAAAGCTAGACATAGAAGAAGCGCGAAGTCTGGTGTTAATTAGCTGCTACCTCGCCAAACAACACCAAGAACTAATTCGCCGAGGGATCGACTTGCTCGAACAAGCTGCCCAAAATGACAGCGAACCTCATAAAACGGCTTTAATTGGCGATTATCTCGATGCTTTTAACAATATCTATTTAGAACGCATGGAAGACGATCGCAATGTTTCTACAGATAAATTAACTCAATTGGCACTTAAGCTTTTGGTAGATTTGCTGTTTTATAGTAGTCCGGGAGGTCATCGGCGTTTGTGGTTGGCACTTTTAGATCGCAGTCAAAAATAATTAGCTCTTTAGCAAGAGTATTAATTAAAAACAATTTCTCAACCTAGAACTCATTGGCTTAAAACTATACCCTACTATGCCCTTATCAAATTCGGTTCTACATCGCTATACTCCCCCCACTTGTACGCTGCAAGTTGTGGCTTATAGTTCGCCTGTATCCCGTTGGGTGGGTTCTAAAGTAGTAAAAGAAGTACAGTTTGACTTGCGTTTTGACGATCCAAGATCCGATGCGGATAAGCAAGTTAGTATTACAGGCAATAGCAACCAACTAGAAGCCCTCCACACTGTCGTTACTATCTATATTCAAGAATTACTCAGCTTATCTTCCGAAAGCTTTGCTGTTTTAGGTCAAGAAACACCTCTGTCGCCAAGAGTAGACGTTGATAGCGATGTGTGGCTAATGCCTGCGGAGGATTTTCCCCCTAAAACTTCAAATAGCGATCGCCTAATTGCTCAAAGCGATACTTTTGCCCTAAAACCAGCAACAAAATTAGCTCATAACCTATTTCTCGGAACTTTAGCTACACCAGAAACCGGGCAGTTTGTCCAACTTAGCATACTGCAACTATTTGATTTGGCTACCGCTCTTGATGAATATAAGAGCGATCTAATTGCTTTACCAACTTATTCTCGCAATCCTCAAAATTCTTCCCCTCTTTTAGCTTGGGCAAATATCGCCGCAGTGTTGCTGTTAGGTGTGGGTGTTACGGCGGTAGGATTGCAAGTATTTAATCGTCCTAATTCTCCGCAAATCGCCAACAATATCAATAATCGTCCTAAAACTACTATTAATCCCGAAGTTGCTCTTGCCCCCTTACCATTGCCTACCTTGTCTCCGGCAACCACAATATTAGTACCTTCACCAAATAATAATATTCCTGCTAAAAGTGCGATCGTACCAACTACGACCCCAACACCACAAACAACAACACTCAGCACTAAAACTAATCCCGTACCTAACGGCTTACCACCTCAACCAATCGTTATTAACCCTACTGCGGGACAGACTACTACTGTAACTGTTCCCGGAACGAGTAATCGTACAGCGCCACCCATCGCTGTTATACCCAGTCCTAATTTACCAGCAAAACCTAGCTCTACTACAACTAAAACTACTGTAGTAGCCCAACAAGATAGTAATTCTAGGGAAAATGCGTCAACACCACCAAAGCCTATTACTACTTCTACCCGCACTGCTTTTGTTGCCAATCCTCAAGTAGCCGAAGTTAGCAACTATTTTAACCAGCGTTGGGAACCGCCTGCTAACTTGAGGAATTCTTTAGAGTACAGCATTGTTTTAGATGTGGACGGTAGCATTCAAGTAATTGAACCCTATGGATTACCATCAAGAACTTATCTCGATCGCACGGGAATGCCCTTAATTGGCGAACGTTTTGTTTCCGCCAATCTTAATGGTCAAAGTCCTAGAATTCGTCTCCGTTTTAATCCTAATGGCAAAGTTCAGGCATTCTTAGAGGCAGGCGACGCAAGGTAAAAGGCATATTTTTTAAGTTTTGTTAACTTGAATACTAAAATCTTTGGGATAATGTCGCAATATTGGGTATTAATCCCTATTGATGTTTTGCACAAACTAAAGTAGTGGCTTAAAGTAATCTTTTAGGAGGATGTTGGGCTTGACAAAAGTGTGCAAAGATGCGGTTAAATTAATCGCTATCTTACCTTAGTGGGAATTACTACCTTGAATTTAAACCCAAGGTCTTACAGCTCTAGTCTTCGTGCCTAAGACTGAGTGCTGAATACATAGGTATTTCAGTCTATTTTAACGGACTGGAAATATCAGCCCAAAACTTTAGTTTTAGGCGGTTTCTAAGTCGTATTGAATTGAGGAGTTTTATATGGCAGGACAAATGTGTTGGTTATCTAGATTCGGTGATGATGGAGAAAAAATACTGCATTTGCAGACGCAAACTGATCGCTCTTGGCGACCTTATACAGCTTATCCCCATATTTGCGTACCCGACTATCGCATACCTGGAGGCTCTAAAGGTTGGGCAACCTATCAAAAACTGTTGAAAGCAGGTTGGACTTTAGTACCTAGCGCCAGAGCTAAAGAATTTGCGATCGTAGAAGTTGAAGTTTTTAATAACCACTAGGAGAACCTTCTCCGCGCGGATCGGCAGCTCCTTCTAATTTATTATCGGGGGTGACAACGATCGCATTAGCATTTCCCCAAGGACTCCTTTGTTCAACTTTATGTCCCCGTCGTTTGAGTTCGGCAATAGTCGCTGTATCTAAACCAAAAGGTTGCATTCTTAGTTCATCGGGCAACCATTGATGATGAATGCGGGGAGCAGAAACGGCTTCCCCGGCGTTCATATCGTAAGCGAGGACGTTGAGAATAACTTGGAGAACCGTAGTAATAATTGTGCTACCTCCCGGCGCACCCGTTGCCATTTTCAGGCGATTATTTTGGGTGACTATAGTGGGAGTCATGCTAGATAGGGGAGTTTTGCGGGGTGCGATCGCATTTGCATCGCCGCCAATTAGTCCGTAAGCATTGGGTACGCCAGGAGCGGCGGCAAAATCGTCCATTTCATCATTAAGTAAAATACCTGTTCCTGGCGTAACTACCCCCGAACCAAAACCATAATTGACGGTAAAAGTTAAACTAACGGCGTTACGTTGTTCGTCTACTACGGTTAAATGGCTAGTGTCGGGAGATTCGGCTTTGGTAAAGCGTTCTAAAGCAGCTTTACGGGCGGGTTTTACTTTCGTTGAAGGGGTAGCATTAGCCCGAATTTCTTGCCGTCTTTTGGCAGCATATTCGGGGCTAATTAGCTGTTGTACTGGTACTTTGACAAAATCGGGATCGCCCAAGTATTCCGACCTATCAGCGTAGGCAATTCGCATCGCTTCTACCATTAAATGCAGTACATCCGGGTTGTGCCATCCTTTAGCTTTAAAATCGGTGTCGCCGATGAGATTTAGTATTTGTAATAAGTGTATGCCTCCCGAAGAAGGCGGCGGCATCGAGCAAATGCGCGATTGTCGGAAAGTACCGCAAACAGGGGTGCGCCAAATAGGTTTATAAGTTTTTAAGTCTTCTAAAGTAATTAAACCGCCGTTACGTGCCATATCTGAGGCGATCGCGCGGGCAATATTTCCGGTATAAAAACTCTGGGGATTAGTGGCAATTTGCTGTAAAGTTTTTGCTAAATCGCGCTGAATTAACTTATCTCCTGCCGTGTACATTGTGCCATTGCGCGTAAAAACTTGCCGAGCCGCCGGATTGCTTAAAATTGGTTTTTTGCGGCTTTCCACTGCTCCCACAAACCGATCTGTGACAACAAATCCCTCTTGAGCATACTTAATAGATGGGGCAACTAATTTCGCCCAAGGTAATTTTCCATGCTGGCGATGAACTTGATAAAGTCCGGCGACTGTACCCGGTACACCCACAGATAAATAGCCATCAATACTTATATTTGGGCGCACCTTACCTTGAGCATCCAAATACATATTTTTGGTAGCTTTCAGGGGAGCGCGTTCGCGAAAATCTAGCGCCTTCATTTGGGAATTATTAGCTTGATGTAGCAGCAAAAAACCACCGCCGCCAATTCCCGCCGAAAAAGGCTCAACTACAGAAATAGCAAAAGTCGTTGCGACCGCAGCATCTACCGCATTACCACCACTTCGTAATATATCAAGTCCGGCTTGACTTGCCAAAGGATGAGCAGATACTACCATTCCCTTCTTAGTTGTTAGTGGTTGAAGAAAAGCCGCAAAGGTTGGTTGAGCGGTAAAAAAAGCTAGAAAAACTAATAGAGGTAAAGTTGTAAAGCGGTAAATACTGGGCATTAAACGTAATGTAGAGTTTTGGGTGACAAGATTGTTTTAATTTATCGCTTTAGAGTGCGATTGCGCAGAGCGCAGCGCCAAAGGCGATCGCATAGTAGTGATTTTTACAGCGATTCCCCAAATTCCTGCACTTTCTGCCATACTTTTTCAATTAATTGGCGATCGCCCGAATCAAACCAGGCAATTTCCGGGTAAGCTCTAAACCATGTACGCTGACGTTTAGCAAATTGGCGTGTATGCAAAACCGTTAACTTTTTAGCTTCAGATAGACTAACATTGCCTAGCAAATATTCTTTAATTTCCTGATAGCCTAAAGTATTGAGCAAAGGCAAATCAAACCCATATTTTTTACACAAAAACTCAACTTCTGCAACTAATCCCGCCTCGATCATTTCTTCAGTACGCTGTTCAATACGCTTTTGTAAATCTTCTAAATTAGGACAATCCAAGCTAATTTGTAAAATCGGATATTTGGGCGGATTTTCCCCTTGTTGCTCAGAAATCGGGACTCCAGTTACATAAAATACCTCTAACGCTCGTAAAGTCCGCACTGCATCGTTATGGTGGATTTTTTGTGCTGCTACGGGGTCTACTTGTTGTAACATCGCATAAAGTTGAAGTTGACCAAGCTTTTCAAGTTGACTTCGCAATTCACTATTTGGCGCAACTCTGGGAATTTTTAAACCCTGCACTATCGAGCGAATATATAAACCCGTACCGCCGACTAAAAGAGTAGTAGTGAGCGGTAAGGGCGCAATGCTTTGCGCCCTTACGGGAGGAGAATTGATTAATTCTTGGGCTTGTTGCTGATAGTCTGCTAAAGTCAAAGTCTCCACTGGTTCGCAGATATCAATCAAATAATGTGGTATTTCTTGCCGCTCTGCTAGTGTTGGTTTAGCCGTCCCAATATCAAACTCGCGGTAAACCTGACGCGAATCGGCGCTAATAATTATTGCCTCTAACCTTTTTGCCAAAGCTAAAGCCAAGCTAGATTTTCCTGTAGCCGTAGCACCGCAAATTACCATCAAACTAGAATTAGGATAAATAACTGGGTACATCCCTTAAATAAATTGGTCTTTAGACTGCCCTAACGTCGCCCTAGAGCCTTTTGTGTTAAGATTGATAGGTGATTTATTATTTTATAAGCCACTAGGCGACTGCAACCTTATTTTGGAGAACCTATTTTATGACGAGTAGCTACGGTGCAGATCAAATTCGAGTTCTAAGAGATTTAGAACCTGTCCGAATGCGACCGGGTATGTACATCGGCACGACAGGGCCCAAGGGACTCCATCATTTAGTTTACGAGGTAGTAGACAATTCCATCGATGAAGCTTTGGCGGGACACTGCACCCACATAGAAGCAGCACTCAACACCGATGGTTCAGTAACTATCACTGATGACGGTAGAGGGATTCCCACCGATGTTCACCCCCAAACCGGAAGATCGGCATTAGAAACTGTAATGACAGTTTTACACGCTGGGGGCAAGTTTGGCGACGGCGGTTACAAAGTTTCGGGAGGCTTGCACGGCGTTGGTATCTCAGTCGTCAATGCTCTATCGGAGTTTGTAGAAGTTACGGTATGGCGAGATAAGCGCGTATTTACGCAAAGATTTGAGCGTGGTATTCCCATCGGCGACCTCCAATCAAAACCAGACAAAGAAACACGGACTGGAACTTCTATCACTTTTAAGCCAGACTCGGAAATTTTTACTGTTGGCATAGAGTTTGATTACATTACTTTAGCTAGTCGTTTGCGAGAATTGGCGTATTTGAATGCGGGAGTGAAAATAACTTTCACCGACCATCGCCTAGAATTGCTCAAAAGTAACGAGTCAAAAACAGAAACTTACGAATATGCAGGCGGTATTAAAGAATATATTTCCTATATAAACCGCGACAAGCAACCTCTGCATGAAGAAATTATCTACGTACAGGGAGAGCGCAACAACGTCCAGGTAGAAGTATCTTTGCAGTGGTGTACCGATTCTTATACAGATAACGTGCTGGGTTTTGCTAACAATATTCGTACCGCAGAGGGCGGAACGCACCTAGATGGATTGAAAGCAGTGCTAACGCGAACCATGAATGCGATCGCCCGTAAGCGTAATAAAATTAAAGAAAATGAACCAAACCTTAGCGGCGAACACGTCCGGGAAGGCTTAACGGCAGTTATTTCTGTTAAAGTTCCCAACCCAGAATTTGAAGGACAAACCAAAACAAAGTTAGGCAACACCGAAGTTAGAGGAATTGTTGATTCTTTAGTTGGGGAAGTTCTCACCGAGTATTTAGAATTTCGTCCCCCCGTCGCCGACCAAATTTTAGACAAAGCAATTCAGGCATTTAAAGCCGCCGAAGCCGCCCGTCACGCGCGAGAATTAGTTAGACGTAAATCAGTATTAGAATCGTCACCATTACCCGGAAAACTCGCCGATTGCAGCACCAGAGATCCCAGCGAATCGGAAATATATATAGTTGAAGGAGATTCTGCGGGGGGGTCGGCCAAACAAGGACGCGATCGCAGATTTCAAGCAATTCTACCTTTACGCGGTAAAATTCTTAATATCGAAAAAACTGACGATGCCAAAATCTATAAAAATACAGAAATCCAGGCACTAATTACCGCCCTCGGATTAGGTGTTAAAGGTGAGGAGTTCGATCCCTCCAAACTGCGCTACCACCGCATTGTAATTATGACTGATGCTGACGTAGATGGCGCGCACATCAGAACCCTTATCCTGACGTTCTTTTACCGCTATCAGCGCAGTTTAGTAGAGCAAGGATACATCTATATTGCTTGTCCTCCTCTGTACAAAGTTGAGCGCGGACGCAATCATTACTACTGTTACAGTGAGCGCGAACTTAATAACTTGACTCAAAACGAGTTTCCCGCCAACGCCAACTACACTATCCAGCGTTTTAAAGGTTTGGGAGAAATGATGCCAACGCAACTTTGGGATACAACAATGAACCCCGAATCGCGTACCCTGAAACGGATAGAGATTGAAGATGCTGCCGAAGCCGATCGCATTTTTACAGTGTTAATGGGCGATCGCGTTGCCCCCCGGCGCGAATTTATCGAAACCTATGGCCCTCGTCTCAACTTTGCAGAACTTGATATTTAAGCACATCGCTTAAGTATTTCTACCCTTAGCCAGCCCCAAAAACAGCAAAGTTAGGGCTGGCTTTAGAATTTTTAACAGTAATTCTCATCAATTTGTTTTAATGTAACGATTTAGTGGCTTTTAACTTTCCCATCTATTCCACAAAACTTAACCTTAAAATCTGGAAATTTACATGAGCAGCAATTTAGCAACAAAACTACGTGAAGGAACTAAAAAAGCCCACAGCATGGCAGAAAACATGGGTTTTGTCAAGTGCTTTTTAAAAGGGGTAGTAGAAAAAAACTCCTACCGCAAGCTAATCGGCAATTTCTATTTCATCTACAGCGCGATGGAAGAAGAAATGGAACGCCACAAAGATCATCCTTTGCTAGGCAAAATTTACTACCAACAGCTAAACCGTCAGCGCAGTTTAGAGCAAGATTTGAACTTTTATCATGGTACTGATTGGAAGTCGCAAATTGTACTTTCTCCCGCAGGTCAAGCTTATGTAAACCGGATTCGGGAAATTGCTAACTCTGCTCCCGAATTGCTGATTGCTCACTCCTACACTCGCTACATTGGCGACTTGTCGGGGGGACAAATCCTCAAAAACATCGCTGTCCGGGCGATGAACCTAGCTGAAGGCGAAGGTACAGCTTTTTACGAGTTTAAAGACATTCCCGACGAAAAACAGTTTAAAGTCGGTTATAGACAGGCTTTAGATGAGTTACCTATAGATGACGCGACAGCAAATCGCATTGTTGAAGAAGCAAACGCAGCTTTTGGCATGAATATGAAGCTATTTCAAGAAATGGAAGGTAGCTTAATTAAGTCTATTGGACAAATGTTGTTTAATAGCCTAACTCGTCGCCGCAATCGTGGTAGCACAGAACTCGCAACCGCCGAGTAAGCAATAAGTTGATTTTTGGGGCAGAAATGGTAGTTTTTTTTGGTGAAAAGCTGGGAAAAATTACTAATTCTGCCCCTAGTTTTTTAATAGAGATTGAACGCGCGATAGCGCCAGCGCGCTCGCAGAGCATCGCACCAGTCAATCTAAAATACTATAACTACAACCTGTATTAATTTCCTGATGGCTGCAAAACTTCCTGTAACTGTAATCACTGGCTTTCTAGGTAGCGGTAAAACTACGCTAATTCGTCACTTGCTACAAAATAATCAAGGGTTACGAATTGCTGTATTAGTCAACGAATTTGGCGAATTAGGCATTGATGGCGACATTCTCAATTCTTGCCAAGTTTGCCCCGATGATGCCGACGAGAAAGCAAATATTGTTGAATTAACTAACGGGTGTTTGTGCTGCACCGTTCAAGAAGAATTTTTGCCGACAATGTTGGAATTGCTGAAGCGGCGAGACAAACTAGATTGTATTTTGATTGAAACTTCGGGTTTAGCCTTACCAAAGCCCTTAATTAAAGCCTTTCGCTGGCAAGAAATTCGTAACGCCGCAACGGTGGACGCGGTGATTACAGTAGTTGATTGCGAAGCTGTAGCTAAAGGGACGTTTGCCAGCGATCCAGAGGCTGTAGACACCCAAAGACAAGCCGATCCCAATCTAGAACACGAAACGCCCTTACAAGAGCTATTTGAGGATCAGTTAGCTTGTGCCGATTTAGTGATTTTGAATAAAACCGATTTAGTTGATGCTGATACTCAAGAAACCGTACTAAATTTAATTAAGCCGGAATTAGCTAAAGGTGTAAAAGTTGTCAAGAGCGATCGCCAAGGGCTAGATTTATCGATCCTTTTAGGCTTACAAGCGGCGGTAGAAGACAACCTAGATAACCGTCCCAGCCATCACGATACCGAAGAAGATCACGATCACGATGATGAAATTACGTCAACCCATGTAATTTTAAATCGCAGCTTCAACCCCATAACCTTACAAACCCAGTTGCAACAACTCGCCCAAGAGCAAGATATTTATCGCATCAAAGGGTTTATCTCTGTCCCAAACAAGTCTATGCGGCTAGTTTTACAGGGCGTAGGGACGCGATTTGAGCAATTTTACGATCGCCCTTGGAAACAAGATGAATTACAGCAAACACGGCTAGTTTTTATTGGACGCAAACTTAACCCCGCAGCCATTGAGTCCCAATTAGCCGCAATACCCGCGCCAAGTTACTCAAAATAAATACCCAAATGATTAGCAACAGGACGCTGACGCATAGGTACACGAGTATGAATTGGTGCATTTAGTACCACTGGCTGCCCATTTTTTGCCATAACCAAGGTTGAAGATCCGCCACCGTCCAGGTTTATACCCGTATAAATGCCCAACTCTATACAAATATCTGTCAACTGAGCTAAATTTAGTCCTTCACTGTAAAAAGGCTGACGACCATCGACAACAATAATCATCAACTTGTCCCCTGCTTGGTTAATGCCTACGACGGTACAGGGCATAAACTTGGGGTGAGGTACATTTGGGTCTGGGGGTACAGGAATGCCGTCTTTAACAAGCCGTCCATTACCTGATACAGCTTGAATAGTATCTTCATTACACTTCTGTGATTGGATGTGGATTGAGTTGTCTGAAGCAATACACAGTACAGACCAAATTGGGTCACTCGGAGAATAGATATTGCCATTAGAAATAGCTTGCCCTAATACATCTACGCGATCGCCTGTGTGCGGATAATAATTCCAAGGAGTGCGATCGTAAAAAGGTAGAAAAAAGCTGCCATTAACTGCCAGGTTTACCCCAAACTCGTGGACAAAACTTGTAGTAGTCCGGGCGTTAATTTCCCTCCCATCCGCCCTAGGAGTTCCTGGTGTAACTAAAAACTTTAGGTTTGGGGTAGTTAAATCAACAGTGACAATATGCAGCATAACTCGACGGGGCGTAGAACGAGCTTGGCGTTGATAAGTAACCCCAGGAAACAATTGCTGCTCTAGGTTGGTACGCGGCGGACGACTTAAACACAAACCGCCGTAAATTAGTATTAGCAAGGCTAGAAAGCTTATTCCTACTATTAATAAAACTCGCCCAAGCTTGTTTTTACGTCTACGAATCATTCTAAATTTACCGGAAAAATGGGTCTAAAGCCCCGTCCTTGTAGGACGGCTTTATATTTTATTGGAGTTATATTCTCCAGTAAATATGTTAAAATAGAGCTATGCTCACACTCACTTATCGCTTCCGCATCTATCCCCAAGCCGCCCAACAACAGGAGTTGATTGAGTGGATGGATATTTGCCGCAACGCCTACAACTATGGATTGCGACAGATTAAGGATTGGTGCAATAGCAGGAAGTGTCTGGTAGATAGGTGTTCTATCCACCATGAGTACATCTTGGGGGCGGATCTCCCCTTCCCCAACGAGGCAGTCCAACATAGTGCGTTGCCCGGAGCTAAAAAAGAGTTCCCGCGCCTTGCCCTTGTACCGAGTCAGGTTTTGCAACAGACGATTAAGCAGTTGCATAGAAGCTGGGAGGGATTTCAAAAACTTGGACATGGGTTCTCGCGTTTTAAAAAGTATGGGCAATTCAAGTCTTTGCTCTTTCCCCAATTCAAAACCTCTCCGATAGTAGGAACTAACTTGTCTTGCAAAGGTTCGCGGAAGGCACAGCCTCCCACAAACTTTGCGCTGCTCCTGCCCAAGTTGGGACAAGTAAAAGTCAACCTGCATCGACCCATCCCTGATGGCTTCATTGTTAAGCAAGTTCGCATTCTCAAAAAAGCCGATAGATGGTACGCCTCTATCTCTTTGCAATGCGATGTCAACGTTCCTGACCCCATACCACACGGCTATCCGATTGGTGTGGATATCGGGCTTGAAAAATTCCTGGCAACGAGTGATGGCGTTTTGGTAAAGCCGCCCAAGTTTTTTAAAAGTTTGCAAAGCAAGCTGAAATTGCTGCAACGTAGACTGAGTAGAAAACAAAAGCGGAAAGTCTGTGGGGCGGGTTTCCTCGCGCGCAGCTTTCCAAGAGAGCGGTCGAAAAACTACGAGAAAGCCAGAATAAAAGTTGCCCTTGTTCACCACCAGATTGATAACACGCGCAAAGACTTCCACTTTAAGCAAGCTCACGCTCTTTGCGACGCTGGTGATATGGTCTTCATGGAAGACCTGGACTATACGGTCATGGCTAAAGGGATGTTTGGCAAACATATGTTGGATGGGGGTTTTGGAGCATTCCGAACTATCGTCAAGTATGTTTGTTGGAAGCGAGATAAGTTCTTTGGCGTAGTTAATGCTAGGGGGACTTCTCAAGAGTGTCCTGAGTGTGGGGCAACGGTTAAAAAAGATTTGAGTGTTCGAGTGCATAGTTGTCCTGAATGTGGTTTCACAACCGATAGGGACGTGGCTAGTGGACTTGTAATTAGAAATAGAGGAATAGAATTGGTTAGTACCGTTGGACAGACGGGAATCGAAATCGCCTATGCAGACGGTTTGCCGGGGGCTGGTGAGAATCAGTCTAGGTCAAAGTCGAAAACCCGCAAGGGAAAAACTAGGAAATCTAAATTGTGAAGTTTAGAAGCCCCACGCCTTCAGGCTGGGGAGATGTCACAAATAACCCTTTTTTAGTCAAACATTAAAACGAGCTAATAATTTAGCGATGCTCCTAAAACCAGCAACAAAACTTAAACACCAAATAGCACAGCAGGTTGCAGCCCTTGTTGTAGAGTGAGAACAATTAGCCGTATTCACTGGGCGATTAATCAATTAAAGGGAAAATACTCATGGTAGAACGTGGTTCTAAAGTGCGGGTTCTCAGACCAGAATCTTACTGGTTTCAAGATGTCGGAACCGTTGCTTCAATTGACCAAAGTGGCATTCGCTATCCGGTGATTGTCCGCTTTACTAACTTGAACTATGCAGGTGTAAACACCAATAACTTCGCCACTAGCGAACTATTGGAAGTAGCCAAACCCACCGCAAAAGCCAAAAAAGCATCTACGGCAGCCTCTGGCGGTCAGCAAACCACCCTTGACGAGCGCACCCGCACCACAGGGCAAGGTACGCCTTCAAGTCCAAAAGCTTCTAACCCGGCTGCTAGTCCCGAATCTGGCGATAGCAGTGGTGTAGTAGTCGGCGATGCCAACCAAGGTACGGAATCTCGGTAAATTGTGCCTGAACTGCCTGAAGTTGAAACAGTCCGGCGCGGTTTAGAAAAAGTTACACTAAACCAAGAAATTACGGGGGGCGATGTGCTACTCAGTCGCACGATCGCCTACCCGTTTTCTGAGCATGAGTTTTTGGCGGGATTATCCAAAAATGCGATTTCTAATTGGCAACGCCAGGGCAAATATTTGCTGGCACAGTTGAGTAATTCTAGCCATTTGGGCGTACATTTGCGGATGACAGGACAGTTGCTGTGGTTGCATCCCAGCGAACCGTTACACAAGCATACGCGAGTAAGATTATTTTTTGCAGGCGATCGCGAATTACGTTTTGTCGATCAACGGACTTTTGGGCAAATGTGGTGGATTCCTAAAGGACAAGCAACTTCATCGGTAATTACAGGACTTGCAAAACTAGGTTTAGATCCCTTTAGTTCAGAGTTTTCTCCCAAATATTTAGCCGCAAAACTCATTAATAGCCGTCGTTCGATTAAATCGGCATTGTTAGATCAAGCAATTATTGCTGGAATTGGGAATATTTACGCCGATGAAGCTTTATTTATTGCCAAAATATTCCCGGCAACTTTAAGTAATTGCTTACAAATTGAGCAATTAACAGAACTTAGAACCGCCATTATTCAAGTCCTAGAAGCCAGTATTGCGGCAGGTGGGACTACTTTTAGCGATTTTCTGAATGTAGAAGGGATTAACGGCAATTATGGCGGTGTAGCGTGGGTTTACAACCGTACAGGCAAACCTTGTCGAATTTGTGGTACACCGATTGAAAAAATTAAGTTAGCTGGGCGATCTTCACACTTTTGTCCTCAGTGTCAGGGAAAAAGCTGAGAGCGAAAGTGGTTATTTCTACTTGACTAGGTGCGTAAACGGTCTAAAATTCCTAAGTAGGCATTAAGTATTAGAGCAAGTTATGGCAGTCAAAAAAGGCGATTCAGTCCGTGCTGTCCGAGAAAAGCTAGAAAATAGCTTAGAAGCACAAGCAAGTGACATTCGTTTTCCACCTTATTTGTTTGAAACCAAAGGTCAGGTATTGGATGTTAGAGGCGAATACGCTTTAGTAATGTTTGGACAAGTCCCTACACCGAATATTTGGCTACGTGTAGATCAACTAGAACAATTTACCCCCTAGCGCGATCGCTTTTTTTATATGCAAGCTGCTGTCAACTCGTCCCTAGTCTGCAATTCTCCCCGTGTTACTATCATTGGTGCGGGTAAAGTTGGCAGCACTTTAGCCCAAAAAATTGCGGAGAAAAATTTAGCCGATGTTGTGCTGTTAGATGTAGTCGAGGGAATGCCCCAAGGGTTAGCACTAGACCTATTGGAAGCAAAAGGTATTTCCCTACACAACCGCCAAATTAGCGGCACAACAAACTACACAGATACCATTGACTCGGATATAGTCGTAATTACGGCGGGACTTGCGCGTAAACCCGGCATGAGCCGCGATCAATTGATGCAGACTAACGCCAAAATAGTAGTAGAGGCCGCAACTAAGGCGATCGCTCATTCTCCCAATGCAGTTTTGATCGTTGTTACCAATCCCTTAGATGTCATGACCTACCTCGCATGGCAAGCAACAAAGTTGCCACGCGATCGCATTATGGGGATGGCGGGAGTATTAGATTCTGCCAGGTTTCAGGCTTTTATTGCGCTGGAATTGGGGGTAGCGGTGATGGACGTACAAACAATGGTTTTGGGCAGTCATGGCGACTTAATGGTGCCTTTAGCGCGTTACTCTACCGTTGCGGGTGTACCAATTACCGAATTAATGGCTGAGGCGACTATTGAGCGCTTAATAACTAGAACTCGTAACGGCGGCGCAGAGATTGTCGAATTAATGCACACAGGAAGCGCTTATTTTGCTCCGGCGGCTTCTACGTGTTTGATGGTGGAATCAATACTACTCAATCAGTCGCGTTTATTGCCTGTAGCGGCTTACTTACAGGGTGAGTATGGATTGCAAGATATTTTTATCGGTGTTCCCTGTAGTTTAGGCTGCGGTGGGATTGCTAAAATTTGGGAACTCAAGCTTACAGATAACGAATTAGCGGCGCTGCATACTTGCGCTGAATTATTGCGGCAAAATATCGAGCGGGCGATCGCAATTTTACAACAATCCTAACTCTTGATGGATTGACATCCTCCTCGATCTAAAGATACGAGGATTCCTCACCACGCCACGACCTTACTTAAAGCAAGGGGATGGTCGCCCAATGGGGTTGACGTTTCAACAAGAACAGCGAGTAACCTCGCCTTACACTCTCTCCACGTCCGTTTTAAGTCTCGAAATGTCCTTCCGCGACTATTAAACAACAAACAACAAACGCGCGAAGTTTTACTTTTTCCTCTGGGATGGATTTATGTTGACTACCATTGCCCGTTGGTTTTTCTCTACGCCTGCTCTCACCGTAGCTGTTTCAACGTGTCTTGAGCCTAGAGGGAGCTTTTTATCACTATGTATATTATAGCACATTGGAGAATATAAAGCCGTTTTAGAAGGACGGGGCTTGTATCCCATTTTTCCGGTCACAACATAGCGATCGCGAAAAAAATAGATAAATTGCTAAAATCTGTCCTTTCGAGCCGTGTTATTGCTATTTTTAGCTAGGGCGATCGCTCAAAAAGTAATAGTTCAGAGCAAAAAAGTAACCTTATTATGGCTTTAGAATACCCGGAAGACCTGAAATATTTAGACTCCCACGAGTACGTGCGCTTTGATGGCGATATTGCTACTCTCGGCATTAGTGCTTTTGCTGTAGACCAATTAGGCGATATTGTCTTTTTAGAATTGCCCGATGTGGGAGAACTTGTCACCAAAGGCGAAACCTTTGGTTCGGTAGAATCAGTAAAAGCTGTGGAAGACTTATACCCTGCCGTTAGCGGTACGGTAATCGAACGCAACGAGGCTGTAATTGAAGCCCCTGAACAAGTAGCAGAAGATCCCTATGGTGAAGGCTGGCTGCTCAAATTGCGCGTTGACGACGTTAGCGAAGCTGATGATGCTTTAACGGCTTTGGAATATCGATCTTTAGTAGAAGGTCACTAACTTTAAACTAGGGGCTAGAAAAGTATAAAGCTTTACTAAAAATTATTAATAATCTAGTCCCTATTTGCAAAAAAATGTTGCAGAATATGTATAAAGTTAAGTCTGGAGAGCCGTTTAGTGGTAGTTAGTTCTCGTACTCAAGCAATAGACGAACAGCAAATAATCAAGACTTCGCCCGAATTTGTGCAACGGCATATTGGCTCGAACACAGCACAAATCCAACAAATGCTAGAAGTATTAGGACTAGCAAGCTTAGAGGACTTGATAGATAAAACTGTTCCGCAGTCCATCAGGCAAAATAAACCGCTAAATTTACCCGTAGCTTTAAGCGAACAAGCCGCTTTAGCCAAATTGAAGGCAATTGCCGTCAAAAACGAGGTATTCCGCTCTTATATAGGCATGGGCTACCACAACTGTATTACACCGCCGGTCATTCAAAGAAATATTTTAGAAAATCCTGGCTGGTACACAGCTTATACTCCTTATCAACCAGAAATTGCTCAAGGACGATTAGAAGCGCTGCTTAATTTTCAAACAGTAATTATCGACTTGACGGGGTTAGAAATTGCCAATGCTTCCTTGTTAGACGAAGCAACGGCGGCGGCGGAAGCGATGACCATGAGCTATGGAATTAGCAAAAATAAATCCAAAACATTTTTTGTTAGCGATAGTTGCCATCCCCAAACTATTGAAGTTATCCAAACTCGTGCCGAGCCTTTAGGAATTGAGGTAATTGTTGGCAACCATGAGAATTTTAGTTTTGAGCAGCAAGTTTTTGGCGTGTTGCTCCAGTATCCAGCCACCGATGGGACAATTTATGATTACCGCGCCTTTGGAGAAAAAGCCCACGCTCAAGGGGCTTTAGTAACGGTAGCTGCGGATATATTAAGTTTGACTTTGCTCGTGCCTCCCGGAGAATTCGGCGCAGATATAGCTGTAGGTAGCACTCAGCGCTTTGGTATTCCCCTTGGTTACGGCGGCCCTCATGCGGCATATTTTGCCACCAAAGAGGAGTATAAGCGGCAAGTACCGGGGCGAATTGTCGGAGTTTCTAAAGACGTACAAGGCAAAACAGCCCTGCGTTTAGCCTTGCAAACAAGGGAACAACATATTCGCCGCGACAAAGCTACTAGCAACATTTGTACAGCCCAAGTTTTGCTAGCAGTAATGGCGGGAATGTATGCGGTTTATCATGGCGCAGAGGGACTAAAAACCATCGCTGAAGATATCCACTTTTTGACCGCAGTTTTAGCTACAGGCTTGCAGAAGCTAGGTTATAAGCTAGGTAGTACAGAGTTTTTTGACACAGTTAAGGTAGATTTGGGCGCATCAAGCAATGCAGACATCCTGCGAGCAGCCGAAAACCGAAAAATTAATCTTCGGGACTTAAATGCCACATCTATAGGAATTTCTTTAGATGAAACTACTAGCTTACAAGATGTTGAAGAACTGTTAGAGATTTTTGCTGGGGATAATTTGCCATTTACTATTGAGAAGTTGGCAAGTCAAGTTAAAATAACTCCACCCACTTTAAAGCGTACTAGCAGTTACCTAGTTCATCCAGTATTTAATAGCTACAAAAGTGAAACCGAGCTTTTACGTTACTTGTACCGCTTGCAATCTAAGGATTTATCGCTAACGACATCGATGATTCCTTTGGGTTCTTGTACGATGAAGTTAAACGCAACGGCGGAAATGATGCCCGTAACATGGGCAGAGTTTGGTAACATTCACCCCTTTGCACCCTTAAGTCAAACAAAAGGCTATCAAGAATTATTTGTTCAACTGGAAGACTGGCTTGGAGAAATCACGGGTTTTGCGGGAATCTCGCTGCAACCAAACGCCGGATCTCAAGGAGAATATACAGGCTTACTGGTAATTCGTCAGTACCACGAAAAACGCGGCGAAGGACATCGAAATGTTTGCTTAATTCCAACTTCCGCCCACGGGACAAACCCGGCTAGTGCGGTCATGTGCGGCATGAAAGTAGTACCCGTTGCTTGTGACGAGCAAGGAAATGTAGACTTAGCCGACTTGCAAGCCAAAGCCCAAAAGCATAGCAAAGAACTTGCGGCGCTGATGGTTACTTATCCTTCAACTCATGGCGTTTTTGAGGAAGAAATTAAGGATATCTGCGCTATAGTTCACAGTCACGGCGGACAAGTGTACATGGATGGGGCAAATATGAACGCCCAAGTCGGTTTATGTCGTCCGGGAGACATTGGCGCAGATGTTTGTCACTTGAACTTGCACAAAACTTTTTGTATCCCTCACGGTGGCGGCGGGCCGGGAATGGGTCCAATTGGAGTCATGGCTCATTTAGTGCCATTTTTACCCAAACATTCTGTAGTCTCCATGGGGAGCAAACAAGGGATTGGGGCTGTAGCGGCAGCGCCTTGGGGTAGTGCCAGCATTTTGACTATTTCGTGGATGTACATCGCCATGATGGGCGCAGAGGGGTTAACCCAAGCAACTAAAGTCGCAATTCTTAATGCTAACTATATCGCTCATCAACTCCAAGCTCATTATCCCGTCTTGTATAAAGGCAAAGCTGGACTTGTAGCCCATGAGTGCATTTTGGACTTGCGGAGTTTGAAAAAAAGCGCCAGTATCGAAGTAGATGATATTGCTAAACGCTTAATGGATTACGGCTTTCATGCGCCGACAGTTTCTTGGCCCGTAGGTGGAACAATTATGGTTGAGCCAACAGAAAGCGAATCGAAGGCAGAATTGGATCGTTTTTGCACAGCAATGACTTTAATTCGTCAAGAAATTAGGGAAATTGAACTAGGCAATGCAGATATGCAAGATAATGTTTTGAAAAATGCCCCTCACACCGCAGAGGTATTAATGGCTGACGAATGGCAACATTCTTATAGCCGCAAGAGCGCCGCTTATCCCGCACCTTGGACGCGAGAATCTAAGTTTTGGACGGCGGTTAGTCGGATAGATAATGCCTTTGGCGATCGCAATTTTGTTTGTTCTTGCTTACCTATGGAAGCATATTTAGACAGCTAACATATTTTGGTTGAAATAGATTTTACCCGCCTTTAGGAAAAGGCGGGTACTTCACGCTCGGTACTGGATGCGATAAATTCGTCCGTTGGCTTCTTCTGTAACCAATAAACTACCATCGGGTAATACAAGTATCCCCACTGGTCGCCCCCAAGTAGTAGGTTCAGTGGAATCGAGCAAGAATCCGGTTAAAAAGTCTTCATAATAACCTTGAGGTCGTCCGTTATTGAAGGGAATAAATACAACTTTGTAACCTGTAGGGCGATCGCGATTCCAAGAACCGCGAAAGGCGGCAAAAGCTCCATTACGGTATTTTTGGGGAAACGTAGTGCGATCGTAAAACTGCATCCCCAAAGCGGCGGAATGAGCCTGAAATAGTACATCTGGGGTCTTGGTACTACGGGCTAAATCTGGACGCTTGCTTTTACCATTAACTACTTGCCGAGGATCGAGATTGTCGGGAGCTAGGTAAGCGTAAGGCCAGCCGTAAAATTGCCCTGGTTGCAAGCGTGTAAAGTAATCTGGCACTAAATCATCGCCAATTTCATCTCGTTCGTTGACAGTAGTGTAAAGCTCTCCTGTCTGAGGATGAAAATCTAAACCGATGGGATTGCGCAAACCAGAAGCGAAAGTTTGACGACTTGAACCGTCTAAGTTCATTACTTGTACCGAAGCACGGGGTAAAGACTCCTCCTCTACATTGGACTTAGAACCTACAGAAACGTACAACTTTTTGCCATCGGGGGAAGCTACTACATTGCGCGTCCAGTGTTGGTTGTAGCCGCCACCGGGAAGGTCAGTAATTTTTTGCCCATTGCCGCTAAGAAGTTGTTGTCCTTGCTTGTAAGGAAAGCGCAATACAGCGTCGGTATTGCCCAAAAAGAAAGAACCAGCAGCAAAAGTCATCCCAAAGGGAATATTTACCCCATTTTGAGCAGTGGCAAAAGTTTTATTGGTATCTGCAACGCCATCGCTATTCGTATCGCTTAATAGCCGAATCCGGTTTTGTCTTGTTTCCGTAACTAATACTTCACCACTAGGCGTTAAAGCCAGCCAACGGGGACGATCGAGGTTTTCGGCAAATACATTAACCGTAAAGCCTTGGGGAACGCGCAGAGTGGGATTTTGGGGAATGGGGATAACTTCAGCAGAGTTGGAGGCGCTATTGCTGGCAAAGGGTTTAGGTAAAGTTGCAACGTTTATACGGATAGGCTCCGGTGATAATGATTGAGTTGGGATAGTATTTTTAGGCTGGCTAGGACTTGCAGCTATTTGGGTTGGTGCGGGTTCTTCCACCGCACCCGTAGAATTACAAGCGATCGCGGTGGGGATTAGGAGTAACAGCAGTAAACTTAGTTTCATATTGGTAAGTTAAATTAAGCTATCTCTACGTTAATAAATAGCTAGTAAAAGTTGCATTCTATTTAGAAGCCATTATATAGAGAGCTAGTTTAAACAGTTCTCCCAGCTAAACGCGCGATCGCTACGGCTAATTCTACCGAGTCGATGGGCTTGGGAACGTGCAACTGGAAGCCCGCTAGTAAAGCTCTGGTGCGATCTTCGGCTCTAGCATAAGCTGTCAAAGCTAACGCTGGAACATTGCCTCCCTGCTCCGGCGATCGCGCCCTAACTTGCTCAATTAGCGTATAACCATCAACTTCTGGCATTCCGATGTCGCTTACCAATACATCCGGCTGAAATTGCGTAACTTGTGTCAAGGCTTCTTTTGCTGTAGCTACGGTTTTTACCTTTGCTCCGTACTCTTGCAATACCGTACTAATTAATTCTCGTGCGTCTGATTCGTCATCTACCACCAATACTCGCAGATCCTCTAGAGAAGGTAAACAAATAATTGCTGGTTCTGAGGCTACTACTAACATTTTTGGCGGCGCTTCTTTTACCAGACTCATGACGGAATTTATCGGCAAAGTAACAATAAAAGTCGATCCTTTTCCCATCCCTTCACTTTCGGCTTTTACTGTCCCGCCATGAAGCTCAACCAAATGACGGACAATTGCTAAACCTAGCCCCAAACCCCCATAAGTTCTTGTCGTTGTGCCATCTTCTTGACGAAAACGCTCAAATACATAAGGTAAAAACTCAGAACTAATACCTTGTCCGCTATCTTTGATGCTAATTTGCACGCGAGAACTATGCACTTCTAAGCGGACTTCAACGCGTCCATCTTTGGGGGTGAATTTGACCGCATTAGATAACAGATTCCATAAAACTTGTTGCAAGCGGTTGGGATCTGCAAGCACCAGATTAATTCCCGGTGTTACATAAAATTCTAGGCGAATGTTTTTTGCTTCGGCGGCACTTTTAACCGTCTCAATGGCAGATTCCACGACTGGTTGTAGTGCTATGTAAGCAAAATCTAAGCGGATTTTTCCGGTAATAATTCGCGATACATCTAAAATATCTTCAATTAATTGCTGCAAAGACTTGGTATTGCGGTCTATAGTTTCTAAAGCCTTAGCCGTCGTCGCTGTATCAAACTTACGAGTTCGCAATAGTTGAATCCAGCCTACCATTGCATTTAAAGGCGTGCGTAGTTCGTGGGAAAGGGTAGCTAAAAACTCATCTTTCATCCGATTTGCGGCTTCGGCTGTAGTACGGGCAGATTTTTCGCTTTCTAAGAGTCGTTCGCGTTCGATTTCGGCGGCTTTGCGAGTTGTAATGTCATGAGCCGTTGCATACATCAACCCTTCTTCAACTACTGGAACTGTTGCCCAAGAGAGCCAACGATAAGAACCATCTTTACATTGGTAACGATTCTCAAAATAAACTGTAGACCTACCTTGAGCCAGCTTGTTTACTTCGTTGATTGTAATATTTATGTCTTCAGGATGAATAAAATCAAAAAATGGTTTGTTGAGAATTTCTTGTAAGGTATAACCAAGGATTTTTTCAAAGGCTGGATTGATGCGTTTTAAATAACCATCAAACCCCGCGATACAGAGCAGATCAAGAGATAGGGTAAAAAAGCGATCGCGTTCAATTTCGGCACGTTTACGATCGCTAATATCTAAAGTAATTCCTACTAGCCCGGCAACTTTTGCTTGGGGGTCAAAGTAAGGAGTTTTGTAAGTTATTACCCACATTGTTTTGCCATCAGCACCCGTTACAGCTTCTTCTATGCTGCGTTTGGGTAAACCCAAATCCATGACTTGGCGATCGTCATTATAAAATGCCGTTGCTTGGTCTTGGGGAAAGAGATCGTTATCAGTTTTACCAATAATTTCTGCAATTGGTTTATTAATAACTTCCGCACCCTGGCGGTTGATAGCAATGTATTTTGCTTGCAAGTCTTTGTAATAAACTATGGCGGGAATAGAATTTAATAAAACTTCCTGTTCGACAGCTTTTTGTTTTAGGGCTTCTTGGAGTAATTTGCGATCGCTTATTTCTTTAACTATGCCAATTAGCCTACCTGGTTTGCCGTCTTTATTGCGATAAACGCTACCTGTTGCCCAAACCCAATGAATGCTTTTGTCATCCCAAACTACTCTACATTCAAATTCCCAATCGATATTTGTGGCTAAAGTGCGTTGAAATTGGCGATCAACATACTCTCGATCTTCGGGATGGATGCGACTTAAAAATATTTCGTAGCTCCAATCGGGGAGCAAAGTATCATGCCCAAATACGCGATCGTGTTGCAGACTGCGCCGAGCGGTTTTTGTAGCTAGGTCTAAATCCCAATCCCCTAATTGTGCTGCATCTAAGGCAAATCTCAACCGCGTGCTGCTTTCTCTTAATTCTTCAGAGGATTTTTCGGCGGCGTTACGGGCAATAACTAGGCTTCGCGTTACTCCAAATAAAATCAGGGCGATCGCCACTCCCACAAATCCAATATAGGGTACAAGCCTATTTTCGGAGCTTGAATCAAATTCTGGACGGGAATTATAAACAATGCTCCAAGTTTGCCCAGCAATATCAATAGTTGATACTTGACGCAAAGATGGCTGGTAATTTGGGTTATTTGCCGTAGCTTTAGAAATATGTAGCAAATGTTCCGGGCTGATGTTTTTGCCTTCGTAGATTTTAAAGTCAATATCTGCCAGCTTTTCATCCCCAAAAACCCCTTGAATTAAATCGTCGGCGCGAAACGGACTATAAACAAAACCAATTAAGTCTTTTTGTCTTTGGGCGATATTATTGGGGATTTTGCCATTGCGGTAAACGGGAATATATAGCAAAAAACCCGCCTGCTTTTGCTTATCAATTTCCTGTAGTAGGGTGACTTTTCCTGAAGCGGCGGGTTCGCCAGTATCGCGGGCGCGGCTCATAGCATCGCGGCGCACTTTTTCGGAGAACATATCGTAGCCAATCGCCGCCCTGTTGCGTCTATCTAAGGGTTCTAAATAAATAATTGCGTGGTACTCGTTACGGGGAAAATCGGGACGAATTTTAAAGTTTTCAATTCCTTGCTGCTGCAAAGCCTGTACTAAGGCGGCTTTTTGTCCTGGCTGCACTCTTACCGAAAAGCCAATTCCTTGCACTCCTGGGTAACGCTCTTTTAATCTTAATCGGTTAACAAAAGCTGCAAATTCAGCGCGGCTAAGGCGATCGCTTGCTGCAAATAAACCACTACTAGCACGTGACAAAGTTATGTAAGTTTCAAAACGAGTTTTAATATCCTCTTGAGTGCGTTCGGCGGAATACTCAAAGCGTAATTTGTCTTTAGCTTTAGCCGTTGTTGTTACATAAGTAGCCGTTGCACCCGTAAATAGCAGGGCGATCGCCAAAACAAAGTATGGAATCCACCCCCGGCGACTTTGAAAGCTTTTTAAAAATAAATCTGGTTTCATCAAAATTGGCGATGAGGATAAAGTGAAATTAATCTAAAAACTATTTATGGTGCAATCAATCGAGGCAACAATAAACTATTGTTGATCTAAAAAATCTGCTCTGAGTAGATTATTACCTGTAAATCTATCAAAAGTATTACGTAATATTACTTATGCTGTATAAATAACAACACTTTATTTATACCAATAGTCTAGATCCAAAAAAATATTTGTCTTTAGACTGAATTTTCCAGAAAATAATCTAGCTAGTTTGATCAGCAGGAATAATTGTAGTAGTGAAGATAAGAAAGTGATATTTTAGGAACAAACATTTTGTTTAATTAAATTCTCAGTGTCCGCCGAGAGGCTTCTTTTGTGCGCAATCAAAGTTAGCCATACTGATATTATTAATGCTTAAAGTGTTGTAGCTTTGGAAAATGCGTTAGTAGGCATTAAGACTGAAAAAATATTAGCTAATAGGGCGGGTTGTTGAAAACCGTTGCACAAGCTACTAACCAATCCTCTTACTACGGTACAATCTAATCG
Source organism: Synechocystis sp. PCC 7509 (assembly GCF_000332075.2). NCBI lineage: Bacteria > Bacillati > Cyanobacteriota > Cyanophyceae > Synechococcales > Merismopediaceae > Synechocystis > Synechocystis sp. PCC 7509. The sequence continues at coordinate 4,032,338 of NZ_ALVU02000001.1, read as the reverse complement.
CCTTTAGCATGACAACAATTTTATTGTTTGTGATGCAAAGTTATCTTCTTCAAGCTTGGTGCAATGGTAGGGTATTTAGTTTTTTTGACCATATCAACAGCGATTTTTGCCATATTTAGCCTAGGTCTAAATTTGCAGTGGGGTTTTACGGGATTAATTAATTTTGGTCATGTAGCCTTTATGACTGTAGGCGCTTACACTACTGTTTTACTAAGTTTGTATGGCGTACCGCTAATTGTAGCGGCTTTAATCGGTAGTTTGGTAGCGGCATTATTGGGTTTATTAATTGGGCTATCAACGTTACGGTTGCGGGAAGATTATTTGGCGATCGTTACTATTGGCGTATCGGAGTTAGTTAGATTATTTGTCAACAATCAACAATTGCCTACCCCTAACGGTTTAGTGGATGGAGTGCAAGGGCTGCAAAGCTATCCGCTACCCTTAACTAATATTGTCCCCAATCCCTTGTTTAAGTTGGCAATGATGGGGTTATTAACAGTAGTGTTTGGCTTATGTTTGTGGCAATTGTGGGGCTGGATGAAAGGACAGCAAAACCCGAAAAGTCCTCGCTTTTCCTTTGCGGGGCGCATTATTTTAGGTATTGTAGCTGTAGCATTTGTTATGACAATTTACCTTACAGGGCTAACCGCACTTTCTGATTACAGCAGGTATGAGAAATCTGGGCTAATGGTGGCGGTGTTAGTAGTGCTAACAATGGTATTTTGGCTCTTAGAATTATTGGTGCGAAGTCCCTGGGGACGAGTGCTTAAGTCTATCCGCGAAGATGAGCAAGTTCCCAAAGCCCTCGGTAAAAATGTCTTTTGGTACAAGTTACAGGCGTTTATGCTGGGCGGTGCGATCGCTGGAATTGCTGGAGCTTTCTTTGCATGGCAATTAACTACTATCTATCCTAACAGTTTTGAGCCGCAAACTACCTTCAATGCTTGGATTATAGTGATTTTGGGGGGAGCGAGTAATAATGCTGGTACGTTACTCGGTGCGATCGTTTTCTTTGCTTACGAAGAACTAACTAGAAATGTTTTACCCCAAATTATTCCTATAGATGAAGCGCGTTTAGCAGCATTTCGGATTATGGTAATTGGTTTTTTATTAATGGTAATGATGATTTGGCGACCTCAAGGCATTTTAGGTAAAAAGGAGGAACTAACCCTTGGTAAATAACGAGTTAAATTCTACTTTGGAAAAATTGCCCCCTTTACTTACAGCTACAGGTATTGCTAAAAGCTTTGGCGGGATTAAAGCCGTAAATAACGCAGAGATAGAAGTAAAAAAAGGCAGCATTACCGGATTAATTGGCCCAAATGGCGCGGGGAAAACTACCCTTTTCAACTTACTTTCTAATTTTATTCGTCCCGATCGCGGTACAGTAATTTTTGATGGCGAACAAATTCAACAATTGCAACCTTATCAAATCGCTCAACAAGGTATGGTGCGAACGTTTCAAGTTGCTCGTACTCTTTCCCGATTGTCGGTAATGGAAAATATGCTTTTAGGGGCGCAAAAGCAGACAGGAGAAAACTTTTGGCTTGTTTGGCTGCAACGCAAACTTGTAGTCACTGAAGAAAGACAATTGCGAGATCGAGCGATCGCATTACTAGAATGTGTGGGACTAGCACACATGGCAAACGAGTACGCCGGAGCGCTATCTGGGGGACAGCGCAAGCTCTTGGAGATGGCGCGGGCGTTAATGACTAATCCTAAGCTGATCCTATTAGACGAACCCGCCGCCGGGGTAAATCCAACGCTAATCAATCAAATCTGCGATCGCATTAAGTTATGGAATTCCGAAGGCATGACATTTTTGATTATCGAACACAACATGGATGTAATTATGTCTTTGTGCGATCGCGTTTGGGTACTAGCGGAAGGTCAAAACCTAGCAGTGGGAACACCCGCAGAGATTCAAACCAATTCCCAAGTATTAGAAGCCTATTTAGGTCAATAAGATCGCTCCAGTGGAGATAAAACGTCTCCACTTACCCAGTAAAATCGACTACCATAGAATTTATGTCCCTTTCGTCCCAGATTTTAAATGGGTAGGAGGAAATGAATGATTGGCACAATTTCTTTAACCACGTTGACGATAATTTAGCAGATAGCACTTACCGCATTTTCGAGGAGCAATCTAAAACCGAGATTTTTGATTGGTTTAGTCGATAAGATGTAGCAAAAGAGCAAAAAGAAGACTTTATTCAGGCTTTAGTAGACTTTAAAGACGATTGCGGCGACTTTTACAGTTATCGCGCCTACTTCCTAGCCGCCGAAGCAATTAACCATTTTAAAGATTGTTCCTTGGGAGATGCGATCGCATCTCAAATCCTTAAATGGAGCTATTCTTTTTTCCGTCAAGATAAACAAGATTGGCAAATAGTCCCGCAGCCATTGGCTAAAGCTGCTAGAGCCACCCTAGAAAAGACAGATAAAGCCAGAGTAGTTTCTGCTTTCGTACATCTAGTTCATACGACACAAAACCGAAATATTCGCCGCCTAGTCGCCGAAAAACTAGGAAAACTAGATCCAGGAAATAAAAGTGCGATCGCAGCATTAGTTTTACTACTTCAAGTTCCCCAGAATGACCGCACTCTTTGGAACACAGTATGTAGCTTAATGCAGATTGATCCAGACAATCCGGCAATAATTTCTAATTTAGTTAAGTTAACTCAGGCAAATACAGATAAGTGGTCAAATAGAGATCGCTGCTGGCATACGATTAAGTTTGCGATTGATGCTTTAGGAAAAGTTGGTTTAGGCAACCAAATAGCAATTAATGCTCTAGTTCATTTATTACAGACAAAAACCAATAACATGATCTGTAATCGTGCAAGTACGAGTTTAAGCGAGATCGCTACAGGAAACAAAGTAGCTATTGATGCTCTTATCAAACTAATGCAAACAACAGCATCTAAAGACACCTGTTGGGAAGCAATCATATGTTTAGGAAAAATCGCTACAGGAAACCGAACTGCAATTGCTGCTTTTACTGAGTTTTTGCAGACAAACCAAGGCGATCGCATTTGTATCCATGTAGCTAAAGCTTTGTGGCAAATTGATAAAGGAAATGTAAAGGCGATCGCTATTTTGGTTCAAATGGTTGCTATTGACAAGCTTTATTGGAGTCTTGCTGCTAGTTATTTAAGGGAAATCACTCCAAAAAATACGGATGTAATTTCTGCTCTTACTGAAAGAATAGCAACAGCCGATGAATCTGTTCGTTGTGATGCTGCGGCTAGTTTGTTGAAATTCGAGCCTGATAATGAAGTAGCGATCACCACTCTATTGAGGATACCTCAAAGTAGCAATTATATAGGCTACCGTCAGCAAGCCGCAGACAGTTTACTAACTATAGATCCTCATAATCAAGTTGCCCTAGATACTCTGTTTTCGCTGATCGAATATTTAGGTCAATCTCCACCAGATCCAGAGTATGTAAGTTATATTGCTTGGGAATCGACTCGAAGTTTGCAAAAAATAGATCCTAGTAACCAACTGGCAATTGCTGCATTAATAAATCTGCTCAACACGGCTCAAAAGGATTCTAATCTCTATGTAGCTGTTGGATGTTTAGGAGACTTTGCGGCGGGAAATAAAGATGCGATCGCAGCTTTAACTAAACTAATCTGTTTCACTGAAGATAATTACCTCTTACTTAAAGTGGCTCATAGTTTAGGCAAAATCGATCCAGGCAATCAAAAAGCTTTCTCTACCTTGATTGAGTTCATCCAAAGTTTTAATGAATGGGATGAAACAGAGTTTTATAGTGCGGAGGATGAGCGATCGCGTATTGATTCTCAGCTATTAGATGCAGCCGATAAGTTACAGAAAATTTTGCCAGTTAACCAAATGTCGCAAGTAGTTGTCGCTTTAAAAGATTATCTTGTTAAATCCAATCGGGATAGTTCTTATCGCTACGAGGCTTGTTATAGTTTAATTTGGCATTGCGCCCAAAATATGACTTATCCAGATTTCTATGAGGCTTGGCATAAATTGCCGTAGTTGAAAATCTGTGCAGGCGGGTTTTGTATATCTAAACCCGCTTGTTTGCTTTGGTAATGCGATCGCGCAATTTCTTTAACTCTTTCTTATTCAACTGTTTTTTAACAATCTTTTTTACTTCATCACTAGCTAAGGATTCCTGGCGTTTCTGAACGCTCATCAAGTACCATTGCTCGTCTATTTCCTCAAAATAGCGATCGCTATCTAGTTTAATTTTAGTAATAGGTTCAGATTTCGGTATTCTTCGCCAACGGGGAGCAGCTTTAAGAATGCCACTATCAGGACACACATACAAACTTCTGATAGGATACTCGTGTTCTAACGAATAAGGTTCACCATCAATATACTTAACGTGCTTTTCTACTTCCATATCCAAATGCTGATACACATGAATATTGGTAGTAGAATTTGGTTTGACTACGGCTCTAATTTCCGAATAAACGTCATCCCAAAAACGCCCTACTTGTTTTTTGAGATAACGGCGTAGGGGTGCGAGATAATCGTTAAAATACTTCGATGGATTTCGATCTTGCCAATGGGGTAGATACTTTATCCCTTGATACTCTGGATCGTCTTCTAGTTTTTGCTTAATACGATTTTTACGTTTATAAGTTCTAGTAGAACCCCTATCTACTAGCAGATGGCGCATATCTTGACGCATATATTTGAAGTCACTTTTATACTACAAACATAATACATAAAGTTATAGATGTCTACTCATTCATGTACAAACTAGAAACGTTCCGCCGGAACGTCTTTAAATTGTCCTGTACAGCAACGCGATTTCATGCTGATTTCATAAAGGTAGTTTGCAAGTACAAAGCCAATTAGGTAAAGGTCGCACTTTTACAGTACGTCTACCTCTAGCAACCAATATCTTTCACAAGGATGATAGTATAGGCGATCGCACGTTGCAAAATTAGCTGTAATGCTTCTATTGGCGACTATGACGACTATAGACAAAATTTTCAATGACTATCAAGAACCTGTAGCAGTTTTTACAGCTTTATTACCAGAAATAGGCGAAATTTTACAATGCGATCGCATTTTTCTGTACTTGCGTAATCCCCAAACCAAATTTGGTAAAGTTGTCAACTGTTGGCGGCGCAGTCTAGAAATTCCCGATGTCGATGACTACCAGTGGAAACAAGAACCCGAATCTTTACCCCAAGAAGATCCCTTATTTGCTGCTGCACTGTGTAATAAGCCTTCTATTTTTGTAGAAGACGTTGAAACCGCGAGTATTGATGTAGTTGATCGAGACTTTGAGCAAAAAACCTTCGGACACCGGGCATTAGTTCACGCTCATTTGTGCCAAGATGGTCAACTGTGGGGAATTTTGCAACCTTGTGTGTTTGATAAACCGAGAAATTGGACAAAGAGCGATCGCGTGCTTATTAGTCAAGTTGAAAATAAACTTACGCCTTTAGCTATCAAATACATCACAAATATAGCAATTCTATTTGATTTATAAACATTTTCTATAGGGGCGCAATGCATTGCGCCCTACAACATTCGCCGCTTTTCTCTCCAACAAAGCAATCAGTATGATTAAATACATAATTTAAGCTAGTAACAATCGTATATTTTGTAAGACATTCAGCGTTAAACGAGCGAATTTTTAAAAAAATTTAGCTCTAATTAACGTTGAAACAAAATTAGGTGTGAGAGTCCGTGACGAAAATTTTAGGTAACTTATGGCTGTGGACAGCTATATTAATAAGTGTTTTGTCTAGTGATATTGTCTTAGCTGAAGAATACTCAATAGAAGAAGAAATAAGTAACGACAACGAAGCTTTAGCACAAGTAACTTCTGTCTCTCAGTTATCGGACGTACAGCCTACAGATTGGGCATTTCAAGCACTACAATCATTGGTAGAGCGTTACGGTTGCATAGCAGGCTATCCCGATGGCACCTACGGGGGAAACAGCGCCATGACAAGATTTGAGTTTGCGGCGGGTTTAAATGCTTGTTTAGACAGAATTAACGAACTAATTGCCACGTCAACTACTAACCTAGTTACCAAAGAAGACTTAGCTAGTTTGCAGCGATTGCAACAAGAGTTTACCACTGAACTTACTGCTTTGCGGGGTCGAGTTGATGCGCTAGAAGTGCAAGTAGCAGAATTAGAATCTAATCAATTTTCCACTACTACTAAAATTAACGGTGAAGTAATTACTTATGTTGGCGATGCTTTTGGCGATAATGCTGGATCAATTAACAGCACAACTCTTGGTTATCGCCTGCGCCTAGACTTTAATACTAGCTTTACGGGTGAAGATCGTTTGCGGACTCGGTTTCAATCTACCAACTTAAGATTATTTGACACTGGCGCAACCTTTGGCGGAAGTCCTGAAGTAGCAATCGGCGGCGTTTCTAACGAAACTCGTTTTACACCCAGCAGCGTCACCCAAAGCGGCGAAATTAGACTTAGCCAGCTAGAATATCGCTTTCCTATTGGTGAAAAGCTCAAAATTTATCTAGAAGCTAATACCATCGATCCTTCCTACGTCACCGATACAGTTAGCCCGTTTATCGATACAGCTACAGGCGGACTTTCTAACTTTGGTCAAGTAAACCCGGTATATTTTCCTTTAGGCAATCAAGCAGGGATTGCGGCTAACTACAGCCTAACTAAAACCCTAAGCTTAGACGCGGGCTATTTTGGCGAAGACTCTTCTACAGGCGCACCCAACAACCCCGGCGATGACTCTGGTTTGTTTAATGGTGGCTACAGTGCTTTTGGTCAATTGGTATATAGCGGAAGTCGCTTAAAACTTAGTTTTTTATACATCAATTCTTATTCGCCGCGCAATGGCGTTGATACTCTAGCTGGAAGTAATGCAGCTAAAATTATTGGATCTGGCCCAGTAATTGGGAATGGCTACGGCATTCAAACTAATTATCGCATTAGTAGCGGCTTTGAATTAGGTGGATGGGCAGGTTATACCGCCGCGCGAAGTCTCGGTACGAAAGGCGATGCTAGTATTTTTAACTATGCTGTGACTTTATCTTTCCCCGATTTAGGTAAAAAAGGCAACTTAGGCGGTATTGTTGTCGGGATGCAGCCAAGGCTTACAGATACTAGCAACGATGCACTTGCCAGCGCTATTGGTTTACCAACTGAAAACGGTGTCCAAAGTAGAAGCGATCGCAATAGTGGTTTGCATATTGAAGCTTTCTACAAATACCAATTAAATGACAATATTTCTATTACCCCCGGTTTCTTTTGGCTCACCGCACCTAACCATGACTCCCGCAACCCAGATGTAGTTATTGGTGTAATTAGAACCTCTTTTGTTTTTTAAAATTATGATGATTAAAATTAGATTAAATACCTCTTAAGATAGTAGCTAAAAATTACAAAGTTATTTTTGATTAACTTACTAGAGACGGTGGGTAAAAATTGCTAACAATCAAAGGAAAAAACATAATAGTGGCAATTACACTCTTTGCCGTAGTTGCTCTGAGTATCATTAGTGGAAATAGTCTGATAGAAAGAGCGATCGCACAATCCGGCAAAGAAAAAGTAGTAATGGTTACGTCTGCTGACTATCCACCTTATGAATTTCGAGATACGGCTTCCGGTAAAAATGAAATTATTGGCTTTGATGTAGATATTGCCAAATATATTACAAAAGAGCTTGGCTTAGAATTATCAATTACAGACACAGATTTTAATGGCATAATTCCAGCTTTGCAATCAAAACGCGCTGACTTTGCAATGGCAGGAATGACACCAACAGCAGAGCGCAAAAAAAACGTTGACTTTAGCGATCTTTACTACGACGCAAAAAATACAATTGTTAGTTTAAAAGGTAGCAACTTAAAAACACCAGCAGATTTGAGCGGAAAAGAAGTAGGCGTACAACTAGGTTCAACTCAAGAAACCGCCGCCAAAGAATTTAAAAATGTTAAGCTCAAATCCTTAAATAAAACTTCCGAAATTATCCAAGAAGTTAAAGCAAAGCGGATAGAAGCGGCAATTATTGAAGATACGATCGCTAAAGGATTTATTGCTAATAATCCAGACTTAGAATTTACTACTATTCCCAACGCTGGCGAAGCTGGAAGTGCGATCGCCTTTCCCAAAGGATCGGCGCGAGTGGCTGATTTTAACAGGGTTTTGGCGCAAATGAAACAAAGCGGCGAAATCGAGAACTTAATCAAAAAATGGTTTGAAAATAATGGTAAACCCGTCGCCGCACCAACAGAAACTCCTACCAATTCAAGCTTTGGTTTTAGCAAAATAGCTCCTAGTATTCCTTACATTATTGAAGGGATTGGTACAACATTATTATTCACCCTAACATCAGCATTTTTTGGCTTTATTTGGGGCGTGGTACTGTCTTTATTCAAAATCTCGACTCTCAAGCCTTTACAGTGGTTTGCAAACGCTTACACATCGATTTTTAGAGGCACACCGCTACTATTGCAAATTGCCTTAGTTTATTACGCAACGCCACAAATAACGGGTTACAATATCCCGCCTTTATTAGCAGGAGTAGTTACTTTTACTCTCAATTCTGGGGCGTATATTTCCGAAACAATTAGAGCGGGAATATTGGCGGTAGATAAAGGACAAGGAGAGGCGGCTTTGTCTTTGGGTATTCCCTACAAACCAATGATGCAAGACATCATTTTGCCCCAAGGATTGAAAAACATTTTGCCAGCCTTGGTAAACGAAAGTATAGCCTTATTAAAAGATTCGGCTTTAGTTTCAACAATTGGTGTAGCCGATTTGCTGCGCCGCGCTCAAATTGTGGGAGCAGAAAAATATATTTATTTTGAACCTCTCTTATTTGCTGGCGTTGTATATTACTTATTAGTTATGGGCTTAACCTGGGGGGGCTATGCACTCGAACGAAGACTTCAACGGAGTAGTTAGCGATCGCAAATTTAATCGCAATTCTAAGTTAGCAGTTAAAGTAGAAGACTTATACAAAGCTTTTGGCACTCTCAAAGTTTTGCAAGGAATTACTACAGAAATTCATGCAGGGGAAGTTGTCGCAATTATTGGCCCTTCGGGATCGGGAAAATCAACTTTTTTGCGCTGTATGAATCTCCTGGAAGTGCCAACTTCTGGAAAGATTTATATAAATGATGTTGATTTAACGGCGAAGAAAACCGACATCATGAAAATTCGCCAAAATGTCGGTATGGTGTTTCAACATTTTCATTTATTCCCGCACATGACTGTACTCAAAAACGTCATGTACGCACCCTTGAATGTTAAACATCTTTCCCCCGATCAAGCGCGGCGTGAAGGCATGGCATTACTGGAAAAGGTTGGTTTAAGCGAAAAAGCCGATGTTTACCCCTCCAAGCTCTCAGGAGGTCAAAAACAGCGTGTAGCGATCGCCCGATCTTTGGCAATGAAGCCAGAAGTAATGCTATTTGACGAGCCAACTTCCGCTCTCGATCCAGAAATGGTAAAAGAAGTATTGCAAGTAATGAAAGACTTAACTCAAACGGGGATTACAATGGCGATTGTAACTCACGAAATGGGCTTTGCAAGAGAAGTAAGCGATCGCATATTATTCCTAGATCAAGGTAGACTAGCAGAAGATGCTACCCCTCAAGAGTTCTTCAATAACCCACAGTGCGATCGGGCTAAACAGTTTCTTGAAAAAATGTTGTGATTAATTACTTGTACTGCCATCCGGCATCGTCGCACCTGTTAAATTAGCATTTGTTAGGGTAGCACTGCTCAATTCTGCCCTAGCTAAATTCGCATTACTTAAGTTAGCATTAGTAAAATTTGTTCTTGCTACAAAAGCATCAATTAAGTAAGCATCGCTCAAATCGGCATAACTCAAATTTGCTCTACTTAAATCGATTCTATTTAAACTAGCTTTACTTAAATTTGCACCCGTCAAATTAGCCCGATTTAACTTACCATCAGGAATTGCTGCCCCACTAAGATTAACATCAGTCAAATCTGTATCGATCATCGATGCTCTTTCACATCGAGCATTACTTAAGTTTGCACCAGTAAGTATTGCTCCGTCTAAATTGGCATCATTGAGCAAAGCATAACTTAAATCGGTATTACTCAAGTCAGCACAGCTAAGATCGGCTCCGCGTAAATTAACTTCATTAAAATTGGCATAACGCAAATCCGCCCGCGACAAATTTGCCCCAGCTAAGTTTGCACCGCGTACATCGGCTTTAAAAAGTGTCGCACCGCATAAATTAGCAATATAGTTATTTTTTTCTTGGCGGAGATTTGCCCCCCGCAAGCATACTCCTGTCAAATTAGCCCCGCTCAAATTAACATTACGCAAATCTGTATCGAGCATATTTGCATCTAACAAGTTTGCCAAACTCATGTCAGCACTCCGCAAATCAGCACCTTGTAAAATAGCCCCATGCAAGTCAGCATCATGCAACGCCGCCGCCCGTAAGTCAGCTTGAGTGAGATTTGCGCCACATAACTTTGCCCCAATTAAATTAGCTTTATATAGTTGCGCCCGGTTGAGGTAAGCAAAAGTTAAGTTTGCACCGTGTAAGTCGGCGTGAATGAGAATAATACTAATTAAATCGGCAGCAAATAAATTAGCACCTCTCAAATTAGCCCCACTAAAATCTATCTCTCCAACCGCGTAGCGCTCCAGAAGTTCTTCAACATTCATATTTTCGCACCTCACAACCTACCTAGTATTCCCAAATTTTCAGAGAATAAAGTAAAAGGTTAAAATTTTCTTTGTTATGCGCCTAAAGCGGCAAAACTCGCACTTAGATAAAAACCGCCGGATAAAAAGGTTTTAAAGACTGGCTAATAACTCTTGCTACTTTAAGATTTTCATCAATTTCTTGCATAATACTCGCCGTAATTTCTAGCTTACTAACAAGCTCAGTAAACGTTGGATAGCTATCTACTAAGTTTTGGAGTAACTCGTCAAGTTGTTGCGTTTTCAGACTTGCCCAATCTTGGCTGCTAAAATTAAATCTTTCGTATAGTGCCGAAAATAACAATATTTTTGCCCTTAACGGGTTGATATTCGCACTAATTTCTGCTCTAATTTTGTAGGGATCGTAAGGTTTAATAACTTCTGACTGGTTAGACATTTCTTGAGGTGTTAAATCCTCATGAAACTTAGATAAACAAGCTTGAGTTTTATCTTCCTCAATAAAATAGATTTTCTCTAATTGTTCGACAAGTATATCGGCTAACAAGGAATACTGTTTAGGTTTGGTAGTTGTTTTAGCCATACCGTAAATATACTTATTTAAGCTGACAAAAATTGGCTTTTTGTTAATTAATTCTTGTAGCAATTTTTCCCAATCAGCATTATCTATTTTTGTTTGATCGTTTTCCCAAACTTGATTGCAAATATAAAATAATAGCTTTTTTAATTTTAGAGAATTTTGGTGTTGTTCTAAGTTTTGAATAATTTGAGGTAACAAAGATAAGTTTTTCATATTAAAGCATCATTTATTACCTCAATTGTATTAGCGGTCGATTGCCATTAGGTATAGAAAGTGTAAAGATTTTGGGGTTGAAGATGTAGAGATAATTAGGCAAATATAATTACTTGGCGATCGCCAAGTAACCGAAATTACTGCTGCTAGACACCAAAACGGGTCTACAGGTACAGTTTAACTGCCCTTTAACCCGCAACACGCCTAGTTTTTGTTTGAGATACTCAAAAATTGGCAGAAAGGCCGACGCGGAAAGTTAACCCAGGGTGATATATGCGATTAGATTTTTCATATTGTACATCTGCGAGGTTTTCTAGATAAAGCGACAAACCAATATTTTTATACACAGGTACTCGCGCTGCTAGGTCTAAATTGAGAAAAGAGGGCGAAAAATCTGTACTACTTTCTCCAGGGTTATTAAAGAAAGCTCGCCGCGCTCCCCCAAAGTAACTAGCATACAAATTAACTTGCCAATCTCCCGAACCATAGCCAACGCCTAATTGTGCTACCGAGTAAGGAACTAAGCCTAATTGCAACCCTTCCTCCGCCCCAGATTTGATTTTAGCATTGGTATAAGTGTAGTTGACAAACGTTGACCACCGGGGGCTAATTTGCCACTTTAACGCCGCTTCCAAACCGTTAGTTTTGACTAGCCCAATATTTGCCCATTGCCCGTTTTGAATGCCGAGGCGATCGCTTAAACTACTACCAAAATATGTAAACTGCCCAGTTAAACTAGGTGACAGTTGCACGTCTACCCCGCCAGTCCAAGACGATCCGGTTTCTGGATCTAAGTCCCTGTTGGGTAGCCAGTTATGAACGGTATCAAAAACATACAACTGATCTAAGCCCGGATTGCGCTGCACACCTACCCAACTACTACGTAAAGCAATATTACGACTAGCGGCCCATCGCAGCCCAATACTGGGGTTTAAATAGCTGCCAAATTCACTACTAAAGTTCTGTCTTAAGCCCAAATCGGTTTGAAATGTATTGCTAATTTGCCAGGTGTTTAGAGCAAATAACGCGGTATGAAACCTATCTCTAGTTTCTGATTCATTTAAAGTCGTGCGATTGGGAGCATTGCTCAATACATCACCATTTAGATCCCTTGATTGCAAATCTATTCCCCAGCGCAAAGTATTATTTGCAGTTAGTTGCCAATCGTGGTCTACTCTAGCGCTAACTGCTTGAGAATTGAGCGTTCCGGTGCGGTAATAAATGTTTTGTGTTGGGCCGTAGGTATTAAAGTAATCTTGATTGTAGGAAAGGGTAGTATTTAGCACTGAGTCATCGCTATTACCGAGCAAAGTTTTCCACGATAAACCCACATTAAATACATCATGGTCGAGTCTGTCTCTTTGCAAAGGAAAACCAAAATAAAGCAATCCTCTACGACTGCTAATTTTATAAGCATCCAAGCTTAGAGTATTGCGCGAATTTACATCTATTCCTAAACTACCGAAATAATTGCTAGTTGCAGTATCGCCATTAAATAAAAATCCTTCAGCATCGCGATTTACCGAGCCTTCCGGCACTCGGTAGCGGTTTTCGGCAGAGTATTCTTCGTAGCCAACATTGAACCTTACAGTACCTACCGAACCGCCATAACTAGCCCGATATTGCGACTGTTCAAACTCGCCAAACTCTGCGGAGGCTTTGAAAGTAGGTGTTTGTTGACCAAGCTTGGTAATAATATTAATTACTCCCCCAAAGGCTTCAGAACCGTACAAAGTAGAACTTGTCCCGCTAGACAATTCCACTCGTTCAATTGCACCTACGGGAATACTATTAAGGTCTGTAGCACCGTGATAGGTGTTGATATTGGTGTTGATTGGTCTACCATTAAGCAAATATACGGTTTGATTAATGGAGTTACCGCGAAAGTATGTTCCTGTATGGATATCTGCACCAAAACCAAAGTCATTAATTGCAAATCCCGGCAATCCCCGTAAAGCTTCCGATAAACTATTAGGGTTTTGCCTAATAAGTTCTTCCTCTGTGATTTGGTAAACTGGCGCAGAAGTTGGAGTAAAGGTATCTTGTTGTCCTTCTACTTCTACAAGAATTTCGTTATCATCTTCTGTTTCCTCGGTTTCTAATTCCTCACCTATGGAATCGGGTTGCTGAACTAATAGTTCGGCTTTGGTAGAGGGAAAAGTTACTTTCCTTAGTTCGACAGCTTTTTGTTGCTGACTGGTGGCAGATTTTAGTTTTTGAATTAGTAGTTTGCGATCGCCTTCCACATCTTTTGGGTTGGTTTCGGCGACAGCATAAGACATTAAACTAAAATTAATTAAAGTAATGTTAAGTAAAAAAAAATATAGTTTCATTTGTATTAATTAAATAATAGTCAATTATTGGCAGCCAAATAATATTAACCATAGCAAAGCTGGGAAGTTGCTCTAATTATTGCAGTGAAGGCTTTAGTGCAAAAAATCCCTATTTTTCTATTCAATTAGTCGCTGCTTATATTAAATTAGATAAAGTAGCTGATGGTGTCAAAAGACAGGCTGTCAAACTATAGGTTTGGCAACTTCTAAATTATTAGTAGCTAAAAAATTACATTATGGTCAGGTTTAAACTTTTGTGACTGCTCTACCCAATTACCGCCCCAAACAATTATCCCTTGGCCCATTGGAGGCAGAAATTTTAGATATAGTCTGGCAACTTAGTTGTGCGACTGTCAAAGACATACACGATCGCATATTGTCCGATCCAGACCGAGAATTGGCTTATACGTCGGTAACTACAGTGCTAAATCGCCTGACAAAAAAAGGCTGGTTGGTATGCGATAAGGAAGGTCGAGCATTTTATTATCGACCAACCGTCACCAAGCAGCAAGCGCAGGCAATAGAAGCCCAAGAACATTTACACCGATTTTTAGCTGTAGGTAGCCCGGAAATTGTGGCAGCCTTTGCCGATAATCTCGATAGAGCAAGTGTAGACCAGTTGCAGGCGATCGCCATGCGAATTGATGATGCCCGTAAAGCTAGGGAGGAATAGCCATGCACTTAATGATGATTCTGACTGCTTTAGGTTTAGCTTGGTTATGGCGATATAAAGCTCCTTTTTACGCTCAAGGCAGTGGGAATCAGTGCTGGCATCAGGTACTATCATTATTTGCTTTACCACCTTTACTACTAACAATGACGGCGGTTTCAGTGCTGTACATGGGAGCTGAGGAAAAGCCGATGTTTTGGCAGTGGCAGGGACGATTTAGTTACTTAATTGTTTCAAGTTTGTTGGGATTAGCTGTAATCAGTTTACTGAAGTTAGCTTATCAAAGTTGGCAGACGCAGCAACGCCTGCGTACCTGTCCTCAAATTACCTTGCTAGGCAAGCGCAGTCGCGTTGTGGCGAATCCTCTGCCTTTTAGTGCTTTAGTAGGCTTTTGGCAGCCAGAATTGATGGTGACGGAAGGTCTATTAGCTACTTTAGATAACGAGCATTTAAAGGCGGTTTTTCAGCATGAGCAAGGTCATTACTATTATCGCGATACCTTTTGGTTTTTTTGGCTCGGCTGGGTGCGCTCTTACACGGCTTGGCTACCTCATACAGAGGCGTTGTGGCAAGAGTTATTGTTGTTACGGGAAATTAGAGCCGATGGCTGGGCGGCACAGCAAGTCGATCCTCTGCTTTTGGCAGAATCACTATTGCAAGTAGTAAGTACGGTGTCCTTACCTGCCGATAGCTGTGCGGCTTTTAGTTGTGCGGTGGTACGCGATCGCACCTCTGTAAGAATAGAGGCGCTGTTAGCCCCAAAATCCCAGGAGCAACCAACTAATTTTTGGTCTTGGAGTTGGTTGTTGTTGGCGCTTTTACCTTTGTTGGCTGTACCGTTTCACACTTGCGCTCATTTGGCGGCTACGGCTCATTAGAATTGGGTGTTGATGATTTTTGCTGGTATAGACGTAAAGATTGCCTGAGTTTGGTTTGATTTGGTGAAGTGGCTCTTTGTGGCGATCGCCTTAAAGTATTTCGCAGTTTTGTCTGACTGACCGATTGTTGTCGGCGTTGGGGTTGGTCAAAAGTTTGACGTGGCGGTAAGGTATCGACGCGCCGTCGGGGGGTGGTGGATTGACGGCGAAGACTTCGCCCTAAAGCCGTATTTGATGGTCTTTTAGTTATATTGGGTGGTGGAGTTCGCGTATTTTGACTCCTAGCAACGGGGTTTTTTCGGGCGGCTACTTTTTGGCGGCGACGCTCTCGGTTTTGACGCGACTTCTTTGAGCCTTCTATAGCAAAGTCAACTTTGGCGGTAACGCCTTGTACTGCACCATTTGGGGCGTTAAATTTCCAGTTTCTTGCCTGTTCGACGGCAGCTTTATCTAGCTCGGCGTGACCGCTAGTTTGGGCAAGTCTAACGTTTGTCACATTACCTTTGCTATCAACATCAACGCTAATTTCTGCTTTGCCTTCTAATTTTCTCTTTCTGGCATTTTCTGGGTACTTGGGCTTACTACAGGTGCGGCAAGCCAAGCGACCGGACGAGCTTGCAGTTGAAGAATTACGATTGTTTTCGCTGGTGGATGTTTGGCGCTCTGTATTTCTTGCTGTTGCTACAGTGGAGCCACTTTGTACGTTGTTATTTTTTCCCCTGCCGTTTCCCGTACCTGTACCGTTTCCATTACCGCGATCGCTTATACCTGTGCGATTTCCATTACCTGCGCCGTTTCCATTACCTGTACCGCTACTTCTCAATTCATTGCCTGTACTATTGCCAGTTCCAACTTTTCCCCCTGCTTGGTTTCTTAAATTGGCGACAATTTTAGCTTGTTGAGCCGCTATTACACCAGAATTGGGTATCGCTGATGCTTGATCTCTAGCGCTTTTTGCCTTTGCTAACAAACTATTTAATCTTTGATTGTTTAGCTGCTGAATTTGCGATGAGCGCTCTTTAGCTCTATCTACTGGCGCAGGTTTAACCTTAGCTACAGGAATCAGTAAAGAAGTAGTTACAGGTTTTGCTTGAGTAACAATTTCTGATGGGATTACAGGTTTTGCTGGTACGCTTTCTAACTTAATTTTTTGATTCTGTAGTGGTGCAGAGAATACCCTAGAACTTTTTTGAGATAAATTTGGTGATACTGGGGCAACTTTGAGCGTTGTACTTGCGGCAATTGATGAGTTTGATGGAGTAATTGTTTTTGGCGATGATTTTCCTTGAGATGCACCACCACCACGACTAGCTACGCCAAATCCTGAGCTACTTCCAGACTTGCTAAGTATCGCTCCATTATTTCCCGCTCCAGAACTACCCTTTGCTGCTGTTTTTTGTTGCAATTCTAACTTTTGCGGCGTAGGCAGTTCTACAATAGCAATTTCAATCGGCTCATTTTCGATTATTGGCGTTTTACTCAAAAACTTGCCTAATCCCACCAGCACACTAATATGCAAAGCTAAAGAGCCAATTAGACTGAAAGCTAGAAACCAATTGAGAGTTTTTGCTTCTTTTTTTCGCTGCTCGACAGCTAGGTGCGGCAAGCTCATAAACTAATTCTAATTTATTATTAATCTGTTTATTCTAGTACGTCAACCTAATAAAATTCAACAAATAACTATTATATTTTTTAGAAGTTATTCATTTCTAAAATATTTTTAATTAGTTACTTAAACATTGTTAGGCAAGCTTTTTGGCTATTTTATACTTAAGTTTGACAACGTGTCTTTTGACGTTAAAATCTGTTTGATTTATAATAAGCAATGCAATTAATAATTACAGCCTCTTTATTTATTAGTAACTATATAAATGGAAATAAAAAATCTATTTGCTGCTGGTGGCGTGGTAATGTTCCCGTTGCTAGGATTTTCAGTAGTAGCTGCTGCTTTAATTATTGAGCGGATAGTTTTTTGGGTGCGAATTAACAAGCGTCAAAACCGAGCTATCCGCGATGTATTAAACCTCTATCGTCATGAAAATATTGTTGGTGCTGTAGATAAGCTGAAGCAAAATGCCGATTTGCCAATGGCGCGAATTTTTCTTGCTGCTTTAGAATTGGAACAACCAACCCCCGATGAATTTAGGCTGGCTTTAGAAAGTGAGGCACAAGCAGAGTTGCCATTACTAAAAAGGTTCAGCAACATCTTTGATACAATTATTAGCTTGTCGCCCCTTCTAGGTCTTCTCGGTACTGTTTTGGGATTGATTGCTTCTTTTGCTTCTCTCAACATCGGCGATGTGGGAGGTAGCCGCACCGCAAGCGTTACCGCCGGAATTAGCGAGGCGCTAGTTTCTACTGCCGCAGGCTTAGTAGTTGCTATTTTTACGCTATTATTTGCCAATACATTTCGAGGCTTATATCTAAGACAAACAGCGCGGATTCAAGAATACGGCGGACAGTTAGAATTACTGCACCGTCGCTTTTACAATCGTCAAGAGGTAACTTATGCGTCTACCCGATGAACCAGAAATGCCATTGCAAATAAACGTTGTACCGATGATTGATGTCATCTTTGCAATCTTGACATTTTTCATCATTTCTACACTGCAACTAACTCGTTCTGAGGGTTTGCCTGTAAATTTGCCTACGGCTGGAACAGCCCAAACTCAAAAATCTACGCCGATCGCAATTACCATTGATGCCAAGGGAAATTTGGCTTTAAACCGCAAACCTACTAGGTTAGAAACTTTGGAATCGCAAGTTAAAGTGTTGATTCCTACAGGCAAAGAAGTTGTAGTGATTTTGAATGCTGACGAACAAGTAAATCACGGTAAAGTAATTGCTGTGATGGACAAACTACGGCGGGTAGAAGGAGCAAAACTGGCGATCGCCACTAAACAACCCTAAATAAAAATTTAGTGTGCGATCGCTCGATAAAAAAACCGTGCTGCCATTAGCAACACGGGTAATATTAAAAACTAAATTTTATATAGCTTCGCGCACATCTAAGTTAAACAGCATTTGCAAAGATTGCATACACCGCCGTCTAGCCTCAATATCTTGCTCTGCTCTTAATTGCACCATCGGATCGTGAAGAATTTTATTGACAATCCCTCGCGTCAGAGCTTCTACGACTTCTTGATGCTTCTCGGCAAACTCCGAACCTAGGCGAGACAAAGCTTTTTCTAACTCTTGTTCGCGGATAGCTTCGGCTTTATCCCACAAAGACCTAATTGTTGAAACCGTTTCTAAACTGCGCCACCAACTATCAAAAATTACTACTTCTTCCTCTAACAACTTCTCCGCCTCCATTGCCATCTTGCGACGGCTGGCGTGATTTTGGGCGACTACAGCCTTCAAATCGTCCACGTTGAATGCTTGGACATTTTCTAGCTCTTTCGCGTCTCCATGTACGTTGCGCGGCACGGAAATGTCGAATATCATCAATGGACGATTGGGTTCTAAAGCTGCTTCTAGTTTGGCGCGATCTAGTAATGGTTCAGTGGCATTGGTACTTGTAAAAACTAAGTCGGACATTGCTACTTGCGCCATCATTTCGGAAATCGGTTGAATTTGCAAAGTAACTTGACTAAATTGCTTGGCTAATTCTTCCGCCCGATCGCGCGATCGATTTAAAATTGTAATTTCTACCGCACCTTTAGCCAACAAATGCTGTACCAGTAGCCGCGACATCTTTCCCGCACCGATAATTGTCACCCGACAAGCCGCCAAGTTTTGAACCTTTATCTGTGCAAGTTCCACCGCCGCCGAACTGATAGAAACCGCCCCCGTACCAATATTTGTTTCGGTACGAACGCGCTTACCTGCCGTAATTGCTTGTTTAAATAGCTTATTAAGAATAGATTTAATGCCGTTGTACTGCTGCCCTAATTTGTGGGTTTGTTTGATTTGAGAAAGAATTTGCCCCTCTCCCAATACCAAACTATCCAACCCCGCCGCTACTCGCATCAAGTGCATGACAGCATCTTCGTGAAGCAGCACAAATAAATGTTGTCGCAACCCCAACATCGGCAATTTGCTATGTTCTGATAAAAACTGATTTACTTCTCTAATCCCTTGCTCGGTTTCGTGAGTAACAATATATATTTCTAAACGATTGCAAGTGCTAAGTATCGCCACTTCCTCAATGTGAGGATAACTACAGAGTTGCGCCATCACACTTTCCATCTGTGGTTCTGGAATACTTAACTTTTCTCGAATTTCTACCGGAGCAGTCTTGTGACTTAACCCCACGACAGCAATATTCATAAAAACCTCGCGGTATGTGGGAAACTCAGTCGCTTTAGCGCTGAGAGGGAAGCGACATGAGGGAACTTATTCCCTTTGACTCTTAATAACAGATGTGTTGAAATATACATAAAAGAGGTTGAAAACCACGACTTCTTTTGCCAACTACCGCAGGGCTTGCGGGAGCCGAAAGGCGAAGTCTGCCGAGCGAACATAAGACCAGAAAGTGCTTTTTTAAGCATGGAGGCAGTTGCGAAATACCCGAAAGGGAAAGAAACAGAAACTCAAGTCGTGAGGCTTGGGAATCTCAGTCGATTTATCGCTGAGAGGATGTCAAGTCTCCTCCAAGTGTCGGCTAGGAAGCTATGAGATTGTCCTCATGCCTACCTAGCCTTTTACCTCTTACCGTAGTTGCAGCGATTTGACGTTATCGAATAGATGAATCGTATCGACAAAACGTGCTGTTTGGGATTGGTTAGAAATGACCAAGCTTTGAGTTCTAGCACCGCCACCAAAGAAGCGGACACCTTCCATCAAAGTCCCAGGAGTAATCCCGCAAGCAGCGAACAATATGGTATTGCCCGAAGCTAGTTCGTCAGCGTTATACACCTTATCTGCGTCATGAATACCCATTTCCTTTAATCGATTTAAGTTGCCTTCGCGACTTTCACCAATCAAACCTGTTTTAACTACTTCTGGATCGTAGATCAATTGACCCTGGAAGTGTCCGCCCAAACAACGCATTGCGGCGGCAGAAATTACACCTTCGGGAGCAGCACCAATACCCATAAGGGCATGAATATTAGTCCCAGCAAAGGCGCAGCAGATAGCGGCAGAAACGTCGCCATCGCTAATTAGCCTAACTCTAGCGCCTGCATCACGGATTTCTTTAATTAAACCTTCATGACGGGGACGATCCATCACAACTACGACTAATTCCTCTACCGCACGATTCAAACACTCAGAAAGAATTTTGAGGTTATCAGTGGCGGATTTATTGATATCTACATGACCTTTAGCTGCTGGAGGTGCTGCCAACTTTCGCATATAAAAATCTGGCGCGGCAAATAAGCCACCTTTTTCGGCAATAGCCAAAACTGCCATGGAACCATTTTGACCATAGGCAACTAAGTTAGTTCCTTCGCAGGGGTCAACAGCAATGTCAATTTCAATTAGTTCATCTGGGTTGCAGAATGCTTTAGCATCTTCGCGGGTACAAATACCTACTTCTTCGCCGATGTACAGCATGGGAGCATTATCGCGTTCGCCTTCGCCAATTACAATGCGACCCCGCATATAGATTTTGTTCATCCGTTCGCGCATGGCTTCTACAGCCACTTGGTCGGCAATATCTTTCTCACCTTTACCCATCCATCGAGCGCTAGCAATCGCTGCTTGCTCTACTACTTCGATGATCTCTAGCCCTAATGTATTTTCCACGAAGTCTGTCCTCTAAACTACCGATGAAGTTTGGCGATTTCAGTCTTCAAGTCTACCAAAGCGCGGATACCTCTTATAAAAAGTATTGCCTCAATCAGTGTTAAGTTTTGCTGCTAAGGTAATTTTGCTCTGGTTAAAGAGCGATCGCTTCTACTATTGAGATATAAATATTTCCCATCCCCTAAAACCAATGTTAGATTTTCTTAACCGCCATCCCGAACGCATCAAAGCCAATGTAGAAATCTACACCTGGCAAACTTGCCCTTACTGCATCCGCGCCAAATTGCTGTTGTGGTGGAAAGGTGTAAATTTTACGGAGTACAAAATTGATGGCGATGAAGCAGCTAGAACCAAAATGGCAGAACGCTCTAACGGTAAACGCAGCGTCCCGCAGATATTTATTAATAACCAACATACAGGCGGCTGTGACGATTTGTATCAGCTTAATTCCCAAGATCAGTTAGATAATTTACTGGCTCAAAGCGCATGAGTCAAATTGCCCCACCTTACGAACAGCATAAATATTGGATGCAACGGGCGGTTTCTCTTGCCGAGCTTGCAGGCGATGCCGGAGAAGTACCTGTAGGGGCGATTGTGGTGGATAAAACGGGCAATGCGATCGCCGAGGCGCAAAACTATCGAGAGCGGCACAATGACCCCACAGCCCACGCAGAAGTTATCGCTTTACGATTGGCTGGTCAATACGTGCATTCTTGGCATCTCAACGACTGCACGCTTTACGTCACCTTAGAGCCTTGCCCAATGTGTGCGGGGGCGATTATCCAAGCACGAATAAAGTTGCTAGTTTATGGTGCAGACGACCCCAAAACTGGCGCTATTCGCACTGTAATCAATATTCCCGATAGCCCTTGCTCTTACCATCGCCTAGCGGTACTAGGTGGTATTTTAGAATCTAACTGTCGCCAGCAACTGCAAGCATGGTTTGCTCAAAAAAGAATGTCTAAGTAATTACCCATTCCCAATTCTTAAAGTGTCCTCATTAATCGAGACAATTACTATTAGAAAATTTACGTTTAAATTAATCTAGTGTAAGTCCGCAGCCATTATGATGACGCAAATGGAACCCCAATCTCTAAACACTCCAAAAACTAGCACTGAAGAAGTTGCTCTTTCTACGCCCATTAATTCCAGGGTTTCCCCTTGGTTAGCACCGTTGGCGTACTTTTTAGGGTGTCGGATTGTTTTACCGTTGCATTTTGGCAAAATTGCGATTTCTGGACAAGAAAATTTGCCAATTACAGGACCTGTTATCCTTGCGCCAACTCATCGTTCTCGCTGGGATGCGGTGGTTGTCCCGGCGGTAACTGGTCGCCCTGTAACAGGGCGAGATTTAACTTTTATGGTGTCCGCCAACGAAGCATCAGGACTTCAAGGTTGGTTTGTGCGCCGCTTGGGTGGTTTCCCGGTCAATACCGACCGTCCGTCCATTAGCACTTTGCGTCATGGCGTTGAGGTACTGTTGCAACAAGAAATGCTAGTGATTTTTCCTGAAGGTAATATTTTTCGCGATGGTGCGGTTCATCCCCTCAAACCCGGACTTGCTCGTTTAGCTGTAAGCGCCGAAACAACCCATTCTGGTCTTGGGGTGCAAGTTGTCCCCATTGGTCTTAAATATAGCCAAAGTTATCCTCAGTGGGGTACTGATGTCTCTATTTGCATTGGCTCTCCCTTAAAAGTGGCAGACTATAACTTAGGTTCGGTGAAGCAAAGTGCGAAACAATTAACCATTGATTTAGAAAATGCTCTCAAAACTTTAATTTAAGGTTTTGCTAACATGAGAGGAACTAATAGGGAATTAATTGAGTCTTCTGTCCATAAACTTTGAACGGGTAAAGCAAATTTGGTAAAAATACCAATGAGAGTTAAGATACCCAAAGTTTTGATTAGTTCGATGTTCTCTCTGTACCCAGTTACGCCATGATATCTGCTGGAACTGTTCGCTTTTTGCCCCGTTACACTCATTTAAGTTTTTTTTCGTCGGTATTGGTTTTATTTATGCTAGTACCAGCTAATGCTCAAAGTGTGAAACCACAGCAACCAATCAATCCCACAAGCCCAAATATTCTGAGTCCTGATGCTCAAAATAATAGCGTATTGAGCGTACAAGGAGGACAGCGCTTGATGAGTGAAGCAAATTCCGCCGTTTCTGCCCAAAACTATACTTTAGCTGCTAAAAAACTCCAAGATGCTCGTCAGGTTTTTAATCAAGTATCGAATTTTTATCAAGAATTAGCTACTAGCTTTTCTGGGATTGATAATCGACTTGCAGACAGCCAGCGCAAAAAAGCTTTAGACACCGCCCAAATGCGCGATGACGCTACCTATCAACTAGCCTTGGTGCATCGAGCGCAAAATCAGCCGGAATTGGCTGTACCTTTATTAGTCCAAATTATCCGCAGTCAAAACCCGACGCGAGACTTAGGCAAAAAAGCTTATCAACAGTTGTTTGAATTGGGATTTGTAGATGCTCCTTTTCCCACCAGTGGCGGTGCTAGTAATCCTAGTAGCGATCGCCCTGCCAACTCCGCAAATAAGTAGTTAAATTAAAAAGTATTGAGCAGCGATATATTTAAGGAACTGTAATGATTAGCCCGCAGCAAGTTGAGGAAATGATTAAGGTGCGTCTTCCCGATGCTCAAGTAGAAGTACAAGACTTGAAAGGTAGTGGCGATCACTATCAAGTTACAGTGATTTCATCTCAATTTGTCGGTAAAGGATTGGTGCAACAGCACCAGTTAATTTATCAGGCGTTGGATCAAGCTATGTCTTCCGAAGCTATCCATGCTTTGGCAATAAAAACTTCTATTCCTCAAGCTTGATTGCTGAGGACACAAGCCCTACAAAGCAAAAAAACAAAACTATGACTCCAGAATTACAAACAAAAATTGATAATTTGGTTAAGCAAAACAAAATTGTCGTCTTCATGAAAGGCTCCAAATTGATGCCTCAATGTGGGTTTTCTAATAATGTTGTGCAAATATTAAGTACCCTCGGAGTACCGTTTGAAACAGTTGATATTTTGGCGGACAATGAAATACGGCAGGGAATCAAAGAGTATTCCAACTGGCCCACAATTCCCCAGGTTTATGTTAATGGTGAATTTCTCGGCGGCTCGGATATCTTAATTGAAATGTACCAAAAAGGTGACTTACAGCAGATGGTGGAAGTTGCTTTAGCTTCTTAAAAAGTTTGTCTAAATACTAACAATCCCCAGAAGACTACCTAAAGTCTTGGGGATTTTTTAATTATTAAAAAAATATTATGAATTTTTCTCAAAACCACATTTAATAGTAATCAGATTCAGCTTCTGTTTGGGGGAGCGGCGTTTCAAAGTTAAAAGGATCGTAAAGAAATCGCGTTGCTTCTTCTTCTAAACGGTGAATTAAATAAGGCTCAATTATTTGGGTTTGGCGCAAAGCTGCTAAGTAACCATCTAGAAATAAACGCAAATCGTCCGAGCGATAACCCCTTTGCCATAATTCAACTAAAGCATCGGTTAATCTTTGATAAAAACGGATAGTTTGAGTGTCTTGTAACATAATTAAAAATTGAGTAAAGGAATATTAAATGGTACATAAGGGAAAATTTAATCGCCTTTGTATTTAATTTTTTCACATTATTGGCAATTATATAGAGAAAGCTAATTCTATTAAATTACCTGTTACTAAAACAACCAGCCAACAAAACTAAAATGATTAACCGCAAAAGTTAAGCAGAAACTAGAGCGATCGCGCTAGTGACATAAATACATTGTAATCAAATAAATCTGGTTATAAAATATGCCCCTAGGGTTAATCCTAAGTTAACTAAAGATTTTCAGCCCTAATCCGCTTCTTTTTCTCCTATAGGTAAATAATCTTTGCCTACAGGATTTTTGCCCGTAGGCGCTTTTACAGCAAAGCAGTAGTTAGGAGTAACGATGGTTACAAAACCTACGAGCTTGCTTTGTTATGTTGATGAGTGAGAGCGCAAAGGAATGTAAACTGTGGGTTTGGTTACAATAGAAATTATTGAAGGTAATCCGCATCTGCGAAGTCTATTGAGTTGGCACTTACAACAACTAGGCTACCGAATGTATCAATCCGCTAATCTAACTCAAGGTAGGGAAATATTTTTAACCCAGCAACCGACTTTAGTAGTAATAGATTCCGATTTACCGGATGGTGACGGGGTAGAGTTTTGTCGGTGGTTGCAGTTGCAACAACAACCATTAATTTTGATGCTATCAGCGCGAAATACGGAAGCAGATATAGTTACAGGTTTGCAAGCGGGGGCTGATGACTATTTAACTAAACCTTTTGGAATGCAAGAGTTTATGGCAAGAGTCGAAGCCCTGTTGCGACGCAAACGAACTCCTGTAGCTCCGGTTTATTTAGATTACGGTACTTTGCAAATCGATCTAATCCAGCGCCGCATCCGCTTTCAAGGCGAATTTGTAGATTTAACTCCCCAAGAATTTAGCTTATTGTATGTACTAGCTCAAGCTAATGGAGAAGCTTTGAGTCGTTCTGAATTGCTCCGCCGCGCTTGGCCCGATGCTATCGACAACCCCCGGACTATTGATACTCACGTTTTGTCGTTACGCAAAAAAATTGAAATAGATGCTAGATCGCCGAGTATAGTGCAAACGGTGCGTAATGTCGGTTATAGGTTCAATCTAGAAGCAATCGAGTCTAAAAGTTCGGCTGCTTATGAAGTGACCTATCAGCCAACCACTACTCAATTTAAAAATTTTCAACCTACCGTCGTCAGAAATCAGCGCTAGACATTGCATTTTTGCGGCCTTAGAGGTTCAAAATATAGATTGTTCTTGCCCTAACGTCAATCTATGCGATCGCCAATTAATGTAGCTGTAGTCGGTACGGGATTCGGTCAAAAAGTTCATATTCCTGGCTTGCAAGCACATCCATCTATTCAAGTTGTCGCCGTTTATAACCAAGATGGCGCTAAGGCTGAAAGTATTGCCCAAACTCATAATATTCCTCACTTTTGCACCAGCATTGAGGAAGTTGTTGGTTTAAAAGAAGTCCAAGCTGTGAGTATTTCTACGCCGCCATTTTTGCATTACGAAATGGCAAAAAGTGTATTGCAAGCAGGAAAGCATTTATTACTAGAAAAACCGACAACATTATCGGCTTTGGAAGCACGAGAATTATATAACATCGGCTTAAAACAGAACGTTGTGGCAACAATGGATTTTGAATTTCGGTTTGTCCCCGCGTGGCAGTATTTAGCGGAACTCCTCGCCACAGGCTACGTAGGGCAACAACGCCTAATAAAGATAGATTGGTTAGTTCCTAGCCGCGCCGACGCTACAAAGCCCTGGAACTGGTACGCCCGGAGAGATTTAGGCGGGGGTGCGTTGGGTGCTTTGGGTTCTCATAGTTTTGATTATATTAGCTGGCTATTTGGCGATGTAGAAAGATTGTGCGCTCATTTAAGTACCGCCGTAAGTTTGCGCCCTGATCGCACTGGTAAAATGCAACCTGTGGATGCTGACGATAGCTGTATGCTCATGCTAGAACTTGCTAACGGTGTTCCTTGCCAGATTACTATTAGCGCCTGTACTTACCAAGGACGGGGGCATTGGGTGGAAGTTTATGGCGATCGCGGTACGTTAGTATTAGGCAGCAATAATCAAAAAGATTACGTGCATGGGTTTCATGTCTGGGCAAGCTTGGCTGGAGAACCTTTAACGGAACTAGAAATTCCCCAGCGTCTAGCGTTTGAACAAACCTATACTGATGGACGCATTGCCCCTTTTATTCGCGTTGTAGACAATTGGGTACAAGCAATCGATCGCGGTATTTCCTTCCCACCCTCCTTAAAAGAAGGAGTCTACAGTCAGTTATTGATGGATATTGCCCATCAATCCCACCAAACTCGCCGTTGGTTAGACGTACCAAAATTAACTAATTTTCTTAACCCATAGTTTCTCTTACAATTTTAATTTCCTCTAGAGATATATCTTGCTTTTCGCCAGCAAAATCATTATCTGGGGTAAGAAACAGCATACAATGGCACTCTTTACGCTCCCGCATCGGTACGCAAGGGCAATTCCAAAAGGTAGCATGGACTTCGGCTTCTTTGTCTTCATAATGGCGACAAGGACATAGAGGTGCGCCCAAATCGTCTTTGTGTTTGGCAAGTCCTTCGATAACTACCGCCGTTACTGAAGATTCGGAGCAAAAATAAGTTCCCGTGCGTTTGGCGTAAGTTTGGGAAAATTGCCACATGGCTTCGAGATTTTTATCGGTGGATAGTTTGGAATTTTCTTTTGAATCCATAGTAAAAGTGCTTGTTAGGGGGAATTGCTATTTAAGCATTTTAGCGGAGATGCGATCGCACGTCAGTCAAATTAAGGGTTTTTGTAATTGTAGTTGCAGCGATTGTTCTGCTTGAATTGTTAACCCTGGTAACTGGCGACTTTCTAAGTTGGAAGTTTGAGAACTATTAAGCCATAGTACCCAGCGACTACCAGGAGGAAGACTATTTAGAGTTTGGGAATTTTCACTTAGCCAAATTAAGGGATAAGGCGGCAAATTGCTATTAATAGTGTCTTCGGTGGCGTTTGTTGCAGCTAAAGCTTCTAAAACTGTGCGATCGCCTCTAATCAATCCTGTACTCGCCGTCCACAATTTTACATTCAACTGTTTTAACACTGCATAAAAATACAAAGAAGCCGCCGCCGTCACAGCTTGTTCAAAATTATCACTTTGCCAAGATCCCCCACTATCTAAACAAATCACTATTTCTTGTCCGCTTGTAATTACTTCTAGTTCTCGTACTCTTAGTTCGCCATAACGGGCGCTAGTACGCCAGTGAATTAGACGAATAGCGTCCCCCATGCGGTAAGGGCGCAAACTGCGGGTAATGCCAGAATTGGAGGACTGGGAGCGCTTTTGACTGTCTGCTTGCAGCTTGTCTTCAAGTCCAATTTCATCGATTAAAGGGCAGTGAGTGAGGGTAAATACATGAGGATAAACGATCGCTTTGGCGGTCGAATGGCGATCGCGCCGACACCAAAATAAACCCAAAGGCGCCGCCGTCCGCAGTACCACATTTTGCCACAGATACACCCCCCGGCGCGACGCACGTAGCCCATAAACCCAATGGTAGGAAGTTTTCGGGGCGATTACCTCTATCGCTGTTTTTACAGGGTTTCCCAAAACAAAAGGTAAAATATCTTGGATTTGCAATAAAGTCTTTGGTTGAGATGTTTGGTTATTTATTTCTAATTCAATAGTTAATTCATCCCCAACGCTTACGGGTTGAATAGATTGGCGACGAATAGAAATTCCGCTTAGAGCGCGTTTTGGTAAGACAATGGCTATGCCTAAAATCGCAAAACTTAAGCCACTAATTACGTACAGCCACCCAGCCATAGTATTTATCGCTGCACCAAAAAAACATATTGCTACCCCAGCTAATACCCAGCCACTATAATCCGGTTTAACGGCGTAAGTTTCTAGCCAATTGTTAAAACGGTTGGCAATACTCATAATTGGTAGATGCTTACAACAAAGGTGGGTATTACCCACCTTTATAGACTACCAGCTAAGTCAAGAGTTATCGTTTAACTAGCTTTTTACTTACTTTACGCAGACGAATAGATTTAGGAGTTACTTCCACTAATTCCTCTGGGCCAATATACTCTAAAGCTCTCTCTAGGCTCATATCCACAGGTGTTTGCAACTGTACCAATTCATCACCACCCGCCGCGCGATGGTTTGTTAGCTGTTTGGTTTTGCAGATATTTAGTTCTAAGTCTTGGGGGCGATTGTGTTCGCCGACAATCATCCCTTTGTAGACTTTTGTAGTCGGGTGAATGAAAAATATACCTCGATCTTCAGCGTTTTTCATCGCATAGAAAGTAGAAACCCCTTCTTCAAAGGAAATCAACACGCCATTACGCCTGGCTTCAATATCGCCAGATAAAGGACGATAATCTAAGAAGCTGTGATTCATAATGCCATCACCGCGAGTTAGGCGCATAAATTCGCCCCTAAAACCAACTAATCCACGTGCGGGAATGACAAATTCTAGTTGCGTGCGTCCGTTACCACCCACCTGCATATCTTGCATTTCACCTTTACGCTGTCCTAGACGTTCGATGCAGCTACCTACGCCTTCCTCTGGTACGTCTAATACCAAACATTCGTAAGGTTCGCAAGGTTGTCCGTTGACTTCGCGGTAAATAACTTGTGGCTGGGATACTTGAAACTCGTAACCTTCGCGGCGCATAGTTTCAATTAAAATTCCTAAGTGTAATTCACCTCTACCGCAAACTGAAAATTTGTCTGGGGAATCGGTTTCTTCGACACGCAAAGCAACGTTTGTTTCTAATTCTCTAAACAAGCGATCGCGTACTTGTCTTGATGTAACTAATTTACCTTCTTGTCCCGCAAAAGGCGAATCATTTACAGAGAAAGTCATCTGCAATGTTGGTTCGTCTACTTTAATTAATGGCAAAGCTTGCGGATCGTTGGGACAAGTAATGGTTTCACCAATATTTGCCTCGGCAAAACCAGCTACAGCAACGATATTTCCGGCGGTGGCTTCTTCTAAATCGATGCGCTTTAATCCTTCAAAGCCCATCAATTTGCTGATTTTACCTTTAACAATTGCCCCAGATTCAACAATTAAAGCTGCTTGCTGTCCAGAACGAATTACGCCATTGTGGATTTTGCCGATAATGATGCGTCCTAGATAGTCGGAATAATCTAGAGTTGTTACTTGCAACTGCAAGGGCTTGTTTACATCGCCCACCGGTGGCGGTACGTGGCGCAAAATCGCATTAAATAGCGGCTGCATATCCGCCGATTCATGCTCTAAATCGTCTTTAGCGTAGCCAGCAAGTCCCGACGCAAATAAGTAAGGAAACTCACACTGGTCATCATCTGCGCCTAGTTCTAAGAATAAATCTAATACTTTATCAACAGAACCGTGAGGGTCAGCTTGAGGTCGGTCTATTTTATTGACTACTACAATCGGGCGTAGTCCTTTTTCTAAAGCTTTTTTCAGTACAAAGCGAGTTTGAGGCATAGGACCTTCGTTGGCATCTACAATCAAGATGCAACCATCTACCATCCCTAGTACGCGCTCAACTTCTCCGCCAAAATCAGCGTGTCCGGGAGTATCGATAATATTAACTAACGTGTCTTTGTAGCGAACGGCGGTATTTTTAGACAAAATTGTAATGCCCCGCTCTCTTTCTAGAGCATTGGAGTCCATCACGCAATCAATGACTTCTTCCCCTTCTCGGAATATGCCAGATTGTCTCAATAGAGCATCAACGAGCGTCGTTTTGCCGTGATCGACGTGAGCGATAATAGCAACGTTGCGAATGGGAATCGTCATAAATTAAGGACTAAGAACTTAGTTTTTATAAGGGCTGGTGTTCTTTAACAGAGTTCTTACCAAAATTGTCTATCTGTAAAGAATCCTTAATAGATTGTAGCTTATTTACTCCCAAAACAGCTATCTTGTTTGACGGCTGCTTTTTTTCCTACGCTGCCATTAACGATACATTTTCTAGTTCTGCTTTAGTATCGCTATAAAAATGCCTCAATTTTTGCAGTGTTCCTAGCGATAAGCCAAACTTTAATTAATCCTACAATTTTTCCCCAATTGTATAATTGGTAAACACTAACAGACTGCTCAAACTTTTGCTTATAAAATTCTAACCAAAACTGGGGTGCTTGGCGAGTATTTTTGTTCCATCGCGATCGCCATCGGATAATATCGGCAGTATTTGGCGCTTCTACGGCTACAATTGGCGGTAAATCGGCATAACTAACAAATCTACTAAATCTTACCCCTACTACCAAGACTACACGCGCCCAGCAGCGAATGTATTTAATTTGAGCAGCATCCACTTTTAATAGTAAGGCGATCGCCTCCACTGTCACAAAACGCTCTAGTGGATTAATATACTTGGCTTCTTTGTGTTCTGTTGGTATCCTGTTGGGTAAGTCCCATAAAATGGGGTTTGTGTAAGGCGATCGCACTTAGTTGGTCAGACACGGGCGATCGCTTTTTAAACTATTAAATTATTAAAGACCAATATTGGGCTTTTCGTCAACAATGGGCTTGGTCAGGTTGCGGATTCGGGAGTACGCTGCTGAAAAAGGATGGACGATCAAAGAAGTTTCAGAGCGTTCGGGGATTCCCTACACTACAGTCAAAAACTATGCAAAATCGCCGGGACTTGCAACAATAGACGTTACTTCTTTGCAAAAATTAGCTAGAACCTTTGATGTATTGATAGAAGATTTGTTTGAGGTAGTGCAGGAATAGGCAATTTTTTGATGGGATAAAGTGCGATCTTCGAGCTTCAATAATTAATTTATAATTACGTTAATTAAATATTTGCACTAATTACACCAAAATCAACACAATGTTTCTAATCTAAAATTATTAATGTCTACAAATCAATTAATATCCGAATTAGACTGTAGATATCGTAAGCTTCAAGAATTATTAGTAGCAAAGAAGTGGAGGAAAGCAGATATAGAAACGTACAAAATTATGCTTTTTTTGACTTATCCAGAGACAGCAAATAGACAAGACATTTATAATTTAGGGATTGATTTTATAATAAACGATATTAACTTGATACTTGATTTTACAAACAATATTGGTTCTTCAGTAATTGTTATGCCAAACTAATAAATTAAGTCCAGTTCAGCAAACATCTAATCCTAAAGTTATCAAAATTTCTGAATCCATATCCAGAGCGTTTAATAAGTTTAAGTTTGTTATTAATTCCTTCTACAGTACCGCTTGTTGTTCCATTATCAAAGTAAGCGATTATTTCATCAAACCAGCCAATAAAAGTATTGTGGCTGCGAAGAAAGTATTTTTTAGCTCTAGATAACCACATTCCTATTTTAAAAACTCCTGTATACCAATCATCAGTTTTATTAAATATTTTTCTGATTTTTTCTTTTAATTCGTGCATTTCTTTCAAGCTCAGAGATACTTCTTTAACTTCTATGAGCTTTAACACTAGAGCAATTTCGTCAATTCCAAGTCTTTTTAAGTTGGATGGTTTTGAATCACATAGTTCTGATGAGGCATCTTTTAACATCCGTTCTATTTCTTCGGTGGTGACTATACCCTTTGACGCTACACTGTGAATATCGTTTTCTAAAACCTCTTGGATTATTTGTTGTGCTAATCGTTTTGTGTAAGTTCTCTTTTTTCCTACATAATCCAACTCTTCACTAAATGGCTTTTGACACCTAGAACACTTAAATTGTCGTCTATTTATTTCTAAGAATACTGGCTGCTCTCCAAAAGGTAAATCTTTAATAATATGGCGATGGTTTTGATGTATCTTTTCGCTTTTTGTACAACAACGAGGACAGAGGCTATAGGATTCTATTGATTCCGTTTGTAAGATAATACCAATTCCATTATGAATACGCTGTGATGTAACTAATACACCTTTTAAATTTAGAAGCTCTGTCATAACTTTTATCCCTCTTTTCTTGATCATGGCTGTAAAATTCACCTAAAATTATATTTACTAGGTTTACAGCAAACAAGAAATAATCTCTACAGGTCAAGCTAGTTAAGGTTTAGAGCTATATCTTTTTACAATTATTCATAGATTATTAGGTTCTAGCTTATTTTTTAGCATAACAAGTATTGAAGAGCTGACAACATCAACTATAGTATTAAAGAATTAACCAGACTGGAGTGAGGAAACATACTATGCAGATATTATCTTTAAGTCAGATGATTAAGTTTACAGGAGTAGCGCTAGTTATCGGTTTTACCGTACCAGTCTTAGCCCAAAATCCCCCTGCACGTACTTATCAACCTGGTTATTGGCAACCAATCGCTAGAGTAAATTCCAACAGTCTCGTTACCGTTACTTTAGTAAACCAAACAAAATTTCCTTTAAGTTATAGCTTTTTAGACGAACGTGGAGAAAAAAAATTAGCTGTAGGCGCGATCGCCCAAATGAAAATCACCACATTGCCAGTTAATATTGCTATTTATGATGCCTCCCCACAAGCTTCAGCCGGAGATGATACTAGATTGAAGTATGAAACTTCTGTCACAAAAAATTCTATAAGAGTTAATGTTGTGCCTACCACAGATGAAGGTTCTAACGTTCTCAATATTTCTAAAACAGGCGCAGTATACGCTTACTAAAAAATTTAAGGCAGAGTTATATAACTTTGCCTTAAATTCTGTGATTCTATTGACAGAAACTGTAAACCAAAATCGAAATTCTGGAGCTAGGCTAAATCTGGAGTGGGTCGCGCCTCCTCCAAAGTAGATTCTTCAAATACTGCTGAGTAAAGAAATCCTGCTAATAATGCGCCAACAATTGGTGCTACCCAAAATAGCCAAAGTTGAGCAAATAGTTCTGTACCAGCAAATAGAGCAACTCCCGTGCTACGAGCCGGATTAACAGAGGTATTGGTTACAGGAATACTAATTAGGTGAATCAAGGTAAGTGCTAGCCCAATTGCTACCGGGGCTAATCCTTGAGGTGCGCGGCGGTCAGTTGCACCCAAGATAATTATTAGAAACATAAATGTTAATACTAGCTCGGCAATCAGGCAAGCTAGGAACGAGTATCCACCGGGAGAATGAGCGCCATAACCGTTAGTTGCTAAAGGATTAGATCCAGAGAGGGCAAAACCTTCTTTACCACTAGCAATTAAATAAATAACTCCTCCAGCAACAATTGCTCCAGCAACTTGAGAGGCTATATAAGGTAGCAAATCGGAGCCAGGAAACCGTTTACCCGCCCACAGCCCAAAAGATACGGCTGGGTTAAGATGACAACCAGAAATATGTCCGATCGCAAAAGCCATTGTCAGCACCGTAAGTCCAAAGGCTAGAGATACGCCGACAAACCCTAACCCAAGTGGAAATAAAGTGTTATCACCAATTTTGACGCTATCAGCAGTGAAGGTGGCGGCTAATACTGCACTACCACAGCCACCAAAAACCAGCCAGAAAGTACCAATTAATTCCGCCAAACAACGTTTCATCAGAGGCATACCGAGAAGACTCCTTAGTTAGATACTTTTGCTTGAGACTATAGCAGGAAAAAGTTAAGAACTGGTATCAGTCAAAATATTTTATTAGCTCAAATCGGCACAAGTGTTTTTTAAATTCACTATTCCTAATTGCAGCATTTAAAAATGACAGATTGGCTATGAACTTACTTCTTAGTTGGGATTTGTATAGGGACCTATATTAGGGTCTACGTAAGGTTCAGGTTCGGGATCGGTATAAGGTTCAACATTAGGGTCTACGTAAGGTTCAGGGTTTGGATCGGTATAAGGTTCGACATTAGGGTCTACGTAAGGGTTGGGGTGTGGATCGGTGTAGGGGTCAGTGTTCGGATCTGCGTAAGGTTCAGGAGTGGGTGCTAAATCGGGGTCAGGATTGCGAGGTGAAATATTCATTTGCTTGCTCGACTCATTTACGCTGCTAAGTATAAGTCTGTTATCTGCAACCCGACAATAGACTTCTTGCAATAATCCCGGATAGCCCCTAAATCCCCCAAATCTGGGGGACTTCAGATCCGGTTACCCCCAAAATTGGGGGGCTAGGGGGGCAAAATAATTATTTACGCAGGAGGTCTAATATTTGACTTTAAGCGTTAAAAAAGCGATACATTACCTCCTTTGCAAAAACTAGGTTGAAGTTTCAATCCAAAACCTAAGTAGCAGTTAGAACAAACAGGTAAAAAGTTTTGGCGCGATCGCCAAATAACTTAGTATCCTCTGCTTAACCGCAATCTTGGGCTAATTGAATTCTCGTTTATAGCAACTATTTTCAGATATCTCGATAATTGTCTTAACTGAACAAAATTACAAGTCGTAAAAAATTATGTAGCATCTATAACAAGTTAGAAATATTCGGATTAAAGTCGCTTAGACCCAAATTCAGTATTAAGTTTTACACGCATTCTGACAAAAGAGGAGAGCCATATATATGCGATTTCGCTTGCCGACCGTATTAGCGGCTTTGCTGATAGGAACTTTTGTACTTACAACACAATTAAATTATGCTCAAAATTCAGCACCCACCACAAGTACAAGTCAGCAACCCACCAGCATTTTGTTTGAAAATGTCAGGATTTTCAACGGCTCCTCTGCTCAACTTTCTGCGCCATCAAAGGTTTTAGTAGTCGATAACAAAATTAAAACAATTTCCACAACTCCCATTACTTCCGTCTCCAGTGCTGGCTTGACCAGAATTAAGGGAGGCGATCGCGTATTAATGCCAGGACTAATTGATAACCACGTACATATTGTCCTGAGTGCCAGTAGCGAAAAGGACTTAATCGATCCCAAAGTAACCCCTGAAACAATCCAAGCAAGGGCAGAGGAGGAAGCAAAGCAAATGTTATTGCGAGGTTTTACCAGTGTTCGAGATGTGGGTGGACCCGTGTTTCCTGTTAAAGCAGCCATTGATAAAGGAACAATTTCTGGTCTCCGCATCTATCCGAGTGGAGCTACAATTTCGCAAACCTCTGGACATGGTGACTCTAGGCTACCAAACGAGCGATCGCGTCGGTTTGGTGGTCAGGTGTCTCGTGGAGAGCTTTTAGGCGCTACCTTTATCGCCGATGGCAGAGATGAAGTGCTGACGGCTACGCGCGAAAATCTCCGTTTTGGAGCTTCTCAAATCAAAGTCATGGCTGGCGGCGGGGCTGCCACCGTTTACGACCCTCTAGACGTAACCCAATATACCCTAGACGAACTAACCGAGGCCGTTCAAGCGGCGGAAGATTGGGGAACTTATGTCACGGTTCACGCCTATACCAATAGAGCGGTGCGACGAGCAATCCAAGCAGGGGTAAAATGTATCGAACATGGGCAATTGGTGGATGAAGCAACCATGCAATTGTTAGCGCAAAAAGGAACATGGCTGAGTTTGCAAGCGTTGGACGAAGCGCCCCCCACCGCCACCGACGCAGTAAGAGAGAAGAAACGTCAAGTCGTCGAAGGCACGGATAACGCCTTTAAATGGGCTAAAAAGTACAACGTCAAACTCGCGTGGGGAACAGATTTTCTGTTTGTTCCTGCCCAGAATAAGAATCAGAACGCAGACATTCTCAAGTTGCAGAAGTGGCTGACACCTTTTGAAACGCTGAAGTTGATTACCCACGACAACGCCCAGTTATTAGCCTTATCGGGGCCGCGTAACCCCTACCCTGGCAAATTAGGTGTAATTGAAGAAGGCGCTTACGCCGATTTGCTGCTGGTAGACGGTAATCCTTTAAACGACCTTTCAGTAGTGGCAAATTACGATAAGAACTTCAAGGTCATCGTCAAAAATGGCAAGATTTACAAAAATACCATCAATTAATTGAAAGTTGACCTCAACAAACAGTAGGTCTACTAACTTAATCTAGAAATTTCAAGAAGCGATCGCCATGTTTTCTCTCGAACCATTGATTTGTCCTTGTTGTACTCCCGCCCTACTGCATACGCTGGCGCAATTAGACCTCAATTTACCCCAGCAGATACTCTGGCTAGGGACTGGTGCAATGTCTGCGGTCGCTAAACAATACCAACAAACGCGATCGCCATCTTCCCACGTAGTTGGCAAGTCTACTTGGTTAAATAATTAAAACTGCTAAAGTTCCAGCTAGAAAAAACCAGGCTGCATCTAGGGAAGGATGAAGGCGATTGCACTTTGCGCTTAACTAAAAGCGATCGCTATCTATAATAAACAGTCATGAATGCAACTAAAGGGCTTGCGAAACTTACAAGTTTTCTGTACCTATATAAAAAAAGGCAGGTGAAAAACCTGCCTAAAAATTACTATTAAATTGGTTTTTATCTCACGCCAAGTTCTGGCGCACTATAAGAAACAGTAGGTATAGACTTTTGTGCCAAAGTTGGCACAGAATCGCGCAGCCTTTGAGTTAGCTGAATTGTTGTCGCGTCATACACTTGAGTTAGTAACTTGGGATAGAAACCAATCCCAATAATTGGTATAAGCAAACAAGCAACAATAAACACTTCTCGCGGTTCGGCATCAATTAAGGCTTCGTGAGAAATTAGTTCTTGATTCTCTTGTCCATAGAAGATTTCGCGCAACATTGATAGCAGATAAATTGGTGTTAAAATTACGCCCACTGCCATCAAAAATACCACGATCGCTTTAAAAGTTGGATCGTAGGCATCACTGTTAGAAAAACCTACAAATATCATCAATTCCGCCACAAAACCGCTCATTCCTGGCAATGCTAAGGATGCCATCGAACAGGTTGTAAACATGGCAAAGATTTTCTGCATCTTTTGCCCCACTCCACCCATTTCATCTAGCATCAATGTATGAGTGCGATCGTAAGTTGCCCCAACGAGGAAAAACAAACTCGCCCCAATTAATCCGTGAGATACCATTTGCAATACTGCCCCACTTAAACCCAAATCGGTAAAAGAGGCAATCCCAATTAGTACAAATCCCATGTGAGAAATTGAGGAATAAGCAATTTTTCGCTTTAAATTACGTTGGGCAAAAGATGTCAAAGCAGCGTAGATAATGTTTACTACCCCCAAAATTACCAACACCGGGGCAAAATAAGCATGGGCATCGGGTAACATTTGGGCATTCATCCGAATTAAGGCATAACCGCCCATTTTTAGGAGAATACCAGCTAGTAGCATATGTACGGGCGCTGTAGCTTCTCCGTGCGCGTCGGGAAGCCATGTATGCAGTGGAAAAATCGGCAGCTTCACAGCGTAAGCAATTAAAAAACCAGCGTATATAAATAGCTGGAAATTAAGGGCGTAATCTTTTAACCCCAGCGCTTGCATATCAAAGGTGACTGTATCGCCGTAAAACGCCATCGTTAAAGCCGCAATTAAAATAAACAGCGAACCGCCAGCCGTATAAAGAATAAACTTTGTGGCTGCATACTGCCGCTTTTTACCGCCCCAAATTGCTAGTAAAAGGTAAACCGGGATAAGTTCTAATTCCCAAACTAGGAAAAATAGCAACATATCTTGAACGGCAAATACCGCAATTTGACCGCCATACATTGCCAAAATCAAAAAGTAAAACAGTTTTGGTTTTAAAGTGACGGGCCACGCGGCTAAAATTGCCAGCGTAGTAATAAAACCCGTCAAAATTACTAAAGGCATTGATATACCATCAACGCCTACCGACCAGTTTAAGTCTAATTGCGGAACCCAAGGATAACTTTCTACCAATTGCAAATTTGGATTAGCAAAGTCGTACTGAGAACCAAAAGCGTAAACAATTAAAGCAAAATCAATCAATCCGATAATTAAAGCGTACCAACGTATCTTTGGGATGTGCTTATCGGGAAAGATCGGAATTAGTAGCGATGCCGCTATCGGAAAGAGAATTATTGTAGACAGCCAAGGGAAATTTGCTAAATTCATGATTATTGGAAGAAGGGAGATAAATATCGTCTTTCAACTCCCTAACTCCTCTCCTCCTAAGTCACTCCAAAAACAACTACTAAACCGAGTACGGCGGCAAATATAATCAAGGCGTAGAACTGGGCGCGACCGTTTTCTAAGTATTTCAGCCCTTCGCCACTAACCAATGTAAAGAAGCCTGTAAGGTTGACAGCGCCATCAACTACGCGAAAATCAACTTCCATAACTTGACGGGCTAATCGGCGCAATCCTTGCACAAATACGCGATCGTATACTTCGTCAAAGTACCACTTGTTTAAAGATAGAGCGTAAAGCGATGGAAATTTTTGGGCGATCGCACTGGGGTCAATTTTGCCCCACAAGTACATCATCGAGGCTAAGGTAATCCCAATTAAAGATATACCTACAGAACTACCCGCCATCACAAAAAACTCAGATTGGTTAAATTCTGCTGCTTTTTCGGCAATGGCGATCGCACTTTCACTGGGAGGATGTATAAACTCCTCAAAATAATTAGCGTAAGGTGTGCCTACAAGCCCAATTAACATCGAAGGAATCGCTAAAACGACTAATGGTAAAGTCATCGTCCAGGGCGATTCATGGGGGCTAGTGCTGTGGTGATGGTCTGTATCGTGGCTAACTGCTGCAAGTTCTCTAGTATCCATCGCCCCCGGCCCAAAATTGGGAGTAAGGACATTAGATCCCGCCTTGAGTTCGTGCTTAATTTTGTCATCATTACCGCGAAAAGAGCCTTCAAAGGTGCTGAAGTACATACGGAACATATAAAACGCCGTAATTCCCGCCGTCACCCAGCCGATCGCCCATAGTAAAGGGTTGGCGGCAAAAGCTTGTCCCAAAATCTCGTCTTTTGACCAAAAACCAGCAAAAGGCGGTAAACCCGAAATAGCTACGCAACCAATTAAAAAGGTAATGGAGGTAAAGGGCATATATTTACGCAATCCGCCCATCATTCGCATATCTTGCGCTAAAGCCGGATCGTGTCCTACTACCGATTCCATCCCATGAATTACCGAACCCGAACCCAAAAATAGCATTGCCTTAAAGTAAGCGTGAGTCATTAAGTGAAATAACCCCGCACTATAAGCCCCAATTCCCATAGCCATTACCATATAGCCAAGCTGGGAAATAGTGGAGTAAGCCAAGCCTTTTTTGATGTCATTTTGGGTAATAGCGATCGTCGCCCCCAAAAAGGCTGTAAATGCCCCTGTATAAGCAATTACATTCATCGCTGCGGGTACGCCTTCAAATACTGGGTACATCCGGGCAATTAAAAACACTCCCGCCGCTACCATTGTCGCCGCGTGAATCAGCGCGGAAATTGGGGTTGGGCCTTCCATCGCATCGGGTAGCCAAACGTGCAAGGGAAATTGCGCCGATTTAGCTGCCGGTCCTAAGAATACCAGTATCGCTAGGACGATCGCTAAAAAGTTACTAATCGAACCTGCTTCTACTAAAGCATGGAGGCGATCGCCCATTATTTCAAATTCAAAGCTTCCAGTTGCCCAAAATAACCCTAAAATCCCCAACAATAAGCCAAAGTCACCTACACGGTTGACTACAAAAGCTTTTTGGGCTGCATCGGCGGCGGGTTTGCGATCGTACCAAAAACCTACAAGTAAGTACGAACACATCCCTACCAATTCCCAGAAAATGTAGATTTGGACTAAGTTGGGACTAACTACCAAACCCAGCATTGAGGAGCTAAATAAGCTCAAATACGCATAAAATCTTACATAACCAGCATCGTGAGCCATGTAGCCATCGGTATAAACCATGACAAGTATTGCTACAGTGGTGACGATTACTAACATTAGGGCTGTTAGGTGGTCAATAGTGTAGCCCATATTGAGGTGAAAGTTTCCTGCTGCTGCCCATTCCAACGTATAGGTATAAGTTGGATGTCCGTTAATTTGACTCCACAGCAAGGCAATAGAGAGCGCCATCGCCCCACCAAGTAACGAGACAATGAATACAGCGTTTAGCTGTCGCAAGCGGTTTGTCACCTCGCTTACTGATATTAACCCCAGACCGACTAGCATTGCCCCCAAAAGAGGTAATACTGGAATTAGCCAGGCATATTGATAGATTGTTTCCATCACTGACGACTACTTTAAGAGTTTTGTATTGGTATTGAGCAAACTGTTAATAGTTGTAACATATAGGTTTTGTCATAAAATATCCCACCCGAAGGAATCCGAGCGGGACAATTGTTAAAAACACCAAATTTATAAGAAAGCTTGACTTAGTTAAGCCGAACGCCGATGTTGCCAATTGTCAGTTTTTAAAGAGTTATTTAGCGGTTGCGAATAGCTAATCTTGATATCTTCTAGAATCAACCGTAAATCATTGGGGTTATGAAAACCCTCAAGGCGATCGCGTACTTGACCATTTTCAACTAAAAGTAAGGTAGGTAGAGTCTTCAGTCGATAGGTGTTGGAGAGCTTGAAGTTCTCATCAGCATTGACTTTTACCAGTTTAATCTGACTATTGTATTGGCTATGAAATTGCAATAATAGCGGCTGAATCAGGTGGCATAAACCACACCAAGGCGCACCAAAATTGACTAAAACCGGAATGGGTGATGCTAATACTTCTTGCTCAAACGTGCGATCGCTAACTAACAACACCATAAGCTTTTGACCTTAAATTTATAGATATTTATTGTTTGATTGCAGTTGTCAGTTTTGAATTGACATTAATGGCATTACTACCCACTGCTTTTGACTGATAACCTATTGTGGATCATGCTACATCTATCTGGGATCAATGTCTGTAACACTAACGAGCAATTTTGCAAAAAAACATTATATCTTTGGGATCGTTGTCTGTAAAGTTAACGAGCAGTTGTACAAAAAAGTGTTTCTTACCAATCAACGTGGCTTGTTGAGCTAATTAAAAGCGGGTGAGAGTACCATAAAGCAATGATAAAGATCGCGACACCTAGATAAGACGGGCGAATAAATTCAGAAATTTTTAAAGTCTGTTGTCCGCGCAGCATCGCTAAAAAAGGCACGATAGAAGTGCGAGACTTAACTTTTTCAAAAGCTTCACCATAGCGGGATGCTAAACGGCGATCGCCATGCCAAACTCCAAACAAGTGATGTAATACTAAGCCAATAGACGTAACTAAAGTAAAACTCGTCCCAATCCATAGAGTATGAGCTATACACCACAAGACTTGTCCCACCATTTGTGGATGGCGAGTAATGCGGATAATTCCCGTTTCAAATAAATGGACTTCGGGCTTTTGAATCGCCGCAATCTCTAGCAAATTAAAGGTTGCTGGATAAAGAAACAAAAAAGAAATCGCTGACACTATCCAAACAAAGTTTCCCACACCGGGAACTCCTTGGACTTGCCAAAGTTGAGCGCCATCGTAGCGATGGTTAAAAAAATAGATAACTAATATTACAGCTAACGGTAGACTAACTAAAGCAAAAATAACCCTATAAAACCGAGCGCCAATAAGCTTTTCAACTGATGTTCGTAAAGCTGCTAGACCACTGTGGGCGATCGCAAATCCAAGTAAAAGACCCAAAATAATAAAATGGCTGGGTGTCAACCAAACAGGTAAACTCATGTACTAACTTTCGCGGCTTACAATCTAAATTTCTTGTCTTCTCTAATCTATACCCACCGCGCAAATATATACTAGACACGTCATTTATAAAGGGTTTGGTATGACAGAAGATTTAGCTAAGTTGATGAAAGAACAAGTCGGTAAAGCCGCAGCACAGCGCGTCAAGTCAAATTCTATTGTGGGGTTAGGTACGGGTTCAACTACCGCTTATACAATTCAATTTCTAGGTGAATTTCTCAAATCTGGCGTACTAACAAACATTGTTGGGATTCCTACCTCTTTTCAATCAGAGGTTTTGGCAAAACAGTATGGTATCCCGTTAACTACTCTAGACGCGGTAGACCATATTGATATAGCCATTGATGGCGCAGATGAAGTAGATCCACACAAAAACTTAATTAAAGGCGGTGGTGCGGCGCATACCCGCGAAAAAGTTGTAGACTATTTAGCCAAAGAATTTATTGTTGTAGTTGATAGCTCTAAAATAGTAGATCGTCTAGGTTCTAGCTTTCCCGTCCCTGTAGAAGTTATACCGATGGCGCTGTCTCCCGTGATGAGAGCAATTGAAAAGTTAGGCGGAAAGCCAGAGTTGCGGATGGGAATTAGAAAAGCTGGCCCAGTAATCACCGATCAAGGCAATATGGTAATTGATGTCAGATTTGACTCTATAGACGACCCCGCCGATTTAGAAAAAACCTTAAACAATATCCCCGGAGTGCTAGAAAACGGTATATTTGTCGGCGTTACTGACTTAGTTTTAATTGGCGAAATTGTGGACGGACAACCAAAAGTCAGAGAACTTTAAGTTTGCCTAAATATAGCATCGGCAACGCGGCAGACATCGCGCATTTGGGCTACATCGTGAACTCGTAAAATATCCGCACCCGTCGAAATCGCCGCACAACAAGCGGCGGCGGTTCCCCAGACACGATCTTTAGGGTCTGGCTTATTGAGAATGCGTCCAATAAAGCTTTTGCGTGATGCACCTACTAAAATCGGACAATGGAGAGATTTAAAAAACCCTAGGTTTCGCAGAATTTCTAGATTTTGCTGCTGATTTTTGGCAAAACCAATGCCCGGATCGATAATGATTTTAGAAGGATTTACACCACAAGCGATCGCACTTTCAATTTGACGCTCTAAAAACTGATACATTTCCCCTAACAGATTTTCATAATCAGTCCTTTGCTGCATAGTTTCCGGCGTACCGCGCAAGTGCATCAAAACAGTAGGTACGTCTAAGTTAGCAACCGTTGTCAGCATATCGGGGTCAAAAGTACCGCCAGAGATGTCATTAACTATATCCGCTCCCGCAGCAACAGCAGAAACCGCCACCACAGCGCGGGTTGTAT
The DNA here is from genome assembly GCF_000332075.2 of Synechocystis sp. PCC 7509. Classification (NCBI taxonomy): domain Bacteria; kingdom Bacillati; phylum Cyanobacteriota; class Cyanophyceae; order Synechococcales; family Merismopediaceae; genus Synechocystis; species Synechocystis sp. PCC 7509. The sequence continues at coordinate 3,988,953 of NZ_ALVU02000001.1, read as the reverse complement.
CTACAGAAATAGGGATAGTAATCTCTTTGCGTAACACTTCTATTACTGACAGCACCCGCTCTAATTCTTCTTCTACAGATATCTGCACCGCTCCCGGTCGCGTCGATTGTCCGCCAATATCAATTATGTCTGCGCCAGCTTCTACAAGCCTCTGAGCCTGCGCTAAAGCGGCTTTTGGTGTAGCAAATTCTCCACCATCGCTAAAGCTATCAGGGGTGACATTAACTACTCCCATTAAATAGGTACGTTTTCCCCAATCAAAAGAGCGATCGCAAATTTCCCAACCTGGAACAATCATTAGCTATTTATAATTAACCAACTGTGCAAAACTATCGGGTTCTAAACTCGCACCACCAACTAAAGCCCCATCTATTTCTGGTTGCGCCATAATTTCATCAATATTACTAGGCTTTACTGAGCCGCCATACTGAATTGAAACGTTAGGATTGCTCAATTGAGAACGAATTAAACCAATTACTCGATTAGCTTCAATTGCTTCGCAGGTATCCCCTGTACCAATTGCCCATATTGGTTCGTAAGCAATAACTAAATTATTTTGGTCTACACCTACTAAACCTAGCTTTAGCTGGTTAATAACAGTGCTTTCAATTTCTCCCGCGTCTCTTTGTTGCTTAGTTTCCCCTACGCACAAAATCGGCGTAAGCTCGTATTTTTGAGCCGCCAATAGCCGTTTATTGACAGTTTCGTCTGTTTCGCCAAAATACTGTCGCCGTTCGCTGTGACCCACAATAACGTAACGAGTGCCAATCTCTGCCAACATCTCCCCAGAAATTTCCCCAGTATAAGCGCCGCTATTTTCCCAGTGGACATTTTGAGCGCCTAGCTGAATGCGGCTACCGTGCAGGTTTTTTGATAGCTGATTTAGGTCAGTAAAAGGAACGCATAATACAACTTCCCGATCTTCTGGGGTATGCTCCAAACTAGGCATAAATCCTTGTAAAAACTCTAGGGACTCTGCCTGAGTTTTAAACATTTTCCAATTTCCGGCAATAACAATTTTCCGCACAGCTAACTCAACTAATGGGCGATCGTAAACTCCAGTTTAAAGCTTAAGGGGGACAGTTTGACTGTCAGTGGTCGATGTTAGACTCTACTTAGAAATAGCAGGAGATTGGTAAATATGGCTTCGATAACTATTGATATCTCTGAAAGCCAATTACAAAAGCTACAGGATCTAGCCAAAATACACGGAATACCGCCAGAAGCCTTGTTACGTGCAAGTGTAGAAGATTTGCTAACTTCTGCCAAAAGTGATTTTACTGATGCAGCAAATTATGTACTAAACAAAAATGCTGAACTCTACCGACGTTTGGCATGATGGTAATTAGTGAGTGTAACTTATGGTTGATATACTTTATAGCGCAATTCCTCCTAGTAGCGAACTATATTCACGCCTTCAAAGTGACAAAGCATTCGCCACCCTTTTAAGTTGGCTTTTTCCCTATGGCAACGGCATTTTTTGCTATTTTGAGGATGAACCTGATGAAAGTGATGAAGTTCTTGAAAATGTTTGTGAAGTATATCCAGAGATATTTGAGTCACAAGTAGAATTAGATCGGGTAATAGCTGAATTTCGTTCCCAGTTGACCCTTACTCGGCAAGCTTTTCCAGGAATTGAAGATCGAACAGCAATGCTAGAGAAATCCGTAAACGAGATTGAACAACGTTTAGTACAGGAACTTACAACAAGACAAGTTGCTAATGCTGAGGAGATGGTTCAAAAACTCCTGTTTGGCGATCGCACTTTTGCCCCAGATTTATTATCAGAAGGAGATTCCTTAGGACTTATATCTCGTGAGCTAGTTAGAGAAGGAGCTAGTATTTTTCGACAAATCGATCCCAAAACACTGTTTGCAAAAAATGAAGATTGGTATTTTGAGCAATTAGAGGAGTTGAAAGATTTGTATCTTGCCGCAGACGAGCATAATGAAGTGATATTAATTGCATCTTGTTGATTGATAACTACAGCAACCTTAACTGACCACTTGGGTTAATAGCTGTAGGTTCACTTGTATCAAGCCAAACTTCTTCAGTTTTTGCCGATAGCAGTTTGTGGGCGGCTTCCATCATTAAACCAGATATTTCTTTGAGGTCTTGGCGATTATTTATGTAAGCTGTTAATGCTTCCATTGGGTCGATCGCACTACTTGCTCCTAATTCTGGCAAACGGGGTCTAGCTAACTGACTAATTAATTCTGGTTGAATTGTATAACTGTGCGCTGTACTAAGGGCGCTATGAATAGCAGAATTATCAATTTTATCTATTTGCTCTGAGCCAAGTTGATAAATTAGCCGAACTACCGCATCTTCAATATTATGCTTGGCGATCGCTTTCATCAATTGTTCGTGAGGTTCAGTAGCTTTAGATATATCTACTTTAATCGTCTGAAACTTCCGAACTTGCAAAGCGCAAAATTCCCACTCTACTTTCCCCTTTTCTAAAGCAACCTTGACATAGCCTTTATCTTCTTTTTCTTCGCTAAAATCAACGCGCTCAATACTACCCGGATAAATTACCGGAGGATCATTAGATTTATTTAAGTTTTGGTGGCGGTGGACGTGTCCTAGCGCCACGTAATCGAAGCAAGGACGGGTGATTAACGATAAGGGGATAGTGAACCCTTTCCCTACAGCTAAAAGGCGTTCAGCGCCCAAATTAGCGTTGTCAATCATTAAGTGTCCTAAAAGCACTGTGGGGATTTCAGGATTTAAACGGCGAACTTCTCCTTCCATCGCTGTTCGCAGGCGTTCAATTAACATATCGTTGATATCGGTAATTGATAAACCTTCGGTTTCAGGACGGGTTAGCAAGGTTGAACGAGTCAGCCAAGGAAGCGTCATTACTTGAACTGCACCATTACGAGTTTGGATGAGATGGGTTGTTAATCTGTCTCCCACGACAAAGCCTGGTACGCCTAAAGTACGATAAATACATAAACTTGCCCCGCCCATTCCTTGCGAATGTTGGTCATGATTGCCTACTAGCAACACTGTAGGTATTTGGGCATCAACTAAGCGGCGAAATTGCGTAGCAAACTTTTCTTGTACGTAAGGCGGCGGTGTCGCATCGGGAAAAGCATCGCCGCCAAATAATACTAAGTCTACTGGCTCGGCTAAAGCGTAGTCAATACATTTAGTCAACGTACTAACAAAATCCTCCAAACGTGTATTTAAACCCGTTTCGGGGTTAAGCTTACCGTGAGTAAAGCCGCTTCCCATGTGGATATCAGACAGATGGAGGATTTTTAGCATTTATAACTTACCGTACCAAGTACGAGGTTGTAGAAATAGAAAGGTTTTAGATGTGAATACCACATTCAGTTTTACCCATTCCCCGCCAGCGTCCGGCGCGTTCGTCTTCGCCTTCGCCCACTTGGGTTGTAATCGGTTCGTCGCCAATGCTGGGATAGCCTTGGTCATGCAAAGGATTGTAGATAACACCGTGTTCAAATACATACGCCCAGGTTTCTTTGCGCGTCCAACTAGCAATCGGGTTGACTTTAAGACGCTGGTTGCCATCTACTTCAAATATAGGCATATCTTGGCGAGTATTGGCTTGATCGCGTCGCCGTCCGGTAATCCAAGCTGTAGTATTTAATTCCGCTAGTCCCCGTTGCAAGGGTTCAATTTTGGTGATTTGGTGAAATTGGCTGATATCTTTGTCCCACAATGCGTCTCCGTACTTGGCGGTGAAAGCTTCCCGGCTATCAAGGTCGGGCATTTTGTATGTTTTGAGGTCTACATTGTATAACTCTTTAACTTTGCCTACTAATTCTAAAGTTTGGGGAAAGTGGTACAAAGTATCGAGAAATATTACCGGAACTGGGTGCTTAAGGTCGCGGTAAAGTATATCTGTGATTACTATATCGTCTACGTTGAAAGCGCTGGCTTGAACTAATCCAGTGGGAATATTTTCAACACACCAAGCTAAAACATCTTGTGGATGGGCGGTGTTGTATTTTTGGTTCAGTTCAGCTAAATCAAATTTGGCGGTTAGGTTGGGCGATTCGATGGAAATCATAATTATTTTTGTTACTTCTTATTCCAGAATATCGAAATATGCCCCTATCTAGGAAGTGTAGTATTTTTACAATCGGCGGTTGACAATGCAATTAATTATGTACAGCAAACCGGGTTGCCACTTGTGCGAAGGATTGGCAGAAAAATTACAGCAAATTCGCTCTAATCTAAATTTTGACTTAGAAATTCGTGATATTACTACCCGCCCAGACTGGTTTAATGTCTATCAATACGAAGTTCCGGTAATTTGTAAGCTGTCGGCGGATAAGGAACAACTTTTACCACGTCCTTCGCCTCGCGCTAGTACAATGCAGGTGCAACAAATGTTACAGAAATATTTATCGATTGATGGACAATCAGCCCAGTGAGGTTTAATTGATATGAAATTAGGCAAATTGTTAGCTCAAGTTAGCGGTATTTCCCTATCGCCCGAACATCCAGCAATGGAGAAAGAAGTAAAAGGTTTAACGACTAATTCTCATGCTTGTCAACCGGGAGATTTATTTATTGGAATGCCTGGAACGCGCGTGGATGGGGGCGAATTTTGGTCAAGCGCGATCGCATCAGGGGCAATAGCGGCTATAGTTTCCGTTCCCATTGCTAACGATGCAGCTAACCCTTGTTTAATTGGCGCTACAGACATGGTATCTGCTTGCGCGGCAGTAGCAGCAGCTTTTTACGCTCATCCCACCAAACAAATGCAACTTGTCGGCATTACTGGGACTAATGGCAAGACTACCACCACCCATTTAATCGAATATTTCCTCACAGAGGCGCATTTATCTACCGCCTTAATGGGTACGCTTTACACTCGTTGGGCGGGTTTTGAAAAAACTGCGGCGCATACAACACCTTTTGCGGTGGAATTGCAACAACAATTTGCCGAAGCGCGAGATGCTGGCTGTAAGTTTGGCATTATGGAAGTTAGTTCTCACGCTTTGGCGCAAGGAAGGGTAAAAAGCTGCGAATTTGATGTTGCAGTGTTTACTAACTTGACTCAAGACCACCTTGATTATCACAAAGATATGGAGGATTATTTTAGCGCCAAAGCTTTGTTATTTAGCCCTGAATATCTGCAAGGATTAGCGATAATTAATATTGACGATCCAATAAGCGATCGCCTAATTAACCAAATACAATCTCCAGTATGGCGTTACAGTGTGAGCGATCGCACGGCAGACTTATATACTACCGACTTAAAATACCAATCATCGGGGGTTAGCGGCACTCTCCACACGCCCAAAGGTGACATTGCTTTTGAATCGCCTTTAGTCGGACAATACAACTTAGCCAACCTTCTAGCCGCCGTAGGGACAGCCTTACATTTAGGCGTAGATTTAGAATTAATTGCTCAAGCATTACCTAATTTTCCTGGCGTACCCGGACGCATGGAAAGAGTGCAAATCTCCCCAAACCAAGACATCAGCACAATTGTAGATTACGCACATACCCCCGACAGTCTAGAAAACTTACTTCTTGCTGCTCGTCCATTTATTAGCGGTAAAATGATTTGTGTATTTGGATGTGGAGGCGACAGAGATCGCACCAAACGCCCTAAAATGGGCAAAATCGCCGCCGAACTTGCCGATGTTGCGGTTGTAACTTCCGATAATCCCCGTACCGAAAACCCCGAACAAATATTGCAAGATATTTTAGCGGGTATACCTGCAACGATTAAACCAATAGTAATAAGCGATCGCGCGGCGGCAATTGAAGACGCTATACTGCAAGCCAAACCCGGCGATGGCGTACTAATTGCCGGAAAAGGTCACGAAGATTATCAAATCCTTGGTACAGAAAAAATTCACTTTGACGATCGCGAACAAGCCAAAAACGCCCTAATTAAACGTTTGGGCTAAAAGGGACTTGTAAGAGATTTGGAATTGGTCATTGAAATTATCTCCCATTACCAATTACCAATTACCAATTGCTAATTCTTGAATGCTCCTATAAAGTACCTATCAAGGCATTATTACAAAAATAAGTATGGTCAATTCTTTTAAGCAATCTCCTAGCCTTTATGAATTGAGTCTTAGTACCGAGCTACCTTCACAATTATTATGTGTAACACCAGCTACTTTACTAGCTCTAGTACGGGCAACAATCGATTTGCTAATTGAGCATAAAATCCGCGCCCAGCTTTGGGTTAAGTTGCCACCAGGAAAAATTTGGTACTCAGAAATTCAACGCTACAATGTAGCCAATTTAAGTGAAGGAGTATATAATTGCTTAGTTTCTAAATCTACAGAAACTAATTTAATTGACCCGTCAATCTCAGTAAAGCTAACACCCACAAGTAAATTACAACGCGAATATTTCCTCTTAGTTTTGTCACCACAGTTTTGTAGTTTAGCCTTGGCGCACCGTCGCCGCATTCAGCGCCAAGGGACAGTAACTAGAGTTCTTTCTCCATCCAAATTAGTCAATAAACCTAGACAAAATTCTTCTTTAGTAGCAATTTGTTCCTATGAAACTTCAGTAATTGAGCGCGTATTGGCAGGAATTAAACAAGAAGTCATTGCGATTACAACAAAAAATTCTACTAAGAAAACAACCGCAAGCAGTCAAGCGCAACTAACTGAGCTATTACAAAATTGGGATTCATTATTTACGGTAGCACCATCCCAAGGAACGTTAATTAACCATCTAGCTGTCAAGCAACTGCAACGCTTTGATGAAATAATGCGTAAAACAAAAGTTGAACGAATAGCAAAGTTACAACAGCAAAATCGAGAATTAACAACTAGCGTAAGTCTTAAAGGTGAATTGCTCCGCCGTGCTAGTGAAGAACTACGCACACCTTTGACTAATATGAAGACTGCCCTAAGTCTGCTTAATTCACCGCACCTCAAACCACCGCAACGAATGCGCTACTTGCAAATGCTGCATACAGAGTGCGATCGCCAATCTTCAGTAATTAATGGTCTACTAGAACTATTAGAAATCGATCAAATTCCCAAATATACACCTTTGCAACCCGTCCGCCTCAGCGAAATTGTGCCAGGAGTCGTCAGCACTTATCAACCTTTAGCCCAAGAGAAAGGTATTATGCTGGCGTACACCGTACCAGAACAATTGCCTGCGGTATTGTGTTTCAACTCTTGGCTGAAACAAATAGCAATTAATTTGTTGCACAATAGTATTAAGTTTACACCGCGTGGGGGTCAAGTGTGGGTGCGATCGCGCGTCATGGGCGATCGGGTAATGTTGGAAGTAAGAGACACCGGAATTGGCATTGCCGAACGCGATATACCGAGAGTATTTGACCGTTTTTATCGTATTCGTCCCACCGCCGACGATAGTAGCGGTGCAGGTTTGGGTTTAACTATTGTCCAGCAGCTTTTACAACGCTCTGGTGGCACAATTTCCATTAAAAGCAAACCCGGAGAAGGTTCTACTTTTACGATCTTATTAGCAGTAGCTCCGACAATCCCAGTCAACTAAGTTTATGGCTAACAACTAGGTTGATACAAAGGCGGATGATTCAAATCCATAGGCAAGAAAATAGTTAAGACTTCTCCCTGGTGGGGGCGTTGTCTAACAATCAATTTGCCACCAATTGCTTGAAATAGATACTTTGTGGCATTGAGGTTGAGGCTAATATTACCAGTCTCCGGTTGAAACATCAGTAGCTGACCTAAAGATTTAACCGTAGGCGCGATGTAAGGTGGCGGTACAGACTTATCGCCCTCACCGGCAAAAGATTGATGTAATAGCTGTAGTTTTAGTTGATTGCCTGCGGGAATAACTTGGACTTGAATATGACTACCCGCCGTCAAATTGCGAGTAAAATTTTCAATTAAACCCGTCAAAACTTGATCTAGTATAGTTGGATCGCTAACTACTGTAGGCATTTGTTGAGGTAAAATCACATCCAAAGTTAAGTTGCGCCGATGGGCTTGTTGTTGCCATCGCGGGATGCTTTGTTGTAGTACCTGCGCTAAAGACATGGCTGTTAGTCCTACAGTATTAGTCATGGCATTTTCTACTAATTCCGCAGCCTTAAAAATTAATTCCATGCGATTAACTTGCTCGGTACACTCGCTGTCAATGACTTCTAAACGCTTCTTGACTTCTGGTGCTAAATCTTTGCGCTTCAATATCAACCGTGTCAAAGTGCGGATAGTGGTTAAAGGTGTACGTACTTCATGAGCAAAGGCTTGTAATAGTTCTATATCTGAGCGGTGGGAGTTTTTTGGAGCAGTTAAATGTTCGTCTTTAGTTGCTTTTGCTTGCGAATGCTTCAGTAATAAATGACTAAAATCCGTTACTAGCCGATAATCTGGCGCTATAGGGGTAAATTTTTCTACTAAAGCATCCAACTTATTGATCGCCAACTGTGGATTAGCTAATAGTAAACGCGATCGCAATAATTGCCATACTTTAGTAACTTCTTCTGGCTCGAAAGAAAACCTAAATGCTTGATTCCCATGATTATCAACGCCTAAAACTAACAGCAAACTAAATTTAGCTGTCAAAACTAAGCAAAACTGCTCCTCAGACAAAGGATCGTCAAGGAGTAAAGGAAGCTGTTGAAAAGTAGCAATTTGACTAGAAATAGATAAATTAGCTGGCGGTAGCTGTGGGGAGGATTCCGCCCTTTGTGGTGCTACAAAAACCCAAGTTGGCAGGCAATTAAGTAGAGTTTGGTTGCTCCATAAAGGCGATGAAACTGCAAATACTGTCCCTTGGGGGGATGGAGTGCGATCGCCTGTAGTATCTATAATTTTTAGTAGAAACTCCTCTGTTGCAGAAACTGCGGCGCTCCATTCCTGCTGTGCTTGAGTTTCTAAAGGTGACGAAGACAGCCTTAAAGTGTCGCCATGGGGAGATTTCTGGTCAAATTTTCCGTCTAGTAATTCATTTAGGGTAGGCAGCATCCATTTTTGCACGAGCATTTGCCCCTTCAACAGTTACAAATCGCTTAAGTTATACAACCATATTTAATACGAGCTTATAGGTATTAGAGCATTAGTAACAGTCGTAGAACCGAACCCTGGAGTCGCAATTGCCGCTAAAACGTTTTTACCGATTTTTTTATTAATAATACGTATTACTAAAAATTAGTTATCCCCAAGCAAAAATTTTCCTTAATAATTCTAGAGTCTCTCTGTTAATAGATAGATGCAATTATTCCACCTGTAGACCGATGAAATTTAGGTATAAAAAAGCGAAAACTGTAATGTTAGCAAAAATAATATTTAACTTCTGTATTTAAGCTAACTCTGTTCAAATCGTAAGACGGAGGAAAAAAAATGGTATTAGGTTTAAACAAACGGGCAGTTGGTGTATTTAGCACTCGTAATGAAGCCGAACACGCGCTGCACGAGTTAAATAATTCTGGCTTTCCCATGAACAAAATTTCAGTTATCGCCAAAGATGATAACCAAGCTGACATTGCCGGCGTTGACGTTCAAGATAAAGTCGGCAACAAAGCTGATGAAGGAGCTAGTGCGGGAGCGCTAACAGGCGGCGTATTAGGCGGAGCTACAGGTTTACTTGTAGGCTTAGGTGCTTTGGCAATTCCTGGTGTAGGCCCAATTGTATTAGCTGGTGAAGTAGCTACAGCGTTGGCGACAACCTTAGCTGGCGGCGCTATTGGCGCGGCGGCGGGTGGATTAATTGGTGCTTTAGTTGGCTTAGGAATTCCTGAGAAAGAAGCCAAAAACTACAACGATCGCGTATCACGAGGTCATTACTTAGTAATGGTAGATGGTAACGACGCTGAAATCGCTAGAGCCGAGACAATTTTGACAGGTAGAGGAATTGAAGACTTTGGTATCTACGATAGACCTGATAGCACACCTGCGGGTAGTTATACGGCGGGGACGAGTTATGCAGAGCCAGATACATTGAATACTACAGCTACGAGCGTAGTCAGCGATCGCGATAATGTGACGACAGGCGATCCTAAAGTAGTAATTGTCGATCGTCGTGAAGAAATTTAGTTAGTAGAACAGTAGCCTCTTTTCTCCTTCAAAAGGGGACAGGAGGCAAAAACAATTAGTGTAAGCGATCGCTTACACGCCAAATTTTTAAAAATAGTTACGAGGCAAAAATGAAAAAATTTATTCCTTTTATAATTGGCAGTCTACTAGCTGTTGGGGCTGTTAGTTGTCAAGATACTGCTAAAACCAGCGCCGACGCTCCTAACAACGCCGGAGAAACTGTTGCAGCACCAGAAGCAAGCACCGCCGCCCAGACTCAAAATGATGCAACTAGCGAAGTTCGCAAAGATCAGCTAAATTCTGATATTAGAGCGCGAGAAGACCGCAATAATGTCACAGGCGGCGATACTAATAGAGCCGAAGGAGACTTGAAAAGCGAAGTTCGTAGTAAATTAGAAGCGAACCTTCCTGCTAGTCAATTAGGGGTGGAAGCAGAAAATGGGGTAGTAACGGTAAGTGGTACAGTTCCCACGGAAGAACAGTTACAAAAAGTTGAACCTTTGGCAAAAGAAATCAAAGGAGTAACTAGCGTCAAAGTTAACGTTCAAGTCAAGCCAGCAACACCTAATTAGCAACTATTTGTAGAGACGTTGCACTGCAACGTCTCTATCGTAATGTTTCGGTTAAAGCCGCGATCGCACGATCAATATGATTTTTTTGATGAGTTGCCATTAGTGAAAACCTAATTCTACTTGTAGGTACAGTTGGCGGACGAATTGCCGGCGCAAAAATTCCCGCCTTTTTTAACCCAGATGCAGCTTGCAAAGCCACCGTCGCACTAGGATACTGACAACAAATAATTTGCGATTGGGAATCAATGATTGATAGAGGCAACTGTTGTTTGAAATAAGCGACGTTATCCCAAAGTTGTTGACGACGCTCAGGTTCAGAACGAATAATTGCGATCGCACTTATTGCGGCGGCGGAATCTGCGGGAGAAAGGGCTGTAGTATAAATCCAACTAGCGGCGCGATTACGCAGAAAATCAATCAAAAGCTTTGAACCTGCAACAAAACCGCCCAAACTACCCAAAGCCTTACTCAAAGTTCCGACTTGAATAAGCTTACTATTTGAAATCCCAAAATGTTCCGCACCGCCCGCGCCGGTAGCTCCAAATACGCCTGTAGCATGGGCTTCGTCAACTAAAAGCATACAATTAAACTCGCGGGCTAAGTCTGCAAGCTGCGGTAAAAGGCATAAATCGCCATCCATACTAAAAACGCTATCAGTAACAATTAGACAACGGCGAAACTTAGCACGTTGTTGAGATAGCAGGTTTTGAAGAACTTCGGTGTTTTTGTGGGGATAATCTATAACTGTTGCACCGCTAAGAATCGCCCCATTTTTAAGACAAGAATGATTGTAGGTATCCGCTAAAATTAAATCGCGTTTATCAACTATTGCCGAAATTGCGCCCAGATTCGCCAAATAACCAGAACTAAATACTAAAGCATCTTCCGTTTGCTTAAGAGAGGCGATCGCATTTTCCAATTCTCTATGCAACTCTCGATGTCCGCTAAGTAGCCTAGAACCCGTGCTACCAGTACCAAATTCCGTTGTTGCAGCTATAGAAGCTTGAATTAGGCGATCGTCTCCCGCTAGTCCCAAATAGTCATTACTGGCAAAATTTATAACTTCTTTGCCTTCCAACTGTACTACTGCGCCGGGTTTACCTTCAATTACCTGCACCGAGCGATACCAAGACGCGCGGCGAATAGTATTTATTGCTGGTTCTATCCAATCGTAAGGATCGCACTGCATTTTAAAAGATCGATTTTTACCAGAAAAAGCATAATAGCAAATAGAGACTACCAAACCTAGTGCGATCGCATTTATCCCCAAATTATGCCAATTATCGAGGCTGAAAACCTCAGCAAAGTCTATCCTGTCGCCATCAAAGAACCTGGACTGAAGGGAACAATTAACCACTTTTTCCACCGCACCTATCGCTCTGTAGACGCTGTAAAACAAGTTTCCTTTTCTATTGAGCCGGGGGAAGTAGTGGGCTTTCTAGGGGCAAATGGAGCTGGGAAAACCACTACATTAAAAATGCTTACGGGGTTAATTCATCCCTCCTCCGGGAAGGTACAAGTTGCTGGATTTACCCCTTTTGGGCGAAAATCTGCCTTTTTGCAGAAAATAACCCTAGTTATGGGACAAAAACAACAATTAATCTGGGATTTACCCGCTTTAGACTCCTTAAAAATCAACGCCGCTATCTATGGCATTTCTGATAAAGAATACCGAATGCGCGTAGGCGAACTTACAGAAATGCTATCTCTGCAAGATAAGCTCAAGCAACCCGTGCGAAAACTATCTTTAGGCGAACGCATGAAAGCCGAGTTTCTCGCCGCCTTGTTGCACCGTCCCCAAGTATTATTTTTAGACGAACCAACTTTAGGATTAGATGTAAATGCCCAAGTGGGAGTACGAGATTTTTTGCGCGACTACAATAGCAAATATGGGGCGACAATCCTGTTAACTAGCCACTATATGGCAGACATTACCGCTTTGTGCGATCGCGTACTTGTCATTCATCAAGGACAATTAGTTTACGATGGCGGCTTAAATAAATTAATTGACAACTTTGCTCCTTGTCGGGAAGTAAAAATAGAACTTGCTCATCCGTTACCGGAAGCCAAACTATTACCCTACGGTGAAATCAAAGCTTTAGACGGACAATCAGTCAGATTTTTAGTAGAGCGTGACGAACTAACTCGGACTGTAGCCAAGATGTTAGCAGAATTAGAAGTAATAGACTTAACCGTAACCGATCCTCCAGTTGAAGAAATTATCGGGCGAGTTTTCAATGCTGGAGGTGTGTCATGAGTGGAGTTTTCCGTAAAGCCAAAGTTTTATCATTGGTTTACTACGCCTATATGATGGAATACCGCGCCGAGCTATTTTTATGGGCATTATCGGGTAGTTTGCCGTTAATTTTGATGGGCGTATGGTATCAAGCAGCGCAAGGTGGACAATTTGGGCTAAGTCCTGTAGATTTTACCCGCTACTTTCTCGCTGTATTTGTAATTAGGCAATTTACAGTAGTTTGGGTAATTTGGGAATTTGAAAAAGAAGTCATAGAAGGGCGACTTTCGCCGAAACTATTGCAACCGCTAGATCCAGTATGGCATCATGTCGCAGGGCATTTTTCGGAAAGGTTTGCTCGATTACCTTTTGCTTTAGCACTCATAGCAATGTTTTTCGTTATTTATCCCCAAGCCTTCTGGATTCCTGGCTTAAGTAATGTTCTACTTTTTGCTATATCTGCAATCTTTGCTTTTGCCTTGCGGTTTATAATTCAGTACACCTTTGCTTTATTTGCTTTTTGGACTGAACGAGCAAGTGCAATTGAAAGCTTATGGTTTTTACTATATTTGTTTCTTTCTGGACTAATTGCGCCTTTGGAGATGTTTCCCCAAGGTGTGCGCGAAGTATTGCTGTGGACACCATTTCCTTACTTAGTTCATTTTCCCGCCGCCTTACTAATTGGATTAGATGTAAATATAATTCAGGGGTTTTTAGTCATGCTTGGTTGGGGTGGCTTCTTTTTTGTGTGGAATCGTTGGCTGTGGCGCAAAGGACTTAAGCAATACTCAGGAATGGGAGCTTAGATAACTTCGATACAAAGTTTGTACTGTCGCTTCCGCATCACCGGATAGTTATTGCTGCAAAATTTCGATAATTTGGGCTAGGACTTGCGATAATTTTTCTGTTTGAAGTCCTCCTGAAGTGAAGTCGTTATTGGTAATTGCGATCGCCTAAGAGTCAGTGGTAATTTGACAAAGAATTAGATCATCGCCTGAGAGAGTAGCAATAACTAAAGCGGGACGGCGTTTAGTTTGGGTTAAATCTGAAAATAGAAAAGGAACGATAATCACATCGCCTTTTATAAATGTTGCCATGCTTCATCTTCCTGTGGGGTCAACCAGTCCTTTTGCAAGGAAAATTCGCTCAATAAGGCAGTTTCTAACTTTTCAGAAGCAAGATGTTTGTATTTGAGAAATTGAATAAAGTTGAGGACTTCATTTAGTAGTGGTTCAGGAATATGCTCAATTTGATGAATAATTTGTTCTTTAGAGTTCATAAAATTACCGACAATAACTTACATTAAACTGGGCTTTACGGCTTGGGAATCTCAACTATATTCCCTCATACATCCTATAAAAACTACTAAATCTATTGGTGGGCATACATTTTATGCTTTTGTATCTATAGGTACTAAATAATGTTTTTTAATCCCCTTGCGGGCATTCATCCCACAATGTAGTTATTTCCCGCAGACTTTGATGATTGCCATTACCCAAAATTAAATGATCCAATAGCGGAATCCCCAATATCTGCGCTCCCGACAATAATTGGCGCGTCAACTCAATATCTTGGGTACTTGGTTCTACGCTCCCGGACGGGTGATTGTGAGCAACTACAACTCTTGTCGCACCTTGACGAAGCACCTCCCGAAAAATCTCGCGGGGAGGCGCTAGGGTTTCTGTAGCTGTACCAATGGTAATTACTTGAGTACCTAGCAAGCGATTTTTCACATCTAATAGCAGCACGGCAAAACGTTCTTGAGATTGCCACATTAAATGTTGACTTAAGGCTGCTGCCGCCTCTGCGGGGCTTTCAATAGGTGTACGATCTAAGGGGCGCGATTGAAAAGCTCGTTTTCCCAACTCCACCGCCGCTAAAATAGTAGTGGCTTTCGCTGGCCCAATTCCTTCAATTTGCATCAATTCTTGAACGCTGACTTCTCTTAAAACTGCCAAAGGATCGCGATCGCACTTACTTAGTTCTTGTAAAATATGTTGCCCCAACCCTACAGCCGAAAGTTTACCTGCTCCTTGTCCTGTACCTAACAAAATTGCAATTAATTCCGCCGTTGCCAAAATCTGAGAACCGTTAGCTATTAAGCGTTCGCGCGGTCGCTCTGTGGTCGGTAAATCGGCAATTCTTAGGCAGTAGGTCATAAAGGTAATTACTCAAGCGCAACTATCTTTATTTATCCCATTTGAGTCTAAAAAATCACATTATCTTACTAATTATATTTAGCAGCGCACTTTGTAATCTGAAATACTGATTTGTCGGCTTTTCGGGTTTATAGCAGATTGCATTTGTATAAAGTACACGTTTAAGTAAGGGCGCAATGCATTGCGCCCTTACAGATATCTCTCACTCAATTGAGAATTGAGAACCGCCATAATTCCTAAAACAAAGGTGTTGCTCAATTTTTGGTTGATTAATACTTGTTACTTCCAACTCCCAACTGATGACTTAACTTAGTTAACCCGTTTATAGTAAGTGTGCTGGCTGCTCAATCCTTCGTTTACGGAATAACTTTTATGACTTCTGACCAGCCTTCTAAGCAATCTACTGATGAAGTGTCCGTTTCAGAGCAGCTTGGCGATAACTTATTTCCCATCGTTGGTATTGCTGCTTCGGCGGGTGGACTAGAAGCTTTTATAGATTTGCTGACGTACTTACCTGTCGATACAGGAATGGCTTTTGTATTAATTCAGCACTTGGCTCCTGACCACAAGAGCTTGCTAACAGAGATTTTAGCAAAAAAGACAAAAATGCCTGTCAGTGAAGTAGTAGACGGTGTGATGGTTGAACCAAATCGCGTTTACATCATTGCGCCCAATACCAAAATGATTTTAGCTCAAGGAAGGCTAAGACTTGCGCCGCGTGAGAGGGTTGAAGGAAAATATATGCCTGGTGATGCCTTTTTTACCTCCTTAGCCGCCGAACAAGGCTCTAAAGCGATCGCAGTGATCTTATCTGGAGGTGATGGGGACGGATCTTTATCATTAACACATATTAAAGCCGCCGGGGGTGTGACTTTTGCCCAGTGTGAAGAAACGGCAAAATTTGACAGTATGCCCAATACTGCGGTAGCCACAGGGAATGTAGATTTTATTTTGCCTCCCCAAGAAATTGCCGAAGAACTAGCAAAGCTAAGTATTCATCCTTTTATTGCTCCCCAAGCAATAGCCAAACTGGTAGAAAATTCGCCGCAAAGCATTGAAGGTATGCAGCTAATTTTTGCCTTGCTCAAATCGTCAACAGGTGTAGACTTTAGCCAATACAAGCTCACGACGATCGCGCGACGAATGCAGCGCCGAATGCTGTTATATAAACTAGAAAAGCTAGAAGATTACGCCCAGTATTTGCAAAACAACGAGGCGGAAGTTAAGGCACTGTATGCAGAAATATTGATTCATGTTACTGGCTTTTTCCGCGATCCTTTAGCTTTTCAACAGTTGGTAGAGCAAGGTTTTCCAATTATCACCAAAAACAAAACAGCAAAATCACCTCTGCGGATTTGGGTTGCTGGATGCTCGACGGGGGAGGAGGCTTACTCGATTGCCATTTGTTTGCTGGAATTTTTGGGAGAAAAATCCCTTCATTCGCTCATTCAAATCTTTGCCACCGATATCAGCGAGACGGCGATTGAACGCGCCAGAACAGGAACTTATAGCGATGTGCAAATGGTGGGTGTTTCACCAGAACGCCGCGATCGCTTTTTTACTAAGCTAGAGTCTGGCGGCTATCGAATTAGTAAAGCTGTCCGTGAATTATGTGTCTTCGCCCGTCAAGACTTGAGCAGCGATCCACCTTTTGCCAATTTGGATCTAGTTAGCTGTCGCAATGTGATGATTTATTTGGCAGAGTCTTTACAAAAACAGGTTTTATCTATTTTTCATTACAGTCTCAACTCTAAGGGAATTTTGATGTTGGGGAGTTCAGAAAGCACTGGTCACAACTCACAACTGTTTGCTGTAATTGATAAAAAGCACAGAATTTATACTAAAAACCTGACGGAAACTCCGCCAATTTTTTCTTTTGTTGCCAGCAAATATCCAACTACAATAGTGGACAACCCTAAAACTACAAACAACAATCCCGCCGATAGTTTTGACTTAGGCAAAGAAACCGACAGGCTAATATTAAATCGCTACGCTCCTGTGGGTGTAGTAATTGATGACAAAATGACTGTGCTGCAAGTTCGCGGTGAAACCAGCTTTTATCTCAAACTTTCACCAGGAACCCCAAGCTTTGACCTATTTAAAATGGTACGAAAAGACTTGCTTGTTGCCTTACGTGCCGCCGTTTATGAGGCACAAAGGCAAAATGTGCTGGTAAGAAAAGAGCGGCTAAGATTAGAAAATGAAAGTCGCCTGAAAATAATTAATCTTGAAGTCATCCCCTTTAAAGATGCGATCGCCAAAAAAAGCTACTTTTTAATTTTATTTACAGAAGTAACACCCGCAGTTAACAATTCCATCCCTGTAAAGCGTGAAGGTTTAGATTCGGGTGACTTAGAACGTGAGATTGACTTGCTCAGAGCGGAACTCGCCATAGCAAACCAAGAGCGAGCGGCGGCGGGTGAATACCTGCAAGCAGTGACTCAAGAGCAAGAACACACAAATCAAGACCTCAAAGTTGCCAATGAGGAAATCTTATCGAGCAATGAGGAGTTGCAAAGCATTAATGAGGAACTCGAAACCGCTAAAGAGGAAATTCAGGCTACTAACGAAGAACTGAAAACAACCAACGAAGAACTCCGTAGTCGCAACTTAGAATTGCATCATGTCAATAACGATTTGACAAACTTGATTGCTAGTATTGATATCCCAATTTTAATGCTGACAAACGACTTGCGGGTGCGACGCTTCACCCCAACAGCGCAAAAATTACTCAATTTTATTCCTACCGATGTCGGGCGACCCTTTAGAGACATTAATGCCAATCTTGACATTCCTAACTTAGAAGAATTGATTGTAGAAGTCATAAATAGCCTTAAATCCATAGTCTTAGAAGTTCAAACCAATGGGGGGTATTGGTATAACCTCCATATTCGTCCTTACCGGACTATAGACAACCGCATTGACGGCGCGGTAGTGGTATTGATAGACATTGATGCCCTCAAAGGGGGTGCTGCAAATCTCGAATCTGCCCGTAACTATGCTGAGGCTATTGTCGAAACCGTACAAGTGCCATTGCTGGTACTGAATGGTGAACTAGAGGTCAAAAAAGCCAATCAAGCATTCTATAGAACTTTTGAGGTTTCATCAAGGGATACAATCAATTCTTCGATCTTCGATTTGGGAAATGGGGAGTGGAATTTTCAATCTCTGCGAGTTCTGTTAACCGAGGTACTTGCCAATGATACAGAAATTCAAGGATTTGAAGTAAACCATAACTTTGAGCAAATAGGGCAGAAAACTATGCTGCTCAATGCTAGTAAAATTCTGCATGAAGACAGTATTCAACTACTGCTGTCGATTGAGGATATTACCGAGCGGAAACTACTTGAATTAGAGCGCGATCGCGCTCTAATTCAAGAGCAAGCGGCGCGCTATACCGCCGAGGTTGCCAACGCGTCTAAAGATGAGTTTTTATCAATTGTCTCTCACGAATTACGCAACCCTCTAACTGCCATTCTAGGGTGGGTGCAGTTGCTCCGCAATCGTGAGTTTGACAAATCTAAAATAGATCATGCACTGGAGACAATCGAGCGCAGTGCTAGGGCGCAAAATAAATTGATTGAGGATCTTTTAGAAACCTCACGCATTACCGCCGGGAAGTT
The DNA here is from genome assembly GCF_000332075.2 of Synechocystis sp. PCC 7509. Taxonomy (NCBI): domain Bacteria; kingdom Bacillati; phylum Cyanobacteriota; class Cyanophyceae; order Synechococcales; family Merismopediaceae; genus Synechocystis; species Synechocystis sp. PCC 7509. The sequence goes on along the minus strand of NZ_ALVU02000001.1, from coordinate 3,970,374 downwards.
TCACCTTAACATCAGTGCGATCGCCTTAGCTCCGGTGATTTCGTCAGCTATTGAAATTGCTCGTACATCGGCTAATGCTAAAAATATTGGGATAGAAAAAGTGTTTACACCGAAAACTGTATTGGTATTCGGCGATATGGATCGCTTGCAACAGATAATCTCAAATCTGCTTACTAACGCTATCAAGTTTACCCCTTCTGGGGGGCAAGTGACAGTATCGCTCGATTGTACTAGCTCCCTAGCACAAATTCAAGTGAGCGATACAGGTCAGGGCATCAGCGCCGAGTTTATTCCTTTTGTTTTTGAACGGTTCCGTCAAGCCAATAGCACCAGCACTCGGTCAGAGGGTGGACTTGGACTGGGACTTTCAATTGTGGAGCATTTAGTAGGCTTGCACGGTGGTACAGTTAGCGCCGCAAGTCCTGGCGAGGGGCAAGGAGCAACATTCACAGTCCAGCTACCTCTTTTAGAGACAAGACAAGGAGACAGCAAAGAGATTACTTCCTCTCCTCAAATTAGCCTGTCACTTCTAGAAGGATTGAGGGTACTTGTGGTAGAAGATGACGCGGGTTTACTAGAATTGATAAAAACAATTCTCGAACAGTATGGAGCCGAAGTAACAGAGGTTAATTCAGCAAAAAATGCGATCGCCTCGCTCACAAATAATCCTGGCAAATACGATGTTTTATTGTCAGACCTTGGAATGCCAGAGGACGACGGCTACTCGCTCCTGCGTCAGGTGAGAGAACTTAGCCCAGAGTTAGGGGGGCAGATTCCCGCCGCCGCCTTAACAGCTTACGCGCGCGAAGGCGATCGCCAGCAGTCTTTTGCTGCTGGTTTTCAAAGACATATTGCTAAACCAGTGCAGCCAGAGGAATTAGTATCAATTATTGCCGAGCTTGCCCAAATCAATCCAGAAACAAAATAAACTCTATTGCCGAATTTGCGGAGCCTTCAACATATGGTAAGTAATCAACAACTGAGTTAGCGCCAAAGGGTTGCTTTGAATTGTTTCCCCTGTTGTGCCTGTAACCTTGCCTAAGTTGGGGTTACTTTCGCGATCGCATATATTCTTCAAATTCGGCATATCGCTACATATTAGCTTCTCTAGCTCGTACACCTGCTCTAAGGTTGCATGACCGTCTATTTCTACCACATCTACAGGTTTACCCATATCTCTATCTAATTCCAGCCGCACGGCGGGGGTAGCATTGGTGTTGTTAGAAATAATTTGTGTAAATTCGGGGTGAGGAATCGTTGGACGCAGTACCAAGCGAACGTTTAGTAAAGGATCTTCTTCAGTATTATCGTTTGGTGGGTAAAAACTTACTACTACATCCGCCCATTGACGTTGGGGACGAATAAATTCTTCCGAATCTGGTTCGCGTTTTGCCATTTCTGCCAATACTTGCTCTTTGGTATAGCCGCGTTTAGCTGTATCGCGCTTGACTTTCCAATCGGCGCGGAGTGCTTCGGGGGGTGCTAAATATACTTTGACATCATAAGCATCTCTGGCGGTGCGAGTAGAATAACCTAGTAAGCCTTCCACGACAACAAATTTATTCGGCTTAATATACACTGGCGGCTCAAAGGTTCCGGTGGTGTGACTGTATACAGGTTTAAGTATTGGTTGTCCTGTCCTCAACAAAGAAAGATGTTGTTGCATAATGTCGAGATAGTTACAATCGGGGTGCAAGGCGGTTATACCTAATTCTGCCCGTTGAACGCGATCGTAGCGATGGTAATCATCAGTACAAATAACTGTAACGTTATCCTCACCTAATACTTGAGCAATGCCTTTTGTTAAAGTTGTTTTGCCAGCAGCACTATCGCCGACAATACCTAAAATAATCGGACGATTGCTCATAGTTACTCCTATATTGGAATGAATCTACTGGAAAGACTTAATTTTACTGGAGAATGGGATGCTAATATTCTCTAACTTTGGTTACAAGTTAATCTCACCTCATTGAGGAGAATTTGAGGATGACTATTTGTAGCAGTTGCTAGAATCTATGGGCGATACTGGACTTGAACCAGTGACGTCCTGCTTGTAAGGCAGGCGCTCTACCACTGAGCTAATCGCCCGTTTTTTACGGTAATATCCAGTATAGCAAATCTATTGCATTAAAGCTAGAGTTTTTTGCAATATTTACCTAACTTTAGATAAATAAATCTTATGCCGTCCGGTCAAACCCACGATCGCATTACTTTATGGAGTTTACCTATAATTGCTGGTTGCACCTATCTATTAACGCATAGAAATAGCGATCGCACTTTAATTGTAGCGGGAGCTTTTTTGTTTAGTGGCTTAATGTTTGGGCCAGACTTAGATATTTATTCCGTCCAATACAAGCGCTGGGGTTACTTGCGGTGGTTGTGGATACCCTACCAAAAATCTTTAAAACATCGCTCTTTCTTTTCTCACGGACTAATCATCGGGACGACAGTTCGGTTAGTATACTTAGCCTTTTGGTTAAGCTTAGTCGGACTTTTGGCGTTGGGAATTGCTGAAATACAGGGAGACATAAGCTGGGATTGGCAAGTAGGGGTAAAATTTGCTAAAAAATATACTTATGAATGGCTGGCATTGTTTATTGGCTTAGAAATGGGAGCAATGAGTCATATATTAAGCGATCGCATCGGTTCATTTTCTAAACGCTGGCAACGAAATAAGATAAAGAAATCGACAACTAAGTAATAGCAATTTGCATAATGTCTGAGCTAAACAACTCTAAAACCGCTACTTTAGAAGCCCTGCAACAGCTAATTGATGTAGTATCTAAACTACGCTCTCCCGACGGTGGTTGTCCTTGGGATTTGGCGCAAACTCAAGCAACGCTAACACCCTACGTAATTGAGGAAGCTTACGAAGTAGTAGAAGCAATTGCTAGTGGAAACCAAAAGGCGATCGCCGAAGAATTGGGAGACTTATTACTACAAGTTGTATTACAATCCCAAATAGCTACCGAAGAAAATAAGTTTAGTTTACTAGAAGTAGTTGAAGGGATTAGCCAAAAGTTAATTCGCCGCCATCCTCACGTATTTGGCGAAGTAGAAGCAACCAGTATTGAGCAAGTAAAACAAAATTGGGAAGAAATTAAGGCTACTGAAAAAGGAGAATCTACGCAATTAAGTAGCAAACTTAGCAGTTATACGCGCACTTTTCCGCCACTACTTGCAGGAATGAAGATTTCTCAAAAAGCAGCTTTGGCGGGCTTTGAGTGGGAAAATGTAGACGGGGTATGGGATAAGTTTGAGGAAGAATTAGGAGAATTTACTCGCGCGATCGCACAGGAATCAATAGAACGTCAGCAAGCAGAACTTGGAGACTTATTATTTGTTTTAATTAATCTAGCGCGGTGGTACAAAATCGATCCAAGTCTTGCGTTGCAAGGAACAAATCAAAGATTTATTCAACGCCTGTCTCACGTTGAAACCCTCGCAGGTCGTCCGCTATCTGATTATACCCTGGAGGAATTAGAAACAATGTGGCAAAAAGCAAAAGCAACTATTGCTAAAGATATTTAATAAATACAAATCGCCTCAACTAAGTGTTAAGGCGATTTATTAGTAGATAATAGTTCTGTATAAAGCGATCGCAATAATTAGCGGAAATTTGGTGAGGTTACAGATTTTGGAAAGTTTGGACAGGAAAATAATATTTCTGTATAAAGCGGTCAATAATAATTAGCGAAAATCTGGTTGATAGGCTAAGGCGGTAGCTAGTAAAGTTACAGCAATAGTAGAAACAAAACTAAAGGCAAAGAACGTATCAAATATTGTCATAGGTTTAGCTCTTTTGGGTTAGATATTCGCAAGCCTTAGTAGGCTTGCGATGAAAGTTAAATCAGGAGGAGAAACTTGCTTAACTGAGTTGATTTAATCATTTCTATCTAGAGTTATCGCCAGTGAAAATACTGTTTTTTTAAGGAAATGGTTTGCTATCTCCGCATTTTCTGGGTTGCTCTGTGCTAATAAGCAAAAGAATGTAATTTACACTACATTAATCAGGCTTTTGCAGCGACATATACAACGATGATGGGTACAAAACTTGCTCTTGATGAGTTTGCAAGGTGCAATCAGAGAGCGGGTAAGCAACACAAGTAACGGCGTATCCGGCGGCTAATTCGGAGGGACGGAGAAATTTTTGTTCGTTTTGATCTACTTCACCGCTTATTAGCTTGGCGACACAAGCGGAACACTCACCTTGACCACAGCCAGAAGGTAGACGAATCCCGGATTGGGTGGCAATTTCTAAAATATAGCGATCGCCTGGTACGGTAATAGTACGATCTAGAGCGGTTTCTTCATTTATAAGCCGAACTTGATAAACTGCCATAGCTATAAGGTATGCAACAAGTGATATTTTCCCAGCTTCTAATCAACAACGCAAATCTTTCACCAACATCGCTAAACTGGAAAAAGTGTTAGTAAAAAAGGCTTTATGACTGAATCGACGGCTCGTGACTTATTCAAAGCAGCTTACGAAAATCGTTATACCTGGGACTCCAACTTTCCTGGTTACAGCGCCAACGTGCAAATTAAGCAAGGCGATGAAGTTTATAACGGTAAAATTTGCATTAACCGCGACCTTAGCGTAGATGTGGAAGGGATGGAAGATGAAACCGTTAAAGAAAGCGTTTATACTCAACTGCGGGATATAGTCACTCATCGCAAAAGATCCCAGTTTGAACAAGCTCATGGCAAAAATGAGTTTACATTAGGCGAAAGCGATGAAAGTGGCGCAACCGAAATTTTGGTAAAAGGCGACTCAATGGGGTCTAACTACAAAATTCGCGGTACAGAAATTTGTCAAGTTAGCCGTGTTATGGGCAGAATGGCGTTTGTAATTGATACCCAAGAAAGCCTAGATACAGGTAATGGCTATGTTTCGTCGCGCTACGATGTGGTTTTCCGCAATCCTCAGACTAACGAAATTACCCGCACGATGAAGTTCAAAGATACTTTTGAGCCAGTGGGCGATTACCATATCATGACTAATGAGGCAATTGAAACCTACGAAAACGGTACGCGGATGACGACAGAGTTTAGCTTTTCTAATGTGAAACTGCTAGAACCTGCAACGGTTTAATTGGAACTAACATAGATATATAGATGATTGCAAGTTAATAGAGGGCTGAAATAATGGAACTGACAATCGATAACGTAGAAACAGTTTTGGACGAAATGCGCCCTTACCTGATTTCTGATGGCGGTAATGTGGAATTGGTAGAACTAGATGGACCCATTGTTAAATTGCGCCTTCAGGGAGCTTGTGGTTCTTGTCCTAGTTCGACAATGACGCTAAGAATGGGGATTGAACGCCGTTTGCGCGAGATGATTCCCGAAATTGCCGAAGTTGAACAAATAATTTAAGGTTATTAGCTATTAGTTTTAAGGCAAAAGGGAATATTCCTTTTGCCTTTTGCTATTTTAATTTTAAGCGCGATCGCAGAACGTTACTAATTAATTTTTTTATGTCTCATCCCCTGTATGTAGCTTTTGTCTGGCATCAACATCAGCCTTTATATAAAGGTAGTGATAGCAGCAATTCTGGTTCTCAACAGTATCGTTTACCTTGGGTACGTTTGCACGGTACTAAAGATTATTTGGATTTGGTTTTACTACTAGAACGCTATCCTAAGCTGCATCAAACAGTAAACTTAGTTCCCTCGTTGATATTGCAATTAGAAGATTACATCGCGGGAACGGCTTTCGATCCTTATTTAACTGTCTGTCTGACTCCCGACGAACAGATAACTAGGGAACAGCACGAGTTTATTATCGAACACTTTTTTGATGCTAATCACCATACTTTAATTGACCCTCATCCCCGGTACAGCGAGCTTTACGGACAAAGGCAAGATAAAGGTAGAGGATGGTGTTTAGAAAATTGGAATTCTCAAGATTACAGCGATTTACTCGCTTGGCATAATTTAGCTTGGATAGATCCTTTGTTTTGGGATGACCCGGAGATAGCCGACTGGTTGAAACGAGGACGTAATTTCAATTTAAGCGATCGCCAGCGCATTTATTCCAAACAACGCCAAATTCTTAGCCGCATTATCCCCCAACATCGGAAAATGCAAGAAAACGGGCAACTAGAAGTTACAACTACGCCCTATACTCATCCCATATTACCGTTACTAGCAGATACAAATTCGGGTAGAGTTGCGGTGTCAAACATGGAATTGCCCAAACGCCGATTCCAGTGGGCGGAAGATATACCAAGACACCTACAAAAGTCTTGGAATATGTACGAAGATAGATTTGGACAATCGCCGCGCGGTCTGTGGCCCTCAGAACAGTCTGTAAGCCCGGAAATGCTGCCTTATGTAGCCAAACAAGGTTTTAAATGGTTATGCTCTGATGAAGCGGTATTAGGATGGACGCTGAAGCACTTTTTTAACCGGGATGGGGCGGGAAATCTGATGCAGCCAGAATTGTTATATCGTCCTTATCGGTTAGAAACCACCGAAGGAGAATTGGCAATTGTATTTAGAGATCATCGTTTATCGGATTTAATTGGCTTTAGTTATAGCTCAATGCCGCCAAAACGTGCCGCCGCCGACTTGGTGGGACATTTGGAAGCGATCGCAAATTCCCTAAAACAACAGCAAGAGAGCGGTAGTACAGCCCTAGAAAACCCGCACTTAGTCACAATTGCCCTTGATGGCGAAAACTGCTGGGAATTTTACCCTGAAGACGGCAAACCATTTTTAGAAAACTTGTATCAAGCTTTGAGCGACAACGAGCAGATAAAACTTGTAACTGTATCGGAGTATTTAGAGCAATTTCCGGCTACAGAAACTTTAGAGTGCGATCGCCTGCATAGCGGTTCTTGGGTCGATGGCAGCTTTACAACTTGGATTGGCGACCCAGCTAAAAACCGCGCTTGGGACTTGCTCACCGAAGCGAGAACCGTCTTAGCGAACCATCCTGAAGCCACCGAAGAAAACAACCCTGCCGCCTGGGAAGCTATGTATGCGGCGGAAGGTTCTGATTGGTTTTGGTGGTTTGGTGAAGGACATTCTTCTAATCAAGATGCCATTTTTGACCAGCTATTTAGAGAGCATCTGTACAATCTCTACCAGGCTTTAAACGAGCCAATCCCAGCTAATATCCGCCAACCTGTAGAAATCCACGAAGCAAAGCTAGATTCACGCCCGGAAGGATTTATTCACCCAACTATTGACGGTAAAGGCGACGAACAAGACTGGGACAGAGCGGGTAGATTAGAAGTAGGCGGAGCAAGAGGTACAATGCACCGCAGCAGTGCAATTCAACGCTTATGGTATGGGGTAGATCACTCTAACTTTTACTTGCGTTTAGACTTCCAAGCGGGAATTACCCCAGGGCGCGATTGTCCGCCGCAGTTAAATTTGTTGTGGTTTTATCCTGATAAAACTATGCACAATAGCCCTGCTCCGGTGGGAGATTTGCCCGACGAAGCACCGCTAAACTATCTATTCCACCATCAGTTAGAGATTAATTTACTTACTCAAAGTGTGCATTTCCAAGAAGCGGGAGATAACCACAAATGGCATCCTCGGTTTAGTCGCGCTCAAGTTGGTTTAGATCGCTGTTTGGAAGTGGCGATACCTTGGGCTGATTTGCAGATCCCCCCAGATTACCCGCTACGGATGACGCTCGTATTAGCAGATGAAGGGCGTTTTAAAGGCTATTTGCCGGAAAATGCTCTAATTCCCATTGATGTCCCCTAATTACCGCTCTTACCGACCTCTTGGGTGATGATTTTGTCCCCTAACCACAGCAATAAAGCGGGAAGCGGTGTAACTCCGCTTTTTGCCTCCCCAATCCTGGGGGAACTGGATCTAAACTTCTGCTCAAGAGATCGATTTATGGTACTTGCCACTTTCTAATAGTTTTATCTGCACTCGCACTCACTAGGGTTTTACCATCAGGACTATAATCTACGGCAAAAACTGCGCCTTGATGCCCTTTAAAAGTATAAATAGCAACTCCTGTCATTAAATCCCAGATTCTTACCGTTTTGTCATCGCTACCAGTGGCTATATATTGGTTGTCCGGGCTAAAGTCTACAGTGTTGATATCTGCCAAATGTCCGGTTAAAGTGCGGATTTCGCGCCCGGTGTTGAGATTCCACAGTTTAATAGTTTTATCATCGCTGACACTAGCTATTTGTTGGTTGTCAGAACTAATAGAAACTGCATTTACATCGCTGGTATGTCCAGTTAAGATACTTTGCGCTTTTAAAGTGGCGATGTCCCAAATAATCATAGTTTTATCTACGCTACCACTAACAATTTTTTTATTATCAGGACTAATCGCAACAGCTAAAACTTCTCGTGAATGCCCTTTGAGTGTATCTACTTGACCAATTTTTAAGTTCCAGACTTTAACAGTTTTGTCATAACTCCCACTGGCAATTTTTGTTTTATTGGGGCTAATAGCTACGCTATTTATGTAGCTAGTATGTCCGGTTAAAGTTCTACTTTGCTCCCCAGATAATTGCCAAAGCCTAACAGTTTTGTCTTTACTACCACTTACAATAGTCTGACCGTCGGCGCTAAGAGAAATTCCATACACCCAATCTGTATGTCCTTTTAAAGTGCGAAGCAATTTTTGACTATTTAGATCCCAAATTCTCAGCGTTTTGTCATCACTACCGCTAATAATAGTTTGACCATCAGGACTAATAGCAACGGTGTTAACTTCTCCAGCATGACCCATGAGGGTAACCGAATGCTGGCTAATCCAATATTTGTAGGCGACAAATCCTAAAATTAAACCTATGGCACTTCCTAATAATAATTTGGAACGCCAACCAAAATTTGCTCTTGGAAATAAAGTTGTAGAGTTGGAAAGATTTTGAGGTACGCGATCGCGCACTCCTGGATTTTCTGTAAAAATAGGTACGTGCAACGGTACTTTAGTAACATCGGAAGCTAAAAACATGGGAATTGTCCGTAAGTCTTGCAAAACTTGCTCGACATTTTGGTAACGCTGCTGAATATCTTTTTGCAACAGCTTATCCAAAATTGCTGTAAGTTCGGGGCTAATTGAAATATTTAAGTGCTGTTGCCATTGTTTTACCCAACTATAGCCGTACTCCGTCCAAAGACGAGTAGGAGAAATTTTAGTTAATAAATGAAAACAACTTACACCCAAACTGTAAAGATCGCTAGAAGGATAAGCTTCCCCTTCATTCAATTGTTCGCTAGAAGCATAACCAAAAGAGCCGATAGTTGTACCTGTAGCGCGATCGCTAGGGCTAAATTGTTTAGATACGCCAAAATCAATCATTATTAAGCGGCGATCGCTTTGACGACGCATAATGTTATCTGGCTTAACATCGCGGTGAATTACCTGATGAGTGTGAATAAACTGCAATACAGGTAATAAATCCGCCAATAGTTCCCAAATTTGCAGTTCGCTAAAAGCCCCTTGTAAGTCCAACTGTTCGCGTAAACTTTGCCCGACTACTAGCTGCTGAACCAAGTATAGATAATCATCTTCTTTAAAATAGGCGTATAGAGTGGGAATTTGGGGATGTTCGCCCAATTGTTGCAACCTTTTTGCTTCTTGCTCAAATAACTGCGTTGCTTTTTGTTGGGCGCTAGTACCTTGCAATTGCGGGACTAATTGCTTGACTACACATAATTCGTTGAGCTTATCTCGATCTTCGGCCAAAAAAGTCCTACCAAAGCCGCCACCACCTAGAGGGCGAATAATGTGATAGCGATCGCGTAATGGTAATAATGTTTTACCACAACTGAGGCAGGAGCTAGACCCGTCTAAGTTTTCTGGGTGTTGACAAGTGGGATTGAGACAGTAGCTCATAAAATCTACATTGGTTTTTACTTTTTGCTGGGTTGACTAACCTTAAAGTACGCTAAAGCAAAGGTTTCCTCTTAAATAACAGCTATTGCCGCTAGTTGATAAAACTATTTTCTCTCATTGATGGGATGAAAGTGCGATCGCGCTATCAAAGGGGACGCGATCGCCTGTACGATTTACAAGGTAGCCAATTTTTGACGGCAAGGCATGGGCAGTATTTGGGAAATTGATTTTTATTCGCGTCCAGTATTAGATGAAAATAACAAAAAACTTTGGGAAATCTTAGTTTGCGAAAGTCCTTTATCTATTGATACGGAGCTTGATTCGCTGTTTAAATATTCGGAGTATTGTTCTAGTAGCCAGGTAAACTCTGCTTGGCTAAAAGCGGCACTAGAAAAGGCAATGGAGCAATCGGCAACTACTCCACTGAAGTTCCGATTTTTTCGCACTTCCATGAACAACATGATTGTCAAAGCTTGCCAAGATTTGGGCATTCCCGCTCAACCTAGCCGCCGCACTCTAGCACTCCATCAATGGTTACAACAACGAAACTTGGATGTATACCCCCTAGAACCAGGTTATCAAGCTTCTACTAATCCCTCAGTAAGAGGGCAAAAGAGCGATCCTCAACGTTTACCAGATGCTTTAATCGGGCAAAAATGGGTAGTTGCCAGCCTTACCGGCGCAGACTTAGCCCAAATGCCGGAATGGGAGATTGGTTTTGGTGAAGCTTTCCCATTGCCGTTAGGTGAAGTCGCGTCAGATACTATAGTTCCTGGTGTAATAATTTACTCGCCTAGAGCCGTACCTTTAGCAGGCTGGATGTCAGGTTTAGAAATAGCTGCCCTCAAAGTAGATACTTCCGTGAATCCCGCCAGACTAATTTTAGAAACTGGTGCAAGTGACAGTTGGCTTTTAGCTAACGTAACTAACCCCCAAACCTTACAAATGGCTCAAGACTTTGAGGGAGCAAAACAAAAAGCTAACCAAGTACATTTTTTAGCGGTGCAATCAAGCCCTGAATCTGAAGTTTTTGCAGGCTTTTGGTTATTGCAAGAGATTAACTTACCGTAACAGCACTACTAAAAATTCCACAATTGCAGCAAAGCGCATGGGTTCTGAAATACCACAACATACACTTTTAGCAGAACAATTGCTAGAAATAGCGATTAAGTCTGGCGCAGAAGCGGCGGAAGTGTACCAATCAAAATCCCTTTCTCGCCCCGTATTTTTTGAGGCGAACCGTCTCAAACAGCTAGAAAGCGCTCAATCCGAGGGTACGGCTTTGCGATTGTGGCGAAAGGGTCGTCCGGGTCTGGCGGTAGCTTACGGCTCTGTAGCGCCGCAAACATTGGTAGAAAGGGCTTTAGCTCTTAGCCAACTCAACGAACCTGAAGCTATTGAACTTGTGAGTAATTCGCAGCCAAATTATCCTAATTTAGGACAAGATGTAGCTGTAGAGCGGTTGATAGAATGGGGGAATAATGCGATCGCCCTGATTCACGATGCTTATCCTGAAGTCTTAATTAGTGCTGAATGGGATAGCGATATTGAAACCACCCGTTTAATTAATTCGATGGGTTTGGACTGTCACTATACTGATACTACTCTTAGCGCTTATCTAGCAGTGGAATGGATTAGAGGGGATGATTTTTTAAGCGTATCTGACGGACAAACTCAACGCGACATTCTCCACCCAGAAAAGATCGTCGAGCAAATTTTACAGCGTTTGCAGTGGGCTAAAAAAAATATTGCACCTCCCACCGGACACGTACCAATTTTATTTACCTCCAAAGCCGCAGATATGTTGTGGAGTACCTTGCAAGCGGCAATTAATGGCAAAAGAGTTTTAGAAAAAGCTTCACCTTGGGCAGATAAATTAGGGCAATTGGTAACTTCTAGCGCTTTGACTATTTCTCAAGAACCCGATAAAGGCCCTTTTAGTTGTCCTTTTGATGATGAAGGTACGCCGACAAAACCTTTGGTATTTATTCAAAATGGAGCATTACAAAACTTTGTAAGCGATCGCACTTGTGGCAAATTATTAGGTACAGGCTCGACAGGTAACGGTTTTCGTCCTGGTTTGGGTAGCTATCCTACTCCCGGTTTATTTAACTTGCTAATTCAACCGGGAAACGAATCTTTAGCCCAATTAATTACTCGACTAGATGACGGCATTATTATCGATCAAATGCTGGGGGATGGGGGCAGTATTTCGGGAGACTTTTCGATTAATGTGGACTTGGGCTACCGCGTCAAAAATGGTCAGGCGATCGGGCGGGTAAAAGATACAATGGTGGCGGGTAATGCCTATACAGCTTTAAAACAATTAGTGGCGCTGGGTAATGATGCGGAGTGGAACGGCTCTTGTTATACTCCGTCATTGATTGTCGAAGGATTATCGACGATTGGGCGATCGGAAAGTTAAAACCAATTAGATAAAGAGTACGGCAACAAATTAAGCTTTATATAAGTCACAAGTAATCGTTACAGAGCATCAGCGTAGTAGTTTTTTCTTCCCTTTCTCTTTCAAAAAAATGCTACTTCCTGCCATCCAACAGCGTTTGCGTCAATGGCTGCAACCAAGTCGAACAAGTGCGATCGCTTACGCGGTAATTATTGGTTTAGTTGCAGCCTTAGCGGCAGTTTTTCTTAAATTTAGCTCTGGTTGGCTTGGCGCGTGGCGCGTTCAATCATCGGCTTTACAACCAGCTTGGCTAGTTTTACCAATTATTGGCGGTTCTTTTGGTTTCTTTTCTGGGTTACTCATTCAAAGGTTAGCCCCCGAAGCTGGCGGTAGTGGGATTCCTGATGTTAAAGCTAGTCTTGCTAATTTTCCGATTAAACTTTCTTGGCGGATTGCTTTAGTAAAACTAGCTAGTGCAACTTTGGCGCTAGGTTCGGGATTAACGTTAGGGCGACAAGGGCCGACTGTACATATTGGCGCGGCTTTGGCGGGGGGATTGAGTCGTTATTTGCCCCTATCGCCCGATAATCGTCGCCAGCTAATTGCGGCGGGTGCGGGGGCGGGTTTGGCGGCGGCTTTCAATGCTCCCATTACCGGAGTTTTATTTGTAGTTGAGCAATTACTTCAAGATTTATCGGGAATAACTTTAGGTACGGCGATAATTGCTTCCTTTGTGGGGGCGGTAGTTTCCCGGCTTTTGGGTGGTAAGAGTTTAGAACTAAATTTAGAATTAACAGCAAATGTTACGAGCTTTTCTTTAGGGGAAATTCCTTTTTATATAATTTTAGGAATTTTGGCGGGGCTATTTGGCTCGTTATTTAATCAAGGAGTGATTACAAGTTTAAAACTATACCAAAGATTGCACGTCAGTTTACCGTTGCGGATTGCGATCGCAGGCACTATTTCGGGCATATTTGTTTCTTTACTACCGCAACAATTTCACGATAATACAGGCTTGCGGGAATTTGTGCTAACGGGGGAAGCTCGCCCGTATGTAGCAGCGATCGCCTTTATTGCCCAATTTCTCCTTACTGTAATTGCGGCGGGTTCTGGTGCGCCGGGAGGGGTGTTTGCTCCTAGCCTAATTATGGGTTCGGCGCTGGGCTATTTGGTGGGTGTAGTGGAATACAACTTAACGGGGATGAGTCCCCCAATTACCTATGCTTTGGCGGGAATGGGGGCTTTTTTTAGCGTCGTTTCCAAAGTTCCTTTAACAGCGATCGCCATTGTCTTTGAAATAACTACAGATTTTAATCTAGTTTTGCCGTTAATGATTGGCTCAGTTACAGCTTATTTAATTGCCGAAAAAATTGCCCCTGGTTCTCTCTACGACAAGATTTTAGCTTTTAATGGCATTAATCTAGATGCAGCCCCAAATCAAGGCTTACTAACAACACTAACTGCCGAAAACGTCATGCAGCCCCGCGTCGAAACTTTAGGGGCAACAATGACTCTAGACGAGGCGGTACAAGCATTTTCTCGCTCTCACCATCGCGGCTTTCCGGTGGTAGATGACGGTAAGTTGGTGGGGATCGTGACGCAAACAGACATAGCAAAAATGCGCGATCGCACTTTACCGGGAGATACTCATTTAAGTGAAATAATGACTCCTAGCCCTGTAACAGTGAGTCCTAGTGCAAGTTTAAGCGATGTTTTATACTTGCTCGATCGCTACAAGCTTAGTAGATTGCCTGTAATTGAGCAAAAAAAGTTAATTGGGATTATTACCCGCGCTGATATTATTCGCGCTGAAGCCGATAAGCTTAATGGCGAAAATCGTCAAGTGGGGCCGCAACCAGAGCCTGCTTATACAGTTTATCAAACGCGATCGCCTGCTATTGGACAAGGCCGAATGCTAGTACCATTAGCTAATCCTCATACAGCTAATGCTTTATTACAATTTGCTTTAGCCATTGCGCGCGATCGTCATTACGAATTAGAGTGCGTTCAAATAATTTTAGTTTCCCGCAATAGTTCTCCGGCGGAAACCCCTGTAAATACTGCCAAAAGTCGGCGTTTATTGCGTCAAGCAGAGGCGGAGGCGCGTAAATTCAATGTTCCTTTGCATACCCAAATTCGCGTCGCTCACGATCCCGCCTCGGCTATTTTAGAAATAATTAAAGAAAGGCATATAGATTTAGTTTTAATGGGATGGAAAGGTAAAACTCTTACCCCAGGGCGGATTTTTGGCAGTGTTGCCGATACTTTAATTAGACAAGCAAGCTGTGAAGTAGTATTAATCAAGTTTGCTCAAGATTCGGCTCAAAACATCTATTTTTCTCTCCCCACCAAACGCAAACCAGCCGCACCATTGCCTTACTGTTTGCTTCCCAATACTCACTTAAATCGTTGGCTTGTACCGATTGCAGGCGGCCCAAATTCTCAAAAAGCAATTCAATTATTACCCTCGTTACTAGCTCTTTCTGCTTCGCCATCGGTGCATTTTTGTCAAGTAGTTAGTCCAAATCAGTCTTTGCCAAATAGTCAGGTTTTAGAACAAGCTGTGCGTTATTTAGTTCGCCAGCGCCACGTAAAAAGTCCTGTAACGGCTGCACCGCTTAAAGCTAATTCTGTAATTGAAGGTGTAATCGAGCAAGTTAAATCAGAAAACTTTGATGTTGTAGTTTTAGGCGCAAGTAGAGAAGGATTGCTCCAACAAGCAATAAATGGCAATATTCCGGTAGAAATTGCGCTTAAAGTAGATTGCACGGCGATTTTAGTCCGTAGTGCAATTTCTGGTAGCTAAACGAGGCTTGATAACAAACCTCTTACATATCATTAAAATACTCATCTTCCAATCGTCTCTTTCAAAAATGCTGCCGCGATCGCGCCTCGTGTAATAATCTCGAAATGCGGCATTCGTCCTCTTTGACCTCCTCCCCGACCTTAAGGTACGGGGATTCCTAAGACTCACGACTTAGGTTTCTGTTTCTTTCCCTTTCGGGTTTTTTGCAACTGCCTTTTAGACTCTTGCCTATCGGGTCTTATGTTCGCTCCACAGACTGACACCGCAAGCCCTGCGGCAAGTATATTCCTACTCGCGTTGATATCACGGTCATGGTTAGTTTGACACTTAGGACAATCCCACTCACGTACATTCAACGGCATTTTGTCTACTATATGCCCACAGTTTCCGCACCTTTTGGAGGAAGGAAACCATCGGTCAATTTTAATCAGTTCTCGCCCGTGCCACTCGCACTTGTAAGCAAGCTGGCGGACAAATTCACCCCAACTAGCATCGCTAATCGAGAGCGCCAATTTATGGTTTTTGACCATGTTTTTGATTGCCAAATCCTCAACCACGATGGTTTGGTTTTCGTTCACCAGTTGAGTAGTTAGCTTATGCAAAAAGTCTTTGCGACTATCAGTTATTTGTCCATGTACTTTGGCTACTTTGAGCCTTTGCTTATGTCGATTGTTCGACCCCTTCTGCTTACGAGACAAAGATTTCTGGACTCGTCTAAGCTTTGCGATTCTGCGTTTAAAGTGCTTGGGATTAGCGATTTTGTCCCCATTACTGGTAGCAATCAAGCTAGTTATCCCCATATCCAAACCAATAGATTTATTGGATTTTGGCAATGGTTCAATCACTGTGTCTACGAGCAAAGAAACGTGGAATCGCCCACTCGCATCCAACTTGACCGTGATGGTAGACGGTTCGCATCCCTTGGGCAGTTGCCTACTCCAACGAATCGGCAGCGCTTCAGTACACTTGGCAAGCCATACTTGCCCATCCTTCCACTTAAAAGCGGACTTAGTGAACTCAGCAGAGCCACCATTATGCTTCTTTTTAAAGTTGGGATACTTAGCGTGTCCCGCCCAAAAGTTTGCAAAGGCTTTTTGCAAGTGTCTAAGTCCTTGCTGCAAAGGTACGCAGCTAACCTCGTTCAGAAATTGCAAGTCTTCTTGCTTTTTCCATTGGGTAAGCATGGCAGAAGTTTTGATGTAGTCAACCTTTTCTTGCCTTTCGTACCAACCTTCCGTCCGGGAAGCCAACGCTCGGTTGTAAACCAAACGCGCACAACCCATAGTTCTCCGCAACAAGGTTTCTTGTTCGGAAGTTGGGTAAACGCGGTAACGGTAAGCTTTTTGCATACCTCACATTATAACACAAAATATGTGGGAATCTCCGGGGTGTTGAACCCCATCGATTCCCCTCCTATCCCTCCCCGTGCTGAAGCAACGGGGTTTCCCGGAGAATCCCGATGAGAAGGCGCAGGAAGTTGAGTCTATTATGTAAATTAAGCTACTCTTTAAAGCTATGGTTTGTGTATACAATATACCTCAACTTAAACTTAAGCCTAGTTATAGAAGCTTGGGATACGATCGCAAAAATATGGCACAGCGAAAAGAAATTGGTATTTTGCAGGAATCTGAATTACCTGAAGCTCAAGGTTTTCCAGACCTATCAGCAACGGGTTCGGAACTGATCTACGGACTGTATGACAGACCGCCGATAGTCGAGTCGTTTTTTGTTGCTGTACAGCACGTTTTAGCAGCCTTCGTCGGCATTGTCACACCACCACTAATCATTTGCACCAGTTTAGGACTCGATCCTGCTAACACCAGTTTCATTATTAGTATGTCGCTGCTTGCCTCTGGCATTTGCACCTTTATTCAATGTAAAACCTTTGGCCCTGTAGGATCGGGTTTACTCAGTTTGCAGGGAACTAGCTTTGCATTTCTTGGTGCTATCTTGGGTGTGGCAAATACTGCTATTCAAGCCGGAAGAACACCAGAGCAGGCGCTGTCTCTGATTTTTGGCGTTTGCTTTTTTGGTGCGTTTGCCAATGTAATGCTAAGTCGTTTTTTGCATCTGCTTAGTAAAATAGTCACACCGATCGTATCGGGAACTTTGGTAATGCTAATTGGAATAAGCTTACTCAAAACAGGTATTACCAGTCTAGCGGGCGGCACGGTGGCTTTACAGAACAATACTTTTGCCAATGCTCAAAATATGGCGGTGGGTGGCGGCGTATTTTTGATCGTGATTGTGCTAACGCTTGCCAAAAATCAGTATATTCGGATGGGAGCGATCGCTATTGGGTTGCTTATTGGCTATATCTTCGCCGCATTCATGGGTATGGTCAATTTTAGTGTTTTCAGCACGCTTTCACTTATTAGTTTGCCTGTTCCCTTTCGCTACGGCATGAGTTTTGAATTTAGCGCCCTGATTCCTTTTCTAATTCTCTACCCACTGACTGCTATTGAATCTGTAGGTGACCTGACTGCAACCTCAATGGTTTCTAAAGAACCCATCGCCGGCCCTGTTTACATCCGCCGCATCAAGGCTGGAGTGTTAGCAGACGGTCTAAACTCCTCTTTAGCAGCATTGCTCAATACCTTTCCTATCACCACTTTTAGCCAAAACACGGGTGTGATTCAAATGACGGGTGTAGGCAGTCGTTATGTGGGATTTTTTGTTGCAGGTATTTTGGCGGTATTAGGACTGTTGCCGATTGTTAGCGGTGCTTTCCAATCCATTCCCCAACCAGTTTTAGGCGGAGCAACTACGGTCATGTTTGGCTCGATTGCCGTTGCTGGAGTCAAAATTATTGCATCAGAAAATTTAGACCGTCGCTCCACCATTATCATTGCAGTTTCGTTAGCGTTGGGATTAGGTGTGGTGTTCGTACCAGAATTGTTTAATAATCAGCCTGCCATTATCAAAAATATGTTTGCTTCGGCGACTTCAACGGGTGGTTTAACTGCCATTTTGCTCAGTTGGTTGTTACCCCCAAATCCAACACCTGCTGCTAGTTCAGTAGTGGCAGAAGACGGAGAGATTGTAGATATTTAGGAGAGCTAAGGGACAATTAAAATTCTGCACTTAATGGAGTGCGGGGAAAAGGAATCACATCGCGGATATTTGCCATTCCCGTCATAAATTGCACCAATCGCTCAAACCCCAAACCAAAGCCAGCATGGGGAACTGTACCATAACGGCGCAAATCTAAATACCACCACAAATCCTCTGGATTTAAGCCTTGATTTCTCATCCTTTGTTCTAATTAGACAAGTAAAACTTTAATTTTCAAGAGCGCACTAGAAATTTTTAGCTCCCTTGCTTGGTTTTAGATTGAGGGTGACTATAACAATTTTTTGAATTATAGTAGATTTATTTGTTTAAGTAGCGCAATTTTGGCTGATTTATCTTACCGTCTAACTGTTCATGCAAAAGATAGAATAGCTCAAAGAAGAATGGATAAGTAGAACATTACAGAACCCCCAGAAACTAGAGCCAGACCCTCTAAAGACAAACCTTACTCAGGCGTATCGAGAAATTTCTGAATGTAACAATAATGTTCTTAAAGTTGTTTATGATTCTAACGAGAGTCCCTGGTTAATTATTACTGTGCATTTTGACCGAAAATATAAGGGGAAGTTATGAATATTAAGTTTGATGAGCAAGCAGACGCGCTTTACATAAAATTAAACAATTCCGAAATTATCGACTCTGAGGAAATTTTGGATAGCGTTACTTGTGACTATGGTATAAACGACACAATCGTAGGTGTTGAGGTTATTAATGTAAAGCAACAACCTATAGATTTATATAAAAAAATTGCCCATCTTTTTAGCGTTGAAGAATTAGGCAATTTGAAAGAGTTTTTCAATCAAAAACGGGTGTTGCTGAATTAGTAATGAATAGTTAAACAATTCTTAATTCCTAAAACTCTGCGCTTAATGGAGTACGGGGAAAAGGAATTACATCGCGGATATTTGCCATTCCGGTCATAAATTGCACCAATCGCTCAAAACCCAAACCAAAACCAGCATGGGGAACTGTACCATAACGGCGCAAATCTAAATACCACCACAAATCCTCTGGATTCAAGCCTTGATTCCGCATTCTTTGTTCTAATACGTCTAATCGTTCTTCCCGTTGCGAACCGCCGATGATTTCGCCGATTTTGGGCGCTAAAATGTCCATTGCGCTGACGGTTTTTTGATCATCGTTTAAACGCATATAGAAAGCTTTGATCCCTACGGGGTAATCAGTGACGATCGCAGGTTTTTTAAATAACTGCTCCGCTAAATAACGTTCGTGTTCCGATTGCAAGTCTAAGCCCCAGCTTACAGGATACTCAAAAGTTACTGGAGCTTTTTCCAGAAGTGAAACCGCATCAGTATAAGTTAAACGCTCAAACTCATTGTCAATAATATTTTGCGCGGTTTCAAGGACTGTTTTATCAATGCGATCGTTAAAAAACTCCATGTCTTCCGGGCAAGTTTCCATCACATACTTAAAGACGTGCTTTAAAAATGCTTCGGCTAAATCCATATCTCCTTGCAGATTACAAAAAGCCATTTCTGGTTCTACCATCCAAAACTCTGCTAAATGCCTGGAAGTATTAGAGTTTTCGGCTCTAAAAGTCGGTGCAAAAGTGTAAACATTACTAAAAGCCATTGCCATAATTTCCGCTTCTAGCTGTCCACTTACGGTTAAATAAGCTGGTTTGCCAAAAAAGTCTTGGCTGTAGTCTACTTCTTGCTTGTCTGTAAGCGGAACTTTCTTTAAATCTAAGTTAGTTACGGTAAATAATTCCCCCGCGCCTTCGCAATCGCTGCTGGTAATAATGGGCGTATGTACCCACAAAAAACCCCGTTGTTGAAAAAACTGGTGAATGGCGGTTGCACAGGCGTTTCTAACCCGAAAAACTGCGCCAAAAGAATTAGTACGCGATCGCAAATGTCCAATAGTCCGCAAAAATTCAAAGGAATGGCGTTTTTTTTGCAAAGGATAGGTATCAACATCTGCTTCGCCGTATACGGTGGCTGTTGTCGCCTGTAACTCAATGCGTTGCCCTTTGCCTTGTGATGGAACTAATTTCCCCGTAACTTCTACTGAAGCCCCGGTATTGAGCCGCTTTAACAAATCCTCGTAATCGGGCATTTGCGAATTTAGCACCACTTGCAAATTAGCTAAAGACGAGCCATCATTTACTTCAATAAAGGCAAATCCTTTTAAATCGCGCTTGGTGCGTACCCAGCCTTTGATAGTTAATTCTGCTTCTGGCTGACCGTTTTTTAATATATCTGCAATACTTCTCGTCATCGTAGGTAAATAGTTCGTTCTAGCTAGTACAAGACTTTAATATCCAGCCTACAACAATCCCTAGTCCACCGAAGCGCACTGCTTGCCAAAATGGTTCTTTAAACACATCTACAGAAAATAGCTGGCTTTCTAAATTCACCTCGATTGTTTCCAACTGAGTTTTAATTTCTTTGAGTTCCGCACTCAAGGCTGGTAGCTTATTATTGGCTAATTGCGGTCTAATTTCTTCTATTCGGTTCTTAAGCTCTACCTTACGTTGGCGATCGCTTTCTATCTGAGCATAACGCTGTTTTAGAGCAACTAATGCTTGCTCTACTTCGGCAATATTGCCCTCAATATCTGCGTTTGTGACATCGGTTGATGATTCGGGCGGCGGCTGCATACGATCCCTTGATACAGTAGGACTAAATAAACTTTATGCCCGATTTTATGCTTGAAAGTACCGATTGTATCAAAACTTCTAACCTTAATGACTTCAGCACTCTGCAATTAGCCCAAGCTTTGAGTGAAAGGCTAACTATTTCTCCCAACGAATGGCACAAGTTAAAGTCTAATCGTAAAGCCCGTTCTAGAGAACAAGCGGCGGCGGCTTTGGTATTTTTGCTCAAAGATCAACCAGAAGAAGCTTTATTAAGACTACAACAAGCTACAGCATGGTTAGATCGCTCTATTTCTGCGCCTCCCTGTCCTAGTCATGGTTCAACAGACTTAGTTAAATAAAGGAAAGCGCAAACGGGACATTTGCTTGCACAATCTCAACTCTGTCCCTTCTTCATTCCAATGTACTTGGTCAAAAATTGTTTTTAATAAGAACGTTCCGCGACCATTTTCTGAAGTTTCTGGGGGTAAATAGTCGGTGCGATCGCGATCGCATTTACAATCGGGTTTAAATCCACGACCTTGATCGACAATTTCCCACCAATAGAATTCGTTAGCTAAGAAAAAGCGGACAATTACAACTTTGCCGGGATCAAGCTTATTGCCATGTTTGGCGGCGTTGACTAAAGCTTCTTGCAATCCTAATCTTAGTTCGGCGTGCCATTTTTCCGGCACTTCTGCCAAAAGTAAATCTAAAATTGGGCAAAGGTATAGAGTTGAGGCAAAGCTAATCGTGCTGCAATTGCGTCCGACTGGACGTGGTGAAATAGTAATCACGTACAAAAACCCCGTAGCTGTTGGTTAGACATTAATTTGCTTGTTTTTTGGTCTTTCACGCGAGCTATATAGTCATGTTTTATGCGCCTTGTAGAATCGGGAGAGAGTTTTTAAAGGCGATGGGAATATTGTCTAAATAATTATCATTACAATTTCATCCTATCATTTTTGCTTGTATTCCCCAAGCAGTTTGTTAATATCTGCTCCAATGCCTTACATTTATTTATTTACTTCAAAGACAATAATTCTTGCCGCAGGCGGTAAATAATTGTATTTGGCTCGGTACTAGCTAGAATTTCCCCAATTACGGTACTAGCGCCAAATTGTCCCCAAGTACCACCGCGTTCTAAGTATGTCTGCGCCGCTCGTCCTACAGCATAGCAACCATAAGCGGCGATTCCGGCTTGAATCGCCGCCGCACCTGCATAAGTCGAAAGATTTAAGGGATTTTCCCCACTAGAAATAGCGGCTGTACTTTTACCCAATCCCCAAAACAAACTACTACCTAATTCACCCACGAGCAAGCCACCGGAACTAAATATGATTATTCTTAATAGCTTGGCGGCTTCGTAACCAGTCATAGGCAAGTTATACAACCGTGCTAAAGCCCGAATTAAGGCTAAATCAGTCACAAATCCTGCCAATAAGTCTATGACAGCAATGGGATTGAGAGCGATCGCAATTGCCTTATATTTGGTATATTTCCAGATTAAGTCTTCTGCTTGTTGTTGGCGCTCGGTTACGGTTTTAGAAGCAATGTTTGCTTGGGCTTTTTGCACTTGTACCAAAGCATTTAGCGCCAAAAGACTTTTACCTTCTCGATTGAGAATGTTGAGAATTTTTTGTTTTAATTCATCTATTTGCGGCGAAGGTGTTTCCCATTCGTTGCCAATTTCGCCATTAGCCCACTCTATACGCACTTCTATGGGGGCTGGTTCGGCGGATACCATAACTATTTCATCGGGGAGCATTTCGCCGCTTGTTGCTCCTAATTCTCGCAAATTATTGTAAATTGCCTGTTTATCAGTATCGGGATAAAGATCGATTTTATTAAATACCAATATTAGGGGTTTCTGGTACTGACGCAAGTTGCACAGGGCTTGATACTCAGTTTGGGTTATATCGCCAGCCACTATAAACAAAATTAAGTCGGCTTGACGAGCTACATCTTCTGCCATTTGGCTACGTGCTTCGCCGTCAATTTCGTCTAATCCTGGCGTATCAATTAGCTCTACTTGGATTTTATCGTTGGCTACCCACTGCACCGAGCGACACCATTGGGTTACACCGTTAAGAGGGCCAGTTTGCAAGATTTTTTGTCCGAGTAAAGCGTTTAAAACGGCAGATTTACCGCGACTAACTAAACCAAAAGCGGCGATCGCAATTACATTCGAGTCTAGTTTATTGAGAGAGGAGTTTAAAACTGTTAGTTCTGGTTTTAGCTTTTTTAGTAAGTCTGCGTTAGAAAATTGTGAATTGGCTTTGCGTAAATTATTAGAGTACCAAGATTGCGCTTGGCGGATACTAGCACGAGCGCGGTTGATGTGAGAGTCCGCAGTAGTAGGTACAGAGGAAGTTTGACGAATGCTCACAGGCTGAATTGTTTAGCTTATAAGTCCTTAAGCTTTTATTATAAAACTCTGTCGCTTTGAGATGCGATCACCCGTAACTATAAAGGTTTTCTTGCCTCAATTACAAAGATTTTTGGGCGCAATTGCGAATATTGTAGGGGCGCAATGCATTGCGCCCCTACATTTGGGAATAATCTATGTGTTAGGCGATCGCCATCTATCAATAAAATTATTTTAGTAACTACCTAATGGATCAATCACTACAAAATAAAATCGTTTCCTTTATTTGGTCAATTGCTGATGACTGTCTGCGCGATGTTTATGTGCGGGGTAAGTATCGAGATGTAATTTTGCCGATGTTTGTGTTGCGGCGGCTAGATTGCTTGCTGGAGGTGACGAAAGAAGCCGTTACAGAGGAAGTACGATTTCAGCGCGAGGAAGCTGGGTTTACAACATTGGATGCGATCGCACTACAACAGGCATCGGGCTATGTGTTTTACAATATCTCAGATTGGACTTTGAAAAAACTGGTTAAAACCGCCACAAATAACCGTCAGATTCTTGATGCCAATTTCAGCGCCTATTTAGATGGGTTTAGCGACAACGTTAAGGAAATTATTAGCAAATTTGACCTGCGAAGCCAAATAAAGCGCATGGTGCAAGCTGATGTGTTGTTAGATGTGCTGGAAAAATTTACTTCCCCTTATATCAATCTCAGTCCTCATGACGGGCTAGATCCAGAGGGGCGCAGATTGCCGGGTTTGAGCAATTTGGGTATGGGTTATGTGTTTGAAGAATTGATTCGCAAGTTTAATGAAGAAAATAACGAGGAAGCGGGAGAACATTTTACCCCCCGTGAGGTTATTAAGTTAATGACGCACGTATTATTTATCCCTGTAAAAGATAAGTTGCCTGCGGTGATTTTAATCTATGACGGGGCTTGCGGTTCTGGGGGAATGCTTACGGAGTCTGAAGACTTTATTAAAAACCCCGAAGGCGGGGTGCGTTTTGATGCGGCGGTTTATCTTCATGGGAAGGAGATAAACGGCGAAACTTACGCGATTTGTAAGTCTGACATGATGATTAAAGGCAACGATCCAGAGAAGATTAAGTTCGGTTCAACGCTTTCTACCGATGAGTTTGCGGAGACGAAGTTTGATTTTATGCTGTCAAACCCGCCTTACGGCAAGTCTTACAAATCGGAGCAGAAGTTTATTTTTGATGGTAAGGATGTTCTCGATCCGCGCTTTCAGGTGGTGCTAAAAAACTTCAAGGGTGTTGAGGAAACCGTTGCAGCAACGCCGCGATCGTCGGATGGGCAATTGCTATTTTTGATGGATATGGTTAGCAAGATGAAGCCGCTAAAAGATAGCGCTTTGGGGTCGAGAATTGCATCGGTGCATAATGGTTCGTCGCTGTTTACGGGGGATGCGGGGAGCGGAGAAAGTAATATTCGCCGTTACATTATTGAAAATGATTATTTGGAAGCAATTATTCAGTTGCCGAATAATTTGTTTTATAACACGGGAATTACTACTTATATTTGGATATTGTCGAATAATAAAGCCGCTCATCGCCGGGGAAAGGTGCAACTAATTGATGCTTCGGAGCTTTATCAGAAGTTGCGGAAGAATTTGGGGGCGAAAAATTGCGAGTTTTCGGCTGAACATATTGATAAAATTACTCACCTTTATTTGGAGATGCCTAACCAAGGTGTTTCTAAAGTGTTTGATAATAGCGATTTTGGTTATTACAAAGTTACTGTAGAGCGTCCGTTGCGGTTGGCGGCGCAGTTTACCCCCGAAAGGTTGGCGGCGCTGCGGTTTAATTCGTCTTTGCGGGAGGTAATGGAGTGGGTGTACGAGCAATGGGGAGAGGCTATTTACAGCGAGTTGGCAGAGCATAGAGCCGCTATTGAGGTTTATTTGGAGCAAGAAGGCATTGACCTTGATAAGAAAAAACGGGAGGCGCTACTACAAATCAAAACTTGGGAAACTGGACGCGAGCTATTGGCGGTGGGCGAAAAGCTGATGAGCGAGGTAGGACAAGGGCTGTGGCTGGATTTTAATGAGTTTTTGGTAAAACTAGAGGCGGCTATTAAAAAGCTGGCTATTAAGCTTTCTGCTAGTGAGAAAAATCAGCTAGTAAGTGCGGTAAGTTGGCGCGATGAAAAGGCGGAAAAGGTAGTTAAGAAGGTTCACAAGTTAAAGGATGAGGCGTTGAGCGATTTGTTGCTGGAATTTGACACCAGCGAGGATTGTTTGCAAGATTTTGGTTACTGGGTAGGGAAAAAGCCGGGACAGTGGATTGAGTACGAGTCAGACAGCGAACTAAGAGACACTGAAAATGTGCCGTTGAAAGATAATATTTATGATTACTTTGTCCGCGAGGTGCGCCCCCATGTAGATGATGCGTGGATGGCGTTAGATAAAACCCAGATTGGCTATGAGATTAGCTTTAATAAATATTTCTATCAACATAAGTCGTTGCGAAGTCTTAAGGAAGTGACGGCGGAGATTTTGACGTTGGAACAAGAGACAAAAGGATTATTAAAGAAGTTGGTGAGTTTTGGGGAGGTTGAGTAATGGTGACTTTTCCCAAGTATGAAAGTTACAAAGATAGTGGGGTTGAGTGGTTGGGAGAAATCCCTAGCCATTGGGATATAAAAAAACTTAAGTTCTGCTGTGCAAACAATGCAAGCACCCTTCGGGAAGATACTGATCCACAACTTCAGATTCGTTACATAGATATTGGGGCTGTATCTCAAGGGAAAATTGAAAAAGTAGAACATCACTTTTTTAAAGATGCTCCGTCAAGAGCTAGAAGATTGGCAAAACAAGGAGATACAATAGTTTCGACTGTTCGTACATACCTAAAAGCAATCTCCTATATAAAAAAAGAATATGCTGATTGCGTGTTCTCAACTGGATTCTCTGTGCTGAGTCCTAACAATTTTTTTGATAATAAGTTTTTTAGTTACCTACTACAATCAGAGCCATTTATAGATGAAGTTGTAAGGTACTCAAAAGGCGTAAGTTTCCCTGCTATTACTGCTTTAGAACTCAGTAATTTTTCTATTGCGATCCCCCTCCTCAACGAACAAAACAGGATTGTTGAATTTCTTGATCGCAAAGCCGCCGAAATTGACCAAGCGATCGACCAAAAACAGCGCCTCATCGAACTCCTACAAGAACAAAAAGCTATTCTGATTAATCAAGCTGTCACCAAAGGTTTAGACCCAAATGTTCCTATGTGCGATCGGGGTGTTGGGTGGCTTGGTGAAATCCCTAGCCACTGGGATGTTAAAAAACTTAAGTTTTGCTGTAGAAACAATGCACGTACTCTCCGAGAAGATACCGATCCACAACTCCAAATTCGTTACATAGATATTGGGTCTGTATCCCAAGGTGAAATTGAAAAAGTGGAACATCACTTTTTTAAAGATGCTCCGTCAAGAGCTAGAAGATTGGCAAAACAAGGAGATACAATAGTTTCAACTGTTCGTACATACCTAAAAGCAATCTCCTATATAAAAGAAGAATATGCTGATTGCGTGTTCTCAACTGGATTCTCTGTATTGAGTCCTAACAATTTTTTTGATAATAAATTTTTCAGCTACTTACTACAATCAGAGCTATTTGTAGATGAAGTTGTAAGGCACTCAAAAGGCGTAAGTTTTCCCGCTATTACTTCTTTGGAACTCAGCAATTTTTCTATTGCGATCCCTCTCCTCAACGAACAAAACAGAATTGTTAAATTTATTGATCGCAAAACTTCCGAAATTGACCAAGCGATCGCCCATGAACAGCGCTTTATTAAACTACTGCAAGAACAAAAAACTATTTTAATCTCTCAAGCTGTAACTGGAAAAATTAAAGTTTAGGGATCTTTGCGATCGCTTGAGTTTTCGTAGGTAGTTACTTTTAAAAAAGCTGGCGATCGCGGGGATGTCTACCGATAAAAAAGTCTTAAAATCAAAGGTATAATGCAGCGCAATTCTGAGCTATGGCAATGGTACAAACTCCCCTTATTAACCAACCCTCCACCGATCAGCGCCTCGTTTATGGGGGTATTACCTGGCAACATTTTAAGCTGATTCAAGCAGGTTTTGCCGAGTCTCCAGGGGTCAGACTATCCTACTACAACGGCGAAATCGAAATTATTATGCCGGGACGCGAACACGAATTTTTTAAAACCATCATTGGGATGCTGCTCGAATTATTCTGTATAGAGATGGCAATCGAATTTGATCCTACAGGTTCAATGACGCAAGAGCGAGAAGGGGAAGTCTCAGCCGAGGCGGATGAATCTTACTGTTTTGGAGAATCAAAGCCAACCCCCGATTTAGTAATCGAAGTAGTTTTTCATAGCGGTAATTCCAAAAAACTCCAGCGATATCAGGCGCTTAATGTCCCTGAAGTATGGTTATGGCAAGATGGGCTATTTAGCCTTTATTATTTGCGAGATAATAGCTACGAACAGATTTCCCGCAGCGAGATTTCACAACTTGCAACCCTCGATATAGATTTGCTTACCCGTTGCGTATTAATTGCCCAAACGTCTCGATTAGAAGCCGCCACCACCTTTCGCAACGCCCTGAAGCCTAATTAAATAATAGTTAATATCCTATGATTACCGCGTATAAATGGACAATAAAACGCTACCATCAGGCGATCGCAGGAGATCCCCCCTAACCCCCCTTAATAAGGGGGGAAAATATCTCTTACTTCCGGTTAGAAAGAGAGAGTTAAGAGAATCTAAATAATTTGTCATCGACAAAAGAGTTTTAAAACTCTTGTAATTAATGTCGAATAGTTGCACTTTTGTTTAAAAAAAGTGGCTACTCTATATTTTCCCCCTTTTTTAAGGGGGGCTAGGGGGGATCAACCGCGCGATCGCTTTTGACCAACCATACCTTTTAAAACATCCTCTCAGATGAAGATGTGCGCCTTGTAATACAAGTCATTTCCTATTGGGGAAACCCTGCGTTACTATTGGAGCTAGAAGCCATCATCTTAAGAGCCACTGAACCCCCTTACAACGTCCAAATTCCGACCGAAAGGTAGAAGTTATGCGAACCAAACTTCAAGAGCAACTTTCCCCTGCTGATGCCGAAGTCATTTTAGAGCGTTTACCTGAGAGAATCCGAGTGGCGCTAGTTGCTCATGCTAACGAAATTGAATATCCAAATGTGATGTATGGGTAGCACATTTTTAAATGCAAAGTAATGGAGAAGCAATTATGACGGTCAAAGAGCAACTGTTTCAAAAGTTAGAAACCTTGCTTCCAGAAGAACAGGAAGCTGTAATTCAGTTTGTTGATTTTTTGCAGTTTAAAAGAAATCTCCAAAAACCCCAAAAACCCCAAGAAATAAGCCTTCATCCTCTTAATATTATAAAAGGAGTGTTTAAAAGAAATCTTCAAGAACTTCAAGAAACAAACCTTCATCCGCGTAATAGCTTAAAAGGACTTTGGGCAGACTTACCTATTGATATTACTGAGGAAGAAATTACAGAAGCTAGACAGGAAATGTGGGATTTCTCAGAGAATATCGAATCATGAGCGCGGTAGTTGCTGATACTCATACAATTATTTGGTATTTGCAAAACTCCGAAAAGTTATCACCGGATGCCACATTAGCTCTCGATGGCGCAATTAATAATGGTTATGCAATTTATATATCAGCAATTTCAATTGTAGAAATAACCTACCTAGTTGAAAAAAGTAAGATTCCTGAAATAGCCCTAGAACAACTTTTACAGGCTCTAAGCGATCCTAATGTTGGTTTAGTTGTTGCACCAATGGATCTGTTAGTAGCTGAGTCTTTAGCTAACATTCCTCGCCTAACTGTTCCTGAAATGGGCGATCGCATTATTGCCGCTACAGCACTTTGCCTTGGTTTACCTTTGGTTACGAAAGATTGCAAAATCAGAGCGCTATCAGTTATTCAGACCATCTGGTGAGCCAAACTAGGATGAAATGAATAGCTAGATATCAAAGCATTTTAAAAATATCCTATTTGCAGGAAATAACATGGTTAGCCAAACCAACGAGAAGGCGCTAGAAAATTGCATTGAAACTTCTCTAATAGACAATTCCCGCTAATGAATCATTAGCTTTCTTGCTCCCATGTCAACAAACGACTCTGAAGTGCAAACCCAAGCTCGGAGAATCTTAGACGCAATTGCCTTCACTCCCTTTGAGCAATGCCAACCTTTGAACCGTCAGTTTAACAACATTCCTGTTCGTCCTGGCATCTATGCAATTAGGCACAGAACTGAGGGATTGCTCTACATCGGTAAAACCAAGAGTTTACGAGGACGCTTTAGCGGTGGACACAAAGCTTTTTTATGGGCGTGGCTTGATAAATATAGCGATGAAGATGTGCGCCTTGTAGTACAAGTCATTTCCTATTGGGGAAACCCTGCGTTACTATTGGAGCTAGAAGCCATCATCTTAAGAGCCACTGAACCCCCTTACAACGTCCAAATTCCGACCGAAAGGTAGAAGTTATGCAAACCAAACTTCAAGAGCAACTTTCCCCTGCTGATGCCGAAGTCATTTTAGAGCGTTTACCTGAGCGAATCCGAGTGGCTCTAGTTGCTCATGCTAACGAAATTGAATATCCAATTGAATCTGTTATTGAGATGGCGATCGCCAGCTTCCTCGACACAGAAGCACTAGGTTTTGCAGATTGCAAACCAGGACGCGGATTGTAAAAAAAGTCGCAAACTTACCCCATTTCTGAACTATGGAATGACATAAACAAATAGATGTCATAGCGATATACCTTTGTAAGGGCGCAATGGGTTGCGCCCTTACGCCTGACTTAAAGATTTACTCTATTTTAAAATATCCTATTTGCAGGAAATAACATGGTTAGCCAAACCAACGAGAAGGCGCTAGAAAATTGCATTGAAACTTCTCTAATAGATCGTTCCCGCTACGAAAAAGGCAACCCGGCTGACTTTGAGCGCGAATTTGCTATTGATAGCGCCAAGTTTTGGCGATTTTTAGAAACAACCCAACCACAAGAACTAGAAAAACTCAAAGATCGTCCCAACTGGCAAAGAATTATTTTAGAGCGCCTAGACCGTAAAATTAAAACTGGCGGCATTCTTGCAGTGTTAAAAAACGGACTACTCATTGATGACGCGCATCTAACATTACTTTATAGCCTCCCCTACAACGAGGCAAACCCCAAGGTTTTAGAGAACTTTGAGCGCAATATATTTTCTGTCACTCGCCAGGTGCGCTACTCACAACGCGATCCACTGCTTTCTATTGATATGGTGGTATTTATCAATGGAATTGCGATCGCCACTATAGAATTAAAAAACCCCTGGTCGGGTCAAACGGTCTACCACGCCAAAGAACAATACAAAACTACCCGCGACCCCGCCGAAACCCTGCTGCAATTTGCGCGGTGCGTCGTCCACTTTGCTGTAGATACAGATGAAGTGTGGATGACTACCAAGTTAGATAAACACAATACTTATTTTTTACCCTTCAACAAAGGCTTTAACTTTGGTAAAGGCAATCCCCCCAACTCCAACGGACACAAAACCGCCTATTTTTGGGAAAATACTTTAAGCCGCCACAGCCTTACAAATATCATCGAACAGTTTGCAATTTTAGCTCCCCAAGATAGCAAAACCCCGCTTCAGCAAAAATCTATCTACTTTCCCCGCTATCACCAACTTGATATAGTCCGTCAACTGCTAACTCATGCGCGAAATAATGGCGTAGGACACACTTATTTAATTCAACACTCCGCAGGATCTGGCAAATCTAATTCTATTACTTGGACAGCTTACCAACTAATAGAACTCTACACCCCAGGCAGCGATTACCCGCTATTTGATTCAGTAGTTGTAGTTACAGACCGCACCAACCTAGATAAACAAATCCGCGACAACATCCAAGGCTTTTCAGAAATTAAAAATATTATTACCCATGCAGAAAACGCTCAAGAACTCAAAACCGCGCTAGAAACCGGAAAGCGGATTATTATTACAACTATTCAAAAATTCCCCTTTATTGTCAACGGTGTAGAAGATTTGGGAAACAGCAAATTTGCCATAATTATCGACGAGGCGCACTCCTCCCAAAGCGGTCAAGCGGCGGACACAATGAACGCAGCGTTGGGTAGCAATGAAGAAGAACCCGAAGATATCCAAGACAAGATTCTTCAAGCAATGGAAGGACGCAAACTAGGTAAAAACGCCTCTTATTTTGCCTTTACCGCCACTCCCAAAAACGCCACCCTTGAGAAATTTGGACAGCAAAACGAAGATGGAAAATTTGTGCCATTTCATCTTTACTCAATGAAACAAGCGATCGAAGAAGGTTTTATTCTTGACGTGCTGGCAAACTATACAACCTACCACAGCTACTACGAAATTCAAAAATCTGTTGAAAACAATCCTTTATTTGATACCTCTAAAGCTCAAAAGAAGCTGAGAGCCTATGTAGAAGGGCATAAAGAGACGATCGCCGCCAAAGCCGATATCATGGTAAATCACTTTTTAGAGCAAGTCTACAAGCCCAAAAAGCTCAAAGGACAAGCTAAAGTAATGGTCGTCACCCGCAACATTGAAGCGGCGATAAACTACTATTTTGCTATTCGTAAAACCTTAAAACGCGAAAATTCTCCTTTTAATGCGATCGTTGCTTTCTCTGGCAAAAAAACTGTAGATGGCATCGAATATACTGAAGACACCCTCAACGGCTTTCCTAGTAAAGATATCCCCCAAAAGCTAAAAGAAGATAACTACAAAATTTTAATCGTTGCTAATAAGTTTCTCACCGGGTTTGACGAGCCGCTTTTGCATACTATGTATGTAGATAAAAAGCTGCAATCTGTTCTCGCGGTGCAATGTCTATCGCGTCTCAATCGTTGCAACAACAAAATGGGCAAAGTTGATACTTTTGTGCTTGACTTTTTCAATACTGTTGATGATATTAGACACGCCTTTGATGACTTTTACACCTCTACATCTTTAAGCGAACCTACCGATGTCAACGTTTTACACGATTTACAAGAAGCCTTGGCAATAGTGGGTGTTTATGAATGGCAAGAAATTGAGGAGTTTAACCAACTATTTTTTAATAAAGCTCCCGCAGAGGATCTTAGCCCTTTAATAGACGTAGCGGCGGCTAGATTTAATCAAGAATTAGAGTTAGAAAGTGAAGTAAAAATTGACTTTAAAATTAAGGCAAAACAATTTGTAAAAATCTACGGGCAAATGGCTTGCATAATTCCTTACAACAATCTGGGGTGGGAAAAACTGTATTGGTTTTTAAAATTCCTCATTCCCAAGCTAGTTGTTAGAGATTCCGCCGTAGATGAAATTGACGAATTGCTCGAAAGTATAGATTTATCTACCTATGGTTTAGAAAGAGTACATCTCAATTATGCGATCGCTCTTGACTCAGAACAATCAGAAATCGACCCCCAAAACTCCAACTTGCGCGGCTATCGCGGCGATGCACCTCAAAGCGATCCCCTAAGTGAAATTATTGATGCTTTTAACAATCGCTTTTTTTCTGGTTGGGATGCGACACCCCAGGAGCAAAGAGTAAAATTTATCAATATTGCCCAACACGTCATTAACAATCCCAATTACCAAACCCAAGTAGTTGACAATCAAGACGAACAAAACCGCCGTATTGCACTAGAAAAGTTAATCCAACAAGCAGTTAGCCAAGAACGAAAGCGAGAACTTGACCTTTATAAACGTTACGCTTCCGACCCCGATTTTAAGCGAACTTTTGACGCAAGTATCATGCAATTACTAATTCGCAGCACTCCAGAACAACTAGATAAATTGCGCGGGTAGCGCGTCAATTTAAAATAAGATTGTATCCTCACGCACTTTCAAGAACTACAATTAGAATCTCAGCAAATATGCTCAAAGAAATTGCTACAGATATTTGGGTTGCCGATGCGCCATTCAAATATTTTGGACTAAGTGTTGGTACAAGAATGACGGTTATTCGGCTGGCAAATCAGGAGTTAGCTGTTATTTCGCCAATTCCGGTTGATAATGAAACTTCCCAGCAACTTAATAAACTTGGCACAGTTAGCCATATTATTGCGCCAAACCTTTACCACTATATATTTGCAGCAGATTTTAAAGCACTTTACCCAAAAGCAATATTTTGGGCTACATCAGGCATGGAAGTCAAAAAACCAGAACTTCCTATCGATCGCATAATTAGTAATGATGCCGAGAGTTTTCCTAGCGATCTTCAATGCGTGTTGTTTGATGGATTTAAAACCCTTGGTTTGAAAGGTTTGGATATAGTCAATGAATGGGTTTTCTTTCACGCCAAAAGCCGAACATTAATCCTTACAGATATCGCCTTTCACTTTGATAATAGCTTTCCCTTAATTACCCAATTTGCCGCTAGACTTCTGGGAGGATATAACAGTCTCAGTCCTTCACTGTTAGAAAAAGTTGCAACTATAGAAAAAACCAAAGTAAAGCAAGCAGTGCAAAAAATTCTCGATTGGGATTTTGAGCGCGTGATTATGGCTCACGGTAGCATTATCAATAGTCAAGGGAAGCAAAAGTTTAAAGCAGGATATGAAAGCTTTTTAAATAAAATCTTAAATTAACAGCAAATATTACAAGGGCCTAATGCCTTTATCTCTACTGGTAATGTTCATGAATTTGACAGGGTAGCTATAGCATCCTGTTTGAGTTATAAGAGATGCATAGCCCCCAACCCCTAATTGGAGGTGGCTAAGAGTCTTGTCTCCCTCTCCCTTGAAGGTTAGGGTGTGAAATTCTCAAGGGAAAGGGTTGACGCGCCGATTGCTGTATGTGAGCAACTATTTAATTCATTTGATAAAGTTTGCTCTACCTATTTTGTTCATAACTTTATATTAAATCTCAGTATTTCCTACAGTTAGGATACTTTATTATATAAATTATACTAGATTTATAAGTTTGTATATTTTTACTAAGTTCATATTTTTAAAGTAAACTATACTGTTTTTTTAAATATTATAAAATTACAAAAATAACTTTTGCTTACTTGTTAAAATTGCTTATTTTACAAATGTCATTAACAAACCTCATATTATTGCTAAAGTTTTTTAATAACATAAATAATAAGGCTCTTGAGGGAAAAACCCGTACAGCTACCTTATTGTTAATTGTTTTACCTTTGGCAAGCTTGTTGAGCATCGTATATTTAATTGCTTCATCTTTAATGTTAAACAATATTAAACTTGCTGAAGAAAAAAATGTTCGTCAAAGCGTTAATGAAGTTTTGCACGGTCATAGTAAAGTTGCAGAGGATCTTTATTACACAAATCTTCCCTTTTCTAAGTGGGATGAAAGCTATGAGTTTGTGCAAAATCCTCAACCAAATTTCATTCAAGAAAACTTTAGTTTAGAAATACTTTCTAGTTCTAATCTTAATATAGTAGTAATTTTCAACAGAAACAGCAAAACTATTCTGGCTAGTCAATGGAATAAAAAATATCAAAAAATACTTCCAATTCCACCATTATTAGCACAACAAATTCAATCAAAAAATATTCTCGTTCAGTATCCAAGTTCAGGCAAAGATTTAACAGGAATTATGCTCTTGCCTGAAGGAATAACCTTAATTAGTGCGCTACCAATTCTAGACTCTGTAGGTAAAGAACCCAGTCGTGGAGGTCTTATATTTGGGAGTTATGTAGAAAAATCCGAAATTGTTAAACGGATAACGGGCAGTAATTCTGAAAGCATATCTATCAGCATCTATGCAATTAACGAGCAGCAAATACCCCAAGACTTTAAAGAGGCAAGTTTGGCTTTATCGGCAAATACTTTAATTGTAGTACGAAATTTGAATGAACAAAAAATTGCTGGCTATACTTATCTCAATGATATTTATGGCAAACCAGCCTTAATAATGCGTGTCGAAAAAAAGCGAGAAATTTATCTACAAGGTAAAAGTAATTTACGTTACTTAACTATGTCATTAATATTTGTGGGGCTCGTATTTGGAATCGCCATTCAAATATTTTTACAGAAATTAATTACCTTTCAACTAAATCGCCAAGAAAGCGAAGCCCGCTATCGAATTGTTGTAGGACAAGCTACGGAAAGTATATTTTTGGTAGATGCTGAAACTAAAGTTTTTTTAGAAGTGAATGGTGCTTTTGAAAAGTTACTTGGTTATAGTAGCGAAGAAATACTTAAATTAACTATTAATAATGTAGTTGCAAGCGATCGCTCTAACGACGATAAATATTTACAGTACCTATCAACCAAAGCAGAAAGTTTTACTGGCGAAAAGCAATATTCCTCCCGAAATGGCGATCTTATTGATGTGGAGGTAAATGTTAACTTAATTTCTTATGCTGGAAAACAAGTTTTTTGTCATGTAGTCAGAGATATTACCGCTCGCAAACAAGCAGAGGTAGCGTTACAAGAGAGCAAACAACTTTTAGCTTGGCAAGCCAACCACGATGCTTTAACTGGATTAGTAAATAGAAGAAAGTTTGAACAGCACTTAGCTGAAGCTTTAAATAGTGCCAAAGCTAATAACTCTCAGTATTCACTATGTTATTTAGACTTGGATCGATTCAAAATTGTTAATGATGCCTGCGGTCACTTAGTTGGGGACGAACTACTACGCCAAGTAACAGCATTATTGCTTAGTCAAGTCCGCTCCGTTGATGTTTTAGCCCGTTTAGGTGGAGATGAGTTTGGCTTATTGCTTAATGAATGCCCCTTAGAGAAAGCTTTGGGGGTTGCTGATGCCCTGCGCGAAAGCGTCCATAACTTTCAATTTGTGTGGGAGGACAAAACTTTTAGAATTGGGGTCAGCATTGGGATAGTAGCGATCGCACCCGATAGTCCGAGTCTGATTGAGACTTTAAGACAGGCGGACATTGCTTGCTATGCAGCTAAAAATAAAGGGCGCGATCGCGTACAGATTTATCAACTAGACGCAATTTAGCCCTTCTACCTAATTGAGTTAAGATACGCTGCTTTTAGCTTTAACTTGAGATTCTGGCGATAAACGGCTGATTCCTTGCTGTACAAAAGATTGCAATAAAGCAACTTGTTGATTTTGCTGAAATACCTTTTGTAAAGTTTGACCTAGTTTATCTAGATTTAAGCCAGATTCCGAACTTGTAGCTACTTCCTGACTAGAGAAGTATTCAATCAAGCTTAACCCAGCAACGCGAGTCAGATAAGCGGCGCTAACTCCTTGGATTGCACCACCTGCTACAAAAGTAACTACATTGCTTTTTAATAGAGTTGCGATCGCTTTTGTGGATAATTCTACTAATCCCAACTTCAACATCAAGCTTCCCATTGTTCCAGCTACAGTTTGGGCTTGCTGGAAGGAAAACTTTTGCTGGTAAATATTCCCTAATTCCACTACCAACTGAGCGTTAATTGCAGCAGTAGCGAGTAAATCTAAAGCGGGTACGGGGTTTGCAAAGGCGGCGGCGGCGGCTATCCATTGGTATTGTTCGATAATTGGGATAGCTTTTTGCTGTCTGACTTGATTTAAAACAGTTTTTGCTTTTATCTGTAAATTAACTGCTTGTCTAATCGTTGTCGTCCAAATTAATTCTCGTCCTTCTTTAACTACTACTTGCTGCAAATAGTTACTTAGTTCGCTAATATCGGCGGCGGGTTTGTCTAACCATTCGCGTACCGAATCATCACTTTGATGCTGACGGACTTTTACAAGATTTGGATTTGAGGAAGTCGCTACAACATCAATAACTTTCTGCTGCAATGAAGATAATATATTTGCTCTTGCGTCGGGTAAATACTGGTCTTGCTTGTTAAAAACTAATACTATGCGTTGATTGTGCGATCGCATTTGCTGCCATACTTGCCACTCGGAATCGGTAAAGTCTCCACTGGTAACAAATATTACTAAGTCTGCATAACTTGCTTCTATTACAGTGTTTTTTTCTGGCGTAAATAAAGGCTTCGTTTCTTGGAAAGTTACAGGTCTATTGCTAGTATTTTCCCAGGTAGATAATGCTTGTAGTAGTGATGTTTTACCTACGGCTTTACCGCCTATAATCGCTATATTTAGCTCCTGCCTTTCTAAATCGTCATTTAGTTTTGTAAATTGCTCTTGTAGTAAAGATAACGCGGCGTGGTTTACAGCTTCGGCTTGCAATTGGTTAATTACATTGTTAGCAAGAGCAAGTGCTTTTTCTACTTTCTCTCGATTTGGGGGGGAGTTATCAACTACGGTGGCTTTTTTAAGTTTATTTTGTTGCCATAACCACAAACAAGTACCTAGGGCGATCGTACTTAACATTCCCCATTCACTCAATTGTCCTACAGAGCTATCAAAGCTTTGCCACAGCCACAGTAGCAAAGATAAACCCACTCCACCTACTAAAATCGGTCGCCGCCATCCCACCATTAAATATCTCCTCTAATAGCTACACCAAGTTAAACTTTTTTGACTTTACCTTTTTTCATTATGCTACTTGAGAGGGTTACTGACTGCCCAGGCCCAGCCATTATCTTTAAGTTAAAAATTTATCTTCTTTGCTTTGGGGATCGCTAAAAAAATGTTGGCAATTTAATGATCCCCAAGATAGAGAAGTATTTAAGAACTAAGGTTTATCTTGTTTAGTATATGCGCCAATTGCTTATACAAAAGCTTAATTCTAAAAAAAACCTGGTAAGCATTAACACACTCAAAACCATTAACTCACTTTATTAAGTTTAATTTAACAATTGCTTCAATCTGTAGGTTTGCTTTAAAAATTAACCTTTCAATTCTCTTAAATACGGAGATAAAACTATGCCAGACCATTACAGTAATTGTCCTTGTTGCGGTAACCCGCTATTACGGCACGTTCGACACCGAGGAATATATTGGTTTTGTACATCTTGTTGGCAAGAAGTGCCAATTTTAGCTGTGAGCAAAATACCACCCAAAGAACCAAACCTTATAGGCAAACGTTAGTAGATAATGCCAGCCAAAAATTGTCTTAACCCTGATAAAATCGTGAAACCCGACTTACAGACAATAAACCTATGCTGGCTGCCTTACTCTACGGCAAGGAAGATTTACGCTTAGAACAAGTTGCCGATCCTATCATTGCCGATGGAGAAGTCGTAATTAAAGTTTCCACCGCCACAACTTGCGGTACTGATTTGAAAGTATGGCGGCGTGGCGGTCATGCCAAAATGCTACAACTTCCTACTTTATTTGGACATGAAGCGGCGGGAACTATTGTCGCCGTAGGAAAAAATGTCAAAACCTGGAAAATAGGCGATCGCGTTGTTGCTAATAATTCCGCCCCATGCACAAAATGCTTTTATTGTCAACAAAAAGAATACTCTCTTTGTCCAAATATTACTTGGAATAATGGCACGTTTGCTCAGTATCTAAAAATTCCCGCCCCAATTGTCCAGCAAAACCTATTATCGATTCCCGACGAATTACCCGATGAATTAGCCTCAATCACCGAGCCTTTGGCTTGCGTATTGCATGGAGTCGCAAGATCGAACGTTTTGCCCGGTAAGCGCGTTGTAGTGTTGGGAGATGGGGCAATTGGACTCATGTTTGTGGCAGTATTAGCAAATCAAATAGGCGCAGAAGTATTACTATTTGGTGGAAACGAAACGCGGCTGCAAATTGGAGAAAAACTAGGTGCATCTAAAACCTTTAACTATAAGCAAATAACAGACACTACCCAAGTAGTAAAAGATTTAACCGATGGAAGGGGCGCAGATGTAGTAATTGAGGCGACAGGCGTACCGAGCGTATGGGAAAATGCGATCGCTTTAGCGCGTCCAGGAGCAACCGTTAATCTATTTGGCGGTTGTCCGCGAGATACCACAATCACTGTAAACACCGAACAATTACACTACAGCGAACTAACACTTAAAGGCGTATTTCACAACACACCAAATTATGTAAGAGCAGCCTTAGCACTTTTAGCTAGTCGAAGTATACCTTTTGAATTATTAATTAGTGAAAAACGCCCGTTGCAAGAATTAGAGCAGGTGTTTCAGGATATGAAAGAGCGCAAAGTAATTAAAGTTGCGATCGCGCCTTAGCTAAAAAAATATCAAAAAATTTATAAGCTTACTTTCGCCCTTTAGCAATATATCTACCTAAATAGACTCCGCAGCTATAAGGTATTAGCCTTTTTGTGTTAAGTGTTTCCTCGAATTACAACAAAATAAAAAAAGGGTAACTATACTTTAAGTACATGACGTGATATGTCACCTGCTAGTGCATATATTGCAGTATTTTTGATTGCGAAGTTGTGTGTTTATTAAAAACTTTTAGTAATCAGCTAACTAAAGATTGTTGAGTTTATCGCAAGCTTAGGTTGAGAACTTGGTTGAAACAAGCTGTTAGTCATTTAGATTTTTTAGCTAATCTAAGCCAGTACTGGGTTTTAGCCTCCTAAATACGCGGTTTAAATGCACAACAGCTTAACAGAAGCTTGCTACTTTGAAAATTGCTTTCAAGAATAAAGATTGCTAAACAAATTTACAAGCTTATAGTAACCAAATTTAAAAAATATTAATATGGAAATTAAACCTGATTTTCTATCACAGCTTCAAGCAGTAAAAGTATCTAAAAGAGCAGTAATTCGCTCCGTTGAATGGCTCGTAGATTCCTATAACCGAAAAGAAATTGTTATTCCAGAATATCAACGCACTTTCGTATGGGATGACGAGAAACAATGTTGCTTTATTGAGTCTATTTTTATGGATATTCCAATTCCGGCAATGTTCTTTCTTGAAAAACTTGATGAAGATACAGGAAACACTGTTTTTGAGGTAATAGATGGTGTTCAGAGGCTAACTACTATTGTTAGATTTTGTAGTCAGAAATTAGTCCTCAAAAACTTATCAACTTTACCTCAGCTTAATCGAGTTACTTTTGAGCTACTACCAGATAATGTTAGTAAATTTTTTAAGCAAAGAGAAATTTCTACAATTGTCATTGAGAGTCAAACACAACCAGAAATTCAGTTCGAGGTATTTGGTAGGCTCAATCGAGGTGCAGTATCTCTTAATGCTCAGGAATTACGAAACTGTATGTTCCATGGTGTATTCAATGACTTTTTGATTGAATGCAGTGGTAATAAATTTTTGATAGAAAGAAGTAAGGACACTACTAAGCAATTACTTTATCGAAGCACTAGCAGCGTTTATAGAAGGTTACTCGATCCATTTCCAGCTTTCAAGCAGAAAGGAAGTAGCGAGCAAGATAAAAGTAGAATGCTTGATGTTGAGCTTATACTTAGGTTTTTGTCTTTTTACGAGCTATATAAACTAGATGTAAATCAATCTCTGGAAGCCAAAGGAGAAACTCTCAATAGTTACATGAGAGAGAGAATGAAGCATGACGGTGGAACAACTTGCACAGATACAAATATTATACTAAAAGACCTAGTAACTCTTGAATCATTACTCAAAAAAGTCTTCGATATGATTGAGTTAGTTTTTAAAGAAAATCATTTTAAGGTCTTCGCTGTAAAAAGAGAAAGAGAGCAGTATAAAGCTCAATTTGCCTCAACTCTTAATCAAGCTGTCTTTGATATTCAAATGCTTGGGTTTGCCGAGCGCGAGATGGAAGATATATCTGAAAATGCGGATATTATCTACGAAGCTTTTCTCGATCTATCGTCCTATGACAATCATTTCATAGATGCAGTTAAACATGGTGGACAAAAGCTAAATGAGCGAGTCGTGATTTGGAAAAACAGATTAAGACAAATTCACGATGATCCTAAACCGCTTAAAGATAAGTTGGAAATGAAAAAAAGACTATTTGACCAGAATCCCACTTGTACTCGTTCTGGGCAACAAATTGATAATATGGATGAAGCTGATGTTTTTGATGGAGAATTGTACCACAGATATTTCTTTCCAAAAGCTGAAATTGCTTCAAATGAAATAAGATCAGAAAAACATAAACCTGTTAACTACTATTTAGATGGAGAAAGTTGGAAGGTTGATAACACCTCAGAATTTTGTGATGAAATTATTAGTTTTTTAGTGCCAAAGATTAAGGACAGTGAGTATGATATTGAACGATTGATGACTCTCGATTTTATTGGCACGTATGACACTCTAAAAAGTAGACGCTTCCCGCCTGAAACGCCGAGAACCTTTAAGCGCCTCCTTGCACATGATAAGTATGGCGAAATTCGTATAGACTTAACTGGCAATAGAAAAGTAAATATACAGAATGTAATAGAAATTGCTTCACTTTTTACTTGTATGAGCGATTTCAAAATTAGTGATTAAACATTAAAAGTATGTAGTAACTCTCTACTTGTAGTGGTAGCTACCTGCAAACAAAGTCAAAATAAATGAGATCGCCTGTACAGCTAACAACAGAGAAAAGCGATCGCCAGCACAACTAAGAACTAACAATAGAGAAAAGCGATCGCTCCTTTTTAGTTAAACCCTTTATAACAAAAGAATATTTACTATAAAAATGACTATGACACTGAAAGAATTAGAGGCGCAACTGCTTTCATTGAACCTAATTCAGAAAGCTGAAGCTATACAAATACTTACTCAAACTTTAAGCAACAAATTATTAGGGATTACAAAAACTCCCGAAGTGTGTGGTGGTGATGCCTGTATTGTTAATACTCGCCTTCCAGTGTGGCTGTTTGTTAGTTTGCGTCGTCAAGGTGCAAATGATGCTGAAATTCTCAAATTTTATCCTCATCTTAGTGCCGCAGACTTAGTGAATGTTTGGGCTTATGCCGATGCACACTTAGAGGAAATTGAAATAGCACTCCAACAGCAAGATCGAGCAATGGAATATCAAGCATAATTATGGCAAGGCTCTACGCCGACGAACAATTTCCCCTACCAGCAGTAGAATTACTACGCACTTTAGGTCACGATCTTCTGACTGTTCAAGAAGCAGGAAATGCTGGATTTTCCGATCCAGAAGTCTTAGCCTTTGCTATAAGCACAGAACGAGCAGTTCTGACCCAAAATCGCCGTGATTTCATCAGATTACACATTCAACAACCAGACCATGCTGGCATAATAGTTTGCACAGATGACCGGAATTTAGATGGATTGGCGAAACGCATTCATGAGGCTATTTCTACTATTGAAATATTGAGAGGCAAATTAATTAGAGTTAACCGACCGCTAAAATAAATGCGATCGCGCCATAGCAAAAAAGTGCGATCGCACTTTCGGTTGCAACACTTCAATCCTCTGGAGCTACTCCCAACTGACGTAACTGTTCTACTAATCTTTCTGCCCGTTGGCGCTCTTGTTCTGCCCGTTGGCGCTCTTGTTCTGCCCGTTCTTCCGACCACAATAGTAGCTCCCCTTGAGCATTCCACCATCGCAGCCAATAGCCCGTTCTGCTTTCGTGGCTTCCTTCCCAGACTCCCAAAAATAGCTCTAATCCAGGTATCCAGTAACGCCCTGATTCTTCTGTTTGAACTTGATAGCGTCCAGATTCTATTGCATAAACTTCAAGTCGCCCGGTATCCGGTCGAAAAATTATGTAGCGCGGTACTTGAATGACTTGCTCGTAAAAAAACCACTTACCTACACCTGCTGTAAACTCAACGGAGTATTCTTCGCCATAGGTAGCTGAAAGAAACTCCATCACTATTTGAGGAATTACCCCTTCAGTGTGGGGAGTGTAGCTGCGCCGGATTTGAGACGAAGTTAATGGCTGTACTGGGCGCACATACAGAAAGTCTGGTGCTTTGCAGATAATTCGCCCCTCAATTGCGGCACACAAAGCAAAGTTAGAAACTACTAGAGCATCCTGCATTAGATCGGGAAACGCTGTCAAAGGTTGGCGTAAAGCCGCCGCTAATAGAGGCTGGTCTGTATTTTCCACTGGGTCATCTGGAAGAATAAAATCTTCCGGCAAGGGAGGATAGGAAATGGTTAGTTTTGAGACAGGGGTTTGAGTAATCACAGACACGGCAACCTCTGCGGAAGGTGAAAAGTTGGTTAATTTATTTTATCGCCTGCTGCTTGGTAATAATGCGATCGCTCTTGCTAAACTCCCCTCCAGAGCGCAATATTTTGGATTGAAGCTTAAGGCTTGAGCGACCAAATTTTGATCGTTTGATCGCCACTACCACTAATTAAAATATTGCCATCAGGGTTAAAGCTGACAGAATTAACATTGCCAAAATGCTGTTTTAGAGTTTGTAGCAATTTCCCTGTAGGTAAATCCCAAAGTTTGATCGTACCGTCATCGCTGCCACTTGCAAGAAGTTGACCGTTAGGACTAATAGCTACAGAATTGACACGATCTGAATGCCCAGAAAGGTTACTTAGTAAAGCTTTAGTTTTCACATTCCAAATTTTTATCGATTTATCCCAACTACCAGAAGCGATAATTTGCCCATTAGGACTAAAAGCAACAGTTCTAACTCGGTCAGAATGTCCACTAAAAGTATGCAATAACTCTCTACTTCGTAAATCCCAAAGATTAATTGTTTTGTCAGAACTTGCACTAGCAAGCAGTTGATTGTCAGAACTAATAGCTACAGACCAAACAGCGTTTAAATGTCCCAACAGGCGATAACGTAATTTGCGATCGCGAAGATTCCAGACCTCTATAGAACCATCCTGATTAGAACTGGCAAGCAATCGCTCGTTCGGACTAATAGCTACAGACCATACACCGTTGCTATCGCCCTTCAGATTATGACGTGTACCTGTAGGAAAATCCCAAAGATTAACTGCTTGATTATT
Organism: Synechocystis sp. PCC 7509; assembly: GCF_000332075.2. Classification (NCBI taxonomy): domain Bacteria; kingdom Bacillati; phylum Cyanobacteriota; class Cyanophyceae; order Synechococcales; family Merismopediaceae; genus Synechocystis; species Synechocystis sp. PCC 7509. The sequence goes on along the minus strand of NZ_ALVU02000001.1, from coordinate 3,926,571 downwards.
ACTGTAGCTACCACTAGCAATAGTGCGATCGCTTTGACTAATCGCCACTGACAAAACTGGTTGGGAATTGCTTTTCAAAGTCCGTAGCAATTTTCCTGTAAGCAAGTTCCATACTTTAATAGTTTTATCTCCACTACTACTAATTAGAGTTTGACCGTCAAAGCTCGAAACAGCGCACCAAACAACATTTGTATGGCTTTCTAAGGTATGAACTAAAGTTACCTTTGGAGCAGCAGTAACTAAAGACTTTTCCGCTTTCAACGTAGAGGAAGGCGATTGCAGCAAATAGTAGCTGCCTCCTAGCAAAGTTAAGACAAAGGCGATCGCGCTAAATATAATAGATAAACTTGGTTTGAATTTCAAAACATTGGGATTAGTCGCAATTTTTTGAAGGGGAGCATTTGCAATTACAGGCGCTGGCATTTCTTGCCGTGTGGAGGAAATAGGTAGATTAACTAAAGTTTTTTGGAGTGCGTTTAAAGCTTCTGCTGCCGATTGATAGCGATCTTTAAAGTGATAAGACACCATTGAGCTTAAAATATCAGCAAATTCTCGACTAACTTTAGCGTGTTGCTGCCACAAAATTTCTCCGGTTTCCGAATCTATTAGCAATTGAGTAGGACTTAAACCCGTCAATGCCTGAATAGCCATTATCCCTAAAGCATAAATATCGCTACTAGGGCGGGGTGTACCTCGTTCTTGCTCGGCGGGCATATATCCCGGCGTACCCATAGCAACTGTAGCCTCTTTAGCAACGAAAGTAGGATAATTTTTTTCTGACTCTGTAGCCATTTGCTGCCAAGTTTGTTTAGCCGCGCCAAAATCAATCAAAACTAATCGATGCGTATTATTTTGCCTAATCAAATTACTGGGTTTAATGTTGCGATGGATGAACCCGTAACTATGCACTACAGCTAAAATTTCTAATACTTCGCAAAGAAGTTCAATAACTCGACTTTCGCTCCAACAGCAACCCGGATAGATTTCTATAGCTAGAGAATATCCGTCAATAAACTTTTGGACTAAATAAAGCTGTCGATCTTCTTCAAAGTAAGCCAAAAGTTGAGGGACGCGATCGCAAGTGTTGAGAGTCTTTAGGGCTTTTACTTCTCTTTTTAAGGACTGATAGACATTCTTTTGGAAGTAATTAGGGCGATCGCTCTTTGGTAGTGATAGTTGCTTAATAATACATTTGGGCAAATTTGGCTGGGCAATATCTTTAGCTAAGTAGGTTTGACAAAATCCCCCAGTCTTCAAAATTTCAACTATTTGGTAACGCTGCTTTAATAACTTGCCTGACATCATAAAACGCAAACCCTAACTGCGTTTTACCCTACCGCCAGTAAAACGAAATTTTAAAATATTTTGATATAGAATACTTGCCTTATACACTATCAAACTAATCAGGGCAGTAATTGACATATATTTAGGCGATCGCAGTAGTTTTTATTGTAAAAATTTGATTGATTGCCCAGCTATATAGACAAAAACAAGCCTACGGACGGCAAACACAACTATTAAATTACGGTTCGCACTAATTACTTACACCCCAAACTTATTTACATTAACAATAGTGAAAGTAATTAACGGCAAGTGACGATGATTTTGTTAGCCCATATTCCTAGAAAGTTGACCGCCCTATTACAGGTTCGGAAAACCCCCCTAGGAAGCCTTGGCTAGTCAAGCTCAGTATATAAATTAGTACAAAAATCAGCGTACTGAGTGCAATTAATAGTTTTGTATTGTCCATAAAGTTTAAGTAGTTATAGGGAGCCAAATATCTCCAATGGCAAAAGTAGTTGGAATTGACTTAGGTACAACAAATTCTTGCGTAGCAGTAATGGAAGGTGGCAAACCCACTGTAATTGCTAACGCTGAAGGTTTTCGGACAACACCATCGGTGGTTGCCTTTGCTAAAAATGGCGATCGCTTAGTAGGTCAAATCGCTAAACGTCAAGCGGTAATGAACCCTGAAAATACCTTTTATTCAGTCAAGCGGTTTATCGGACGTAGATTTGAGGAAATAACCCACGAAGCAACGGAAGTTTCCTACAAAGTAATCCGCGATGGTAGTGGCAATGTTAAGTTAGACTGTCCCGGCGCTGGTAAGCAATTTGCCCCCGAAGAAATCTCTGCTCAAGTTTTGCGAAAATTGGTGGAAGATGCCAGTAAATACTTAGGCGAAACTGTTACCCAAGCAGTAATTACCGTTCCTGCGTATTTCAATGACTCCCAGCGTCAAGCAACTAAAGATGCAGGGAAAATTGCTGGAATTGACGTACTGCGGATCATTAACGAACCTACCGCCGCATCTTTGGCTTACGGTTTCGACAAAAAGAGCAACGAAACAATCTTAGTATTTGACCTTGGTGGCGGTACTTTTGACGTATCAGTGCTAGAAGTTGGCGACGGTGTATTTGAAGTATTGGCTACTTCCGGCGACACTCACTTAGGTGGTGACGACTTCGATAAAAAGATTGTTGACTACTTAGCAGACGAATTTAGACGCTCTGAAGGTATCGACTTGCGCAAAGACAAGCAAGCTTTACAGCGTTTAACTGAAGCGGCAGAAAAGGCAAAAATCGAGCTATCGAGTGTTACTCAAGCCGAGATCAACCTACCCTTTATTACCGCTACTCAAGACGGGCCCAAGCACTTAGATACAACTCTAACCCGCGCCAAATTTGAAGAACTTTGTTCTGACTTAATTGATCGCTCTCGCATTCCCGTAGAAAACGCGATGCGCGATGCTAAGTTAGACAAAAGTGCCATCAACGAAATCGTGTTAGTAGGTGGTTCTACCCGGATTCCCGCCGTTCAAGATTTGGTAAAACGAATACTCGGCAAAGATCCTAACCAAACTGTAAACCCTGACGAAGTAGTCGCCGTAGGTGCAGCAATTCAAGCTGGGGTATTATCTGGGGATGTTACAGGGATCTTGTTACTCGATGTTAGTCCGCTATCCTTGGGTGTAGAAACTCTCGGCGGCGTAATGACTAAAATTATTCCTCGCAACACAACCATTCCTACCAAAAAATCTGAAGTATTCTCAACGGCGGTAGATGGTCAAAGCAATGTAGAAATTCACGTTCTTCAAGGGGAGCGAGAAATGTCTACCGATAACAAGAGTTTGGGAACATTCCGTTTAGATGGGATTCCCCCCGCACCTCGCGGTGTACCCCAAATTGAGGTGATCTTTGACATCGATGCTAACGGTATTCTCAATGTCACCGCTAAAGACAAAGGTAGTGGTAAAGAGCAATCTATCAGCATTACCGGCGCTTCTACCCTCGATAAGTCGGAAGTTGAGCGGATGGTACAGCAAGCAGAACAAAATGCTTCTACCGATAAAGAGCGGCGTGAGAAAATCGAACGCAAAAATCAGGCAGATTCTTTAGCTTACCAAGCCGAAAAGCAGATTGCTGACTTGGGCGATAAGGTCCCTGCTGATGATAAAACCAAAATTGAGGGAATGATCAAAAACCTCAGAGATGCCGTTGCTTCAGAAAATGACGAGCAAATCAAAGTTCTGATGCCCGAACTACAGCAAACACTCTACACTATCGGCGCTAATTTGTATCAGCAAGGTGGTGGTGACGCGGGTGCTGCTCCTGGTGGCACTCCTGGCGATAATGATGGTGGTGCTAATCCCCCTAGTGGTGGCGATGATGTAATTGATGCTGATTTTACTGAATCTAAATAGTAAATTTAGTTAATTAGCAAAGGAGGAAGTGCGATCGCATTTCCTCCTTTGTTTTGTTTGAGAAATTCAAAAAAATGTCACTATCTAACTATATAAAAGCTTATTTAAACTTCGATGTCACAACAACCTTCTATAACTCAGCATTACCACGAACGGACTAAATACGACGAGGAAACCATCGCCTCTAAAAGTCAAGGTTTAGACTGGAGCAAACAACCAGTACCGTTTAAAGAGTATAAGCTAGGAAAAATTATCGATCTAAAATCCTACCTCCAAGAAGACACTACCGAGGTATGGTGGAAGCGATTGTCGCGGCTACTACTATCCAGCTATGGCTTAACGGCTAGGATCGATACAATCGGAGCGCCGATATATTTAAGGGCTGCACCGTCGGCGGGAGGCTTATATCCGGCGGAAATTTATTTAGTTTCTCGCGGTACTCCATTACTTCCACCCGGACTATACAACTATCAAGCTCAGACTCATTCGTTAGTACATTTTTGGGAAGATGAAGTTTGGCAAAGCTTACAATCGGCTTGCTGCTGGCATCCTGTCCTTCAAGATACCCAAATAGCGATCGCCATTACGGCAGTATTTCATCGCTCGGCTTGGCGCTATCAAGACAGAGCTTATCGGCGGATATTTTTAGATACAGGGCATTTATTAGGAAATCTTGAACTTGCAGGCGCTATCAATGACTTTCGCCCTCATTTAATCGGCGGTTTTATTGATGAAGCGGTAAATAACTTGCTTTACTTAGACACTGATAACGAAGGAGCAATTGCAATTATTGGATTAGCTGATTTGCTTGATGTTCAACAAAACCTATCTTGTGGTTTAACGGCTTTAGCTTCGGCGATCCAAACCGACTATCCAGCTATTCCCGATGGTCAATTATTACCTTACTACCACAAAGCTACAGCCATTGATTCAAATCCGCCACAATTAGAGCTTTCAAGTGCTGTTGAAGATAAATATAACTTCCCATTTTGCCTAAAAGTTCCCACTATTTCCGCGCCGATTGATTGGGAAGGCAAATTAGAGAAACTAAAACAGACTATTTTTCAACGTCGCTCTACTCGTGCTTACAATGGCGAAAATTTGACCTTAGACGAACTCAAAGCGTTACTCGATTTTACCTACCAACCCCAAAATTATATCGATCAAGAATTGGATGGAGCGCCGGATTATTTTGCGTTGCAGCTAATTGAAACATTTATTGCTGTCTCTGGGGTAGAAGGCTTAGAATCTGGTTGTTATTACTACGCGCCCAAAAGTCAAGAGTTGCGGCAAATTCGGTTCAAAAACTTCCGCCGAGAGTTGCATTTTCTATGTTTGGGGCAAGATTTGGGACGAGATGCGGCAGCCGTTGTATTTCATACCGCCGACTTAAAAGCTGCTATAGCTCAGTATGGCGATCGCGTTTACCGTTATCTGCACATGGATGCGGGTCATTTGGGACAACGCCTTAACTTAGCTGCTATCCGTCTGGGCTTGGGCGTAAGCGGAATTGGGGGCTTTTTTGACGATCGCGTTAATGAAGTTTTGGGCATTCCCGTTGATGAAGCGGCAATTTACATTACTACTTTAGGTCGTCCGCGCTAGAACTAATCTTTGCTTGTAGGATCGTGCGGCGACGCTACGGAGTCAGCTAAATCTTCTAAGTGCATTCTTTGCTCCATCTGGCGCAAAAAGTAGCCAGTCATCATTGCTGAAGCTAGTAACCCGGCTAGATTGTCTTTGTCGGTGGTAATTTTGACATTAAAATGTTCCGAAGGCATCATTCCGACTAACCCTTGAACATTGTGAGAAATTATTTGTTTGATTTCTGGGCTGGCAGACTTAGCCACATGAGATAAAATTTCTGGAGACTGAGTTTGGAGATATTTCAACAGGGGATTTACTCGGTCTTCTTGGGCGTTGTCGTTGAGAAAGTCAGAATTAAAAACCATGTGTAATTTTATGTAATCAATCTTTACTGTGACTTGCGATCGCTCTTTACAGCAACCTGCTATTTGAAAGTTATGTTAATTTTAGAATTACTTGTAACTCAAGCAAGCAACAAATATTATTTTTCTGCTTATATTATATCAACTCTCAGAATTCTGTAATGTATAAATTTTAGCTTTACTGGGGTATTCCCAAATTTTCTTTAGTTCGGATTTGTAGCGGTAAGTTCCATTTCTAGCTGAACATGGAGAAATTCTTGGGGTAATTTATCCATCTGAAAATACTGATTAAATTTTGGCGTTAGCGATAGCAAATGAGAGCGAGAATCAGTTTTTCGGCGTTTTTGGATAAAACCTAGCTCTACCAGTTCTTGGACGTGCTGATAAGCGCCAGAGCCGCGCAAATCGACTAATTGAGTTTGAGTAATGGGGGCATAAAGAGCGATCGCAGCTAAAGTCCGCAAAGCCCCAACTCCTAATTCTAAAGGAATCAAAACCTGTACCAATGATTGAAAGTGCGATCGCAATTGCAAGCTGTAACTAGAATCAGTTTCTACTACATTTAGAGCGCTATCGCGGTGGGCGTAGTCGTCCATTAGTTCAATTAAGGCATATTCAACACTAGAGCGATCGACTTTTGCATATTCAGCAATTTCTGTAATAGTTAACGGCTGACCTTTCAAGTAAAGGATAGCTTCGATTGTGGTAGCTAGGCGCATTTTATAAAAATAGAGAATTTTTAATTAATCTAGTCAATTATTAATAGGCGATCGCTAATTTTATTTTTGAGCGGCTATCCAATGGGGTTTAACCAACCAATCCATCTTGTTTTTCATAATCTGAATATCTTGAAAACCCGTTTGTTTTAGGTGGTGTATCAGTTCCGAGCGTTTGAATCCAATCTCGTGAGTATTAGACAATTTAGCTATCCGATAAGAAACCGCCGTATGAAAAAAATTAGGTTCATTGCACACTAAGAGCCACCCGCCACTTTTTAAGCAGCTATAACTAGAATTAATTGCTTTTCTCCAATCATAGGCATGGTGCAACGCTTCAAAAACTAGCACAGTATCAAACAACCCTTGATTTTGAACGGACTCGGCTACAGTTTCCATCGAAGAAACTATAAATTCCAAGTTAGGCTTGAGATTTTTAGCCTCAAGGCTTTTAATTCTGGTTTGAGCGTCTCTAATATCGTGAGGAGAGATAGAAGTTGCCATTACCTCAAACTTCATCAAAGCCAAAAATTCTGACATCCATCCAGTTCCACAGCCAAGTTCGAGTAATTTTTGTGGTGGAGAAATTTGCAGCTTTTCTAAAACAAAAACTAAGTTGATAAAATCTGTAAGATATTTTCCTGTTGCAGAACCAAACCAAAAAGGCTTACGAATCTCACTATCAGCAACATCAAACTCCGTTAATCCTGGCAATGAAAAACGATAGGCAATTTCTGCATCGTGAGCCAATTTTTGGTCGTCAAATCTGGGTGGGAACTTCCCCTGGGAGTAATCCTCCAAAATCACATACATACCCACCAGTAGCTTTTCTATCTTTGTTAATGGTAGTTCCCAATTTTGTTGGTTTAATTCCCAAAGACTACGACCTCTGCTTAAAAACACCGAGCTTGAAAGCGTTTTAGCTAACTGCTGTGAATTTGTTGCCATTTTTTACCTTGAGCAAACTGACGAATTATCGGACTGAAATTTTCCCTAGGTATTATTGTATCGACTAGATTGAGCCTACATAAATCCCCCGCAGAGGATGCGAGGGTAATTTCTAAAACTCGACCTGATTATTTGCTAGAAGCAACTTTTGGCTCGACTAAGTTTTCTAATCCCGCCACAACTTTAGCCGATTTAATAACATCTCCCGCTTTGAGTTGTTCCAAAACTTCCTTCCCTTCAGTCAAATAGCCAAACACCGAGTAGCGACCATCTAACAAATTTCTCCCGGCGGGAGTAAGTTCTGGTTCAAATAGGAAAAAGAAAAATTGCGAAGAAGCGCCATTTGGTTCGCTTTCAGGACGAGCCATAGCTAGAGTTCCGTAAGCAGAAAAAGGCAATACTACCCCGTCGCGGTAACGTCCCGCATCTTCTAAAGTAATGCCATAGGTAGGAGTTTTATCGTTTTCGGCAAGCACTTCTAAAGGCACAGCGCGATATTTACCAGTATCAGGATCGATAAATCCTTCTTCTTTACCTGGGGGATCGCCAATTTGCAGTACATAGGAGTCTTCTGAGCGCGTAAACTCCAACCCATTATAAAAACCTCTTTGCACCAAATCAACAAAGTTTCCTGCCGTAACTGGGGCGCTGTAACCATCCAAAACTACTGTAAGGTCGCCTTTATTTGTAGCTATTTCTACGGTGGCGCGACCTTTAAGTTGAGGTAAGTTGCTGTACTCGGCAGGTACTTCAAAGGGAAAACCTACCGCCATTAATTCTTCTAACTGTCCGACTAAAGTTAATAATTTAGCTCGGTCTTCCCAGATTTGGTTTTTTTCTTTAGCTTCTACCGCCGGTTGGAGTGTTTCTATCCCCGCTTGGATTTGGTCAATTAAAGTCTTTGCTTGAGGCTGGCGATTTTCGGGAACTGTTGCTAACAACTTAGCAGATCGCTCTTTCACAATTTTAGTTGCTTTTTTTAGATCGGCTGCGATCGCACCCCAGCGACGATTTGCCCGTAATTGAGCAGCAATATCTTCTAAAGAGGTTTGTAGTTCTCGTACCGTTGGGTTGTCAATGGGTAAAGAGTAGCGTAACAATGCTTTACCATCAGTAATTGCATTACCCGCAGGTAAAGCGGCGTTGCTGGGAGAAACCAGTGTTCCAAAAACAAAGGCAACGAGCAGAGTTACAATCAAGCTGGCTCTAAGCCAGCGTTTCCACAATTTTGTCATGGGATAGCTTAAAGAATGCGCCATCAATTCACCTTAGTGGATTTTGGGCTTTAGTTCAATTTAGATACTTAGCACTATTGACTTTTTTGCAGCCAAGTTTGGGCGAAGAAAGCAAAAAGAGTAATTTTTAGCACAAGTTACACAATTCTTGTAACCCTTATCCGGTAATTGGTTGAGGATATTTTTTATTTGTGGCTGTAGCCACTATCCTCTGATATAGGTTAAAGATTGAAATAACTTAATGTAGATAAAATTATCTCTTAATAAAATTTTCCCTCTTGACATTAGAAGGAAAATTCTTTAATCCTTGAACTTATTAGCCTCGTTGCTACTTGCTCCAAAAGTTCCCATGCCAACCCTCGTTATTGTTGAATCTCCTACTAAAGCTCGTACTATTCGTAATTATTTGCCCGCAGGCTACCGCGTGGAAGCTTCAATGGGCCACGTGCGCGATTTACCGCAATCGGCTAGTGATATTCCGGCGGCGGTAAAATCAGAAAAATGGGCAAATTTGGGTGTCAATGTAGAGGCAGATTTTGAGCCTTTGTATATTGTCCCCAAGGATAAGAAAAAAATTGTTACTCAGCTAAAAGAAGCTCTCAAGTCCGCCGATGAATTAATTCTGGCGACTGATGAAGATCGCGAAGGAGAGAGCATAAGTTGGCATTTATTGCAAATATTAAAACCAAAAGTGCCGATTAAACGGATGGTATTTCATGAAATTACCTCCGAAGCAATCAAAAAAGCTCTCAAAAATTGTCGCAATATTGACGAGCAAGTAGTCCGCGCTCAAGAAACTAGACGAATTTTAGATCGTTTAGTTGGCTATACTCTGTCGCCCTTACTCTGGAAAAAAATAGCTTGGGGACTCTCCGCCGGACGAGTACAATCGGTAGCAGTATTACTTTTAGTTAGTCGGGAACGTCAACGCCGCGCTTTTCGCCAAGGTAGTTATTGGGACTTAAAAGCAACTTTAGAGCAAAACAAAGATCCTTTTAGTGCCGTATTAGTAACTTTGGCAGGAACAAAAGTAGCGACGGGTAGCGATTTTGATGAAGCCACCGGACAAATTATTGCTGGGCGCAAAGTAACGCTACTTAGCCAAGCAGAGGCGCTCCTTCTCCAAAAACGTCTAAGGGGTAAACCTTGGCAAGTAACAGGCTTAGAGGAGCGCCCTGTTACCCGCAAACCTGCCCCACCCTTTACTACTTCTACCCTGCAACAAGAATCTAACCGCAAACTGAGAATGTCGGCACGGGATACAATGCGGACGGCGCAAAGTTTGTACGAGCAAGGATATATTACTTATATGCGTACAGATTCGGTGCATTTGTCCGCAGAGGCTATTTCCGCCGCCCGCAGTTGTGTAGAAAAACTCTATGGCAAAGAGTATCTTAGCCCCGCTCCGAAGCAATATACAACCAAAAGCAAAGGCGCTCAAGAAGCTCACGAAGCTATCCGTCCGGCGGGTAATACTTTTCGCACTCCCCAAGAAACAGGCTTAAGCGGTCGAGAATTTTCTTTATACGATTTGATTTGGAAGCGCACCGTAGCAAGTCAAATGGCGGACGCAAGACAAACCCAAATATCTGTGCAAACTCAAGTAGAAGATGCGGGATTTCGTTCTAGTGGGAAACGGATTGATTTTCCTGGGTTTCTCCGCGCCTATGTAGAAGGTTCTGATGACCCAAATGCAGCCTTGGAAGATCAAGAGGTAATTTTACCAGCTTTAAAAGTAGGTGACAGCCCCAATTGTACTAAATTAGATGCCGTAGGTCACGAAACCCAACCTCCCGCTCGTTATACGGAAGCTTCTTTAGTCAAAATGCTAGAAAGTGAAGGGATTGGGCGACCTAGTACCTATGCAAGTATTATTGGCACGATTATCGACCGGGGTTACGCGCAGTTAGTAAATAATGCTTTAATTCCCACTTTTACAGCTTTTGCTGTCACAGCTTTACTAGAAGAACACTTTCCTGATTTGGTCAATACTAGCTTTACTTCAAAAATGGAGCAAACTTTAGATGATATTGCTACTGGAGAAGTTAAGTGGCTGCCTTATCTGCGACAATTTTATTCGGGAGATAAAGGGCTAGAAACTTTAGTCAAAGAAAGAGAAAGCCAAATCGACCGCACTAAAGCGACAACGGTACAACTAGACGATTTGGATGTCAAAGTCCGCATTGGTAAGTTTGGCCCTTACGTGGAATCAAATAACGGGAATGGAACGGTCACAGCTTCAATTCCACCAAACTTAACTCCCGCCGATATAAATTCTGCACAAGTCGAAGCATTGTTGCAAGGGCCAAATAAAGTAGGCGAACATCCCGATACTGGAGAAACAATTTATCTCAAGATTGGCAGCAACGGTTATTACTTACAACTAGGCGAACCCTCGGAGCAAAATAAAAAGCCTAAAACCGCTTCTTTACCTGCGGGTGTTAGTCCTGACAATGTGACTTTAGAAATAGCTGTTAACCAATTGGCTTTACCCCGCACGTTAGGGGTTCATCCGGCTACCAATGGCAAAATCCAAGCAGGACTTGGTAAGTTTGGGCCTTTTATCGTCCACAATCAAAGCAAGGATGAAAAAGACTACCGCAGTCTTAAAGCTGGTGATGATGTGTTTACAATTACTTTAGAAAGAGCTTTAGAGATTTTGTCAGAGCCGAAAAAAACGGGGCGCAGCAAGTCTAAGCAAGCTTTAAAAGAATTGGGTTCTCATCCAGCAGACAATGAACCCGTTAATATCTACGATGGCCCTTATGGTGCTTATATCAAGCACGGTAAAGTTAATGTGGGTTTAGCGGAAGGTCAAACCGTAGAAACAATGACGTTAGCTACAGCTTTAGAGTTATTGGCGACTAAAAAGCCAGCTAGTACCGCTAAACGCACAACCAAAGCAAATACCATTACTACTAAGAAGAAAACTACAACAACCAAATCTAGAGCAAAATCAAGTACAAAACTGTAATCTAAGCGATCGCACTTTGAGAAAAAATACTCCATAGATGCGATCGCATTTATTTGTTTAAAATAAACAAACGCTAGTTAAATGCAAAACAATGACGACCAGTTACAACGCCCAAGCAAGCCGTGAATGGTGGGCGCAACGATGGCTAGATTTACTAGACTCCTACCGCTTCAAAAAGCGTCTAGAAAGAGCAAGAACCTACTCCAGACAGGGAAATGTCCTGAGCATTAAGTTTCGAGGCGCTCAGGTGTCTGCTAACGTGCAAGGTTCAGAAATAGAACCTTATCAAGTTTCTTTATCTTTGGAGTCTTTTACCGCCGAACAATGGGGTTTTGTAATTGAAACTATGTCCCATCGGGCATTTTTTGCCGCAAAATTATTGGCTGGGGAAATGCCGCAAAATATTGAAGAAGTATTTACCGCCAATGGCGTGTCGCTATTTCCCTTTAGTTTGAGCGATATTCGCAGCAAATGTTCTTGTCCCGACAAAGCCAACCCCTGCAAGCATATAGGGGCAGTATATTATCAATTGGGCGATCGCTTTAGCGAAGATCCTTTTGTATTATTTCAACTGCGCGGTAGCTCTAAAGACCAAATTATCGCGGCTTTGCGTCAGCTACGCACTCCTAAAAATACCGAGGAGACAACAGAATTACAAAACATTCCTATTTCCCCTAATCGTCTTAATACTCCAAATATTAGTCAATTTTGGCGCTACGATCGACCCTTAGACCCAAATTTAGTTGTCATTGCGCCCCCGGTGAGCAGCGAATCAATATTAGATATATTAGGGCCTATTCCTCTATCAATTGATGGTACGGGAAACTCTAACTTTGATGCTACAGTCTCGGAAGCTGCGATCGCATATTTGAGTAGTGCCTACAGCCAAGTTAGCCAAAAAGCCGCAATTTCAGCGATGAATTTGTAATTAAACAATATATTTTGCTGATTTTTGCCATCTTTTCTACAATAAAACAGATGCTAGGCTTTCACACGCCCAGTTAAACTAGGAATTCTAGTCATATAATTGCTCTTACTATGCCTGATTTTTTAAGACTTGAAGATGCTGTTGAATTTGCTGAAAATCCAGAACCACGTTGTCCCTGCGTATTGTTGCTAGACACTTCGGGTTCAATGCAAGGTGAGGCAATTAACGCCTTAAATGAGGGATTAAAAATATTCAAAGAGGAGCTAAACCGCGATAACCTAGCTAAAAAGCGTGTTGAAGTTGCAATCCTTACCTTCAACAGTGATGTAAATGTCGTTCAAGATTTTATTACCGCCGACCAATTTGAACCACCAACTTTGAAAGCTCAAGGTTTGACAGTGATGGGTTCGGCAATTCATAAAGGACTAGATATGGTAGCTAGTCGCAAAGCCGAGTACAGTGCCAATGGGGTAGCTTACTATCGCCCTTGGGTATTTTTAATTACCGATGGAGAACCCCAAGGCGAACCAGATAGCCTGATTGAGCAAGCAGCACAACGCATTAAAGAAGATGAAGCCAATAAGCGCGTAGCCTTCTTTGCCGTAGGGGTAGAAGGGGCAAATATGACTCGTCTTTCTCAAATTGTTGCTCGTAGTCCTTTAAAATTAGTAGGTTTAAACTTTCAAGAAATGTTTATCTGGCTTTCTGCCAGTATGCAGCGAGTATCGCAGTCAAGAATGGACGAGCAAATACCGTTGCCGCCTCCTGGTTGGGGTATAGTTTGAAGATAAATTTTGACAACAAGACGTTGCCATGCAACGTCTTTCTTACATTGGCTTGAAAATCGCCTTATTAGTTAATTTCCCCTGCGCCCTCAAACAACGCCCAATTTTTATTTAGCTTCCTGACTGCCTTCTAATTCAGTTGTAGATAAAATTGGCTTTAAAGTTTTTTGAGCTAAAGAAAACTCCGCACTATCTACGTTTGGCATGACGGAAACAGGAGCGCTAGTTGTACTCAGATTTATTTGTTCTGGTGTTGTCGGTTCTAAACTTGCAGCTACCTGTACTTGCTGTTCTAATTGTTGGGTGGAAGACACTAAACCGCTCAAGCCATCAACTATTTGGCGGACATTTTGGCGAAACTCAGGATCTCCCGTTAATTCGTCCAAGTCTGACGTAATTTTTTGAGCATTGGCAAAAGTTACTCGTGCCGAATCTAAAGTTTGTTGCAATACCAATATATTATTGGGATCGTTCAACGCATTAGAGGCATTGCGTAAATTAGTAGAAGCTTCCGCAGCGTTGGCAGATAGGGTTTCTAAGTTTTGGATTAATTGACTTTGGTTAACGCGATTGAGGGTTGGGGAAAGATCCCTAAAAGTTCCTTGCAACTGTTCGCTTACCTGGTTGAGATTATTAAGGGTAGTAACCAAAGTAGAGCGATTTGTCGTTACCAAACTATCAACATTATTTACTAAGCGATTGACATTAGCCGTTGTTGAATTCAATCCCTCGGCAGTATTACCAAACTGGGTAATAGTTTTGCTACTTGAGGCGCTAATTTCATTGGCGGCTTGCTGTACCGAAGTTGCCGCCGTAGAGAAGGTTCTTAATTGCTGACGAGTAGACTTTGATAATACTTCAAGTTCCTTTGTAAGCTCTGTCACTCCCACCGCCGCCACCGCCGCATTATTTACAGCATTATTTAAACTGGCGTAAAGTTTTGGGTTGCCGTAAATACTAGCAAAATTGGTGGAAGAACGAATCAGCGCATCTAGACTAACACCAACTTTACCTTGAAGTTGAGAGCCGTTACAGACAATTAGATTGCGATCGCAATTTTCATCTAAGGGTTTAGCGACAACTAATTGCGGCGATAGCTGACTAATAGGTGTAATATCAATACTCACTTCGCTAATTAAGCCAGATTGATTGGCTTCAATTACAGCATCCTTGGGAATTATGATATCGGCAGGACTAATTTCAATCTCGACCTCTACGCCGTTTGCTCCCGGTTTGATTGCTACTACACTACCTATATTTACGCCACGATAGCGAACGGTTGCCCCTTCTTGAATCCCAGCTACATTGGTAAAAAAGACAATGGCTTTGTAGCTGCGTTGATTGAATTGCACTCCTTTGAGCCAAAGTATAAACCCGCCCAGTAGTCCTATTCCTAGGAGAATTAATAAACCAACAGAGCCTTCTCGAACAGTGCGCGATCGCATTAAACTATTCTCCTACCTATGAACAGCGATCAAGGAGCAAACGCTTCTACTTTAACCAATTATATGAATTGGCCCTTCGACACTGCCGCTAAAAAACTGTCTAATTAACGGATGATCGGTAGTTTGAGTATCGTTTTGGGTTCCCTCCCATTGCACTTTACCTTGATATAAAAAAATTATCCGATCGGCGGTGCGACGAATCGTACTATCTTGGTGAGTCACAATTGCATAGGTGCTACACACTTCCTGAACGCATTGCAACCGACGAATTAAGTCTTCAATTACCGTTGAGGCGATGGGATCTAGTCCGGCGGTAGGTTCGTCGTACAGAAGTATTTCTGAAGCATCTTTAGGATTGTTGGGGTTAGCCATAATTGCCCGTGCAAAACTAACTCGTTTACGCATTCCTCCCGATAATTCCGCAGGGTAACGACTTCCAGCCTCTCCTAAGCCCACCATTTCTAGTTTTTGCTTCACCAGTTCTCTAATGTGCGACTTTTTGAGGCGGGAATGTTGAAACAAAGAAAATCCCACGTTTTCCTCTACTGTAAGCGAGTCAAATAGAGCGGCTTGTTGAAATACCATCCCAATGCCAATTGGATCGTTACCATCTTCAATTAAGCCTGCTCTTAGCTGTCCTTCTACATAGATTTCCCCCGTATCTGGCGCTAATAATCCGGCAATAATCCGTAAAATCGTTGATTTACCAGTACCTGAAGGCCCAATAATTGCTAAGGCTTCCCCTCGATAAATTTTTAGATCCACATTATCTAAAATTACATTGTTACCAAATTTTTTACTAATCCCTTTTAATTCAATTATTGGTTCTGCTGTGGTGGGCGGTGAGGTTTCCGTTGCATCTAGGTATTGCATTTTACTTTTGAACTTGCTACTGACAATTTTGGCGCAAAGCAAAATAAGTTACCAACTTTTCCTACCATCTAGTTTTCTGCTGACTATTGCTAAACAACAATTTTTCAAATTAGCCAGATTTGTCATCGAATCCCTAAAACTTGAATTAAATGTATTTATAACTACAAAACAAACTTTCATCCCTCTAAAGATTAATTAAAGTGATTAGAATTTTTTATAGATAGCAAAACAGTTTTGTTATCCAAATATTATTTTTTAGTAATCGATTGCTGACATAAAATTTTTGTTTTTAGTCCATTTATTGTAAAATTTACTTTTTTAATTTATGTGCTTTATTATGATGGTTTAAAACGCTGATGCTTAAGTATTTTTTGGTAAGTTTGTAGCATTTATATCTATAAAAAAGTCAAAAATAATCATCTAAAAAAGTTTTTGCTTGACCATTTTTAAGCAGTTGAATGAATTGTTACAAAACTATTAATTTATAAAAGTAAAATTGTAAAACTAGCTACAAAATGCTGTTATTGATAACTATATTGTCTGAAAAGCTTGCAAGCCAAACCTTGGTAATAGCAGCAGACGTGCGGCTATTAAAAAATTAGTTAATTGCCAAAAGCGATCGCCAAGCAAGATCGGCTTGAAGGGAAATATTTTAGGAGTAGGGATGAGGAGAAGAGACTTCATAACCGCAGTAGCTGCGTCTGCGGGTTCGGCTTATGCGGCGATGAAAGCATTGGATTTACTAGAGCAACCAGCTACAGCACAGCCACAACGACCCTTTGAGCTAAAGCGTCGAGGAGGACGCAAGAAAGTTATTATTTTAGGTGCGGGACTGGCAGGGATGACCTCTGCTTATGAGTTGGCAAAAATCGGTTATGAATGCATAATTTTGGAAGCACGCGATCGCGCTGGGGGTAGATGTTGGACGCTTAGAGGTGGAGATAAGTTTACAGATATTGACGGACAGACAGAGACAGTAAAATTCGATCCAGGTTTGTATTTTAATCCTGGACCTGCTCGTATTCCTCAACATCACGTAACTTTAGATTATTGCCGAGAACTTGGTGTAAAACTAGAAACTTTTACTAATCTCAATCGCCAACAGTATTACTACAACGAGAATGTAGGGGCTTTATCTGGTAAAAAAGTCCGGGCGCGGGAAGCGATAACTGATATGCGCGGTTATATCTCAGAACTGTTAGCTAAAGCGGTTAATCAAGACGCGCTAGATGCTACATTATCTGGCACAGATAAAGAAAAACTAATCGAATTTCTCCGTACCTATGGCAACCTTAATCCCGATCTATTTTACAAAGGGTCAAGCAGGCGCGGTTATGCTGTTCCCCAAGGTGCGGCAGATAATCCCGGAATATTAGCCGATCCCTACGATCTTAAGTCTTTGATTGAGCTAGGATTTGCTGGATATGAGGCTTCTGAGTGGGGTTACGACCAACAAATGACCATGCTTCAACCCGTAGGTGGAATGGATCGAATTGCTAAGGCGATGGAAAACAGAGTCAAGCAATTGATTACTTTTAGCGCTGAGGTCAAAGAAATTCGCAAAACACCTAATGGCGTTCGCATTGTATACACTGATAGTAGAAATGGTCAAAGGCGAGAAGTATCTGGTGATTACTGCATTTGCACTATTCCTTTATCAGTATTAAAAACTATTCCCTCGGATTTTGCTCCCGATATGCAAGCCGCAATTTCTAGTGTGGATTATGCAATTACTGGCAAAAGTGGATTGCAATTCAATCGTCGCTTTTGGGAGGAGGACGAAGATATCTATGGCGGCATCACCAGTACAAATCAACCAATTACTCAAGTTTGGTATCCATCCTCCGGTTATTTGTCACGAAAAGGAGTGATGTTAGGGTATTACAACTTTGGGACTAACGCCTCTAATGTCGGCAACTTGCCTTGCTCCCAACGCCTAGCTTTAGCTTTGGATCAAGGCAGTAAAATTCATCCCCAGTATAGAAGCCACTTTGAAAATGGAATATCTTTATATTGGCCAAAAATTCCCTACAACTTAGGCGGATGGGCATCTTACACTACCGCAGTCAGGGAACAGTATTACCCCAGACTAAACCAACCGGATGGGAATATTTATTTAGCAGGGGAACACCTCAGTTATCTTACCGGATGGATGGCTGGCGCTTTTGAATCGGCGCGACTGGTAACTTCAAAAATTAATGCAATACCCGCCTAAAAATACAAGTAACAAAAAGTAGAGAAATAAGCAATGAAAAGATCCGTCAGCCAATGGTTTAAACTTGGGCGCTGGTTGATACTAACTATTGGTGTTAGTTTGCTGTTATTAAATTTTGCCAGCTTAGATTCGGTACAAGCGGCGATGAGATCCGGTGAACCTAGAGAAGTGACCCGTTACGGTACAGCAACATCGCCAATTTTATCGGCGGTAGCAGTGCCAGAAAATCAAGCATACTTTTGGACGAGTGGGACAGTACCACCCGTAATCAATCCTACTGCTCCTACGGGAACGCGCGATCGCTATGGAGATACAAAAACTCAAGCTACAGGTATCTTGACTCGGTTTCAGACTTTATTAGCTGAAGGGGGATTGTGTTTAGATGATGTTGTTTATCTGCGGGTTTACCTGGTCAACGATCCAGTTTTAGGACGAGTTGATTATCAAGGTTGGTTTGATGCTTACGCTCAATTTTTTAACATCAATAACGTGCCTAAAGTTGCTCGTTCGACCCTTGCGGTAGCTGGGTTAGTTGATCCTGGTTGGCTAGTTGAAATTGAAGCGGTTGCCGTTTACCCAAAAAGAGGGGGTAGAAGATAAATTATTACAAGGAAGACTTAAGCCGCCTTCCTTGTTTTTTGGGAATTTTTAGTATGTAGGTAATTGGTAATGAATTACAGCAAGTTGTTAAGTACCGCAGCAATTTTTATTTTTAGCCTCAGCGCGATTTTTCCCGTAAAAGCACAGAGACTCGCACAAGTAAATCCTGCTAACTCTCCTCGGCAAATAGATGTTACTTTAAAAACTCAAGAGAATCAAACATTTAATCAATTAATCCAACAAGCAGAACTTGAAGCTATGAGTTTAATTGAACAAGAGTTTGCGACAAATTCTAGCATTACAGAAATTGCTGTAACTATTTTAGGCGATCGCCAAGGGCAACAAGTACCGCTACTATTTTCTAGAGTTTCTCGCACCGATTGGCAACAGCAACCAATTATTAGACAGTGGACAAAATATTTTGCTACTTCCGCCGTCTTACTAGGCTTCAATCAACCGCAAAGAACCCCCGCCCCACCAGCACAAAATATTCCCCGCACTCCTCTAAATCCGCCGATTACACCCACACCCAGTCCTACTAATTCAGTACCACAAGCTGCACCAATTTCTCCAAACAATGCTCCTCCGGCGGCTAGTGGCGCTAGTTTAGAAGAAACCGATCCAGGTTATCGTTAAAAGCGGGTAATCGGACTCGAACCGACGACATTCAGCATGGGAAGCTGACGTTCTACCACTGAACTATACCCGCAAAACTGATTCTCATTATACTACAACTTTTTGTGTCAGTTATTCTACAACTTGCTTGCGCTTTGGTTTTTTGCCCCATCCATGTTTGAATGTCTTGAGCAGCCAAGATTGAAAACCGTCTACATAGGTAAATAATACTGGCACTACCACTAGCGTTAGCAGCGTAGAAGTTGTAAAGCCGCCCATAATCGCAATACCCATTGGACTGCGGACTTCTGCCCCCGCCCCCAGTCCTATCGCCAGGGGTATAGTTCCGGCTACGGTAGCTAGAGAGGTCATCAAAATCGGTCGAAGGCGCGACAAACCAGCTTCTATAAGCGCTTGACGTTGGGTTTTACCTTCTTCTAGATAAAGTATGGTGTAGTCTACTAACAAAATTGAGTTTTTGGTGACAATTCCCATTAGTAAGACAATCCCAATTAGGGCATAAAGTCCTAAAGCTTTTTGAGCGATCAATAAGCCCAATAACGCCCCACCCAAGGATAAAGGTAGCGCCACCATAATTGTGAGCGGGTGCAGAAAGCTATTGTACAACAGCACCAAAATAGCATAAATACACATGATTGCCAGCGCTAAAGCTGTACCAAAACGCCCGAAGATTTCTTGCATAATTTCCGCATCCCCTGCACTTTGGCGCACTACTTCCGGCGGTAATGGGTTAAGAGCCGGTAACTTATCCACCGCTTGCACCGCGTCGCCTAAAACAAGTCCTTGTAAGTTGGCTTGTACCGAGACTTGACGGGATCTGTCGTAGCGATCAATTTGCGCCGGGCCGCTACCGTTACGGATATCTGCAACGGCAATTAAAGGAACTAAGGTGTTGTTTTCACCTGGTACGCGCAGATTTCTGAGAGTATCAATATCTTTTCTAGCAGATTCGGCAATTTGGACGCGAATGGGAATTTGGCGATCGCTTAAGTTAAATTTAGCTAGGTTGGCTTCATTATCTCCAATCGTAGCTAATGATGCTGTTTGAGCAATTGATTGAACTGTTACGCCTAAATCTGCGGCTTTTTCGGGATTGGGAATAATTAAAATTTCTGGTTTAACTAAGCTAGCGGTAGAAGCAACTTCTACTAATCCTGGTACACCCCGCATTTGCTTTTCTAAATCGTTAGCCGCTTGGGTTAAAGCTTGGGGATTTTCGCTTTTTAAAACAATGGTTAAATCTTTTGTACTACCCGCCGCCCCTTGGCTTTGAAAACTAATTCTCGTACCAGGAATTTTTTGCAGCAACGGGCGCATTTGTTGTTCGTATTCTACTTGAGATAATTTTCTTTCCGCTTTGGGCTTGAGGTTAACACTCAGCGTCGCTGAATCTACTTCTTGAGTGGCTAATATATTTTCAACGGCGGGACTTGAGCGTAAAATATCTGTAGCTTGGGCGGCTACTTTTCTTGTATCTTCCAAAGTCGAGCCTGGGGGCAATTCTATAGTTAGTGTAGAAATTCCCAAGTCGCCGTTATCGACAAATCCTTGAGGAATTAAAGGAATCAGGGCTAAACTACCAATGAAAAATGCGATCGCAATTGAGATAGTTGTCAAGCGATGACTTAATGCCCAACTTAACAACTGTTTGTAAGGTTGAAATCTCTTTCTACTGCTACGACTTTCATCTTTTTGAATTTGCTTATTTGTTTTTGTTTTAAACCACCTAGCCCCCAACATTGGGGTAATAGTTCGCGCCACTAAAGTAGAAAAAATCGTGGAAACGGCAACAGTTACGCCAAAAGGTTGAAAAAATTGCCCAGGAATCCCGCCCATAAATGCTACAGGCAAAAATACCGCAATAATGGTTGCAGCGCTGGCGAGTACCGCTAAACCCACTTCCGCCGAGGAATCAAAGGCAGCTTGACGGGGAGTTTTGCCCATGCCAATATGCCTTTCCATATTTTCGACTTCTACCACCGTATCGTCTACTAAGTTACCCACCGCCAATGCCAACGCCAGCAAAGTCATGTTGTTGAGGGTGTAGCCTAATGCTTGTTGGACGGCAAAAGTAGGCAGAATAGATAGAGGTAATGCGATCGCCGTAATTAAAGTTGCTCGCCAGTCACGCAAAAATACTAAAATCGTAATGACGGCAAGAGCCGAAGCTTGTACCAAGTCATCAATCGTATTTTCGTAAGATTCGCGGATAAAATCGCCCTGGGTGAAAATTAATTCTAATTTCACATCTCTAGGCAAGGTTTTTTGCAGTTGTTCTACAGCTTTAATAACTCCTTCTTCTACCGATACTAAGGTTGTACCCGTACTCCGCAGTACCGAAAAAGCAACTATTGGCTGGTTATTGAGATAAGCCGCCGTTCTTGGTTCGCCAAAACTATCTTCAACTTCCCCTAAACTAGATAAAGGCACAAAACTACCATTAGGCAGCACAATTTGATAGTTTTGCAATTCTTTTACTGTAGCGGCGCTTCCTAAAGTCCGAATACTTTGTTCGCTACCGCCAACTTCGGTTCTTCCTCCCGGTAAATTGACGTTAAAGGCGCGAATTTGATCGTTTACGCTCGTTGCGGTAATTCCCAATGCTTGTAAACGAGAGGGTTCTAAATTGATTCTAATTTCTCTATCTACGCCACCATCGCGGCGGATTTCGGCAACGCCTTTTACTGATAGAAGCGCACGGCTAATTGTATCATCTACTAAATTACTTAATTGCTCTACCGACTGTTGGTTAGAAACTACGGCATAAGTCATAATTGCGCCGCCAGAAAATTCTACCCTTTGAATAATTGGCTCGTTGATATCTTGGGGTAAATTTTGGCGAATTTGGGCTACAGAGTTACGGACATCATTAGTTGCGCGATCGCTATCTGTACCCAAATCAAAGTTAATAATTGTGGTGGAAACGCCGTCATTAACGGTAGAAATTATATTATCAATGTTTCCTAAACCCGCTACTGCGTCTTCTATAGGCTTGGTTACTTGAAATTCTAATTCTGTTGGCCCTGCTCCTGGTTGAGTAACGGTAATAGAAACGGCGGGAACATCAATATTAGGATTAATATCAATCCCTAAACTTGTAAAGGAAAACCAGCCGATAATTGTTAAAAATAAAAATAAAACTATGGTGGGGACAGGGCGGCGAATCGACCAAGCAGAAAGGTTAAAAGCCATAGTTTATTTACCTACTACTACTTGTACTTTGTCGCCATCTTTAAGATAACCAGCCCCCGCTACTACAACGCGATCGCCTACTTTCAAACCTTTAATAATTTCTACATTCCCGTTGCCAATAACTTCCCCTACTTCTATTTTTTGACTGCGGACTATATCACCGTCAGTTAAGATAAATGCGATCGCGCTACTGTCAGTTTGAGGTAAAACGGCTTTAGCAGGTATAGCTATTCCGGGGACATTGGCGATCGTAATTGCTGAACTTGCAAACATTCCCGGACGCAATAAAGAATTTGCAGGGATATCAATTCTGACTGTAGCTTCGCGGCTTTGGGGATCTACTAAGGGCGCTATTTCCCTCACATTACCTTGCAAGCGTACGCGGGAATCGGAGTCGCTAGTAATTACTGTAGGAGCGTTTATTTTTACTTGATTTAAGTTAGTTGCGGGTACTTTTGCCTGCAATTCCAAAGAGCCATTTTGAATAATTGAAAATATTTTTTGCGTACTATTAGCTACATCGCCAACTTGGGCAGTTTGTTCGGCAATTATGCCACTGGCAGGAGCGCGGACTATAGTTTGATTTAGTTGCGTTTGTTGCTGCTGGACACGGGCGATACTAATACGTACATCGGCTTCGGCGCTGGCAATATTTGCCTGGGCGACGCTAATAGCTTCTCTGGCGGTTGTAGCGGTGGTAGAACGAGTTTCTAATTCTTGACGGCTAATTGCTCCCGCGTCCGCTAGTCCTCGGTAACGAGCCAAGTTACTATTAGCTTCCGCTAAAGTAGCACGGGCTTGAGCAAGAGCCGCAACTCTTTGGCTAACTACGGCTCGATTTGATTCTACTTCGGCTTTTGCTTGAGCGATTTGGGTTTGCAGTACAGAATTATCTAAAACCGCTAGAGTTTGTCCTTGTTTTACGGAGTCACCTTCATCTGCCAAAATCTGTTTAATTTGTAAGCCTGTGGCTTGGGGCAAAACTGGGATCAAATCCCGCGCGTTAACTGTACCTGTAACGTTAAGACTCCGGGCGACGGGGATAAGTTGGGCGGGGGCTATAGTCACCGTCATCGTGGGCGCTAAATTTGTACTAGGCGGCGTTACCGCAGGTTTGGTTGTATTGGGACGATTCATAACCGTCATGCCTAAACCCGCTAAACCAATTCCTATTCCCGTACCTAGCAGCATTGGTACTAGCCACCCTCGCTTGCGTTGTCGTGGTTTTTTGACGAGAATTAAATCGGTTTCTACCTCTTTATTTTTGTTAAATTCCTCTACTTGCTCCATTTCTGGAACAGTTTTTTGATTTTCAGCGACATTTACAGTTTCAGCCACGCGATCGCCTGCCTGTTATTTTATAAAAAACTTAGCACTCTAATTAATATATCTCAATATTTTTGCTTATTTAGGAAATTTGTGCGTATGGCTAAAGAAAGACATCGTGGCAAAGTTAACCTCCGGCTGAAAAAGCAGCAAGATAGAAGAATAAGCCGCAATTAATCAAATTCCTAACTTCTATGCAGACAAGCACTCCGATTACTAAAGATTTAGTGCTAATTGGTGGCGGTCACAGTCACGCGATCGCGCTGAGAATGTGGGCTATGAAGCCTCTAGAAGGGGTGCGACTAACCCTAATTACTGAGTCATCCAATACACCTTATTCAGGAATGTTACCCGGTCATATTGCCGGATTTTATACCCATGAGGAATGTCATATAAATTTGCGGAGTTTGGCTCAATTTGCCCAAGCGCAACTATATATTGATACCGTTGTCGGGTTAGATTTAGTTAATAAACAAGTTTTGTGCGCCCATCGTCCGCCGGTAGCTTTTGACCTACTATCTATAGATATTGGCAGCACTCCCGCTAGTATAAATGTACCCGGTGCTAGGGAGTATGCGATCGCCGCTAAACCAGTAGCCAAGCTTCTAACTCAATGGCAACAAATAGTTGAAACTGTAGAAAAGCCTCTAAGTTTGGGGATTGTTGGCGGTGGTGCGGGGGGTGTGGAATTAGCTTTAGCCATGCAAGGACCTTTGCAAAACCAAGAAATTCACTTGTTTCATAAAGAGGTGGAAATTATGCCTCATTATGGCGGTGGAGTGCGTCGCTGTTTGCAAAAAGTGTTGACTTCCAAGGGAATTAATTTACATCTGCAAGAAACTGTTACCGAGGTACAGCCAAATAAAATTAGTTGTAAGTCAGGATTAAAAATAGAATGCGATCGCATTTTTTGGGTAACTCAAGCCTCTGCACCTAGTTGGATTAAAGAGTGCGGACTTGTTACTGATTCCCAAGGATTTATACAAGTAAACGATTATTTACAAGCTGTTTCTCATCCAAATATCTTTGCGGCGGGAGATATTGCCACAATGGTTAATTATCCGCGTCCCAAAGCTGGGGTATTTGCGGTTAGACAGGGAAAACCCTTGTTTAATAACTTACAAAAAACTTTATTATCGCAGCCTTTACAGCCCTATAAGCCGCAAAAAAACTATTTAAGTTTAATTGGTACAGGAGACGGAAAAGCGATCGCCTCTTGGGGTAATTTCGGTACTGGTGCATCGCGTTTGCTGTGGAATTGGAAAGACAAAATTGATCGTCAGTTTATGGCGCGTTTTCACAAATTACCATCAATGTCTGAACCTGTAGAAGCTATGCGTTGTGCTGGTTGTGGCTCAAAAGTTGGAAGTACAGTTTTAGAGCGCGTATTGCAACGCTTAGACAGAATTGAAAACACCCCGGATATTATTATTGGTTTGGATGCGCCAGACGATGCGGCGGTAGTAGAAGTACCACAAGGTAAATTAATGGTACATACTATTGACTATTTTCGTGCCTTAGTAAATGACCCGTTTATTTTTGGACAAATCAGCGCCAATCATTGTTTGAGCGATATTTTTGCTATGGGTGCAACTCCTCAAAGTGTACTTGCGATCGCATCTATTCCCTACGCGACTGAATCCAAAGTTGAAGAAACTCTTTATCAACTATTATCTGGCGCTCTCAAAGTTTTAAATCAAGCACAAATTCCTTTAATTGGCGGACACACTACCGCAGGATTGGAATTAGGTTTTGGTTTATCTTGTAATGGCTTAGTTAGTCCCAATCAACTACTCAAAAAAGCCGGGATGCAACCAGAGCAATTATTAATATTAACTAAACCTCTAGGTACGGGAACATTGTTTGCCGCAGCTATGCGCTGTTTAGCTAAAAATCAGTGGATTGATAGCGCAATTGAATCAATGCTGTTATCTAATCAAGCGGCAGCTACTTGTTTAATGGAATATGGAGTTACAGCCTGTACAGATATTACAGGTTTTGGACTTCTTGGACACTTAATAGAAATGGTGAAAGCTTCTAACGTTAGTGTGGAATTAAACCTTGACGCTATACCAGTATTAGCAGGAGCAAGAGTTACCTTACAAAGAGGAATATTTAGTTCTTTGCATCCTGAGAACCTCCAATTTTCACGTTATATCGACAATATAGAAAAAGTTTGCGACTTATTAAATTATCCAGTCCTATTTGATCCGCAAACATCGGGCGGCTTATTAGCAGCAATTCCTAAAGAAGTTGCCAATGCTTGCGTTGCTCAATTACAAGCTTTAGGATATCCGCAAGCTATAATTATCGGTCGTATTGTCCAGCATTCAGAAGATTATCGGGTACATCTCAATTTCTAAGTGCGATCGCCTTTTTGGTTGAGTTGAATTTAAAAAGCTTTGTTAATCACTTTTAATTTGTAACTTTTTAAAGTTCAATCCGTAGAGCGTTGGACTTGGATTATTGGAGAAATTACTTTTGCCATCCTAGCTCACTATTTTCGTTAAAGATATTCAGCCAATAATCGATTGAGCATTGCTACTACTTAAGATATAGATTTTACTTTGCACGTATCTTATACATAAAGTTTACATATCCTATTCATTTCTTAGACATTCAAAATATTTGGGTGTGTAAAACTAAAAAAGTCCTTGGCTTTATAGCTATTAAATGAAATAGTTTTAGCTAACTTTAGGATGGGGTGAGAAAATCTAGTAGCGATCGCCCACAATCAAAAGTGACAATCTCTACTAAAATCTCAATTTAAACTGAAGTTGGAAAAAGTCAGAACAAAAGCTTTTGGGTTATTACCAATAACCAGGTTTGAAGTTAAACAACTACTTATAGATGTTTGACCAAACAATGAAAAAGCAATAATCGCCCTCTCTGATAGCAAGACGCTAGGAAAGTTCTTGCTAAATTTTGTCGTGCAATAAATAGTAAATACAGGGAGATTGGTAACTTGCCGGAGTCAGATTTAAAAAAAGCAAGTGCTAAAATAGTATTAAAATTGCGTGTGTTGTTACGCAACATTGTACTTATACCAAATAGGTTTTTAGCATTAATTATTAAAGCTTCAAAACGCCTAAAAAGTAGCGTAGCGATCGCAGCTTTAGTAACGACAGCAATTTTGGCTGGACATACAGTATCAGCACAAGTATTACCGCCTTCTCAACCTCTAGGTTCATTAAAAAGCGTATCTATCCCTGAACCTAGCAATTTAGGCGAGTTTGTTAAAAATAAAACTGCCGCAATTGAACTGGGAAAATCTTTATTTTGGGATATGCAGGTGGGAAGCGACGGGTTGCAATCTTGCGCTAGTTGCCACTTTCATGCCGGTGCAGATACGAGGGCTAAAAATCAACTTAGTCCTGGATTATTGCGTGTAAATGCTGATGGTAGTCCCAACCCTGATGAAACTTTTGATATCGGTGGATTAAACTATACCCTCAAACCTGGAGATTTCCCCTTTCATAAATTATCAAATCCAGGCGATCGCAATTCCACAGTTTTATCAGATACTAATGATATTGCTGGCTCTCAAGGTATCGATTTAACTAAGTTTAATGACATAGTTCCTGGTAGTGCGGTAGATAGTGCCACCGTACAGCCAGACCGGGTATTTAACATTGACGGTACAAATGTCCGCCAAGTTACAGAACGTAATTCTCCTAGCACCATCAATACTATATTTAACTTCCGTAGTTTCTGGGATGGACGCGCTCAAAATGACTTTAATGGCGTAAATCCCTTTGGTTCAAGAGATCCCAATGCTTACGTCCTTAAAGCGCCTACAAAGCAGTCAGCGTTAGAAAAGGTCAAAATCAGTCTAAACAATGCTTCGGCGGCTTCCCAGGCGGTAGGGCCACCCCTGAGTTCGGTTGAGGAATCTGCTACTGGTCGTGTTTTTCCTGATATCGGTCAAAAATTTGATAGAGTCAAGGTGAAAAAGCTGCCTAGAGAGACTGGTAAAAAGCTAAAATATCTTACACCCCTAGGAAAACAAATTGTCCACCCAGACGACAGCGTACTAGGTAAGTACAGTCAAGCACCAAAACTAGGCTTGAAGTTGAAAAACTACGAGACGATGATTCAAGATGCTTTTCAACGTCAATGGTGGGATTCTAAGCAAATTATTCAAGTCGGTACAGACGGTAATCGGATTTTCAAGCAACCTCAAGGCGCATTGGCTACTAACGAGTTTACGCTAATGGATTACAATTTCTCATTATTTATGGGATTGGCAATTCAGTTGTATGAATCTACTTTAGTTTCTAATAATGCACCTATTGACCAGTATTTTGATGGTAATAGCAGCGCTTTAACCTCCCAACAAAAGCAAGGAAAAGAGCTTTTTGAAGGTAAAGCTAAGTGTATCAATTGTCACGGTGGCCCGGAGTTTACCAATGCTTCAGTTAGAAACGTAAAAAACGAGCGTTTAGAACGGATGGAAATGGGCGATGGCGGTGTTGCAGTTTACGATAATGGCTTTTATAACATTGGGGTTCGACCTACCTTAGAAGATTTGGGTGTAGGCGGAAAAGATCCTTTTGGTAATCCATTATCCGATTCTCGAATGGCGCAACAAGGTAAGTTTACAGATCCTAATTTGAGTCCCCCAATTAGTGCAACAGAAAGAGTTGCTGTTGATGGCTCTTTTAAAACTCCTGGCTTGCGTAACATTGAACTAACTGCTCCTTATTTCCACAATGGTGGACAGTTAAATCTTAAGCAAGTTGTAGAGTTTTACAACCGAGGTGGAGATTTCCACGAACAAAATATTAAGGATCTCGATCCTGATATTGTAAATCTTGGTTTAAATGAAGATGAACAAAACGCTTTAGTAGCTTTTTTACAATCGTTAACTGACGAGCGCGTTCGTTTGGAAAAAGCACCTTTCGATCACCCACAATTGTTTATTACTAACGGTCATCCCGGCGGTACTAATTCTGTCACTAATGACGGTACGGGTAGAGCTACCGTTGATATGTTAGAAATTCCTGCGGTTGGTCGTAATGGTGGGTCAAAGATAGATACTAACAATTTTCTAGCCAAAGCTTCTTAATTTTCTCTAAATCTAATTGATTTTCAGTACAGGCATAATAGCCTGTACTTTTTTATTGGCAACTATTTAACGTTTTTGTAACCAATACCAAACCTTAACTAACATATTTTCTAACCACAACATCGCCAGGTCTAGCCATTCTAGTAGTTGTTCTAAGGGATGCTTTACATAGCCCATTGTTGTTGCATTGGTTTCAATCCAGTCTGGCGTATGTTCTAAGCGCTCGGAAGATTTTACAGCAACGCTATTACCTAAGTTTAAAGAGGGTGACTTTAGAGTAACTATTGCTTTTAGTTTTTGGGATATATTATGATTTTGACTTATTAAGCTAGAAGGTTTTTGTTGTTGATTTTTAACTAAAATCTTGGTAATTTGGGGAGTTTGTACAGACAAGGAAGCTGAGTCTTTTTGAATTAGCTGTCGCCCGCGACTAAATAAATTTCGCAACGAATACTTATTTAATTCTTGAGAAGAGCGAGTTAAGTTTTTATCTTCTGGCAAGTAAGCAATTTTTGAGTTTGCAGGATTATCTAAAATTAAAGATTGTTCGGCTACTTCACTTCCAAATAAATCGCTCATTGTTAGCCAAGGATCTTCTAAGTTATTTGTGGTAGGTTGGGGTAATTTAGAAGTGCGATCGCCAAAAAAATAATCTATTGCTGCCCAAATCAATCCCTGAATCTGAAAACCCTTTGTAACACTGGCTATAGGTGCTAAATTCTCCGTTTCAAATTTTGCAATGGTGAGGTCTAGGGATGCGATCGCATCCTGGGGAAAAATACTTAATTTTCCTTGCTGTTTATCTCTTTGAGTCCAATCAGCAATACTGCTAATAACCTTTACGGGCGCTAATAACCAGCTGTGACGCGCTGGGAGTTGCTTGGTAGTAGCTGGTTTTGATGGTAGTAATCTTTGTAACCGCCAACTTGTAACTTCGCTAATAATTCGTGCTTCCAATACCTGCTGTTGTTGGCTAGTTAAAATATCTAAAATCTCATTAGCAGGAGAAACTAATACAAGTAAACGGTTAGATATTAAGCTTGCTATTCCCTGGACTTTAGGACTGTTTTGGGCTAAGGAATTAGGAGTATTATTGTTTCTAATCTCTAGGAGTTGGGAAGAATTGGCAGTAGTAACTAATTTTGTATTGGCTTTAGGAAAAAACTTATTCCACAAAAAAACTAATAAATTTTTAGATGGTGCTGTAGTTACAGGCTCTTGTGAAGGTAAAGTTTCAACTAAAAGCAAGACTTGTTTAATTGGTGTATCCACCGTTAGCGGCGAGTTTGGTAACTGAAGTAAATTTTGTTTTGAAGCCGATTGTGGCAAGGATGGATAAAATACTATCGGCGTTATCCAACTGGTAGCAGATTGCAAAGATTTCAATGCACGACTGAGCCGATTTGTCAAGATGCGCGATTGCTTATGAATAAAACTAAAAAGTCTGCTTTGATAGCGGTGAGAAGAAGCAGAAGCCATAAGATTATTAGCGTGGTAGAGAAGTGCAAAAAATAATTTGCGCCTTCACGGGTTTAATATATGTCCCAATCTTATCGAAATTATGTACTATTTAACTCCTGAATTTACTAACTTATTATCTGAGACGATCGCCCGTTTGCGATCGCTAAGTCAATTAGACATTCTCCCCCAATGGCAAATATACCAAGCCGATATTTCCATTACTGAAGTTTTAGGAGATTTAGCACCCACTAATTGCGATCGCTGGCGGCAAGAAAAGTTAAACGAAAAAGGTCATATTCCTTGGGTTAGAGGACAAAAAGTATTGTGGTTAGTCCAAAAAATAGTCGTTCCCGAAACTCTGCAAAACTATCCATTAACAGGTTTATCTTTAAGACTTTCTCTACTTTGGTGGGCGGAAGAAGCTCAAATTTTTGTTGACGGTAAGCTCGTTCAAGAAGGAGATTTATTTGATTGTTCGACAAGAATTTTACTTAGTTCAGAAGTTACACCAAAACAAGAAATAATTGTTGCTTTGCGCCTAGTAAGTCCCAGTCACGACAACGGCGCATTAGTAAAAAGTCAACTTATTTATCAATCAAATAATGAGGAAATCCCCGAACCTAGTTTTGTTGCAGATGAGTTAGCAATTGTGCAGCAATATTTAACAACCATTGGCAGCAATTCACCTTTGCAAATTGATGTAACTCTTGATTGGTCGGCCTTGCCAGATAAAGCTAAGTTTGAGCAGAGTCTTTTACAACTACGCTCTAAATATGTAGAAAGTTTTAGCTATCAAATCAAACAGCGACAGATTTATTTAGTTGGACACGCTCATTTAGATTTAGCTTGGCTGTGGGCAATTAGCGAAACCTGGGAAGTTGCAGCGCGGACTTTTACATCAGTTTTACAATTGCAAACAGAATATCCTCAATTAACTTTTTGTCACTCCACCCCAGCAATTTATAGCTATATAGAACAACATTGTCCAGACTTATTTGCAGCTATTCAAAAACAAGTAACTGCTGGAAGTTGGGAAGTTGTCGGCGGCTTGTGGGTAGAGCCAGAACTTAATCTAATTGATGGCGAATCTATAGTACGTCAATTACTCTATGGACAGCGTTATGTTTTAGAAAAATTCGGCAAAATTTCTACTGTTGCTTGGCTGCCAGATACTTTTGGTTTTTGTGCAACCTTACCTCAAATTTTTGCTAGTGGTGGGATTAAATACTTTGTTACCCAAAAATTGCTATGGAACGATACAACCAAATTTCCTCATGCTGCATTTTGGTGGCGATCGCCTGATGGTACAGAATTATTTAGTCTCATGTCTGCGCCCATTGGTGAAGGTATAGATCCCGTCAAGATGGCAACTTTTAGTTACAACTATGAAAAGCAAACTAATTTGCGATCGTCTATGTGGTTGCCAGGAGTTGGCGATCATGGTGGTGGCCCTACCCGCGATATGTTGGAATTAGCCAAACGCTGGGATTCGTCGCCTTTATTCCCGACTCCAAAATTCACCACTACAGAGGAATATTTACAAGACATCCAAGCAACTCCTGATGATTTTCCCGTCTGGGACGACGAACTATATCTAGAATTTCATCGCGGTTGCTACACCACCCACGCCGACCAAAAGCGTTTTAATCGCCGATGTGAAGGTTTGCTATACCAAGCAGAATTATTTGCTTCCCTAGCCACTATCAGCGCTAATACGACCTATCCCAAAGCGGAGATAGAGGCAGCATGGAAAAAGACACTTATCAACCAATTCCATGATATTCTTCCCGGTTCGTCTATTCACCAAGTGTATGTAGATGCAAACGCAGATTGGCAGGAAGTAGAACAAATTACTACAGAGTTGATAGAGAAATCTTTGAAGGCGATCGCATCTCTAATTACTCTGCCTTCTCCACCCCAACCGAACAGTATCCCAGTTATTGTCTTCAACCCTCTCAACTGGGTTTCTTCCCAAATAGTCACAATTTCTTTACCCAATCCAGGGCGCAAATGGCACGTATACAACCATTGTGGCGATAAACTCCTTACCCAGCTTACCAGCGAAACAACTTTAGTATTTTTAGCAAAAAAAGTAGAGAGCGTAGGCTATTCTTTGTTTTGGCTAAGTTCTGAAACGGCTGAAACTACTGCAAATACGTCCAAAAATCGGGATTCAGTACCTACAGGCAATAGTATAAGCCAGAATAGCATTTTAAATTTACCAGAAAACTGCCTCCTTAGTCAAATTAATAGTTTAGAGACAAAAGATTGGGTTTTAGAGAATAATTTATTCCGGGTAATTGTCGATAGTAATAGTGGTGATTTAGCCAGTATTTTAGACAAAATTAACAATAAAGAAATCCTCAACAAAAGCGGAGGAAATCAACTACAAGCTTATAAAGATAATGGTCAATATTGGGATGCTTGGAATATAGACCCAAACTATAAACAATATCCTTTAGAATCATCGCAATTAAAATCTATTGAATGGCTGGAAAAAGGAGCAATTCAAACCCGTTTACGAGTAGTAAGACAATTAGGAAAATCGGAGTTTTGCTGCGATTACATCCTACAGAAAGATTCACCCATCCTAAAAATAGCTACCACCGTAGACTTTCAAGACAGGGAAGTATTAGTAAAAGCTGCTTTTCCCTTCAGTTTTGAAACCGATAGCGCTACCTACGAAATTCCTTTTGGGACTATTTCTAGACTAACTAAACCTACAACACCCGCGCAAAAAGCTAAGTGGGAAGTCCCGGCTTTACGTTGGGCAGATTTAAGCAATGATAACTACGGTGTAAGTTTGCTCAATGATTGCAAATATGGCTACGATAGCGAACCAAACCAACTACGCCTCACTTTGCTTAGAAGTGCTAGTTGGCCAGATCCTGAAGCTGATAAAGGACATCACGAATTTACTTATGCTATTTATCCTCACTCTGGAACTTGGCAAGCCGCCCAGACTGTCCAGCATGGCTACGAATTAAATATACCTTTCCAAGTAATTCAACTACCCGCAACTTCTGAAGCTAAAACAGGTACTCTACCAAAAGCTGGGAGTTTTCTAAATCTATCCGCCGACAATCTAGTAATAACTGCCTTTAAACAATCGGAGGACAACCCCAAAGAGTGGATTTTGCGCTGCTACGAGTGTTATGGATTAGTCGCCGAAAAGGTAACTTTGCAAAGTGTTTTGGGATTAGAAGTAGCTCAACAAGTAGATATTTTAGAGTTTCCGACTCAAACAAGCCTTGATATTAAGCCTTGGAAAATAGCTAATTTTGTAATTGAAGCGGATAAGTGCGATCGCATTAGTTAAAGCTAAATCTTGATTCTTGCTCTACCCAGAAATTACTTAAGTGTTTAGCCTCAATTCACACCAAACACTCGGTAATTAGGACTTTAAGTCAAAAAAAGTATAAATTTAATCTTCGTGGTCTTCAAAGGGATCGCTTAATTCTTTTGAAGGAGGGCCAAAAGACGTGTATATCGATAAACCCGTAATGGCAATGACGATCGCAAAGACGGAAATGCTAAGAACTGTTGCGGGTTCCATGACCTATTTTAATTATGAGTGCTATTCCTATAGAATATTACAGAACATTAAAAAAAGCTTCTAGAATTTATTAAACGGTAAGTTATGGCACAACGGACTTGGTTAGGAGAAATCCTCAGACCCCTAAACTCTGAATACGGTAAAGTTGCTCGCGGTTGGGGAACAACACCCGTAATGGCTGTGTTTATGCTGCTATTTTTTGTCTTTTTGCTGATTATTCTGCAAATCTACAACTCATCGCTATTGATTGAAAGAGTAGACATAACCCCTGATTGGACAACTTTAGGCAACTAAATAGCAATATTTGCATTTTTACTTAGATGGTATTTTTTCCCGGCTTGTCCGGGTTTTTTATTGAAATGATACCCAAGGAGCTACTTCTCCTAAGCTAAGATCGTAAAGAAGTTGTAGGAGTTGTATTTATGAATGTCTTTGGAATTGGTTTACCAGAAATGGCGTTGATTATGGTGGTAGCGCTGCTAATATTTGGTCCGAAAAAACTCCCGGAAATAGGTAGAAGTATGGGTAAGGCAATTCGCAGCTTTCAAGATGCCTCTAAAGATTTTGAAAATGAATTCAAACGCGAAGCCGAGCAAATAGAAACCGCCGTCAAAACTACCGCCGAAATTGAACCAAAACAAATCACTCCCGCCCCAATTGCGGCGGAAAACATAGCCGAACATTCCGCCACCCCAGAGGCAGAAAGTCAAGCTGTTGCTACTTCCGAACCTAGCTAAAAATTAACAATAATTCTAATGACTGAAGCTCAAGCTTCCCAAATAGTAATTCCCCAACTAATTGTTGGCTTAGGTAATCCTGGACCAAAGTATGATCGCACTCGCCATAATATCGGCTTTGCAGCCATTGATGAACTCGCCCGCGCTTGGCAAATAAATCTCTCAGAAAACCGCAAATATCAAGGAGAATTTGGCGAAGGACAAAAGCAATTAAATAAAGTTAGGTTACTAAAACCGCTTACTTATATGAATTGTTCCGGGCAATCAATTCGCGCCGTGATTGATTGGTTTAAGTTGCCGCCAACATCGGTATTAATTATTTACGATGATATGGATTTGCCCCTAGGAAAACTGCGCTTGCGCTTGTCTGGCTCGGCAGGAGGTCATAATGGCATGAAAAGCGCGATCGCACATTTGGGATTGCAAAACTTTCCTAGGCTGCGGATAGGCATCGGAAAACCTCAAAATGCGGCTTCTGGCGATGATGCAAAAACTATTTCTTATGTACTAGGACAATTTGACGCGAAAGAATCCCCCATAGTTACAGAAGTTCTCAACGTAGTGGTAGATTGCGTAGAACTTTGCTTAAAGCAAGGAGTAGAACAAGCGATGAATCGCTACAACAGTCGCAGTATTTTGGTAAAAAGCGATTGATAAACAAAACTAGAAAGCGGATAGGGTTTATACTTCCCCGTCCGCTTTTTTAATGTATGCAAATAACTAAAGTTTGTTTATTCCTGACAAACCAAGCTGCGATCGCAAATAATACTTTTATCTGAAGCGACGTTTGCGTCTAGCGGCAACTAATTTGCGCTTGCGTTTCTCAAGGGGCGTTTCAAAATGCCGATGATACTTAACATCAGCCAAAATTCCTGCCTTTGAAACTTGCCGTTTAAACCGACGTAAAGCTGAGTCTATGCCTTCATTTTCGCCTAATACAACTTGGGTCATTCTTACTCCTATTAATTCGTAACTTTCATTATAAAAAAACCTTTCACTATTGGCTATCAATTCTGGCTTTGGTTAGCAAAAATTATATTTGTAAGGGTGCAATGATTTGCACCCTTACAATGCAAATATAAATTCGGGCTTAATAGCCGCCGCCACCGCCACCACGAGAAAATCTATTACCACCGCCGCGATTTCCACCACCGGAACGTCCGCCACGATCTTCGCGGGGTTTGGCTTTATTGACTTTCAAATTGCGTCCCATCCATTCCGCGCCATCTAGAGCATCAATAGCCGCCGTTTCTTCTGCCTCCGTTTCCATTTCTACAAAACAAAAACCACGAGGACGACCAGTTTCTCTATCCATCGGAACTTGTACTTGCTTCACATTTCCGTATTCTTTGAAGACTGCCGTAACGTCTTCCTCATTCACCTGGTAGGATAAGTTCCCTACATAAATCGACATGAAATATCTCCAAAAATCAATGTAAAAACGCTCCAGTTCGGAGATATACCCGTCGGCATAGAAAAAAAGGTTTTGTAGCAAATAACAAAGCCTTCAACCGAATCTGACTCACGGTTGATATTTTAACACACAATCGTTACCTCTGGCTTGCCCTCAAGCCAATGGCAGCAACGCTCTGAAGTTCTCAAAAACCTGGCAATTCTTCAAGAATTGTAAACCGAATGTGATTAATCGCCAAGTCTCCAATTGAAATATCTTCTAACTTGACACCAGAAGATGTAAAAGTTTCAAAAGTAATCCCTTTACCAATTTCAATATGATACCAAGCTAAACCCATAAAAAACCGTGATGGATAAGGGCCAGTATCAGAGACATCATCGGGGTTTGATTCCATAGGTAGCCAACCAATTCCCGGCACGTAAAATTCTAACCACACATGATTAAAATCTGGTTGCAGAGGGACGTTTTTTTGTTCCGGTAAGGGAGGACATTTATAACGCCCAATAGTGCGGCAAGCGATGCCATTTAAGCGCGATAAAGCAAGTAAAACCCCTACGTACTCACCACAAGAACCAACGCCCCGTTCTAAGGCGATATCTGGGCTATCAATATGAGGCTTAATACCATAGGAAAGTTGGTCGTAAACGTAATTGCGGATATTGTACATTTTCCGCAACAGATTTGTTTCTGTACCAATAGCTTCACGGGCAGCACGAGTAACGATTGGTGTATCCATTGCTAAATCATCATCATCTACCAAATAACGCAAAGTCATTTCTTTGTCTAATTCGGGGATTTTTTCGATATCTTTAGGCGTAAGGCGATACTTAATAGAACGCACTTCAATTAAAGCTTTCCAACCAAAAATATGTCGTTCGCCGGGTTTAAGACTATCAAACTTAAATACTGCGACTTTTTGTCCGCTTACTTCTTCAGTAATAAAAGGTACGCCAACGCTTTCAATACTTCTAACTTTTTGGCGATCGCTTTCTGATGGTAAAGCAATGCGCCATTCTACTTGTTTAATATCAACTTCCTCTAGGGGTGCTATTTCTTCCACATAAGACGCTTCGATTAAATAGCCATTAGAAAGGGCAAAACGTCCTTGGGGATTGAAGTGAAAATCGAGAGGATGGATAAAAGTGCGATCGCGGTAAGTTAATTCGTGGGAGGGGTCAGCATTGGGATTATCTCGAATATAAGCTTCCTCTCCAGCGTAAGCTATGTACAGCGTCGATACATTAGTTTCAGAATTAGTATGAAAAGCTAAACCTGTAGGACGTTCAAAAGGAGTTAGAACGCTAAACTTAATTGCTCCGGTTGCCCTGTCGAGACAATATACCGTTTGTTCGGTGATATCGCTAACCCAAATTTCTTCGCCGCGAATAGTAATATTTTCGATTCCTACCCCTGGCGCGTAGAATTTGGTAATTTGCCTGCGGGTATTGCGATCGTAGATCAAAATATAGCCTGCTTTTTGGCAAGTAACATAAACCGTAGACTCCCAAACTGCAACGCCATCAGCTTGATAAGGCAAAGTTACAAAAGATTTGAGTTGAAATTCTCCCTTAGGACAGAAGTAAACGGTGTCACCTTGTGCAAACCATAAAGTATCTTCCCATAGGCACAAACCAGTTACATCAACAAAATCTGCTGCCTGGAGAGTATTGAGAATCGTTGTATTGTCGTTAGTGGGATCTATTTGTAATAAATGCCCTTTTACCGTATCAATAGCCAGGAGTCGATCCCCCAAAAAAGTAATGCCAGCAATTGCAGCAGCACCAATGGGTCTAATTGTTCTCCGTCGTCCTGACGTATCATTGCTGAGGGAAACCGAGTTCACAGGATTCATACTAAATTTATTTAGTAGATTAATTTTTAGGTGGCTAATTACTAAAGAGCAACTAACAACCTAATACCAATCCTAAACAAGTTTTGTAACTTTAATCTGTACGCGCTGTAACTTGAGCTTTTTTAGCACAAAAACAGCAAAAATGACAAATTGAGCCAATAAGTTTAATTTTTAAGCTCAATAGATATTAGCTCCACTATGATTTTTAGTAAGTATTTTACTTAAAACTACCCCATGTCTGCAAATTCTCTACCTAAAGAACCCTCCGTCTGGCACAACTTAGAAATTGACAAAACCTTACAAGTGCTGGGAAGCGATCGCACTCTAGGTTTAAGCTCTACTGAAGTACAGCAACGCCAAGAGCGATACGGCCCAAACGAGTTACAGGAGACTGCTGGACGCAGCCCATTTGTAATTTTGATTGATCAGTTCAAAAACATCATGTTGTTGATGTTGATTGCTGTAGCTGTGGTATCAGCAATTTTGGATCTTAGAAGCGGCAGTTTTCCCAAAGATGCGATCGCCATTTCTTTAATTGTGATTCTTAACGGTATTTTGGGCTACCTCCAAGAAAGCCGCGCCGAAAAAGCTCTAGCCGCCCTCAAACGCCTTTCCTCGCCCTTAGTGCGCGTTTTACGAGACGGTAGACTGAGCGAAGTTGCTGCTAAAGAATTAGTCCCAGGGGATGTAATGCTTTTAGAAGCAGGCGTACAATTAGCTGCCGACGGACGCTTACTCGAAGAATCTAATTTGCAAGTGCGGGAATCGGCTTTAACTGGAGAAGCTCACGCTGTTGAAAAGCAAGCCGAGTTGCAATTGCCTGAAGATACTTCATTAGGCGATCGCCTTAATTTAGTGTTTCAAGGCACTGAGATCGTCCAAGGACGCGCCAAAGCGATCGTTACGGGTACGGGAATGCAAACCGAACTGGGGCGCATTGCAGCGCTGTTGCAGTCGGTGGAAAGCGAACCTACGCCTTTGCAAA
Source organism: Synechocystis sp. PCC 7509 (assembly GCF_000332075.2). Classification (NCBI taxonomy): domain Bacteria; kingdom Bacillati; phylum Cyanobacteriota; class Cyanophyceae; order Synechococcales; family Merismopediaceae; genus Synechocystis; species Synechocystis sp. PCC 7509. Next base: position 3,887,973 of record NZ_ALVU02000001.1, on the reverse strand, counting down.
AGAGAATGGAACAACTAGGAAATGTCTTAGTTTCTGGCTCTTTAGCTTTAGTGGCTTTAGTAGTAGGAGTAGGCGTACTCCGCGCCGGATGGGGAGCTTTTGAAGGCTTGCTAGAAGTGTCTTTAAGTATGGCTGTAGCGGTAGTTCCTGAAGGCTTACCCGCCGTAATTACCGTTACGCTTGCTTTGGGAACGCAACGGATGGTAAAACGCAAAGCATTAATTCGTAAACTCCCCGCCGTAGAAACTCTTGGCAGCGTCACAACTATTTGCTCAGATAAAACTGGGACATTGACGCAAAATAAAATGGTGGTGCAAAATGCCTACACAAATCACCGCGCTTTTAAAGTTACTGGGGAAGGTTATGAACCCAATGGGGAGTTTCAAATCGATGGAACTAAAACTAATAGTCAAGAGTACCCAGAATTACAAGCATTGTTAGTTGCTTGCGCCCTTTGTAACGATTCAAACTTGCAACAAGACCAAGGACAATGGATTATTATCGGCGATCCCACTGAAGGCGCTTTACTATCTTTGGCGGGTAAAGCTGGAGTAGAAAGAGATCAATGGCAAGCTCGTTTACCCCGCGTCGCTGAATTTCCCTTTTCCTCCGAACGCAAGCGGATGAGCGTTATTTGTACGGTAGAACCAGAAGTTAGCAGCCAAGCATTACAAAATGGCTTATTAGAGGCACAAAACTATGTAATGTTTACAAAGGGTTCACCAGAATTAACTTTAGAAAGATGCGATCGCATTCACACAGGCGAACAAATTGTCCCCGTTAGCCAAGAACAAAGAGCGCAAATTTTAACCCAAAACGACCAAATGGCAAGTAACGGCTTGCGAGTCTTGGGTTTTGCTTACAAACCCCTTGCAAATATACCCCCAGACAACTCTCAAGAAACCGAAGAAGCTGGATTAGTTTGGCTAGGTTTAGTGGGAATGCTCGACGCACCACGTCCAGAAGTAAGAGATGCTGTAGCCAAGTGTCGCCAAGCGGGGATTCGTCCAATTATGATTACTGGAGATCACCAATTAACGGCTAGAGCGATCGCGGCGGATTTAGGAATTGCTCAAGCAAGCGATCGCGTTTTAATTGGGCAAGAATTGGAACGCATGAGCCAAGAGGAGTTAGAAAAAGAAGTAGATTTAGTTAGCATCTATGCCAGAGTTTCCCCGGAACACAAATTACGCATCGTCCAAGCCTTGCAAAAGCGGGGCAGATTCGTAGCTATGACGGGCGATGGAGTCAACGATGCCCCGGCACTCAAACAAGCCGATATCGGTATCGCTATGGGCATCACAGGTACAGATGTGAGTAAAGAAGCAAGCGACATGGTTTTGCTAGATGACAACTTTGCTACCATCGTCGCCGCAACCGAAGAAGGTAGAGTTGTTTACACCAATATTCGCCGCTTTATTAAGTACATTTTGGGTAGCAATATCGGGGAAGTAATTACGATCGCCGCCGCTCCAATTTTAGGACTAAGTGGGATTCCCTTAAGTCCATTACAAATTTTGTGGATGAACTTAGTTACTGATGGCGTACCAGCACTAGCTTTAGCTGTAGAACCCGCCGAACCAAACGTAATGAATCGTCCGCCTTTTAATCCACGCGAAAGCATTTTTGCTAGGGGATTAGGTTCTTATATGGTAAGAATTGGGATTGTCTTTGCAATCATCACCATTGCTTTAATGGTATGGGCTTACGGCTATACTAATGCTCCTGGTTATCCCCGCGATCCCAACACTTGGAAAACAATGGTATTTACTACTTTGTGTATTGCTCAAATGGGACACGCGATCGCCATTCGTTCCAATACCCAGCTAACAATAGAGCTAAATCCTCTATCTAATCCCTTTTTGCTAGCGGCGGTCGTAGTTACAACTTGCTTACAACTATTGCTAGTTTACGTCCCACCCTTACAGCAATTTTTTGGCACTTACTACCTATCTCCTTTTGAACTAGCTATTTGTTTCGGCTTTAGTGCTTTAATGTTTGTCTGGATTGAAGGCGAAAAATTGTTTGTGCGCTTGGTTAAAAAGAAAGCATAGAAGGGATTTTTAGCTAAATTCTGCTTTTAGGGCGCACCTATGCGCCCCTACACTATGTACCTAAAAACTCTACAAATTCGCCAATTTCGCAACTACCAAGAGCAAAAAATAGACTTTCTTGCCCCAAAAACAATTTTAGTTGGCGATAATGCTCAGGGAAAGTCAAATTTACTAGAAGCAGTGGAATTATTAGCTACTTTGCGATCGCACCGTAACAGCCGCGATCGTGATCTAGTGAGAGAATCTGAACCAGTAGGGCAAATTAGCGCCACTATTGAACGTCTTAATGGCATTAGCGACTTATCTATAACCTTACGTCGCAACGGTCGCCGCAGTGTTGCTAAAAATAGCGAAACTCTGCGCCGTCAGTTGGATTTTTTGGGGGTACTAAATGCCGTACAGTTTTCTAGCTTAGATTTAGACTTAGTGCGGGGTGGACCCGAACAACGCCGTCATTGGTTAGATACTTTATTAATTCAGCTAGAACCGATTTATGCCTACATTTTGCAGCAGTACAACCAAGTATTGCGACAGCGCAATGCTTTTTTAAAGAAAGTTCAAGAATTGGGGATTAAAGAAAGCCAGCAAGAATTGGCGCTTTGGAACGTGCAGTTAGCTGTTACAGGCTCTAGAGTCACGAGAAGGCGATCGCGGGCTGTAGAAAGATTAGCTCCTATTGCCTCTGCTTGGCACTCTAGCATTAGTGGTAGTACCGAATTATTAGAACTAAAATATGCCCCAAATATTTCCACTGAACACAACGAACCGGAGCAAGTACAGCAAGCTTTTTTAACAAAAATTGCTACTAGAGAAGTCGCAGAATTTCATCAAGGAACTACTTTAGTTGGCCCTCACCGCGACGAAATTGAGTTGATTATTAATCAAACTCCCGCCAGATCCTATGGTTCTCAAGGTCAACAACGCACTTTAGTATTAGCTCTCAAACTTGCAGAACTAAAATTAATTGAAGAAGTTATTGGCGAACCCCCTCTATTATTACTTGATGATGTCTTAGCAGAACTGGATTTAAACCGTCAAAATCAACTACTAGATGCCATTCAAGACCGATTTCAAACTCTAATTACTACTACTCATCTTGGTTCTTTTGATGCTCAGTGGTTAAAATCTTCGCAAATTCTCAAAGTTTGTGCTGGGCAAATATCAACATGAATATAGAACCGACTATAATAATATTTATTGTAGTTAAAAACTAAGCCTAATGAGAGGTAATACTTGGATCGCTAGAGGATTACTAATTTTTTCCCAGTTGGCAGCTTTAATTATTGTTGTAATTGTTGGACAAAAGCCTCAAGAAAATCAAGCCATTACATCAATGCCTGCTATTGTTACAATTCCAATTATTCCGCCCGAAAAAGTTTCTAAAACTACCTCTAGCCACCAAATTAATAAAGTTGAGTTTGTAGCCAATTATCAGCCTAGATACGAAATTAGCTGGGCGCATCCCAACAACTACGGACAGCGTTATACTCAAAATGTTAATGGCTTACCTGTAAATAATCAATCAATTGTAGTTATTCATGAAACTGTTAATTCTGCTGCAAGTGCTATAAACAATTTTCAAACTCCTCATACTAATGAGAATGCTCAAGTAAGCTATCACGCTTTAATTAAGTTAGATGGAACAGTTGTTTATATAGTACCGCCACAGTTTCGGGCTTTTGGTGCAGGTAATTCTGTATTTAGAGGTGCAAAGGGAATTGAAACTGTAAAAACCCATTTACAGTTTCCCCCTTCGGTGAATAATTTTGCTTATCATGTTGCGTTTGAAACCCCGCCGGATGGTCGAAACAATCGTAAAAGCCATAGCGGTTATACACAGGTGCAATACAATTCGCTTGCTTGGTTAATCGCTCAAAGTAGAGTTCCAGAAGCTCGAATTACTACCCATAAAGCCGTAGATCGTTCAGGTTCAAGAATCGATCCCAGAAGTTTCGATATTAACAAGTTTTTTCGGTTATTAAAGTCTTATCGCTAGTCAAAAATGTAGTTATATATTTTTTTTAAGCGGCAACTAAATTAAGATAATTTATTTTCTTTAGCAGTATAATCAGAACAATCAATTGCTTTTTCTGTTAGCACTGTTGAAGGATTTACCGCACACTTAAGATGAGGATCGCTAGAGTAAAACTTACAATTTTTGCACGGAATCTGATGTAAAACTTTGATATTAACAGCAATTTCCTTACGTGCAAATCTTACCCTTTTAGATAACATAAAAAAGATTGCTACCCAACAAACTGCAAAACCAGTAATTCCCCAAAATACTATCTGATCGGAGGCAACATCACCTATAGGTTTTACATTTTCTAGTTTTACTTCATTTTGGTTTGTCTGAGTAACAGAATTACTAATTGCTAAATATTGTTCAATAATTTTATTGCTATCCATAGTAATTACCTTAAGTTCTTCAATACCTACCTATCAATTCTGAATGCCTATTTTTAACAGTACATCTACTATAAGGTGCAGAAGTTATTTATAAATTTTCATAGCTCAAAGCTATAAATTACTACCTTAATAAATTTACTTTATTGACAACTTTCGATCTTTCTCCAAATCAATAGCTTATGTATAATTAAATACGCTTAAGTAGAAATTTAACTAAAGAAAGAAATGTATACTTAAGTTTAACCGTCAAAATATTATTTTTATATTTGTGAGAAGCAAAGTCCTTAAGTAAATAATAATAGAATTACTACGATCTAAAGTGTAACTCAGGCTTAAGCCAATATAAAAATTTGTGTTTTGGAAACGTTGCTTTCAACTAATAAGCCTGTTGATGGGGCTATGGCTAGTATGGGGTTTGCTTGCTCAAATAGGAGCAGAGATTTTTTGGTTTCAAGAAGTCGGCTATTTACAAGTATTGCAGTTACGGTTATTGACCCAAACTATAGTATGGGTAACAGCAAGTAGCACAACGGCACTCTACTTGCTAGGAAACTTAGAAGTAGCCCGCCGACTAAAGTATACTCAGCCGCCACAGAATTTTGCGGAAATCAAGCGATCGCCAAGTATTAAATTAAACTGGTTGTTACCAGGAGTTTTGGGTTTAAACTTACTTTTAGCAATATTAACAAGTTACTACAGCAAAGTTGGTTGGAGTTATTGGCAGCCCCCTAACTTTAGCTTACCCAATATCTCGCCACCGATTCCTGCTGGATTTAATTTAGACTTACTTTGGCAAATGTGCCAGCAATTAGGTTCGCAATCTTTGACATTGGGCTTGTTATTGAGTAGTCAAGTCGCCCTATTAATATATCCACAGTTATTGTTAAAAGTAGTGGCGCTATTACTGAGTGCAATTATGGGTTTAGTATTATCCGCTCACTGGGCGAACATACTGCAATATCTACATCCTACAGCTTTTAATAGTATTGAACCTCTATTTAATAAAGATATCAGCTTTTACATATTTACTTTGCCAATTTGGAGACTACTAGAATTTTGGCTAGTTGGACTAGGGTTATACAGTTTAATTGCTGTAGCGCTTACCTATTTACTATCGGGAGATAGCCTAAGCCAAGGTAGATTTCGCGGATTTTCTCGCCCTCAGCAACAGCATTTACTCGCATTAGGTAGCGGTTTGATGTTGATAGTTGCCTTTAGCTATTGGCTAAGTCGTTACGAATTATTGTATTCAACGCGAGGAGTTGCCTATGGCGCAAGCTATACGGATATTGCAGTTCAACTACCAATTTATACGCTGCTAAGTATTATGGGAATTGCGATCGCTTTATTATTAGCTGGCGCTATCGCCCAAAAGTCTATATTGATAGTTTATGGACTGGGACTATATGCCACAATTGCGATTTCTAGTGACTTAATTTTGCCTATAGTAGTACAACGTTTAATTGTCCAACCCAACGAACTCGCTAGAGAGCGCCCCTACATTGAGCGAAGTATAGCTTTAACTAGACAGGCTTTTGACCTAGATAATATTGAAATTCGCGCCTTTAATCCTCTTGGTAATTTAACTTACACTGATATTCAAGCGAATGCTCTCACCATTAATAACATCCGCCTTTGGGATCGTAAACCCTTACTAGATACCAATCGTCAGTTGCAACAAATCCGTTTGTACTATCAGTTTCTTGACGCTGATATTGATCGTTATACTCTGCAATCTAATTCCACCAACGCCGAAAAACGCCAAACTCTAATTGCGGCAAGAGAATTAGACTATAGCGCCGTACCTCAGCAAGCTCAAACTTGGGTTAATAAACGCCTAACTTACACTCATGGCTATGGCTTTACCCTCAGCCCAGTAAATACTGTAGCCCCTAGTGGCTTACCAGAGTATTTTATTAAAGATATTGGTGGCGCTACCGCCTTAGACACTTCTAGCACCGCTATCAGCGCCAGTATTCCCATTGGACAACCGCGAATTTATTACGGAGAGATAGCGAATACTTACGTCATGACGGGGACTAAAGTTAAAGAATTAGACTATCCCAGTGGTAACGAGAATGTTTACAATACTTACGATGGTAGGGGTGGAATTAATATAGGTTCTTTTTGGCGCAAAAGTTTATTTGCTAGATACTTAAACGATTGGCAAATGTTACTGACACGAAATTTTTTGCCTGACACCAAAGTATTATTTAGACGCAACATTAATCAACGCATCCGAGAAATTGCACCCTTTTTACAATACGATGGCGATCCTTATTTAGTAGTAGCAGATACTAAAATCCCAAGGCAAAAAGGCAATTATTTGTACTGGATAGTTGACGCTTATACCACAAGCGATCGCTATCCCTACTCAGATCGAGGCAGTCAAGGCATCAATTACATTCGTAACTCTGTAAAAGTCGTTATTGATGCTTATAACGGCTCTGTTGACTTTTATATCACCGACCAGAGCGATCCAATTGTTAATACTTGGCAGCAGCTTTTTCCTAAATTATTTAAGCCTCTTAGCGCCATGCCTGCAAGTCTCCGCAGCCATTCACGCTATCCCGTAGACTTCTTTAATATTCAATCAGAGCGGTTGCTAACTTACCACATGACCGATCCCCAAGTTTTTTATAATCGAGAAGATCAGTGGCAAATTCCCAATGAAGTTTACGGCAATAAACCTAAATTAGTAGAGCCTTATTACTTAATTACTAGCTTACCCGATGAGCCTAGTGAAGAATTTATTTTACTACTGCCTTACACTCCAAGGCAACGCACCAACTTAGTTGCTTGGTTAGCCGCGCGTTCCGATGGCGAAAACTACGGTAAGTTATTGTTGTATGAGTTTCCCAAGCAGCAATTAGTTTATGGAACTGAGCAAATCGAAGCTAGGATAAATCAAGATCCAGTAATTTCGCAGCAAATTTCCCTATGGAATCGGCAAGGATCTAGAGCTATTCAAGGCAATTTGTTAATTGTCCCCATCGAACAGTCTTTACTGTACGTAGAGCCAATTTATTTAGAAGCCGAGCAAAATAGTTTACCTACTTTGGTGCGAGTGGTAGTTGCTTACGAAAATCGGATTGTAATGGCAGAAACCTTAAACCAAGCTTTGAGGGCAATTTTTCAAGCATCAGAAACGACTACCCCAGCAATTATTCGTCCTGTAGAGTCTCCAGGATCGTAGCGAACTTTCCCCTTTGATGCAATTTAAGGTTGGATGCAGGCTTTTATATTTCTGCATCCAACCTTATTGAGTATTAGTTAAGCAAGTTATGGGAGTTATAAACAGCGATAAGCCCTTATATCATCTACATCCCAGCCTCCAGCGCCCACAGAAGCATCATTAGCTTGACGGAAGCGAAAACGAACCACCCTACCTGCAAGGGAAGCTAAGTTATACTTGCTAGAAACATAGCCATGACTAACACCAACAAAGGCAAGTCGTCCTTTAAGAGGATTGCCAGAAGTTGTATCGATAGTGCCGTTATAATTTTGACCAGCTAAAAATAGTGGTCTTGCATCTTGCCAAACGCCTGTACCGCCTATACTGTACTCTACAACTCCTCCATCATAGTTAGGTGCTTCAAAATCAAAGGAATGTTTAAAGTACAAGTATGCACCGGCGGGAATCAGCACTCCTGTCTTCTGGACTGCAATAGAATCGCTATTACCATCGATATCTGCCGCAAACAAAGAATTAGTCCCAGAAGCAGCAAAATTTGTACCTATTGTCCAAAGATTATTGCCTGCTAAAGTTAAAGGATGCCACTTCAAACTGCCTTCCACGTTATCAAAGAAAGTGTTAGAGACAGTTTTACCCGCCGGACAAAGGGCGGCTTGTGGTTGGAAACCACCAGAGGGTGGCAAATTCATTTGCACAGCCAAAAGCGCATTATTTACCTGCGTACAGTTTGCGGCGGTGATTCCTGAAGTTCCAACTAAACTTGTGCAACTTTGATTGAGATAAGTATACAAATCGTTGTAGTTAGAACCAGAACTCAATAAAGTTGTTTGCGCTCTGTAGTAAATCTTGGCAACTTTTGCAGCTCCCAGCCCAACGACAGTTTTACCATTGAAAGTGCCGCCATCAACCATTAAGAAAACAGCTTTGTTATTGACTCCACTATTAAAATGTACTCCTCCATTGTCATCACTATCTTTGTAGTAAAGGGGGCTAAGAATTCGATCGGGATCGCCAAATAGGGGTGGATTTTTCATGTCCCGGATTGCGCCAATACCAGGAATATCTTCTCCCACTTTCCAGCGCACTGCTGCTGTATCGTTACCTCTACCGTTTGTTAGGTCAATAAATTCCCCCCACACATCTGAAAAAGATTCATTAATTGCTCCAGATTGGTAGTAATACAACAAGTTAGAGGTATATTGGGTTACTCCGTGGGTAAGTTCATGCCCAACAACGTCATCTGCCTTGGAAAAGCCGTCACCGTAGACCATTTGAATCCCGTCCCAAAAGGCGTTTTGAAGATTAACGCCAAATTGTACTGTAGAGACTAACGGCAACCCATAGCCGTCAATACTATCTCGTTGATGGTTACTAAAGTAAAAGTCGTAAGTATCGCGTGCAAACGTATGGGCTTTAGCCGCATCGCTAGTTCCGGCGGCTGCACAGTTGGCGGTTACATTAGCCTCATTGCATACCAACGTTCCTGGCAATATCTCGGTATGATTAGCTGTGTAAGTTAAGCGATTTCTAGCATCGGGGTTGTTATTGAATGTGAGGGCAACGGTATTTGGTTTTGTTGCATCTACAAATACATACTGTTGAATTGGTTTCAGGGCTTTTGGTTTTACTATCACCAAATAGACTAACTTTGCTCGACCATTACCAGGGCCAATGAGTTCGGGCTGATAAATATTTAGCTCTGGTGTGGAGGCGTTTACACTTGATGCGGTCAACTTATAGTATTTTTTGACAACTCCTAATGCTGTCTTCAATGCTTGGGCAGAACTAACTTTAGCTTTTACATCTAAGTTTAGATTTGATGCTGCTTCACCAGACATTGCTAGCAAGTTGCCAGTTTTGTCCAGATTAACGTTAATCTCCGAAGCAAATACTGGTATGCCTTTATAAAGTTGTTGATACTTGACTGTGGGTAAAGAGTCAATTGTAAATGACTTTTTGGCAACTAAATTTGTATCAGGGTTATTTACACCAAACAAAGGCGCATAGGCTCTAGCAAAATCTCTAGCTTTCTCTTGGGGATTGCTGGCAAAGCTAGGAACAGTGGAAGGAAGTTTGATTCCTTGAGGTGAACCACTGCCAATAAAAGTGACTTTGCCAGTTGTGGGGTCTTGTTTGAAAGTAGCACCAGAACTTTGTAATCCTGCATCATTATTAGGAGCAGCTATTGCACCTGATTGTATAGACAAAAGTAATGCAGTTAAAAGTAGAGAAGGTTTAGCCAAAAAATGTTTGTTATTTATCATGGTACTTACAGTTAAATTTGGGGGATGCCTCAAAGTAATTTTTGGGAATAGATTTACTCTTGTGGCTTTAGGTTTTGAATTTAGAGGGCGATCGAGAAGAACTAAAGAAGGAAAATTGAATTGAAAAAAGCGATCGCAACTTAGAATCCCTACTAACGAAGTCTTTAGTCATGCCTAGCTCAACAATTAGCTGCACTAAATCGCACAGATAAAAACAATGCACTTAAAAGCAGATAGGTTTGAGCTAAAAAATGATGGTTATTTATTACTGCCAATACAATCAACCTACGTTTGCTTGAACTAAAGGCTATTTACGTATTTACTCATATACAGCGTGTAAAATGTTACTAATAACTATAACTCCAAATGAACAATAGTTTTGTTGGTTAAACAAGGTTTTAACTTGCTTTGATATCTTAGGTATTCAATCTATGCACGAAGAATTCCGCAAAGATTACAAAGTCTTGTGTTTTTCTTTACATTTTTTTCATGTAGGTCGCTGAATATTGGTATTTAGCCTTTGCTGGCGAATAAGTCTAGCTGGGTTGTAAAATATTCAATTAATGGCGTTGCATAATAGAGAGATAAATTAAGGTCAATCCTGATGCAGTGTCCTGAATGTAACTCAACTCATATCCGTAAAAATGGGAAAAGAAAAGGTAAACACCCATCACATTTGTGTTGATTGCTGTCGCCAGTTCATCGATGGCTATGAACCCCCGAAAGGCTACTCAGAGGAAATTAAGCGAGACTGTTTGAAGATGTACGTCAATGGCATGGGCTTGCGAGGGATTGAACGGGTCAAAGGAGTTCATCACACGACGGTGATTAGCTGGGTTAAAGCGGTGGGACAGTTGCTCCCGGATGCTTACGAACCGCAAACCATTCCCCAAGTTGGTGAACGAGGGTGTACTCGAAACCTTTGTCAGGTCAAAAAAAACAAAATTTGGCTCTGGACAGCTGTTGACCACTTCAAAGCCGGAATTTTAGGTTGGGTTTTGGGCGACCACAGTGCTGAAACCTTTCGACCTTTATGAGAGATTGTAGCCCCTTGGCAGTGCTATTTCTACGTTACCCATGGCTGGTCAGTCTACCCTAGCTTTATTCCCAATGGCGATCAGATTATTAGCAAGACGTACATGACACGAGTGAAAGGTGAAAACACACGGCTACGGCACTATCTCGCTCGATTACATCGCAAAACATTGTGTTATTCCAAGACCGAGGAAATGCTGAGACACTCGATTAAATTGCTACTTCATTATCTCAAATTTGGGGATGTCCCTGTCCCCGGATGATTCATCTCTTCATTCAGCAACGCCCGTAAATAAATAAAATAATTTACATCTTACGCCTTGTTTGGTCCCTGCAAAAACTGCTGTACACAACCAAGGTAAGTTTGCGGATCTTCCAGCATCGGAAAATGTGCTGTATTCGGCATCAACACAAATTCTACTTTATCGCTCAAGGCGGCGGCTTGACGACCCATAGCTGGCGGAATAATTTGATCGTATTCTCCAGCAACTAAAAGTGTGGGTACATTTAATTTAGTGAATTCTCCGGGCATAAATTTTGCCGCATTTTCACTTACCGCCGTAACCATTGTACCGATCGCGGCAGCATAATCTGCCATCAAAAAGTCATCTAAAAACGCTTTGCGATCGCACTTTGGAATTGAACGCTTTAAAAATCGCGCCATAAACATTCGATCCACAAAGGGAATTAAAGCTAACCACTTGGGGCGAAATTTAACTACATAGCCGCCAAACTTATGAAAAGCCGCAAAGGCTTTCTCGTCATACTCAAAAACGCCGCTACAGGTTAAGATTGCTTTCTCTACGCGCTCTGGATAAAGGTTTAAAAATAATGTCGCTACTGATGCACCCGTTGAATGAGCGTTGAGATAAACTTTTTTTAGCTCTAATCTATCGAGCAAAGCTGCCAAATCTATCGCGTATTCCTCAAGCTCGTAGGTCAATGCTACTATAGTTTCTGTTTGTTCTGGGGTCGCTAGAGAGTCCGCCACTGCCTCGGTTGTTTTAAGTAGAGGCGATTTGCCATTAGAGCGTCCAAATCCCCGCATATCGTACAGCAAACAGTCAAAATCTTCACTCAAAGCTTTGGCGGTACTTTGCCAATAACGAGCAGACCCTGCCCAACCATGAATAAATACCATTACTGGCTTAACTTTAGAGCTTGATTGCGATTTGACCCACTCATAATAATGGTCAACGCCGCGAACGCGAATGTAAGGCATGATTTAGGCAGATTCCGGTTTAGGTAAAGAAGATGGATGTACTAGCAATTCCGCCGTAGAGCGTTTTTCTACCATTTCTCGCGTAATTGTGCAGCAAGTAACATCTTTTCTTGAGGGCAATTCGTACATCACCTCTAACATTAATTCCTCGACAATGGCACGTAACGCTCTAGCACCAGTTTTTCTCCGATAAGCTTCTTTAGCGATCGCTTTCAAAGCATCCGGCTTAAACTCTAGCTGTACGTTATCCATATTCAGCAGCTTTTGGTACTGCTTGACTAAAGCACTGCGCGGCTGGGTCAAAATTGCCACTAGAGTATCTTCGTCTAATGGCTCTACTACCGCCGCAACAGGTATGCGTCCGATGAATTCGGGAATCATCCCAAACTTAACCAAATCCCCCGGTTCTAGGTTCTTCAGCACGTCTGCTGCGCGTTTTTCTTTCGATATCCCTTCCCCTGGTTGAATAAAGCCCATGGATTTTTTACCAATGCGCTGTTCGACCACTTTATCTAACCCCACAAAAGCCCCACCACAAATAAACAATATATTGCTGGTGTCAATTTGAATGCAGTCTTGATAGGGATGCTTGCGCCCGCCTTGAGGTGGTACATTAGCGATCGTGCCTTCCAGCATTTTCAACAAAGCTTGCTGTACGCCTTCCCCGGAAACATCGCGGGTAATCGAAGGATTTTCGCTTTTGCGGGCAATTTTGTCTATTTCATCAATGTATATAATTCCCCGTTGGGCTTCCTCTACATCCAAATCCGCCACTTGCAATAAGCGCAGCAGGATATTTTCCACATCTTCGCCCACATATCCCGCTTCCGTTAAAGTTGTAGCATCAGCAACGGCAAAAGGTACGTCTAATATTTTTGCCAAAGTTTGAGCTAATAAGGTTTTCCCGCAACCTGTGGGACCCACTAACAAAATATTTGACTTTTGCAGTTCTATCGCTTCTTCTGCGCCTTTGCCATTAGTTTTATTTTGTAGGAGGCTGAGGCGCTTGTAATGGTTGTAGACTGCTACTGATAATACTTTTTTAGCTTCCTCTTGACCAATTACATGATCGTCCAAGTGGTTTTTAATCTCTCTCGGCTTGGGGATTTGATTAAACGATAAATTTGCCGAGCGAGGACGGCGCTTTTGGGGTGGCTCAGGACGGGGTGCTGGAGCGGCGGCGCTGCTTGTGTTGTGTTCAATTAATTCTTCATCGAGAATTTCATTGCACAAGTCAACGCATTCGTCGCAAATGTAGACTCCCGGCCCCGCAATCAACTTGCGTACCTGTTCTTGAGACTTGCCGCAAAATGAACATTTAAGATGGGAGTCGTACTTTACCATAAAAAGCCTCGAATTAGTTAACTGGAGTAACTGTAGCGCCTGCTTGGGGGATATTTTGCCGAGAAATCACGCTGTCGATTAAGCCGTAATTTTTTGCTTCTTCGGCGGACATAAAAAAGTCTCTTTCCGTATCAGCTTCAATTCTCTCTAAAGGCTTACCTGTGTGATGAGCTAGTAACTCGTTTAATCTACTTTTGTGATAAAGAATTTCTTTTGCTTGAATTTCGATATCAACCGCTTGACCTTGTGCGCCACCTAATGGTTGGTGAATCATAATTCGGGCGCTGGGCAATGACATCCTTTTACCCTTTGCTCCGGCTGTTAATAAGAATGCTCCCATGCTTGCAGCTAATCCAAAACAAATAGTAACAACATCTGGACGAATTTGCTGGATTGTGTCATAAATTGCCATTCCTGCCGTTACGGAACCGCCCGGAGAATTGATGTATAACTGAATGTCTTTTTCTGGATCTTCAGCATCCAAAAATAATAACTGAGCCACAATTGAGTCCGCGACAGCATCATCTACTTGCGTTCCCAAAAATACAATCCGCTCTCTTAGCAGCCGAGAGTAAATATCAAAAGCCCGTTCCCCCATACCCGACTGTTCTACAACGGTAGGAACGATGTTATTAATTTCTAGATAGTTGGCGCTGCTGATGGGAGGATACATAGATTTTGATTCAAGCATAAATCACAAACTTAAAAAATGTCACCGATGGAAAGCATAGTAGGTTTTAACTCTAATTAATTAACCTATCTGTAACCTATTATGGCTTATCCATTTTAGAGATGGAGAAGCCGCCCTTTTTATCGAGCGATCGCCCCAATACATTTATTCTGCTATTATTTCTTCGGTAGCATCTTCAGCTATTTCTACGGGCGGATTCAAAGTGTCTTCTTCGCCAAATTCCTCAAGGAGTTCTTCTGGCTTGGTTAAAGTCCCTTCCTCCACCAGTTCAATAGTGGCGTTTGCTTGCAGCCAATCAAAAATTTTCTCTGTGAGCAATTCATCAGCGAGAACTTCCCGTAACCTATCTTGGTCAATATCTTTATCCTTTTCGGTGAATTCTGCCATCACTTCCGTAAACCGCGCTTCAATAGCCGCACTTTCAACTTCAATTGATTCGCGTTTTGCTACTTCTTGTAATGCCAGAGTGCGTTTAATGCTGTCAATGGCTTCGGGGCGCGACCGCTCTCTTAGTTGAGGTATGATGTCTTGGGTAAATAGCTTTTTAACATCAATTCCCTGTCTGCTCAACTGCATGGCAGTTTGAGTCAACATGGCATCAACTTCTTGGTTAATTAATGTTTCCGGCAAATCTACCTCAACATTTTTGACCAATTCTGTTGTTAAAGCTTTTTGCTTGTTGACTTTGGTCTTGTTTTCTGCTTCTTCAGTGAACCTTTTTTCCAGGGATGCTTTCAATTGGTCTAAAGTTTCAAATTCGCCAACTTCTTGAGCAAATTCATCATTAACTTCTGGCAGTTCTTTTTCCTTTAATTCCTTCAAAGTCACGGTAAACATGGCTTTGCGGTCTGCCAACTCTGTTTGAGGATATTCCGCCGGAAATTTAGCGTTGATTTCTTTAGTTTCACCGATATTCATGCCCACTATGCCATGAATAAAACCCTCAATAAATCGATCTTCGTGTAGCTCTACTTGAAAATCCGTCGCTTCACCCCCAGGAATTTCCTCTACTTCCGCCTCCTCGTCGTCGCTGACTAAAATACCCTTAAAGTCTACTACTGCTACATCACCCATTTGCGCCGCGCGTCCTTCTACGGGTATTGATGTTGCCATCTCTTGCCGATTTTCTTCAATAACTTTGTCTACGCTGGCGGGGTCGTATTTAACTTCTTCTGCTTGTACCTGCAAGCCACTGTACTGCGTCAAATTCACCTCTGGCTGCACGTCTACCGCCGCCTTAAAAGTCAAGGGGTTGCCGGGTTCGTATTGACCGATTAATTCGTCAAAAGAGGTGCGTAGTTCAGGTTGACCAATGGCTTTAACTTCTTCTTGCTTGAGAGCCTCTGTTAAGCCGCTTTCGATTAAGTCTTCTAAAGCTGCGGCTTTAATTCTGACTACTCCTAGCCGTTGAATTAATACTTGGCGCGGAACTTTGCCTTTACGAAACCCAGGAATATTGGCAGAGCGAGCAAAGTTTTGAATTACTTGCTCGTAAGCCTGTTTGGACTTTTCGGGGGGAATTTCTATTTCCAAACCGACTTGACTTGCGGGGAGTTTTTCCTGGGTGACTTTCATGTTTACAGTTTTATCTGACAATTTGACTAAAGGGAACTAGATTACTTAGGCTTGCTCTGATTGCTGACGGAGAAAGCTATAAGCCTACAACGGTTTTATCCCTACTACGGGCTAAAAGTATTTTTATCTTGGCAGGGCAGAGGCAACGACACCGTGATATCCTAGCCAGTATAGATAAAATTTGTGGCTTTTCGAGCAGTTCTTAGTTTAGCGATAATTTG
This sequence comes from Synechocystis sp. PCC 7509, assembly GCF_000332075.2. Taxonomy (NCBI): domain Bacteria; kingdom Bacillati; phylum Cyanobacteriota; class Cyanophyceae; order Synechococcales; family Merismopediaceae; genus Synechocystis; species Synechocystis sp. PCC 7509. The sequence goes on along the minus strand of NZ_ALVU02000001.1, from coordinate 3,871,962 downwards.
ATGCGATCGCCTAATCCTTTACACTTTTGTCCCGTGCTGTTTCAATCGCACGTTTGCTGATAAGCTAGTAACCACAGAATATTGAAGTTGCTTGAAGAATTTTATCAAACTGTTATAACTTAACTAAAAGTTTAATATTCCCCTAAAATAATTAACTATATAAATTTAATTCCTTATTGAAGCTGGCTATATTATCTAAACAAAATTAAATCAATCTGATTAGGAGCAAAACTTGACAAAATCCTATCGCGTGGCAATTTTAGGCGCAACGGGGGCTGTAGGTACAGAATTATTAGAATTACTCGCAAGCCGGAATTTTCCGGTAGCAGAGCTAAAGCTACTAGCTTCTCCTCGCAGTGCGGGGAAAACTATGAGTTTTAAAGGAGAAGATTTAGTAATTGAGGAGGTGAGCGATCGCTCTTTCAATAACATAGACTTGGTACTAGCATCGGCGGGGGGTTCTATTTCCAAAACCCTCGCACCCATCGCCGTAGCTTCCGGGGCGGTAGTAGTAGATAATTCTAGTGCTTTTCGTTTAAACCCTCAAGTTCCTCTAGTAGTCCCCGAAGTTAATCCTGACGCAATTGCCCACCACCAAGGGATAATTGCTAACCCCAACTGCACAACAATTTTGATGGCGGTGGCGGTGTATCCACTATACAAAGCTAGGAAAATCAACCGAATTGTTGCTTCTACCTACCAATCTGCTAGCGGTGCGGGGGCGATGGCAATGGCAGAAGTTTTAAACCAGACTCAAGAAATTTTACAAGGAAAGTCTCCAACTCCAGAAATTTTCCCTTATCCTTTAGCATTTAATTTATTTCCTCACAACTCCCCCATGACTGCAAATGGTTACTGTGAAGAAGAAATGAAAATGGTCAACGAAACTAAAAAAATATTTAATGCCGACCATCTAAGAATTACCGCCACCTGCGTTCGGGTTCCCGTACTCCGCGCCCACTCGGAAGCAATTAACCTAGAGTTTGAATCGCCAATGAGCGCTATGGAAGCCAAAGCCATATTAAGCAAAGCTCCCGGCGTGCGAGTAGTGGAAGATTGGGAAGCAAATTACTTTCCCATGCCTATAGATGCTACAGGCATTGATGAAGTGTTAGTAGGTCGCATCCGTCAAGACATATCCCACGAGTGCGGTTTAGAACTATGGCTGTGTGGCGACCAAATACGTAAAGGTGCAGCCCTAAACGCCGTCCAAATTGCTGAATTATTAGTAGAAAAAAATCTACTGTCAGCGCCAAAATATCAAACAGCAAATAGCTAAAAGCTACGGTGAGGAGTAAAAACGGGTGGTAGATTTTGGAAAAGTTGTAACAGCAATGGTTACGCCCTTTAAAGCCGACGGTAGTGTAAATTATGCTGTAGCCGAACAATTAGCCGCACATTTAGCCGCCAATGGCAGCGATACAATCGTAGTGTGCGGGACAACCGGAGAATCGCCAACCCTAACATGGGACGAAGAATATCAGTTATTTCAAGTTGTATTGCAGGCGGTAAAAGGAAAAGCACTGGTAATGGCAGGTACAGGGTCAAATTCGACCAGCGAAGCTGTTGCCGCCACCCAAAAAGCAGCTAGAATAGGAGTACATGGATCTTTACAAGTCGTTCCCTACTATAACAAACCACCTCAAGGCGGATTATACCATCACTTTCGGGCGATCGCTTCCGCTTCTCCCGATTTGCCGATAGTGTTGTACAACGTCCCCAGTCGTACCAGCCAAAATCTCCTGCCTGAGACGGTAGCTCGGTTAGCCGAAATTGATAACATTGTAGGCATCAAAGAAGCAACGGGCAACTTAGACCAAGCCAGTGAAATTAGCCGCCTAACGCCTAGAGAATTTCAAATTTACTCCGGTGATGACTCCCTAACTTTGCCGATGTTAGCGGTGGGTGCTAAAGGCGTAGTCAGCGTCGCTAGTCATTTAGTAGGACTAAAATTGCAACAAATGATTCAAGCTTTTGAAACTGGAAAAGTTCAACAAGCGACTAGCATTCATTTACAATTATTTCCCTTATTTAAAGCTTTGTTTATTACTACTAATCCAATTGCAGTCAAGATGGCTTTAAAAATGAAAGGTTGGGATGTCGGTTCTACTCGTCTACCATTACAGTGCGAAGAGGAAGAAAAGGTAAGTAATACCTTAGAAAAAGTCTTGCAAGCTATGGATAGCAAAAACAAAGATTTGGATTATTAACTACTTTCTAAAAAGGCAGAAAGAATACATAAAAATGAGGTCTTAATTTACCTCTAATTGCAGAAATTTTACCTAAAAAATTTGCTAGAAACTTTAGATACCTACGGGAAAAAAGAGAACTTCTACAGTTTTTTCTATTAAACACAATTAACAAAAGGATTGACATGGCAAAAAACACATCACCAACAGTAAAAATTATTCCTCTCGGTGGCTTGCATGAAATTGGTAAAAATACCTGTGTATTTGAGTGCGAAGACGAAATAATTTTGCTAGACGCAGGGTTAGCTTTTCCCACCGATGGTATGCACGGAGTAAATATTGTGCTGCCAGATATGACTTATTTGCGGGAAAATCGCCATAAAATTAAAGGCATGATTGTCACTCACGGTCATGAAGATCATATTGGTGGTATAGCTTTTCACCTCCGACAGCTAGAAATTCCGGTAATTTACGGGCCAAGGTTGGCACTAGCAATGCTAGAAGGTAAACTAGAAGAAGCCGGAATGCGCGATCGCACAGAATTGAGAACCGTTAGACCCCGCGAAACAGTAAGACTAGGTTCGCAATTTATTGTCGAATTCATCCGCAATACTCATTCTATTGCTGACAGTTTTACCATTGCCTTACACACACCCGCCGGAGTAATTATCCACACCGGAGACTTCAAGTTTGACCATACTCCCGTAGATGGTGAATTTTTTGATATGCAAAGGTTAGCAGAACACGGCGAAAAAGGCGTACTTTGCTTAATTAGCGACTCGACAAACTCCGAAGTACCAGGCTATACAGCCTCTGAGCGGTCGGTATATCCAAACCTAGAACGGGTATTTAGTCAAGCTAAAGGGCGGATTTTAGTTACAACCTTTGCGTCTTCTGTCCACCGCATCAACATGATTTTGGACATAGCCAGAAAACAAAATCGCGTGGTGGGGGTAGTAGGGCGCTCAATGCTTAACTTAATCGCTCACGCCCGAAACTTGGGTTATATCAAGTGCGAAGACAACTTGCTACAACCATTGCAAGCCTTGCGGAACTTACCGGAAGAAAAAGTATTAATTCTAACTACAGGCTCTCAAGGCGAACCATTGTCCGCAATGACCCGCATTTCTAACGGCGAACACCAGCAAATTAAAATTCGTCCTGGCGATACGGTAGTATTTTCCGCTAACCCGATTCCGGGAAACACTATTGCAGTTGTCAATACCATTGACCGCTTAATGATGCAGGGTGCAAACGTTATTTACGGTAAAGATAAAGGCTTGCACGTATCCGGTCACGGTTGCCAAGAAGACCAAAAATTGATGATTGGACTAACTAAGCCTAAGTTTTTCTTACCCGTTCACGGCGAACATAGGATGCTAGTCAAGCACGCCGAAACGGCTCAAAGTACAGGCATTCCCGCCGAAAATATGCTAATTGTTCAAAACGGCGACGTGATAGAAGTCTCACCAGAGGCGATGCGCGTCACCGGGAAAGTGCCGGCGGGAATAGAGTTGGTGGATATGTCACGCACGGGAATAGTGAGCGATCGCGTCCTCAAAGAGCGGCAGCAATTGGCAGGAGAAGGCATTATTACGATTGCGGCGGCGGTAGATTGGAATGGTAAATTGATGATGAAACCAGAAATTCACCTGCGGGGTGTAGTTACTACCATCGATCGCCCTAAGCTGCAACAGTGGGTACAAGAGCGGATGGAAAGAGTATTAAGCGATCGCTGGTCAAGTTTTACTCAATCGGTCAATGGCGAACCTGTAGAAGTAGATTGGGTAGGGGTACAAGTGCAGCTAGAACGGGAATTACAGCGTCAAATTCGCCGAGAATTGCAAACCCAACCGACAGTTACTTTATTGATGCAAACCCCTGATGAACCCACCAAAGCCTTAGATGGGAGAAGACGGCGACGCACTACAGCGCCACAAGTGGCAGCTTCTTAGGTTTATCAAGCGTCATTACTAATTAAATAGGGGGTGGGAAGAAGCTAACAACTTCTTTCCACTCTTTATTTTTGCTATTTTGCTGACTTTCTTGGGTGCATTTACGGAAATTAGTAGTTTACCCCTGCAAAAGTTCAGTAATGTCTCTAATTCGTAATCTTGTAACTTTGAGCAAGATGATAACAAATCAACTTTTTCCTTGTTCTTGCGAAAAATTCGCTGACAAATTGTAGATATTCTTAGAACACCCAAATTACCCGATTTAAGTAGAGGCATTATGAACTTATCACAACAAGCAAACCAAGACTTCCCACTTAACAACTGGATGCTAGGCGAAAAAGCAGAATTTGATATTTTCCAATCCCTGCGTCAACGCTTAGATCGCATCCAAGTATGTAACCCAAAACTAGCTCATCGTTTATGCCAACTAATTCCTGCTCAATGTCCCTTTGAACGCGATATCAAACTATTTGGTCGTAAATTGTTCCGTATTCCTCCCATGTGCAAACTCAACCCAGTATACGAGGAAGTTGTAGGTTTACGTTTTCGGGCGCTCTGCTATTTGGCTGATGAATGCGGCGAAGATGTGACAGCTTACTGCTAAAAATATTTACTTGATCTTAGTTGAAATTTAATTGCTCCTCATTACAAAACCCCACCCTAGCTGGGTACTCAAATATAATTCTTTTTTCTTAGTATAAAAAATACTGTTTTCTCTCCAAGCTAATTAGCAAAACAGGTAAAACATACTACTTATAGCTAAAATAGCTATTTTAAGGTTTTTAATCATCCAAAAATTTTAATAAATCTATCTATATTTAACAATACTCGGCAAAGCAGTGTTAATACAGTTAGATATAAGCAATTAATTGTAAAATCACTACTTTAAGGAGCAATCGCAGTTATGAGGTTGATTTTTTGCCCCCAAGCCTCAAAGACCGAGCAGCACCAAAATAAAAATAGCCTTAATTTTGGGCGATCGCTGACTAGAATAACTCAACTAACTTCTTTATCGTTAATACTTATAGGATTTAGTTTTCTCCGCCAACAAACTGTTCAAGCTGAAACGGCTCGGATTGATAATATTACTATTGATCGCCAACCAGATGAAACCTACGATAGTCTAATCCAAAGAGCAGAACTCGCAGCTACTTCCGCCCTTTCACAAGGCTTTAGCCAAGGTTCTCAAGTTACTGACGTTTCGGTAGTTATTTTAGGTCAAAATCAGGGTGTAATTGCGCCAGTTTTAGCTATAGGTTTGAGTCGTCCGCAATGGAGCGATGGTAACGATCGATTTACATATTTCAATAGTGCGCGCAGTCTTTTACGTTTAGAGGAGCCACAATTAGCTACCGCCGATTCTCCCCAGGGAACAGGAAGTACCCCTCCACCACCACCCACACCACAACAAAATAATCCTCCCGGTAGCGCTAGGGAAGTTATTAATAATGCTCCTATTGAACCCGTCAATCCTGAAACTGCTCCACTTCCTGGAAGTCCAGCTTTGGTTCCCCGCCCTCAAGCGCCAGGAATACCGCCCGTAACTTCCCCTGGTGATAATATCGCTCCCACACCAACCCCTGTCGCCCCCATAACAACACCAGCCCCTCAAAACTTACCCCAAGTAGATCCAGCTAATCCAGCACCTAATCAACCTTAAAATCTCTACAGAGTAATTTGGTTAGGCAATACCTGAAGTTGTAGGTCTGGCTTTTTGACTTTATACTAGAAAGGTTGTCAAAAATTGTAGTGGCTATTATGGCAGTTCCTAAGAAGAAAACATCCAAATCAAAACGAGATAAGCGTAAAGCAACCTGGAAACATAAAGCAGTAGTAGAGGCTCAAAAAGCTCTTTCCTTGGGTAAATCGATTTTAAGCGGACGCTCTAAGTTTGTATATCCTACCAAGGAAGAAGACGAAGCCGAAGAATAAACTCATCACTTGTTGCTAACTAACTAGAAAAGCAAAAATGTAAGTTAAAAGATTTTACTCCACAATAGAGTAGGAAGCTGAAGCAACTGAAATAATGCTAGGAAAATTTTTTAAAAAACCTAACGAGGAACAGAGCGATCGCGTTCCTCCTGGTCAATATTTAACTAAAGGGTTTCCTGTACTTACTTACGGGCAAACTCCTCAAGTCAATATGGAAACTTGGCAGTTTAAAGTTTGGGGTTTGGCAAAAGAGGCAACTTTTAGTTGGTCGGACTTTATGGCTTTACCCCAACACGAGTTTACCGCCGATTTCCACTGTGTTACGCGTTGGTCTAAACTCGATGTCAAATGGAAAGGGATTAAAGTAACCGACTTTATCAAATTAATTGAGATAGATCCGAAAGCTGTTCATGTGATGGAACATTGCTATGGCGGTTACACTACCAATATTGCGATGTCGGACTTATTGAAGGAAGAAAACTTTTTTGCCCATACAGTTTTTGACGAACCTCTAAGCGCCGAACATGGAGGCCCAATGCGGCTAGTTGTTCCGCATATTTACGCTTGGAAAAGCGCCAAATGGATTAATGGCTTGGAGTTTCTAGACAAAGAAGAATTAGGCTTTTGGGAACGCAATGGTTACAATAGCCGGGGCGAACCCTGGGCAGAAGAACGTTATAGCTGATAAGTACAGCGACACAGACATCGCGGGTTTGTGTCGCTGTACTATTAAATAAATAATTTGCTCTAGGAAAAAGTGCCAGTTCAGCAGTTATCTATTGCTCTAGCGATCGCCAACGGTACTTTAAGCTGTTAAATGCTCTTTAACTTTTGTTCGTGGATTAATAATGACGTTTAATCTGGATACTGCACCAGAACTAGCACCGATTTCTGTAGGCGGAATTACTGCCTACATTCAAGAATTATTAGAGCAAGATGGGCAATTGCGCCAAGTTTGGATTACTGGGGAAGTTTCTAGTACCAATCATCACCGCCGGGGATTGTTTTTTACCCTCACCGATCCTCAAGATAAAGCGGCAATTAGTTGTGTTGCTTGGAATGGTCAATTAGAAAAATTGGCACAAATTCCTGTAATGGGAGAGCAGGTAATAGTTTTAGGTAGTATCCGGTTGTATCCTGGGCGCGGACAATACCAGTTAACGGTGTGGCAAAGTTTGCCCGCAGGAGTTGGTTTATTAGCATTGCGCTATCGACAGTTGCGCGGATTTTTGCAAGCAGAGGGGTTATTTGACAATGAACGCAAAAAGCCCCTACCGCCGCACCCTCAAATCGTCGCTGTAGTTACTTCAGCCTCCGCCGCCGCTTGGGGAGATACGCAAAAAACTTTAGGACAGCGTTACCCAGGTTTACACGTGCTATTTTCTCCGGCAATTGTCCAAGGGGAACAAGCCCCAGCATCAATTATCAAAGCCATAGAGCGAGTAGAAAAAGATAAACGTGCGGAGGTACTAATATTAGCTCGTGGTGGTGGTGCAACAGAGGAATTGGCTTGTTTTAATGACGAAAGAGTAGTAAGAGCGATCGCCAATTGTTCAATTCCTGTAATTACTGGGATTGGTCATCAACGCGATGAATCTTTAGCCGATTTAGTCGCCGATGCCTATGCTCATACTCCCACCGCCGCCGCCGAACAAGTTGTACCAGAACTCACGACCCTTTACGCCGAGCATCAAGAGCGCCTACAAGGTCTGCAAAGAGCCGCTACAGGGCAAATTGCTAGCGTCCAAAATCGTCTACATCGTTTGCAAAGTCGCTTGCAACGTTTACCTTTAGAGCGGCAAATCCAGCAACAAAAACAGCTAATTGGTTGGCAAAAACAGCAGTTAGTTCAAGTAACGCAAAATCAGTTACAAAATGTGACTTTGCACTGTAGGTTTTTACAAGAAAAGCTTGCAACTTTAGACCCCAAAGCGGTATTAAAACGGGGATATGCGGTATTGAGAACAGAAAAAGGGGCGATCGCGCGTTCTAGTTCTGAACTTGCGAAGGAGCAAGAGTTGCTTGTCCAACTAGGTACAGGTCAAGTTAAAGTCAAAGTAACAGAAATTTTCGATAAATAATGACCGATTCTCCTCGCGCTAAAAAGAAAGCAAATTGGAATTATGAGGCAACCGTTGCCAAAGTTGAGAAAATTATCAACCAGCTAGAATCCGGTGAATTAGAGCTTGCGGAAGTATTTACAGAATTTACTACGGCTGTTGAGTATTTGCGCGAGTGCGAGGCGTTTTTAAACCAAAAGCAGCAGCAAATGACTTTGTTAGTTGAAACTTTGACAGAGCAAACCGATTCTTTTTAAAAACTAACTTAAAAGTCATAGAGTAACTTGCAACAAAGAATCATATCTTTTTGCAAATCGAAAGCTGCCATGACTGGCAAAAGTAAACTTATCAATACGATAACTCAATGTAGTTTAAACTTTTCTATTCCCGCACAAAGTGCGATCGCCCTGCATGATTAGATTGCAATTGCTGCTCTAACTCTACCCAGTTTTTTTGTTCAATTAGGTGAATCATTCTATCTAAGTTTTGACGATAGTATTGCAAACTTCTGAGCAATTCATCGCGGTTATAACTTGCCATCATTAAGCCTAATTCAGGATTTCCCCCACCTACGCGGCTTGTATCTCGAAAACCAGAACTAGCAAGGTTTTGGGCTAATTTTAAAACCTCTGGGTTAGCTTCACTTTGACAACTAGCAATCAACGAGCCACTGACAATTACTGGTAAGTGCGAAATCCAACTAACGGCGCGATCGTGATCTTGAGGAGTACAGTGATAAATGTTTGCATTCAGACTTTTTACAATGTTCTCAACTTTAGCAACGGCGGTAAGCGGAGTTGATGCAGTTGGTGTAAGCACGTAAGGCTTAAAGACAAATAAATTAGTTTGCGCCGCTTCAATCCCACATTCAGAGTTTCCCGCCATAGGATGTCCGCCGACAAAGTTTGACCATAAAGGCGCAATAGCTTCGACTACAGGCGCTTTAACCGAGCCAACATCGGTTAATACGGTGGATGGATTGAGAAAGGGAATTAGTTGGTTTACGGTAGGCAGAATCGCCGCTATGGGCGTACAAATAAATATAACTTCCGCCTGTTTGAGGATAGCAAAGTCTATACTTGCCAAATCTACCACACCGCGATCGCTGGCTTTTTGACAGACTTGTTCGCGCCGACTTACACCCAAAACCTTGTAACCACAAGCGCGTAAATCTAACCCCAAAGAGCCGCCAATTAATCCCAGTCCAATAATGCCAATATTCATAGTTCAAAATAAAACTTAGTTAGTATTATCTTGCCAGGGATACAGTAGGTTAAGTTGTGGAGTAAATAAATATGGGTTTACGCGATCGCTTTAGTAAATTAACGGGTGGTACTCGTTATGTTGTTTCTCGTTTATTTTTACACCTGGCGGGACAAGAAGTAGCACCAATATTAGGGGTTTTAAATCGTACAGCTAGATCGGCTATGGACGCTGATGGCGACTTAGAGGTATTGGGAGAGGGGTTAGTCGAAATATGTCAAACTCTGCTGCAATACGATGAATACTGGCTTTCGGCGGCGAATGAAGGCGATGTATTTTGGAGTGAAGGGGAAGCAGGAGACTACGTTAATGAATTATTTACCGATTCCGCCCAACGCTACCTCAGCGAACCAGATTTTAGCAACACTCCCACTGACGAGCCTTTATCTATACCTATAACTCGTAACTTGGTAGTGATGATTACGGCGGCGTTTACTGGAGAAGTTCCAGAACTTGAAACCGATTTATCTAATATTACCGCTCTCAAAGATGGCTTGAAAGCCTTGATTAATCTGCATTACCAAGAGAAATTACAAGCAATTCAAGTCCATTTTTCCCCGGCGCAACTAGGCGACGAATTGACCAACGATCAGTTGTTGCAAAATTTTACCGAATTAATCCCACTTTAAAGAGAAATACAACAAGTGCGATCGCCTAGCATAATCCTAAACTTTGCATGGTAATTTACACTTATTCGATGAGTTAAAAAACACATAATTATGCAAGAACCTCCAACCCCACCAGTAACTGAAACTCCTGAAGTCAAGGTAATTATAGAGCCTGAACCTCCGCTTGGTAAACCTCTAGAAAAAGGACAATGGATAGTTGGTAAAGTTGTCAGCTTTTTATCGCAACTATCAGAGAACTTAGGTAGTTTTTTCGGCGAGAATCAACAACTACTAATCAACTTGGGACTAATTTTCGGCGCAATTATTGCGTTTAGAGTAAGTTTAGCTGTGATTGCAGCTATTAATGAGATTCCTTTAGTAGCACCAACCTTTGAATTAGTTGGAATTGGCTATTCTATTTGGTTTATCAGCCGATTTTTACTCAACACCTCAAATCGACAAGAGTTGGGGCAAAAAATCCAAGGATTTCTAGACAAGTAGGTTTAATTGTAGGCGATCGCGCTAGTTTAATTGCCAAGTGCGATCGCTTTTCTAGTTAAAAATATAGATTGTAAAGCTCTTGCAGTTCTTGTTTAAAGCAGTCGCGGACATTTTCTGGCGACACAATTACACAATCTTTTCCATATCGTCGTACTTCCCGATTCAACCAAAAATAATTTACTACTTTCCGCACCACCTGCCGCACTTCTCCATTCATTTCCTCCTCTAAGTCATCCTCTTTAAATTCGTAAGATTTTACTAATCCCCTTTTAAAGTGTAACTGCACTTTTAAGTAATCTAATTGACCCCGCCAATCGCCACTAATGGGCAAAATTGACACAACTCGGTCTAAACGCAAACAGCGATTATGCCAAAGTTCAGGTAAATTAGGGATAGTTTTTTCAGCATCTTGGGTTTCGTCACACCAAACCAATAAATAAGAGCGTTTTTCGTAGAAACAAATCTCCCCGTAACGAACGGTATATTCAAGTTCTTGGTCTTGGGGATTGCGATAAAGAAGATGGAAAGGCTGTTTTTTGTCGATTAGGTTATCAATTTCTAACCGCCATCCCTTCCTAGAATCGCTAACTTGCTTAAGTAGAGACTGACGCAGAGGAGTTTCAAGTGTACCTTTATCCAATAAAAGTGCAAGTACAATTTGGGCGGCTTCTATATTACCAGCATCAACTAAGCCTGTAGTTGCTGGCATTAAAGCGTTGACTCGTTCGCGGTTGAGAGTAAAGGGTTGCCCCACTTCTAGCTGTTTTTGGGCGATCGCAACTATTAGCCCTGAAACGCTCGGCTCTTTGCCCCACAGGATGTTTAGGCGACGGGCGAGTTCTTCTAATTGCTCTTTTGTTCCTGGGGGAATTGAAAGTGTAATTGTCTCTTTTTTTCTTGCCATTAACTAAAGTGTAAATGCACTACTTGACATCATCCAGGTTTTAGAGTTATTGTAGCTGTAGTTGAAGGCACTAGCAAATAAGAAAACACTGCAAGCTAAAAGATAATTTGAGATTGTTTGTTTTTTGAATAATTTGGGAACTCTAAGGTTGTTAGTTGGTAATTTGCAAATTACCTCTACACTTTGCTGATTGCTGATATCTACGCATTCAGCCTAGAAACTCGTTACAAATAAGACTCCAATTTTAGATAAGAAGTTTATTACCCCTGAGATGTTTTTGAAAAATTGAAATTTTTTGTTGAAACACACGAGTCATTAATTGGAATATTTTTAAATGTTAAATCAGCGTCGGCTTTTAAACCGTCCTCCAAAAAGCTTAGAGGAAATATATTTTAGTGAAATTAGACCCTTACTGTACGATCGCCATGCAGCCCATTATCAGTATGGAGTCAGAACCGGGACAACCCTAGCTGAACATCTAGATTCGGCTTGTCAATTCATGTTAACCGTTAGTCGCCTCGCAGGAGTACCAGAAGACAAACGACCAAAACTATTAGCTGCAACGGCGGTTCATGACCTCAATAAACTAGATCCCAAAGGGCGCAACGTCAAAACTTTAGCTAGAGATCGGGCATTTTTACAAGAACAACTGAACTTGGCTTGTGTTAGTCAGTTTGTTGTCACTGAAGATGACTTTGAGCTAGTTAGAAAGCTAATAGAGCGTCATTCTGGACATAACCGCAGCGACGGGGCAATATTTTTACCTGAAGATCCAGCAATAGATCGCTGGGCGGCGATGATAACCGGGGCGGATTTGTTCGATTTAGGGATTCCTGAGCGCGATCGCTTTCGTAAAGTTCAAACAGAATTGACCGTTGCTTTAGGACGACCTTGTAAACTTTTGCGGGTGCGCTTATCTGAAGACAAGGGTTACATTACAGCGCTCTTACTAGGTGCTTGCGAGGAGGTCTTTAAAAAGTATGGGCTGACTCCTTTAGCAATTTTTCCTGATGGAGAAATATTTGAAGGTGAAGCTTTACCAGAGGTTGATTTAACTACAGAAATAGCCGCAGTTTGGCAAACGAAAATAGATGAAGTTTTTGGCAATAACATTCAACAATTAGTACGACCTACTAAAGATGGAATCAAAATTGCTCATCAAGCCATACAACAGAATATAGAAGAAGTGCTGCTAAATGTGCAGGCTCTTTTAGAAAAAAAGAAGGCTGGATTTAAAGCAGAAAAAGTAGCAAAAGACATTATAAAATGGGGAGAGACAGCAGGGGATGATGCGGTAAAAAATGCTGCCAATGTTGGTTTACAGCCTGTAAGTAATGCCGAAGAATTTGCGATCGCCGAAGGGTTGAAAGCCGCGTATCTTAGCTACCGAGAAACGGGACTATCACCAAAAGATGTTTGGGACAAAATCGCTAGTCATGTGGGGCTTACAGAGCAACAAAGAACAGCCCTTGAGCCATTTAACGGACAGTATGGGCGATCGCTTTTTGCCGCAAAAGCCGTTGTTAATGGAAACGAGAGTATTATTGCAGCCCTACATGAATCTTTCCAACTGAGAAAAGAAAGTACGCAAAAAAGCCAATTTGCGGAAGCCTCTACAGAAATGGTGACAGCCGTTGCTCGAATGCTGAATTTACCTAATACTAATTATCTTAATGGAGGCGCTTATTTAGATTCTTATATAGAAACAAATCCTAGACAGCGCTGTTCTTTAGGGTCTACTTTGGGCGAAACAGATGACTTGATTTCGGACAATATGCCGCCAGGTACAAAAGTGCAAATATTTTCTAATCGTTTGCCTGGGGGTATAAGTTCAGAACCAAAAAGGCAAGCAGATTTAATAGCCGCTTTGTCCTATCAAATTATGGCAGTGGGAGCAAACTTTCCCGCAGTTAAAAAACAAGATCCGCTTTATTTGCACCTAGCTTTACCTAAAGGTTCTTGTCCAGAACTGTTGTTAATATGGAGAGAATATTTACAACAACTTGCGGCTACAAATGCTGAAGGTGGTACGGTAACTGTTGATGATGTTAAGCTATATCGAGACAATTTTTTAGAATTTAAGGCTAACAAAGTTGTTGGGCTTGCTTTACCTAAACGTCCTGATTTTGTCCATACAACTGTTATTATTCCTCTAATTTGGGGAGATGCAAATACAAGTGTTGCTTTACTTAAATCTTTGCGATTAGCTTTAGAACTTTCGTTGTCTTTAGAATTTGGTTTTCCTTTTATTCTAGGTTCAAGTTTAGAAATAGATTCAGCTAACAATATGTATGGTCAAGTTAGCAGGATTCCAGCTTCACTTCAATCTTTACTTGGCGATGGACAATATGTCAAACGTCAAGATGCGGAGAAGATTCTTACTAGACTGCGCTGCATAGGAAAACTTGCTATAACTGTTGCCAGCATTCAGAAAGCGGATGATTGTTTATACGATTTAGCCCGTGCTGCTACACGACCAATTGAACTTTATTATGTTCTCTTGCGCTGGATTTTGCGCGAACAAAATGAACCAAATCTAGAACATAACTGGATTCGGATTCGTGAACCTTTAAATACTTTACTGGAGAGTTTTATGTCTACTGAAAATACACTTTTAACTAAGTATTTGCGAGAAGCAAGCCAAATTGCTGCTACTGCTAGTTTGCGGGGAAGTTCGTTTAAACGTACCTCTTTATCTGAACCTTTTACGGCTTTTACAGCCGCAGTGCGTTCTCAAAAATCTCACATGGACTTAGACTTACTTTTTGCTGCTTTAGTTCAGCAATATCATACTCGCTTAGACCGTATCCGCGAACATGGTGTTGGTTCTACTAAATATGAGCAAGTCAAGCAATATTACCAAGTTCTACGCAATCTTTACGAAGATGTATATAACTCTCGTCCTGAAAAGCTTTTGAACGATAAAGACACTCTTGAAGCTGCTTATCTGTTCTTTTTTCAAGAAGCGCAACAGCAGTTAAAGAAAAAATCCGAAGACGATGCCGACGAAACTACCACATCTAATTAATTAGGAGATTTTTATGTCAATTAACAAACTATCCCCCGTCCTTGCCCAAACTTACGAAAACTTCCCCAAAGGACGGTTTATTAGTCTAATTATTCTCAGAAAAACCGAGTCTGAAACAATTTTTCGTACTGAAGGCTCTGGCGAACCAATGTGTAGTGAATTTGTCCAAGCTGGATTAGTAGACAAATCTGTAATTCAGCGTTTGGTAATGACTAAACGCAAACAAGTAGCACCAGAACGGCGGTATGGACGAGAATTTTTAAGAGCGCACGAACTTTTTTACACTAGCCCCAAAGAAGGCTCTCTTTGCTCATTAAATACTAATGCACCCTGCGAAATGTGCGTAGATTGTTTTCTCTACGGCTTCGCGGCTGGTGGCGGTGGCGCTCAAAAAAGCCGAATTTGGACGGAAGACGCTTTTAGTGTTTTACCTGCTACGGATATTTTAGGCGATCGCACTATTAACGCTATTTACGAAAATGGCACTATGCGCGATCAAAATGGTAATGCCTCCACTGCCTTAAATACCAGCGAATACATCAAGCCAGGAGTTCATTTTCTTGATGTAGTCACCCTTAAAGATGTAACCGCCGATGAGTTGCGTTATGTAATTGGGATTATTCATCGCACAAGCCGCTATGGTGCGGTTTCTAGTCGAGTTGGACGTATGGAAAACCAAATATTAGGCATATTTGGCAGTACCAGCGAACTTCCTAGTTCTCTGGAATTGGTACAAGCTACCTATGATGTTTTAGCACAACCATTAGAACACCCGCTAAATATCGATTTGCTCATTGAAGCAACCAAGCAAGTAATTTCAACTTGGACTAATAAACGAGGTGTTTCTGTGCAGTTATCTGAAGAAGAAATAACAAATTTGATTGCAGATGTAGATAATAACTGGTCGGAAAGTCAACGGGATGAGTTTTTAAAGCGATTAAGTCAATCCTACGAGCCTTTTCGCCAACCTGCGGCGGAGTCGAAAAAGAGCAAAGCTAAGAACAAAAAAACTGTTGAGGCAGAAAGCTAATCTATGTCAACACTTCCCTTTCAACAGGCAAGACTTATTGAGTTATGGTGTGCAGAACCAGTATTTTTTGCCTCTAGGGAGTTGTCAGATACCTATTACACTGAAGGAGCGATCGGGAATTATGCTTTAGCCTATGCTTTTGGCTGGGTAAATTCCCCTTATCGCCTTCAAGGTATGGCTACAGGACGACCAACCTACAAAGAAGATTTAATCCCTTTGGCACAAGAATGTTATGTATTACCCGCTTCACCTGTAAACGGTATTAATTACAGATTTGAACGATTTAATGCTCTTTCTGATTCCTATTGGTACGCAATGACTAATAACCGTGTTGCTACCGCGCGGGAAGATGTACCAATTCAAAGACAAGGGAAGAAACCAAACTCATTTAGAGCAAGCAATTTTCCTCAAACTGGACGATTAAGAACGATCGCGCGTGGCAATAAATTTCAAACTTTGGTATTTGGTAATCGAGAACTACCAAACTATATTCGGGTGGGTAAATTCATGAGCAAAGTTAGAGTAGATGTTATCTCTAAATTTGACATAACTTTATTACCAGATGGTGATTATCAAAGTCAACACTACCTAAGCGCCGCCGATATACCACCAAACTTAGAGCTTTTATCCTTCGATTTAATTTCTATGCCTCCTGCACCTTTACTAAAAAATCTTCACTTCCGAGGTGCAGCTTGGCAAGTTGGAGAAAAGATTGTTCCTGCTAACTTACATTTTTGCGCGGGAAGTACAAGCAATGACCAATAAAACCCTATTTACTAAACTTGAACCTCGCAGTATTTCCGGCTGTGCATCTTTACCTGATGAACTGGCTTTTAAAAATAATGCACTTCAGCACCAAGTAGAAGTATTTGAAAAATCTCGTAACGCCGACATTATCATCAACATAGCCCCAACTGGCACAGGAAAAACCGACTCAGGATTAGCAGTTTTATTACACGAACCACAGCAAAATGCTATCTACATTGCGCCGACAAATGCTTTAGTAGAACAGCAAAAGGAAGCCGCCGAAAAGTTTGTCAAAGAAGCGGGTTTACCTCATATAGTTAAATCTGCCTCTGCCAAAGAAGTTAAAGCATGGGCTAACGATAAAGTTGGTAATCGTCCTGGAGAAAAACTATACAATGTTCTTCGCAATCCGGCTACTGTTTTCTCCGATGTAGGTGCTAATCAGCCAATTCTTTTAATTACTAACCCTGATATTTTTTACTACGCTACATTTTTTGCTTATAACAAGCTCGATCGCGTTAATTTAGCTAGTAGTTTTTACAGTAAGTTTGCTACTGTCATTTTCGATGAATTTCATCTTTATGATGCTAAACAGCTAGTTGGGTTGCTATTTTATTTAGCTTATTCTCATATTTTTGGCTTCTTTAAAAATGGGCGGCGAGTTGTCCTGTTGACAGCTACACCAGAACCCGCTTGTGCAGCAGCACTTCAAACTTTAGAAGCCCAAGGAGTCAAGATCGCTCGTATTGATGGCGAGACTTGCAACTCTCATCTTTTACCATCGCAGACATCGGTAAATCTTGAATTGCGATCGCAAACTGACAAGGAACAGTGGTTAACAGAGTTAGCAAACGAAGTAGCCGAACGTTTCCAAAAACACCCCGATCGCAACGGTGCTGTTATTCTTGACGCTAAAGACCATATCAATCGCTTGGCAGATTTATTGTATGCAAAAGGACTCGGCGGTAAGTTTGGACGAATTACAGGTTCTACGCCCTCTGCTGAACGCAAATCCGCCGCCCAAAAACCAATTATATTAGCAACAAGTACCGTAGACGTGGGATTTAACTTTGAGAGAAATCCTCAACCTACAAGACAAAATCTAGATTGGTTAATTTTTTCAGCCCGCGATCGCTTTTCATTTTGGCAACGTTTGGGACGAGTGGGACGGGTATTAGGCAAAACTGAGACTAATATATCTTCAGATGCGATCGCCTATTTAAGCGATCGCGCCTGGGACGAAGGCTTATCATCTCTTGACTGTTCGGGAGGACGGGAAGCCCTTCAACGCACTCTCGATAACATTCCGTGTCTGGACAAGCCTTTTTTGCAAGCTTACTGGCGTTCAGAAGCACTTTTAGAAATTGCGCGCCCCCTCTTAGAAATAGAGGAATTGCTTACAGGTTTATCTAGTCACGAGTTTATTTCACAGCTTTTTGACACGCTAAAAATGACTTTAGGCGGAAGTCATGATTGGAATTATTGCCGCCGTAGAATGCGAGTTTTAATAGGTGCTGAAAACATTGCCCGCGAATCGGAAAAGTCTTTAAAAACTAAGTGGAAATATATCAAGGGTGGTCAGGCTTTTGTTAGAAAATTTTTAGAAGTCTATTATCCTGCTGAAGCCGAGCAATTGAAAGCAGAACAGACAAAGATAGAAGAATACGAACAGCTTTTTCTTGAAGATGCTGAAGCTGCTAAAGAACTAAAAAACTTTGCTGAAGTTTGGAGTGCTAGTTATGCACCTTTGTTTAAATTCCGCTCTGGTTTGTTTAATAGTTTGCCTATCCGCGATCCTAAAGGCTTGTTATTAGATGAATCTGATGAAACCGTTTTAGATCCTATTCACTTGTTGCGATACTACGAATTTGAGAAAGATGGTGAATTTATTGAAGTAACAGATCGAGCTAAAGCTACTTATGAATTAAGTTTTCGCTTACGTTATCTTGATACCTGGCAGAACTTTATTAACACAGAACTCAACAAGCTAACTGCTTTTTCTAATTGCCGAATTATCCGCAAACAGGGAGGAGCGATCGCACCAACGCCTTTATTAAAGGAACTCGAACAACATTTAATAGCTGGCGTGATTATTTGCCCGATTGCTAATGCTGCGGCTATTTACCAACTCCGCAAAGAAAGGCTTGTATCCTACCCAATTACGGTTGTTTGCAACGACATGGAGAAAGAATACTGCTTTCTACCAGAACTAGCAGGAATCTTAGCTATATCAATGAAAAGTAAACAGTTGCGCCTTCCTGATGATGAATGTTTCATCGCTTAGGCATTTAGGACATTAGACCTCTTATATAAATCCAGGAGCGCCCCCTAAATCCCCCAAGTTTGGGGACTTTAAACTCCGGTTACCCCCAGGATTGGGGGGTTAGGGGGGCAAAATATTATTACGCAAGAAGTCTATTGTTTCTCAGCAAATTGACAACTTAATTTTAAAAACCTATGCCACATAGTTTAGTCCTTAATATCATTCCTCAATCACCTATTTCTCCTGGCTATCTGAGTGGAAAGCACGTACACGCCTTGTTTTTAACCTTAGTTAGTTCTGTAGATAAAACCCTGGGCGATCGCCTCCACGCTGACAAAACCCACAAAGCCTTTACCCTCAGCCCGTTACAAGTATCTAGCAACCCTAAACTGCAATGGGAACATACTAAAACTATTGAAGCTGGTACACCTTGTTGGCTAAGAATTTCTCTGTTAGATGAAGGTTTATTTAGTAACCTTACTCAACTTTGGCTTAACCTCAATCCTACCCGTGCTTGGCATCTGGGAGCGGCGGATTTAAAGATTACTAGCGTTTTAGGTACTCCCCAATCAACGCAACCTTGGGCAAATTATTGTTCTTACAGTCAACTATACGAGCAAGCCTCAGAAAGCGATCGCCAAATCAATTTTTGTTTTTATACTCCTACCGCCTTTCGCCAACAGGAGTTTGACAGCGCTTTACCCACTAGAGAATGTATTTTTAGCAGTTTAATTAACCGTTGGCATAAATACAGCAACATTGAATTATCTCCAGATATTACCCAAGCTATCTTTCCTAGCTATTTTGATATTCGCACCGAAATAGTTGCCGATGCTCGCAGCAAGTTTATCGGCTGTGTTGGCAATATTTGTTATCGGATTTTAGGCGAAGTCGAACCATTGAAAATTAAACAGATTAATGCGATCACAGATTTTGCTTTATTTAGTGGGGTTGGACGAAAAACACCAATGGGAATGGGAATGGTAAGAAGGCTAAAAACTGCCCCCCGTAAAACTATCTGACAATTAAAAACTAAAAAAACTATCTATGGATAACGAATATATCTCCATTGCCGCCCTAAATCAATACTCCTACTGTCCTCATCGTTGCTGGCGGATGTTTTGCGCCGGAGAGTTTACTGACAACCAATACACCATTGAAGGTACTAGCTTACACGATCGCATCCACACTTTAGGAGAAGGACACCGGGAAGAAATCAGGCAAATTCGGGCAATTTGGTTAAAATCCGAGCAATATCGCCTGATTGGTAAAGCGGATTTAATCGAAGAAAATAACGGCGTTTGGTATCCCATCGAATACAAACGCGGACATCGAGGAGAATGGGATAACGACGAGTTGCAAGTCTGCGCTCAAGCCTTGTGTTTAGAGGAAATGACAGGCAAAACCGTTACTCAAGGATATTTGTACTACACCCATTCTCATCAACGCCAAACTGTACCAATAACCGCCGAATTACGCAATAGTGCGATCGCAACTATCAAATTAGTCCAAACTTTACTGCAAACAGGAACAATGCCCAAAGCTATTTATAGCAAGCGCTGTCAGGGATGCAGCCTTTACGAGCAATGTTTACCCCAAGCCGCCGACAAAGTAAAACGCTATCAAGAATCCAACTCATAAGTTTTTAAGGAGATTACCCAGTGGGAACAGTTTATATAACCGAACAAGATGCTTTTATTGGCAAAATAGACGAGCGCCTCAGTGTCAAAGCCAACAAAGAAACGTTATTAGACGTACCTTTAATTAAAATAGATGGTGTAGTTGTTATCGGACGGGCTACAGTTTCGCCAGCAGCCATTTATGAACTTTTAGAGCGACACATTCCATTAACTTTTCTGACAACCAACGGGCGCTATTTGGGACGTTTAGAACCAGAAGTAACAAAAAACATCTTTGTCAGGAAAGCGCAATGGCAAGCTATAGGCGAATCACCCCAAGCAGTGCATGGAGTTCGGGGTTTTGTGCGAGGTAAACTCAAAAACTATCGTCATACACTCTTACGCAGACAAAGAGAATGTAGCGAAATTGATTTGCAAGTTAATATAACTCGTTTAGAAAGTGCGATCGCGCCTATTGACCAAACAAATGCCATTGATTCGCTGCGAGGCTTAGAGGGCGCGGGGAGTGCGGCTTATTTTGGTTGTTTTGACCAATTAATTAAAGGTTCAGAATTTGAATTTAAAAATAGAAATCGTCGCCCACCTACCGATCCCGTCAATGCCTTACTCAGCTTTGGTTATTCTTTACTGCGTCACGATGTTCAAGGAGCAATCAATATTGTAGGCTTTGACCCTTATTTAGGTTATTTGCACGTCGAGCGTTATGGTCGTCCTTCCCTAGCCTTAGACTTAATGGAGGAGTTTCGCCCTTTGGTAGTCGATGCAGTGGTTCTAGCGGCGTTAAATAAGCGAAGTCTTGTACCCACCGATTTTACAACCGAACCCTTAAGCAATGCTGTCTCTTTAACGAAAGAAGGATTGCGAACTTTTTTGCGTCTTTACGAACTCAAAAAGCAGTCAAAGTTTAAGCATCCAGTTTTGCAGAAACAATGTACCTATCGAGAAGCCTTTGAAATTCAGGCAAGATTATTAGCCAAATATTTGATGGGAGAAATAGAGAAATATCCACCTTTAATTTTGAAGTGAACAGCCATGAATGTTTTGATTACTTACGACATAACGGAGAATAAGCGACGAACTAAGATATTCAATATTTTGAAATCTTACGGTCAATGGGTGCAGTTGAGCGTGTTTGAGTGTCCGAGTTTGACAGATACGCAATATGCTAAATTGCGATCGCGTTTAAGTAAGTTAATTAAGCCAGATTCTGACAGTATCCGCTTTTATTTTCTGTGTGCCTGTTGTCAAGGTAAAGTAGAGCGAATTGGTGGAGAACAACCCCGCGACGAGACTATATTTTTTGCCTCCAGCGCGGAGGGGTAGTTGTTTTAATTGAGATGAAGCTAAAAATCGCTGAAAGTCTTTCTCTATAGTAGTTTGATGGTACAAGGAGGCGGATGGGCGATCGCGCAGTGTTTGATAACTGGTGATGGTAAGGTTTTTAGGCGATCGTTCTTATGGATATTGACAACCTTTATCGTTTTGAATGGTATAATTATTTAATATCGCGCAACTGTACCTTGAAAATCAAATATAGTAAGATTTTCAGGTTTCCGTTATTTCAATTACTACAAATCCCTATCAGGGATTGAAACGAGATAGGCGAAAAGCAGTGTTTTGAGTTCTCCTAATTTCAATTACTACAAATCCCTATCAGGGATTGAAACTAATTTACCTTTGCTGCTTATACATGATCGCTTTCGATTTCAATTACTACAAATCCCTATCAGGGATTGAAACCCAGCATCATCGGCATCCTTCATGGCGTTAAGAGCAGATTTCAATTACTACAAATCCCTATCAGGGATTGAAACGTGTCCTTGGGTGTTGCTGTATCGGTGTATGGAACTATTTCAATTACTACAAATCCCTATCAGGGATTGAAACTGGTAGCCTATAACCGAGTGCGTATAAAACTGTCATTTCAATTACTACAAATCCCTATCAGGGATTGAAACTAAGGTCAAAGAGTCGCCAAGGGTATCAGAGGCGATATTTCAATTACTACAAATCCCTATCAGGGATTGAAACTTCGATAGCAGTACCTAATTGAGACAAAATGTAATTTATTTCAATTACTACAAATCCCTATCAGGGATTGAAACTCGCTGCTTGCAATGGGCAAACAGTTCTACCCGCTAATTTCAATTACTACAAATCCCTATCAGGGATTGAAACTTAGGGTATTAGATGTAAAGTATCTCTGTACTTCCATTTCAATTACTACAAATCCCTATCAGGGATTGAAACACTAATATCTTTAGATCCTCCCATGCCCCCAAAAAGATTTCAATTACTACAAATCCCTATCAGGGATTGAAACGTATTTAGAACCATCGTAAAGTAAGCCTGTAATCTATTTCAATTACTACAAATCCCTATCAGGGATTGAAACAATTCTTTAATCCAAAAGGCAAAGGAACTAGAAAAAATTTCAATTACTACAAATCCCTATCAGGGATTGAAACAAAAGGTTAGGCAATAATCAAGAATTATCAACAAATTTCAATTACTACAAATCCCTATCAGGGATTGAAACAAGGATGCGCTAACGGGTTTGGCGGAAGTTCAACTATTTCAATTACTACAAATCCCTATCAGGGATTGAAACATGGCATTATTAAATAAAGGCGCAATCAAATGGTATCCATTTCAATTACTACAAATCCCTATCAGGGATTGAAACAGGTTTAAGTAGAAACATAGGGCTTTGAGGTAAAATTTCAATTACTACAAATCCCTATCAGGGATTGAAACCCAGGTGTTGGCGATCGCGTTCCTCATCAATTGACAAATTTCAATTACTACAAATCCCTATCAGGGATTGAAACCTTTCAATTAGGGCAGAAGTGTAGTCTTTGCCGTTTATTTCAATTACTACAAATCCCTATCAGGGATTGAAACTTGACGTACAGACGATGAAGTGGGTGAGGGGAAAAATTTCAATTACTACAAATCCCTATCAGGGATTGAAACGGATCGCTCAAACTACCAAGGCGATCGCGCACTTCAATTTCAATTACTACAAATCCCTATCAGGGATTGAAACATCAGTTTTTAATTTCCTTGCTTGCTTCTTCTTTAATTTCAATTACTACAAATCCCTATCAGGGATTGAAACTGCAAAAGATAGGCGGCTTCTATTCGGCTCTAAATATTTCAATTACTACAAATCCCTATCAGGGATTGAAACTCCGATGATAGATCATTGCCATACAACAGGAATGATTTCAATTACTACAAATCCCTATCAGGGATTGAAACATAATCCCCAAGGTGAACTGTTGCACTATCAGCTATTTCAATTACTACAAATCCCTATCAGGGATTGAAACGTACAAAATAAGCGATCCCCGTTTTGATTGGGATAATATTTCAATTACTACAAATCCCTATCAGGGATTGAAACTATTATTTGGTGCGAGTTGAACAGTGAACAAGAGATATTTCAATTACTACAAATCCCTATCAGGGATTGAAACTAGTAACAACTTACTAGAAGCTGATGGGGTGAAATTTCAATTACTACAAATCCCTATCAGGGATTGAAACACCTAAGTCGTGAACTATGCGATTTTGAGTGACAGATTTCAATTACTACAAATCCCTATCAGGGATTGAAACGACATAGTGGATTTTTAACTGAAGTCTAGGCTTTTATTTCAATTACTACAAATCCCTATCAGGGATTGAAACTTGCCGATTCAAATGAATCAACTAAACGCTCTTTACATTTCAATTACTACAAATCCCTATCAGGGATTGAAACGATATTGAATTTAGGGGAAAATCGTGTTTGAAAAGATTTCAATTACTACAAATCCCTATCAGGGATTGAAACATCTCAGGCGCTTACGATGCCGCTCTTAAAGGCATTTCAATTACTACAAATCCCTATCAGGGATTGAAACTGAAACTCAAGGGATTTGTTGCACCACTTGCAAATTTCAATTACTACAAATCCCTATCAGGGATTGAAACAGGTGCAGTTAAAGCTGAATATGTGAGTAGCACAATATTTCAATTACTACAAATCCCTATCAGGGATTGAAACTCGATTGCGGCATAGGCGATCGCGGCGGCAATAAGATTTCAATTACTACAAATCCCTATCAGGGATTGAAACACAAAAGAAGCGCCTTGTATTCATTGTCGAAAATTTCAATTACTACAAATCCCTATCAGGGATTGAAACTCCCTTTTTAGCTGATTACCCCCAAAGGTTTCCTATTTCAATTACTACAAATCCCTATCAGGGATTGAAACTTTTAGTTTGCTATTCTCTAGGTCATCTATTAAGATTTCAATTACTACAAATCCCTATCAGGGATTGAAACCATCAGCAATTTTGTTACCAATCTTCCGTTTATTCCTATTTCAATTACTACAAATCCCTATCAGGGATTGAAACTTCTTTGGTGATACCTAAATCAATCAAAGGATAAGATTTCAATTACTACAAATCCCTATCAGGGATTGAAACACCTATTTTCCCCGTGTACTCTGCTCCTTGCTCAAATTTCAATTACTACAAATCCCTATCAGGGATTGAAACAAATGCCCAAGCTGCTTGCAAAGCCTCTACTAAGATTTCAATTACTACAAATCCCTATCAGGGATTGAAACGGAGTAATTCTTGCTGATTCGCCAATGAGTAATGAGATTTCAATTACTACAAATCCCTATCAGGGATTGAAACACATAACCGCCACTGACAGTGACGGTATTAAGTAATTTCAATTACTACAAATCCCTATCAGGGATTGAAACGAATACCTCTTTAATCTTGCGATCGCGTTCGTGAGATTTCAATTACTACAAATCCCTATCAGGGATTGAAACCTGCCTCTAGGTAGCACCGTAAAAATGAGGGAACAATTTCAATTACTACAAATCCCTATCAGGGATTGAAACTGATGACAAGCTCACAAATTCTAATCCTTGCACTGCATTTCAATTACTACAAATCCCTATCAGGGATTGAAACAGTAGGTTTGACAAAAATGTAAAGGCTGCAAACCAAATTTCAATTACTACAAATCCCTATCAGGGATTGAAACAATTTTCCGGCGGCGCTGCAACGGCTCAAAAAAGCATTTCAATTACTACAAATCCCTATCAGGGATTGAAACTTTGTCAAAGCTGGCTCAAACTCCACAATTAGGTATTTCAATTACTACAAATCCCTATCAGGGATTGAAACGCTACAGAGGATTCTAGGATATGTGAATACTGCGCAGATTTCAATTACTACAAATCCCTATCAGGGATTGAAACGAGACTACTAGAGTAAAGCAAACTAAAGTTTTGAAAATTTCAATTACTACAAATCCCTATCAGGGATTGAAACGGGTTTAATACAATACTGAAAGGCTACAGAAAAGATTTCAATTACTACAAATCCCTATCAGGGATTGAAACTCGTACTGCTGAACTTCAAAGGGAAGATCGATTATAATTTCAATTACTACAAATCCCTATCAGGGATTGAAACGTCTGTACCAGAACACCATCCAAGTATATACGATAATTTCAATTACTACAAATCCCTATCAGGGATTGAAACTGATCGCCTGTACCGGTTCTATAATCTATTTGAAAGATTTCAATTACTACAAATCCCTATCAGGGATTGAAACTTCTTTACACAAAGAACTAAGGTAATACTTCCTAATTTCAATTACTACAAATCCCTATCAAGGATTGAAACGCTTTGCTTTAATCTCGGCAATTCGTGATTCAAGATTTCAATTACTACAAATCCCTATCAGGGATTGAAACCAATGGACAGAAAGTCATCAATTAGCCGCCCAAGGATTTCAATTACTACAAATCCCTATCAGGGATTGAAACGTTAAGGTGCAAGCTTTGGTGTTACAGAGCTTGCACTGATTTCAATTACTACAAATCCCTATCAGGGATTGAAACCTGTACCGCCTCCTGGTAAGCCAGTTGGGATCATCATTTCAATTACTACAAATCCCTATCAGGGATTGAAACCCTATCGGGATGGAAGCCTTAATAAGTGAAGCTTAATTTCAATTACTACAAATCCCTATCAGGGATTGAAACATTGCAGCAGTAGAAGTCACAGACGAATAACTAGCTATTTCAATTACTACAAATCCCTATCAGGGATTGAAACATAAAGTAAGCAGCTACGTAGTACGGGCGATAGACATTTCAATTACTACAAATCCCTATCAGGGATTGAAACTAATGTTCTTAAACAATTAGCTGTATTAGCTAGTAATTTCAATTACTACAAATCCCTATCAGGGATTGAAACTTTGATCCTGAATACTCTCAACTATGTGGAGTAAAATTTCAATTACTACAAATCCCTATCAGGGATTGAAACATCAAGATTGGCTTAAAATAGGTAGAATTGTTAAAAAATTTCAATTACTACAAATCCCTATCAGGGATTGAAACCTTTAGATAGTAATATTAAATCTCATGGTAGCTCTACATTTCAATTACTACAAATCCCTATCAGGGATTGAAACGTGTTGGTGTGCTTTCGTTTCTTTACTCTTTCAGATTTCAATTACTACAAATCCCTATCAGGGATTGAAACCCATTTTAAATGCTGCAAGCAATAGTCGAAAAACATTTCAATTACTACAAATCCCTATCAGGGATTGAAACCGGAGCAATTAGCCCTTAATAAAGGCATCTTAAAGATTTCAATTACTACAAATCCCTATCAGGGATTGAAACTGGCAGTGATAGCAACTATGGGTTGTACATGGCATCATTTCAATTACTACAAATCCCTATCAGGGATTGAAACCTATAAACAGTAAAGGCTTATTTGCGTCTGGGGCTATTTCAATTACTACAAATCCCTATCAGGGATTGAAACAATAAAGAAGCAGCAATTATTAGCGCTACCAATACCTATTTCAATTACTACAAATCCCTATCAGGGATTGAAACCTTTTTTTCAGTGAATTGCTCAAAGATTGAAGCAATTATTTCAATTACTACAAATCCCTATCAGGGATTGAAACGGGGCAGAAACCATCGAAAAGCTTTGGATACTTTGGATTTCAATTACTACAAATCCCTATCAGGGATTGAAACATGCGATGCTTGAAGAAAAAGTATGTGACCCTTTTATTTCAATTACTACAAATCCCTATCAGGGATTGAAACGCTGAATTTCCATTCTCTTAATTCTTCAATATATATATTTCAATTACTACAAATCCCTATCAGGGATTGAAACGGATTTTGTATACCAACTTATCTCCATACTTACCAATTTCAATTACTACAAATCCCTATCAGGGATTGAAACTTAAATGATATACAATGCGATGAAAATGTAACTCCAGATTTCAATTACTACAAATCCCTATCAGGGATTGAAACTTGTTAACTGAAGAAATACCACCAAAAGTCTGTAAATTTCAATTACTACAAATCCCTATCAGGGATTGAAACGTGGTGTGCTGGGTTGTTGTTTCTCATTAGTTTACTATTTCAATTACTACAAATCCCTATCAGGGATTGAAACGTCAATTGCCAGAACCACAAGTTGGGCCGCAAACAGATTTCAATTACTACAAATCCCTATCAGGGATTGAAACTTAAGGTGCGTAATTAATAAGGGTTATAGCTAATATTTCAATTACTACAAATCCCTATCAGGGATTGAAACTTAATACACGCGCGCGATCTATATATATGTTCGTGTATTTCAATTACTACAAATCCCTATCAGGGATTGAAACAAAGGCATTCAATCCCACGAAGTGTATGCAAGATTATTTCAATTACTACAAATCCCTATCAGGGATTGAAACATTTTTTGAGGTACAAATAAAAAGCTTATAAAAAAGCATTTCAATTACTACAAATCCCTATCAGGGATTGAAACAAAAGCGATCGCCTGGATTTCTTGTAAAATTTTTAAGATTTCAATTACTACAAATCCCTATCAGGGATTGAAACTCTGCATATCTCTAACTTGCATTTGGGGCATGAGTATTTCAATTACTACAAATCCCTATCAGGGATTGAAACCAATTCCCTTTTTTCCATCTACTGAGCCAATGGAAATTTCAATTACTACAAATCCCTATCAGGGATTGAAACAGGGCAAAGATAACAAGCAAATAGCTATTCAATATTATTTCAATTACTACAAATCCCTATCAGGGATTGAAACGAGCTTTGCTGTTGCTAATAAACAAAGAGTAAATGATTTCAATTACTACAAATCCCTATCAGGGATTGAAACGCATAATATTCCGATTTCGCCTCATGACGATATGATTTCAATTACTACAAATCCCTATCAGGGATTGAAACAGCACTTTTGATAATTACCGGCTAGGGGTAATTCTCATTTCAATTACTACAAATCCCTATCAGGGATTGAAACGTGCTTTGATGAAAAGTCTTTATGTCTCGCGTTAGCATTTCAATTACTACAAATCCCTATCAGGGATTGAAACATTGATAACCGCATTTACAGAATAGCCAATAGTTGATTTCAATTACTACAAATCCCTATCAGGGATTGAAACAAATAATTGAGGCAGTAATTATGGATCGTATTCAAATTTCAATTACTACAAATCCCTATCAGGGATTGAAACAGCTACTTTATTAAATAAGGTACGCGATCGCACTATTTCAATTACTACAAATCCCTATCAGGGATTGAAACGAGCAAGCGAAAGCGCATCGCGTAAACTACTTGATTTCAATTACTACAAATCCCTATCAGGGATTGAAACCCTTGAACATTCATATCTGCGTGGATTCCAAAATATTTCAATTACTACAAATCCCTATCAGGGATTGAAACAGATCCATGATTTCTATAATACTGCAAAAGTTCGATTTCAATTACTACAAATCCCTATCAGGGATTGAAACTTGCAAATCTAGGAATAATATTAATGTCTACTCTAATTTCAATTACTACAAATCCCTATCAGGGATTGAAACGTACAAAAGAAATTTTAAGTGGAGAAGAAAACAAATTTCAATTACTACAAATCCCTATCAGGGATTGAAACGTGGCAAAAAGTACGCTAAATCTGGCTTTTCCAGCATTTCAATTACTACAAATCCCTATCAGGGATTGAAACATCACCTAAAAGAACTGTATAAACTTTCATCGGGAAAATTTCAATTACTACAAATCCCTATCAGGGATTGAAACGCTATGCCCAATTGCCATTTTTAGCATATAAATGTATTTCAATTACTACAAATCCCTATCAGGGATTGAAACAGAGCTATAGCCATAGCAGCAGCAGGAACACCAGAAAATTTCAATTACTACAAATCCCTATCAGGGATTGAAACAATTCTTCGCCTTATACCGAATTAATAGATGAGCATTTCAATTACTACAAATCCCTATCAGGGATTGAAACCTCTGCTTTTGATTCCTTTACAAGATTAGAAAATCATTTCAATTACTACAAATCCCTATCAGGGATTGAAACTTCTAGACTTGGATACGCTACCTACTTTCGGCGCAAATTTCAATTACTACAAATCCCTATCAGGGATTGAAACGTAAGGTGCAGCGCCGGGGAAACCAGAATCGTAGCCTGATTTCAATTACTACAAATCCCTATCAGGGATTGAAACTTAGCTGCCTGCCCTCCATCCAGACATAACGGTAATTTCAATTACTACAAATCCCTATCAGGGATTGAAACACAGGCAGTGCTATTTTTACTAAGACTTTAACCAATGATTTCAATTAATCCAAATCCCTATCAGGGATTGAAACTTAGTGCAACTCAGGGAGATATTCATCAGCGCCAATTATTTCAATTAATCCAAATCCCTATCAGGGATTGAAACAACTTGTCTATATCGGCATTAGAAGGATGCATGGTAATTTCAATTAATCCAAATCCCTATCAGGGATTGAAACATTGAGCGTCAAACCTTAGATCCAAACACTGGGATTTATTTCAATTAATCCAAATCCCTATCAGGGATTGAAACTACTATATCGATAGTTGCAGCCTGACCGCCTACAATTTCAATTAATCCAAATCCCTATCAGGGATTGAAACTCACCAATTATCAAATAATCAGAGATTAATTCAAGTATTTCAATTAATCCAAATCCCTATCAGGGATTGAAACCTTTTCTTTGGGGAGTCTTGGATTGCTATAGCCCTACAAATTCATATTAAGACATATAATAGAAAAACGAGAGTATCAAACAATACCTATGCCCGCCCCTTACAGTGAAGACCTGCGCCAAAAGGCGATTGCAGCAGTTGAGAGAGGAGAACGCAAAAGTGATGTGAGCCGGATGTTGCACATTAGTCGCAACACACTCGACCTATGGCTGAAGCGCAAGGAACAAACTGGCAACTGTCAAGCGATTACTCACTATCAACAGGGAAATCGACATAAAATCAGTGATTGGCAGAGGTTTCGTGAATTTGCGAAGCAACATGGAGGCAAGACTCAAGGGCAAATGGCTGTGTTGTGGGGCGAAGGGGTGAGTCAGCAGAACATCAGTGATGCCTTGCGTAAGCTTGGCTCAAGTCGAAAAAAAAAACCTATGGATACCGAGAGCGGGATGAGTTAAAACGTCAAGGATTTCAGGAGCAACTACAGACCTTATCTGCTGCTCAAATCATCTATGTTGATGAAGCAGGGATTGACAACCGAGATGACTATCCCTATGGTTATTGTGAGGTTGGACAACGCTTCTATGCTCTCAAACCTGGTAAGCGTACTGAGCGTGTCAGTTGGATCGCAGCACTACGCCAAGGGAAAGTGTTTGCACCAATGACATTTGTGGGTTCCTGTAACCGTAACTTATTCGAGATGTGGTTAGAGCAGTGTCTTATCCCTCAATTGCGACCAGGTGATGTTATCGTCATTGACAATGCAAGTTTTCATCACTCCCAGGCAATTGACGAGATTGTAGCAGAGGCGGGATGTGAGTTATGGTATCTTCCCCCCTATTCTCCAGACTTGAACAAGATCGAACATTGGTGGTTTGTACTCAAGAACTGGATGCGGCAGCGGTGGAACGAATTTGACAACTTTCATGATTGTGTAGATGCCGCCTTTAAACACTGTCCTAACGTGTTCCCGTAGCGCTATATCAATTATTTCAATTAATCCAAATCCCTATCAGGGATTGAAACTGCTGTTAAACGGGTTATCAATGGGCAGTCAGCCGAAATTTCAATTAATCCAAATCCCTATCAGGGATTGAAACGTATTTTAAAACTGTGCTTGGGAGATATAGCAGCAAATTTCAATTAATCCAAATCCCTATCAGGGATTGAAACTTCAGTTATTCTTGCCGATTGCTTTTGAGATCCGTATTTCAATTAATCCAAATCCCTATCAGGGATTGAAACTGTTGTCTCCTGACTCATTAAAATTTCATTCTTTATTTCAATTAATCCAAATCCCTATCAGGGATTGAAACCGGCATAATTTACGCTGGGGTTCGTATAACTTATTTCAATTAATCCAAATCCCTATCAGGGATTGAAACTAATTTTGGGAGCGCAACCACCGGGAAGTTGGGATTTCAATTAATCCAAATCCCTATCAGGGATTGAAACCCGCTCTAAAAAATGTGCGATCGCATTTAACTTTTATTTCAATTAATCCAAATCCCTATCAGGGATTGAAACATTACGCGATCGCATTGCGGCTAACTCCCAATCATTTCAATTAATCCAAATCCCTATCAGGGATTGAAACGAATCTGAGTAGAAAAACTCTAATCCAACGTCTAATTTCAATTAATCCAAATCCCTATCAGGGATTGAAACATAAGCTTACAGTCAAATACCGCTATTATCTTCAACAGTGAGCTTACAAGCTCAACAAAACCTTTCCCACCTGTCAATATGAAAGTTTGGTTATCTTGTTTTTTAGTGTTGTTTGCGATCGCTGAACTCTATCAATGGGCGCAAAATGTAACTTTACCACTGCCTTTTTATATTTTAGGCGGGGCAGTTTTGGCAGTGGCTTCTAACACAGATAAGCGCCTGGGCTTTTTGTTGCCGTTAAAAGATGAAGTATTGGCGCTCCTACATCCCAAAAAGCCCGAATAATTCTACCGTCCCATATTTCGCTTCATCTGCTCTAATTCGTCTTGAGTTTCCCAACGGCGAAAAGCATCATCTAAATCATCTGGTGCGCCGTAGGGTGTACGGGCTTGATTCCATCCGGCGGTTTCTAGGCGCTGAGAAGCCCCGTAACTATTGCGCGTTGCTTGAGACTCAGTTATTTTAGTTTGCACCTCTTGGCGGCGCTGCTGGATGCGTTTTAGGAGTTCTTTTGCTTGAGTGATGCGCTCTTTTATGCCTTGCATTTGTCCCCATCGTTGATTTCCTTCTCTTAGTAAGGTTGCTTCTCTTTGCTGGGCGGCTTCGGCTAAATCTAGCCTATTAGCGGTTTTTGCTTTTTCTACCCGAATATGCCAGCGTTGAATATCTTGCGCTTTGGAGAGAATTTCATCTTGGCTGCGCTTTTCTTGCAACTGTAATTCAGCTATTAGCCTTAAAGTATCTTCTTCCTGTTCGCGCAACTGTTCTAAAAGTGCTTCTAACTCTAAGTGAGGATTATTTTTTAAAAATTCTTCTAAACGACTTTCAAGAAAACGGCTGAAATCATCAAATAATCCCACTTTTAGGACTCCTCAGAGTAAATATTTTAGGCTAAAACGGTTGAATGTGCTTTGCGATCGCGAAACTCTAAATAAACAAGCAAAGCATTCACATCGGCGGGGTTAACTCCACCAATTCTAGAAGCTTGACCGATAGTTAAAGGTTTGACTTTAGATAGTTTTTCTCTTGCTTCTTTAGAAAGAGTTTCAATGGTTGAGTAATCCAAATCTTCTTTTAACGGGCGATTGGCATGACGGGAAATTGCATCTATTTGGTGTTGCTGGCGTTGCAAATAACCAGAATACTTAATATCAATCTCTGCGCCTGCTTTTTCGGCGGTGGTAAGGGTGGGGTTATCTAGTCCGTAGGTTGCCAAATTAGCGTAATGGAAGCCGGGACGACGCAGCAAGTCAGCCAAAGTAATTGAGTTTTTGATTGCTTGTTGGATGTCTGAGGCAATTAATTTAGCAATATCGCTATGTTCTTTAAGGCGCGTTGAGTGCAACCGTTCTTTTTCGGCGGTAATGTTAGCTTGTTTGCGGGTGAATAATTCCCAAAGGCGATCGCTAACTAGACCAATTTTTCTTCCTACAGGTGTCATACGTTCGTCGGCATTATCCGATCGCAATAATAACCGATACTCCGAGCGACTTGTCAGCATTCTGTAAGGTTCTCTTAAATCTTTAGTACACAAATCGTCGATTAATGTACCTAAATAACTGTGTTCGCGGGGAAAAATCACCATTTCTTGATGTTGCGAATATTTCGCCGCATTAATTCCCGCCACAATCCCTTGCGCTGCTGCTTCTTCGTAGCCTGTAGTCCCGTTAATTTGCCCCGCACAGAATAAACCTTGAACTTTTTTGGTCATCAAAGTTGGATAACACTGGGTTGCAGGTAAATAGTCGTATTCCACCGCGTAAGCTGGGCGTAGCATGACGCAGTTTTCTAATCCTGGCAAAGTCCGCAGCATTTGCAACTGGATAGGTTCGGGCAAACCTGTAGAAAAGCCTTGTATATAAAGTTCGGGAATGTCGCGCCCTTCAGGTTCGATAAAAATTTGATGGCTTTCTTTATCGGCAAAACGGACAATTTTATCTTCAATACTGGGACAATATCGCGGCCCTTTAGAATCCACCCAACCGCCGTAAACTGGGGATAAATGCAGATTATCTCTAATTATTTGGTGAGTTTGGGCAGTAGTACGAGTAAGATAACAAGGCATTTGCTCTCTTTCTACCCATACATCAGGGTCAAAACTAAACCAGCGTACTTCCTCATCGCCGGGTTGGGGTTCTAACTTGCTGTAATCGACAGACTTTTTATCTACTCTTGCGGGAGTCCCAGTTTTTAACCTTCCAGTTTCAAACCCTAGTTTATTCAAGGTTTCGGTCAATCCTTCGGCGGCAAATTCTCCCGCTCTTCCCGCAGCCATTGATTTATTACCTACCCAAATTTTTCCGCCCAAAAATGTCCCTGTAGTCAAAATAACGGCACTCGCTTGAAAAGCTACACCAAAATAAGTCTCAACGCCGACTATTTCATCATTAGCGCCAATAACTAAATCCGTTACCATACTTTCGCGGATGGTGAGATTCTCCTGGTTTTCAACAATCCCTTTCATTACTTGGGCATATTCGCGCTTGTCTGTCTGCGCCCGTAATGCCCACACCGCAGGCCCGCGAGAGGCGTTTAAGACGCGCTTTTGTAGGTAGGTGCGATCGCTTACTCTCCCAATTTCGCCGCCTAAAGCATCTACTTCATGGGTTAATTGTGATTTAGCTGGGCCACCGACGGCGGGATTGCAAGGTTGCCAAGCAATTTTGTCTAAGTTAAGAGTAAGTAATAGGGTACGACAGCCCAAACGGGCAGAGGCTAGGGCGGCTTCACAGCCTGCATGACCGCCGCCAACTACGATGACATCAAAAGTATCTTGAAATTCAGGGAGCGTCATTTTTCTAAAGGAGACTTATTTTTAATTTTAAACCAGGCACAACCAAGAGTAGGAATCAATCTCCAGCTAGACTAAATTGCGATCGCCGCAAGGGAGAATAAGTAGGGGCGCAATGCATTGCGCCCCTTCAATAAAATAGAGCCGAGTAAAAATCAACTTATAGCAGTAATTTGTTACAATACTTAATGGTCGCGGTAGTGCGGTTATATATTCATGAATGTTAAGAACGATTTAGTAGAGCTTCCAGTTGATGCACCAGGACAATTAGTTTTAGTTAAACCATCAGAACTTGAGGCAGATTTAAACGGGCATAAAAGCTTAGAACCTGAAATTGAAGTAGTTAAGCCAGAGTTGTTACGCTATGACCCGGAAGCCATAGCCGCCCATTACAAAAAAAAACCGCTAGAAGTATTAGGACGGATTTTTACAGTTATATTTCCTTCTGTAAGCTTTGCGCTGGGCGTATGGGGGGATAAAAAAAGAGGAGTAGGCGATCGCAATCAACAAAAGCGCGCCGTTCAGCTAAAAGAATTATTAACAAAATTAGGCCCAGCTTATATCAAAATCGGGCAAGCACTGTCTACTCGTCCCGATTTGGTGTCCCCCGCCTATTTGGAAGAATTGACACTCTTGCAAGACCAGATACCGCCCTTTGCAAATGAAATTGCTTACCAGTTTATTGAAGAAGAATTAGGCGATCGCCCAGAAAACATTTATGCTGAATTGTCACCCGAACCAATCGCGGCAGCTTCTTTGGGGCAAGTATACAAAGGTAAGCTAAAAACTGGCGAAGTTGTGGCGGTTAAAGTCCAACGTCCCGACTTACAAGAAACTATTGCTGTAGACTTGTATATTTTGCGCCGGATGGCAACTTGGGCAAATAATAATATTAAACGCTTGCGGAGCGATTTAGTTGCAATTTTAGATGAGTTTGGCGAGCGCATCTTTGAGGAGATGGACTACATCAACGAAGGTGAAAACGCCGAACGATTTGCCAAGCTTTACGGACACTTAAAAGACGTTTACGTGCCAAGAATCTATTGGAAATATACCCACCGTCGCGTTTTAACGATGGAATGGGTAGTTGGTACTAAACTAACTCAAGTAGATGCCATCCGCGCGCAAGGAATTGATGCTAGATACATTATTGAAGTTGGGGTGCAGTGTTCTTTGCGTCAGTTGTTAGAACATGGCTTTTTTCACGCCGATCCTCATCCAGGAAACTTGTTAGCTACTCCTGACGGACAATTAGCTTATTTAGATTTTGGGATGATGAGCGAAATTAAGCCCTATCAACGCTATGGATTGATTGAAGCAGTAGTTCACATGGTAAACCGCGACTTTGAAGGTTTAGCCCGTGATTATGTAAAGCTCGACTTTTTGACACCAGATACAGATTTAACGCCAATTATTCCAGCTTTGGCGCAGATTTTTGGTAATGCTTTAGGCGCTAGTGTGGCGGAATTAAACTTTAAAAGCATTACCGATCAATTGTCAGCGTTGATGTATGAGTATCCTTTCCGCGTACCCGCTTACTACGCTTTGATTATCCGAAGTCTCGTTACGTTAGAAGGGATTGCAATTTATATTGACCCCAACTTTAAAGTCCTTAGCGAAGCCTACCCTTATATTTCTAAGCGATTATTGACCGATCCTGCTCCAGAGTTGCGGGAATCGTTGCGGGATTTGCTGTTTAAAGATGGACGTTTTCGTTGGAATCGGTTGGAAAACTTGCTCAAAAATGCTCGTAGCAGTGACGAATATAACTTAAATAAGGTACTTGATGAGACTTTAGAGTTTTTGTCTTCTGAACGCGGGGCTTTAATTCGCAATAACTTAATAGATGAACTAGCTAAAAGCGTAGATGCTTTGAGTAAAGACGCTTTGAATAGTGTTACTAACAATTTGCGCGATCGCTTATTTAATACTCCTTGGGCTAAACCTGTCGCTATGGCAATTATCCCCACTCCCCCCGCTAATATCGAACAAGAACAAACCCTTGAACATATCAAGCGCATTTGGAGTATTTTGCAAGAAACACGCGGCTTTGACGCGACAAAAGTTAGTTCTCAAATTCCGCAATTGCTATCTAATCCAGGAGTACAGCAAATAGGGAGACAAGTTGCGGGGCGTTTGGCGAGTAAAGCGATCGCGCGTTTGATTCGAGAAACCTTAGTTAAAAGCGAAACTAACGGAGTTGCCAAAACTGCGGTAATTGTTAAAACCTAATAGAGTCATTACCAATTACCCATTAGCTTCAGCAGAATTTTCATTCTCTTTATCGCGTTTAAAACTTTCCTCTAACGCCTGGATTTGTTCGCGCCTAGCTTCTACCTCTAGAGAACGTCGCGCCAAATCCTGATTTTGCAGTGTTAAGGACTGTCGCCACTGTTCGGCTCTTTCGGTTTCGGCTTTTAAAAAAGCTGGAGTAACGCCGCTTGTTAGGTAAGTTTTGACTAACTCTAACACCCAACTTTTAGCATCTTGAATGCTTTGCATTTCTCCATTAGGAGATAGTTCAACTAAAACTAACACGCCTTCTTGTAATGGGAAGTCTTCAACAACACTAATTATTTTTCCTTGTTCGTCTACTTCCCATTTGTAGGTGCTTTGTTGATGAGCGATTAGACGTAATTCTACTTTTCCCGACAATTTTGGTTTGAGAACTTGGGCTAGGTATAACATAGGTTTTGGGGGCGCTAGGTGCGCCCATAGTGGTTTAGTCTAAGTTGCCAAGGCGATCGCGCAGTATTTGGGCTTGTTTTTCAGCCTCTTGTAAGTTGTCTCGGATAGTCTTAACTACTTCTTCCGGGGCTTTTTCGACAAATTTAGGGTTATTTAGGCGATTAGAAAGAGATTGTATTTCTATTTCTACTTTAGCCAATGCTTTTCTCAATTTTCCTCGCAATGCCTCGGTATCTACAACACCTGCTAGAGGAATTAAGAGTTCTACCGTCCCCACTACTCCAGAAATGACATTTCCTAAAGAGTCTGTAGCTTGTTTTGGTAGAACTTCCAAGCTTTCGGCTTTGGCTAAGTCCAAAATGTGAATTTGTCCGATGCGAGTTAGGGTATCGATTTCGCTGGCATTTTCACTTTGCAATATTACCCGAATTTTTGCCCCTGGCTTGATATCTCCTTCGGCGCGGAGGTTACGAATTTTGCTAATAGTAGTAGTAATTAGTTCAAAATTATGTTCTAATTCCAAGTCGATTAGCGCCTGATCTGGTTGAGGATACAACTGTAATCCTAAGAAGTTGCGATCGCTACTTTGAGTCAGAGTATGCCAAATTTCTTCGGTAATATGGGGCATAAAGGGATGTAGTAGTTTTAAAATCCCCTCTAAAACGTAAGCAAGAGTTTGTTGTACTGCTTTACGGGAAGTTGATTCCGGTTGCAGGCGAGATTTGACTAATTCAATATACCAGTCGCAAAAGTCCCCCCGGATAAATTCGTACAAACTTTTTGCAGCTTCTCCCAAACCGTAATTGTTAATGCGATTACTTATTTCAATTACTGCTTGATGGAAACGCGACAATATCCACTTATCGGCGCTTTCTAAGCCCGTCTCCGGTTGTCCCAACTGCTGCGGGGTCAAACCGTCCAAATTCATCATCACAAACCTTGAAGCATTCCATAGCTTGTTAGTAAAGTTGCGACTTGCTTCTACGGCGGGAGATTCGTCAGTTTTGCGGTTATATTCTAGGCGGATATTTTGACCCGCTCCGGCGACTTCTTTAACCAACGTATAGCGCAAAGCATCCGTACCGTACTTATCAATTAGCAATAATGGATCGATGCCATTATTGGATGACTTGGACATTTTTTTACCGTTTTCATCCAATACTAGCCCGTGAATATAAACATCTTTAAACGGCATTTCCCCAGTAAAATGGCCGCCTAACATAGTCATCCGCGCCACCCAAAAAAAGATAATGTCAAAGCCTGTAACTAAGGTAGCTGTAGGGTAATAAGTGGCTAAGTCTTGAGTTTGTTCTGGCCATCCCAAGGTTGAAAAAGGCCATAATCCAGAGGAAAACCAAGTATCCAACACATCAGGATCTTGCTTTAATTGCACATTTTGCCCAAACTGAGAAATAGCTTTTTCTTGCGCTTCAGCTTCAGTTTTAGCGACTACAAAGGGCGTATTATCGGCAATTTCGCCACCTGTCTCGCTAACAGCATACCAAGCGGGGATTTGATGACCCCACCATAGTTGACGAGAAATGCACCAATCGTTTAATTTAACTAACCAATCGCGGTAAACTTTCGTCCAGCGTTCGGGGATAAATTGAGGAGAAGATTTATTGTCTAAAAACTCTAGAGTTTTGTCAGCTAAAGGACGGATTTCTAAAAACCACTGAGTAGATAGTAATGGTTCAATCGGTACTTTACCGCGATCGCTATAAGGTACAGAATGCTTGTAATCTTCTACCTTGACTAGAAAACCCTCAGCTTTTAAACGTTCTACTACTTTTTTTCTAGCTACAAATCGATCTTGACCTTGAAAATCTCCCGCATTTTCATTTAGCGTCCCGTCTTTATTCATAATATTTATCATTGGCAATTCGTGACGCTGACCCATAGCAAAATCATTAGGATCGTGAGCGGGAGTGACTTTCACGCAGCCAGTACCAAAAGTAGGATCGACAAATTCATCTGCAACGATGGGAATTTCGCGCCCGACAATGGGTAACTTCAACATTTTGCCAATTAAATGTTTATAGCGATCGTCATTGGGATTGACCGCTACCGCCGTATCGCCTAACATGGTTTCTGGGCGAGTTGTAGCTACTTCCACAAAACCTGAATCATCTACAAACGGATAGCGGAAATGCCATAAATGACCGTCTACTTCTTGCTTTTCTACTTCCAAATCTGAGACCGCCGATTGCGTTGCGGGACACCAATTTACCAAATACTTACCGCGATAAATCAGCCCTTCCTCAAACAACCGCGTAAATTCTTCTATTACCGCCTTGGATAACCCTTCATCCATAGTGAAACGTTCGCGCGACCAATCTACCGAAACGCCCAAACCCTTGAGTTGATTAACAATCGTTCCCCCGGATTGGGCTTTCCACGCCCAAGCTTTTTCTAAAAACTTTTCCCGTCCCAACTCCTGACGAGTTTTACCTTCCGCTTGTAACTGTTTTTCTAAAACTGTGTGGACAGCAATACTAGCGTGATCGATTCCAGGAAGCCACAAAGTATTACGCCCCTGCATTCGGTGGAAGCGAATTAAAACATCAATTAAGGTACTTTCAAACGCATGACCCATATGCAAACTTCCCGTCACATTCGGTGGTGGAATCACAATACAGTAGGGTTCGCCCCCGTGGTTAGGGTCAGCTTTGTACACTTGATAATCGTCCCAATACTTCTGCCATTTGGGTTCGGCGATTTTGGGGTCGTAAATGATGGGTAAGTCGTTAATACTGGCGGTCATGGCAGAAATACTAAGTTAAAAAAGCTGTTATTAAGATTTTGACATATACGCTAGGCAGACATTAAGGTAAAGAGGCGCAAAAAGTAGGGGCGCAATGCATTGCGCCCCTACAATTGTGGCTTTTTAAAACCTTTTCATTAACGCGATAGCGCAAGCGCGCACGCGGGGCTTTGCACCTAATTACACTTGGGCGGCAATTTTGGCTTCTGTGGCGGTCAATCGTTCGTAAGTTGCCCGCATTTTTAAACCTGTCAATACTTGAAATAATCCCGTTCCATTGTTTGAACCTGGATATTCGCGGTGTTGCAGCAATAAATGGGTCATTTCTCCTTGATACTTGGTAGAAGTTTTGCTCAAGTGAGTTTCTAGATAAATTACTTCGTCTAAGTTATCAAATTGACCGTCTACTTCTAAAACAGACACATTATCTTGACTGTAAGGATCTGGCCCATAATACATTTGCATCCCTGGGTAAGAACAAGTAAGCTTGCGTCCACAAGGTGTCCAATGAATAGTTGAACCTTCGTCAAACAAGTAAACTGGCTCTAAGCCTTCTATCCCTTCACGCTGAATCATTCTGACACGCAATACTTTGCGATCTTTGTCTTCTTTTAGTAGTTGGGTAGGCAATACTTGAATTACTACGTCAGCAAATTTTTTCTG
Organism: Synechocystis sp. PCC 7509; assembly: GCF_000332075.2. Classification (NCBI taxonomy): domain Bacteria; kingdom Bacillati; phylum Cyanobacteriota; class Cyanophyceae; order Synechococcales; family Merismopediaceae; genus Synechocystis; species Synechocystis sp. PCC 7509. The sequence goes on along the minus strand of NZ_ALVU02000001.1, from coordinate 3,831,141 downwards.
TGGTTCAATGTAGGCTGTAAAGTCTGGACGACGAGAATTGATCGCCGCTAGTACGTCTTCGTAGCGATGACCTCTTTCTTCCATGTCGCGCTGAATTTTCCAAGCAATTTTGACTTCATCGCTAATATCTAAATACACGCTGAAATCTAACAAGCTTCTGACTCTCTCATCGTACAAAGGATGTAACCCTTCTACTACGATGATGTGATTTGCCCCTATATGCTCTGGTGGATCTATTTCTCCGGTTTCGTGGTTGTATATGGGCTTATTGATTGCTTGACCGTGCTTGAGCGCTTTGAGTTGCTCGTACATCAAATCGAAATTATTTGCTCTAGGATCTAAGGCAGTTATTCCTGTCTCTTTGCGCTGTTTGCGATCCAAACTGTGATAGTCATCTAAACAGATTACCGTCAAAAATTCTTCCCCAAATAAGTCAGATAACCGACGCAAAAAGGTGGATTTACCAACCCCTGAATCCCCCGCAACTCCAATTAATACCACTCTATCCGGCGAACTTGTCATAGCTTTCCTCTATCAACAAAATGATTCATTCAATAAGTTTTCTATACTGTACGTCTGTAGCTATTTTTTCTCGACCTAGGCGGTTTTGAATAAATAGCGACTCAATAAAGCAACACGCTATGCTTTATTTTTTCGTTCTCCATTGCTGGCGAAGTCAAGTCACTAAAGAGCTACTAGACCATTTATGCGGTATGCGTTTACCGCAAAATTGCCTTTCTCTAGGGAAAAACAATTAAATTGTGCTGTGGTAAGTATTTACTACTATTGTTATTGTAGATTTTACCAAAATAGGATCTCTCTTACAATGCCCAAAGCTCAAGCTTTATAGTCTGCCTTATCTACTTATGCTAAGGTTTTGTTGCACATTTTTATAAAAAAAACTAAACTAACGCTTTTTTCGATTTCTCGATCAAACCTTACGGACTTTCCCTACCAGCGCTTTAAGGGTCGGGTATCCGGTATCATAAGTCTGATAGCAAGGCTCGAAATTTTCATAAGTTAAGTAGGGTTCGGAGAAATTTAAGCAATGTATAATTCAAGCGCCGCAGATAGGGCAGCTAATACCGAAGCTGGTAGCCGTGTCTTTGTGTACGAAGTAGTAGGCATCCGTCAAAACGAAGAAACGGATAATAGGACTCCTCCAATTCGTAATAGTGGCAGTATTTTTATTAGAGTGCCTTATAGCCGCATGAATCAAGAAATGCAGCGCATCGCTCGCTTGGGCGGAAAAATTGTCAATATCCACCTTCAAGAAAATGTAGATCAACCCAACGGTCAATTAACATCATCTGAAAGTAAGGCAAATAATTCTTCTCCAACTGCTAAGAGCGAACAGAATAATTCTTCAGCATCGGTAGAAAATGAGTTAGCGCCCGAAAATGCAGAAAAAAAAGGCAAGCCCATGACTCAAGCAAAACCAAAAGCTGATAAACACAAGGATGTTCCGGTAAATATTTATCGCCCTAATGCTCCTTATCTCGGTCAATGTATCTCTAATGAGGAGTTAGTGGGGGAAGGTGGTATTGGTACAGTAAGACACTTGATATTTGACATTTCTGGCGGCGACTTGCGTTACCTTGAAGGTCAAAGTATTGGGATTATTCCCCCAGGTACAGACAAAAACGGCAAACCAGAAAAATTACGGTTGTATTCCATTGCATCGACTCGTCACGGCGATCGCGTTGATGATAAAACCGTTTCTCTGTGCGTCCGTCAGCTAGAATACAAGCACCCCGAAACAGGCGAAACTATCTACGGCGTTTGTTCTACTCATCTGTGCAAAATAGAAGTAGGAACAGAAGTTAAAATTACTGGGCCCGTTGGTAAGGAAATGTTGTTACCCGAAGACACAAACGCAAATGTAATTATGTTTGCGACAGGTACGGGCATCGCTCCCTTTAGAGCTTATTTATGGCGGATGTTCAAAAAGAACGAACAAGAAGCCAACCCCGATTATAAGTTTAAGGGTTTAGCGTGGTTAGTTTTTGGGATTCCTACTACTCCAAACGTTCTGTATAAAGAGGAGTTAGAGGAAATGCAGGCGCAGTATCCCGACAATTTCCGCTTGACTTATGCAATTAGCCGCGAACAAAAAAACCCCGAAGGCGGCAGAATGTATATTCAAGATCGAGTAGCAGAACACGCTAAAGATTTGTGGAAGTTGATTCAAAAGGAAAATACTCACACCTATATTTGTGGTTTAAAAGGTATGGAAGGTGGTATTGACGAAGCGCTATCGGCGGCGGCTGCTGAAGATGGTGTAAATTGGATGGAATACCAGAAAACCATGAAAAAAGCTGGTCGCTGGCACGTAGAAACGTACTAAATCCTTAGCAGATTCACAAACATTAACCGTAGGGGCGCAAGGCATTGCGAAGGCATCTTTTGGGAAGAATCTTTCTTCCCAAAAATGTCGCCCCCTACAACGTTCGCAATCGATCTAATTATTGAATTTGTAGGGGTGTATGGTAAATACGCCTCTACAATAGTTTTTGGTGATATTGGTAACAGATTGTGGCTTTTAAAGTAGGAATCTTGGGCTTAGGGACGGTAGGTACAGGTACAGTTCAACTGCTATTAGATCCTACTGGTCGTCAGGCGTTGCTAAAAGAAGTAGAAGTATACAAAGTTGGGGTAAAATCCCCAGATAAAACCCGTGCTGTAAGTTTGCCAACGGCAGTAGTTACTACAGACTTAGAGGCAATTGTTAAAGATCCAGCCGTAGATATAGTTGTAGAGTTGATTGGCGGCTTAGAACCTGCGCGAAGTCTAATCTTACAAGCAATCAATAACGGCAAGCACGTTGTTACCGCCAATAAAGCCGTAATTGCCCGTTTTGGCGATGAAATCTTTACAGCAGCCAATGCCGCCGGGGTATATGTGATGTTAGAGGCGGCTGTAGGGGGCGGCATCCCAGTTATTCAACCATTAAAGCAATCTTTGAGTGTAAATCGGATTACGGCAGTTACAGGCATTGTTAACGGGACGACAAATTATATTTTGACGGCAATGCGCGATCGCGGTAGTGATTTTGCCGAAGTATTAGCCGAAGCTCAACAACTAGGATACGCTGAAGCCGATCCAACCGCCGATGTAGATGGATTAGATGCCGCCGATAAAATTGCGATTTTGGCTTCTTTAGCCTTTGGCGGACGCATAAAGTTACAAGATGTTTACTGTGAAGGTATCCGCAATGTCAGCAAAGCAGATATAAATTATGCTGAAAAACTAGGTTTTGTAATTAAATTACTTGCCATTGCCAAAAAAGCCCACTCTAGCAACAGTTTATCTTTGCGCGTCCATCCGACTTTAGTACCGCAAAGCCACCCTTTAGCCAGCATTAACGGGGTGTACAACGCCATTTTGGTAGAAGGCGAACCTCTGGGACAAGTAATGTTTTTTGGGCCAGGAGCGGGGGCGGGAGCAACGGCTAGTGCAGTAGTATCGGATATATTGGCGATCGCTGCAACATTAAAAACTGGTACTACTAAACCCCATCCTTTGATGAGTTGCTCTCATCAAGAATATTGTGAAAAAGCACCGATGGAAGACCTTGTAACGCGCTTTTATGCTCGTTTTCTCACTCAAGATCATCCGGGTGTAATTGGAAAATTAGGTACTTGTTTCGGTAACTGTGGTGTTAGTTTAGAATCAGTGGTACAAACAGGTATTCACGATAATTTGGCGGAAATTGTGGTTGTAACTCATGATGTCCGTGAAGGCGATTTTAACGCTTCTTTAGCAGAAATTCGGGCTTTACCCGCCATAAGTAGCATTGCTAGTTTATTAAGAGTATTGTAGAAAAACCTACCCAAAAGAGGTATCGCCGAAGCCCTAGATAGTGGCTTAATTTGGCTATATTCTTTTGCTGTTAATATGACAAATTCTTTACCGCCCGATCCTTCGTCATCGGACAAAACACCTTTAGGCTTTGATGATTTTATCGGAATTTTGGTTGCTTTTAGCGCTATAGGCGGGATTCTCTGGTGGTCGCTATCTCGCAACCCCGAAACTTTAAACCTCGATCGCATATTATCAGGTAGCGAAGTCAATACCATTCCTTTACTTGTACCGTCTCCCAATGACGAAAGTATTCCTGTACCGACCTTAGCACCTAGTGTTAGCTCTTCTATTGCCCCTGTTGAAGTCCCACAGATGCGATCGCAAGTTCCAGTTGTAGTCGTACCCAATACAACCGTTGCAGCCTCTCCAACTCCAAGAGAAGGGACGGCGGTTACTTTTATTGATGTTCCCCCGGATTACTGGGCGCGTCCCTATATTCATGCTTTAGCCGCCAGTGGGGTTGTTAATGGCTATGCTGGGGACTATTTTCGCCCGAATCAAACCATAACTCGTGCGGAATTTGCCGCATTGTTGCAAGATGCTTTTGATAATCAGTCTGTCCCAGGGATAACGAAATATCAAGATATTGAGTCTAATTTTTGGGGGATTCCGGCAATTAATAGCGCCACAAATACCGGGTTTTTACAAGGCTATCCGGGAGATGTTTTCCGCCCAACTCAAGAAATTCCCAGAGTGCAAGTTTTGGTAGCGATTGCTAGTGGTTTAAAACTTCCGGCTGCTGCTAATTCTCAATCAGTTTTGCCATCTTACGGGGATGCTAACGAAATTCCCAATTATGCGAAAGATAAAGTAGCTGCCGCAACAAATGCCGGACTTATAGCCAATTATCCCGATCGCAATATCCTAGCACCTAACCGTAATGCTACCCGCGCTGAAGTGGCGGCGATAATTTATCAAGCAATGGTACAACAGGGGAAATTACAGCCAATAGAGTCGCCCTATGTAGGGAATACTAAATAAAAATAAGCGATCGCACTTATTGTATGTGCGATCGCTTATTTATTTAAAAAAGTACGCTATTTATTACACTTGTTGACTGCCAACTACTTTTCCTTTCAATTTTTCAATTTCTTGCGCCAATTCTTGACGATTTGAGGCTTGAAGCAAGTAGCGGTTGATAAACCATGCAGAATAAGCAATTCCAATTAGTTCAAAAGTTGGTGCTAAGAGGGGAATATCGTTTAGAGCGTCAATTACTGCAAGTACAACTTTAACAGTAATAATTGCCGCAAAAATTAATCCCAAGCTAGTGATTGGTTGCTTGTAACTTTCCCAAAAATTGCCGATTATTTCGGGTAATTGAGCTAAAAATCCTGAAACTTGAGAGCCTACCTCTGTCCATTTATCTTCTGTATTTGGCTCTATAGTAACCATAGTTCCTGGGGCTGATACCTTAATATTTTGGGTATCGGTGTATTCTTGTTGTTGCAGTTGGGATTCCATAATTTTTTACTAGGTTGATTTTTGGATAGGGACAACGCCCAGATCGTTTAGTAGGCGATATCTTGGCTATCAGCACCGCCTCGAAAAGAGACAAAACGGTTTTAACTATTGTTTTACCTTACTTGCTCTCAAAAAAGGATTCATCAACTTCAAGGTAGATAGCGCTAGTAGTAAAAACTAAAGTTTCTATTCCTAGAGTGAATGCCAGTACCTTAGTCTTGAATCTTAATTTGATTAGAGCATGGTAGTCCTTGTTCAAAGTCAGAGATATTTGACAAAGTGGTTTCAGCAATACTTTTTAAGGCTTCAGCAGTGAAAAACGACTGATGTCCGGTGATTAGAACATTGGGAAAGGTTAATAGACGCTCAAAAAGATCGTCTTGAATCACCGCACTTGAGAAGTCCTCAAAAAATAAATCTCCCTCCTTTTCATAAACATCTAAGCCAAGATAGCCGATTTTACCTGATTTTAAGCCAATAATTACCGCTTTGGTGTCAATTAAAGCGCCGCGACTTGTGTTGATTAGCATAGCACCTGTTTTCATTTGCGCTATAGTTTTGGCGTTGATTAGGTGATGAGTATCAGCAGTTAAAGGACAATGCAAACTAATAATATCCGCCGCCGCTAGTAATTCAGAAAACGATACATATTCTAGAATTTTGTTATCTGGAGGCGAATTATCGTAAGCCAACACTTTGCAACCAAAACCAAGCAATATTTGGGCTGTAATAGTGCCAATTCTGCCTGTACCTACGATCCCCACTGTTTTACCATGAAGATCGAAGCCTAAAAGCCCTTCTAAAGAAAAATTTCCCTCGCGGACGCGGTTGTAAGCGCGAGGTATGCGCCGATTGAGAGCGAGAATTAAACCTATAGTATGTTCGGCGACAGCATAGGGAGAATAGGCGGGTACGCGGACAACAGTTAGTCCTAACTCCTCGGCTTTTACTAAATCTACATTGTTGAAACCCGCCGATCGCAAAGCAATCAATTTTACGCCCAAACTTTCCAATTTGCTAAGAGTTTGAGCGTTTAATTCATCGTTGACAAAAGCGCAAACCGCTTGCGAACCTGTAGCTAATACGCTAGTTTCGCAACTTAAACGGGGTTCAAGAAAAACTAACTCGTGTTTACTTTGCGTGTTAGCAGCTTCTAGAAAAGTGCGATCGTAAGACTTGGTGCTGAAGACAGCAACTTTCACTTGTGTACCTCCAGCTTATTGTTGTAGATGTCACGTAAAAATATCTGTAGTTAAATTAACCGCCAGCCGCAAAAGTCGCCATAATGATCACCGATAGCAAAATCCCAGGGGAAAGTAGCAGTACCAGCATAAATAAATCGTGGGGAGTCATAATTAGCTTTTTTGTTACGGTATCAGTTTTAATTTAATTACTTTGGAGTAAAAAAAGCTCGTGTTGTCGAAGGATAATAGAACTTTTTAAGCCGTTAAGCCTGTTAAGGGAATACTAGGCAATAATCCTTTAGATTGGACTAAAACGCCAAACCCGCCTAATCCTTGAGGATTTATTAGTTGATGTAAGGTTTCGCGGCGTTGAAGTAGTTGGGATAAATTATTGGCGTTATCGGTAGAAATTGCCGCTATTCTTTCTCCCAACCCCAACGCCATCAAAAATAATCCTTGCTGAGTAAATCCTACTTTTTGTAAGCCACAGCGATCGCCCCAAAGGTCTAAAGCAGTAAAATCTACATGAGCCGTGATGTCTTGCTCACCAATATTGATATAAGGGTTGTTATGGTATTGGTGGCGATAGTAACACTGTAAAGTTCCTTGACTTCGCATCGGATTGTAATAACGCGCCGCCGTGTAGCCATAATCGATAGTTAACAAATACCCTTGCTGCAATTTTTGGCTTATTGTACTCAACCATTCCAAAGCGGCTAAATTAATCTCGCTGCGATAATTTCCTGCTAATTGCGCTAAGTTTACTCCTACCAAATCGAAATACTCAGCTATTTTCGGCGTAGAGGGAGCGTTACAGACTTCTATAAAACTGTCGTCTTCAGCAAGAGTTATATATATTTCCCCTAATTTCCCATCTTGCAGGGAAAATAAATTAATAGGCATGGCATCGACAAGTTCATTAGAAAAAAAACAGCCAATAATTGAATTAGCTGGTATTTCTTCTAAGCTGCACCATTTAACTTTATCGGCTACACCTTGCAAAAGCTGCTGTTGTTGCTGCTTTAAACCTGGAGAAACTTCAACAATTACATACTGTAAGGCGTTAAAAAACTCGCGGTAGTGCTTGTATAAGTATTTAAGAATATCTACCGCTAAAATACCTTGTCCCGCGCCCATTTCTACCAGGGTAAACGGTACAGGTTGCCCCATAATGTCCCACATTTGGGCAAATTGCACTGCTAATAGTTCGCCAAAATCTTTTCCCAGATGCGGAGACGTAAAAAAATCACCTTGCGCCCCAATATCTACAGCTTTTGTAGTGTAATAGCCATACTGGGAATGGTATAGCGCCAACTCCATAAATTCGGCAAAGGTAATAGCGCGATCGCATTTTGCCTTAATCCGATTAACAATAATGTCAGTTAATAACAAATTAGAATTATTTTCTTGAATATATTGGGGCGCAACTGCTTACGCCCCAACCTTTTTAACGATCTACCGATCCCATAATGATGTCAATGCTACCCAAAATTGTCACAATATCCGCAACTTTTACGCCTCGGACAATGTGAGGGAAAATTTGCAAATTGTTAAAGTCCGCCGCGCGAATCTTCCAACGCCAAGGGAAAACATTATCATCGCCAACTAAATAAATACCTAATTCACCTTTACCGCTTTCAATTCGCGCATAATGTTCGCCTTTAGGAATTTTAAATGTCGGCGCAACTTTTTTACTAATGTACTGATAGTCAAAACCATTCCATTCAGACTTAGCACCTTCAGTTAGGCGTTTTGCTTCTAAGTTTTCAAATGGGCCACCAGGAAGGGCTTTAATTGCTTGACGCAGAATTTTCACCGATTCGCGCATTTCTCGAATCCGCACCAAATAACGAGCAAAACAATCTCCCGCCGTTTCCCACTGTACGTCCCAATCAAAATCGTCGTAACATTCGTAATGGTCAACTTTTCTCAAGTCCCACTTCACCCCCGAAGCCCGTAACATCGGACCCGAAAGTCCCCAATTAATCGCATCTTCGCGGCCAATTGTCCCAATACCTTCAACCCGTCTTCTAAAAATGGGGTTATTGGTAATCAAGCGCTCGTACTCGTCAACTTTGGGGTAAAAATACTCAATAAATTCTACGCATTTATCTACCCAACCGTAAGGTAAATCTACTGCAACCCCACCAATCCGGAAGTAGTTATTATTTACCATCCGATAGCCTGTAGCAGCTTCCCACAAGTCGTAAATCAACTCTCGTTCGCGGAAAATGTAGAAAAAGGGAGTTTGAGCGCCTACGTCTGCCATAAATGGCCCTAACCATAGCAAATGATTAGCAATCCGGTTTAATTCCAGCATAATCACGCGAATATAACTGGCGCGTTTGGGAACGGGAATATTTGCCAATTTTTCCGGCGCATTGACGCTAACCGCTTCATTAAACATCCCGGCTGCGTAGTCCCAGCGACTCACGTAGGGGACGTACATGATATTTGTGCGATTCTCGGCTATTTTCTCCATGCCGCGATGTAGGTAGCCCATTACAGGCTCGCAATCTACTACATCTTCCCCATCTAGGGTAACGATTAGCCTCATCACTCCATGCATTGAGGGGTGATGAGGGCCCATGTTGAGAATCATGGGTTCTGTTCTAGTTTCGATTCTTGCCATAGGTGGTTAATTTACGATTAAAGTGCTTATTTAGATGAAACCGCCAAAAATACTTATAAATTAGCGGTAAGTTGAAGGAAGTAGGCACTATAGATATTAAGTGCTTGATGTGTAATTTTGTAAGCGCTTTTTTAATTATATGGAGCTTGGTGTTGAGGAAAACGAGTTACAGGCATTTTTTCATATACCTGTTTTAAGTCAAGAGGTAATTTCTGCTTTAGCTATTCGTCCTGGGGGGCATTATTTGGATGCAACGGTAGGCGGTGGCGGTCATAGCGAGGCGATTTTACAGGCGTATCCCGATGTCAAGGTTACAGCCTTAGATTGGGACGAACAGGCAATAACCGCCGCTAAACAACGTCTTGGGGAATATGAAAGCCGCATTCAATTTGTTTTAACCAGTTTCGCCGATTTTGACTATAAAAAAGCCTCCTTTGATGGCATAATTGCAGATTTGGGCGTTAGCTCTTACCATCTCGATACCGCAGAGCGAGGCTTTAGTTTTCGCAATACAGCGTCCTTGGATATGCGGATGGACAGGCGACGAGATTTGACCGCCGCCGAGATAATTAATGATTGGGATGAAAACGAGCTTGCAAATATTTTCTTTAAGTACGGTGAGGAGAGATTATCACGGCGAATAGCTAGACGGATAGTAGAAAAACGCCCTTTTACAACAACTACAGAATTAGCAGAGGCGATCGCCTATTCCGTCCCAAAGCAGTATCGTTATGGTAGGATTCACCCGGCTACCCGCGTATTTCAAGCTTTGCGAATTGTCGTCAATGAAGAATTAACCGCTATAGAGAATTTTTTAAATCGCGCTCCCATTTCTCTTGTACCTGGGGGGAGAATTGTTGTAATTAGTTTTCATAGCTTGGAAGATCGCATAGTCAAGCATACTTTACGAGAATCATCGTTATTACAAGTAATTACTAAAAAGCCAATTACCGCTCAAAGTGACGAATTAGAAAATAATGTGCGATCGCGCTCGGCTAAATTAAGAGTAGCAGAAGCGTTACAAATTAATTAATTTCCTAAACTGCTTGTGAATAATCATCAAAACTGTGCCTGTGGAGTTTTGGAACTGAGGAATCGCACGGGAAGATTCCGATCGCATACAAACGGGATTGAATCTAATTGGAGTTAAAACTATGCAAGTATCTTTAATCGAAGCTGCCACCAGTTTAAATGATTTAGTTGAAGCTGCTATCAATGGCGAAGAAGTGATTTTGCTTGATGGCGATCGCCCTGTAATTAGATTAACGCCAATAGAATCAGTAAAGCCTAATCGTCAGCCTGGTAGTGCCAAAGGAGCGATTTGGATATCTGATGATTTCGATGAGCCGCTAGAAGAATTTAGAGAATATATGGTTTAATTTCTCAAGTATTAGTAGAGAATATTTCAATATTGAGCGTAGATATAGCTTTTGATGCTTATCCTATCAAACGTATTTGGTAAAGAGAGAAGACTTTTTACTTTTTTGTCTATGCGATCGCTAACAAATCCACTGAACTAAACAACGAAAGTGTTATCTCTACTCAGTATAGGATAGCGATCACCGGATGATCTCAAATATATTAGAAGTGCGATCGCCTATCCAACTAAAAGACCCAATGAGATCGCCAGATTATCTAAAATATATTACGAGTGTGATCGCTTTTCTGGCTAAATTACAAACGTGCGATCGCCTTCCTAACTAAAATCGATGAGTTGTGAGATCGCTTTCCTGGCTAAATTTATTACAAATGTGCGATCACCTATCCACTAAAATACAGTCCCAAGGGCGATCACGTTCGGCTAAATTAAGAGTAGGCGAAGCATTACAGGATAATGATATAAGTTAGGTTAATTAAATGTACGTGCTAATTGGTGGCGGCGGTTTAATTGGGCTGAGTTTGGCACAGAGACTTGTAGAATTAGGTCATACAGTGGCGGTAATTGACATTAATGCCGTTGCTTGCCGTTATGCCCGTGAACAAGTAGGAGCGATGGCTTTTGAAGGCAGTGCGGTAAGTACCGAAGTGTTGCTAGAAGCAGGGATTCGTAAAGCAGATTCGGTAGTTGCGGCTTTGCGGAGCGATGCTTTAAATCTAGCAATGGTGACGCTTGCCAAACACTACGGAGCGCCGCATATTGTTACTCGGATGCGTCACCGCGATTTTGCCGAACCTTTACGCATAGTTGGCGCAAATCATATAGTTAGTACGGTAGAACTAGCCGTATCAACAATGGTAAATGCGATCGCCTATCCTCAAGTAGAGTCAATGATGCACTTTGAACAGGGACAAATTGAAGTGTTGAAACTGGCGATCGCCGAAAATTGTTATGTTGTTGGGCGTAGCGTTGCCGAAATTGCTCAAGACTCCCGGTTTCCTAATGGCTCTTTAATTATTGGCTATCAAGCTCACGCTCATGAAGACTTGATAATTCCTAATGGTAGTACGGTATTAGAACCAAGTTCGACGGTGTTAATCGTCACAAAGCCCGGTTCGCTGCATCAAGTTATTGATTTTATTGAAGGTTGTAAATAATTTGCATGAAGCTATACCGAATAATTTGTTTAGTAGTGGCGCTAATTTTTCTAACGGCTTGTACTGCTTCGGAAATGCCACCGTTGCCAATCGTTGCATCGCCTAAAGTGGTGACTTTAGAGCAAAATTTTCAAGCAGCAATCGGACAAACTATTTACGTGCCGATTTATTCGCATATTTATTATGAAAATCGGCAAAAGACTTTCGATTTAGCAGCTACATTAAGCATTCGCAATACAGATTTGACAAGTCCCATGATTGTTACGGCGGTACGCTACTACGACACCAATGGTAAATTACTGCGACAGTATGTAGAAAAGCCCATTCAACTTGAGGCTTTAGCTTCCACAGATTTTGTAGTAGATAAAAACGATACCAGTGGCGGTAGTGGGGCAAATTTTATTGTGGAATGGGTAGCAAAGACAGAAATTTCCGAACCCATAGTAGAAGCTGTAATGATTGGTAGTGCTTTACAACAAGGCATTTCTTGGATTAGTCCGGGTAAGGTAATTAAACAAACTAATCAACAGAAAGCGCCTAACTAATCATCTTCTAGTTTTAGCAATTGCTCGTCAATATCTTGTAAACGCGATCGCCCAATTTCGGCAGAAAGAATTTGTTTGCGGATGGCTTCACCTAAAGCGCCTTTTTCTGCCAGCAGCAAGCGGCGGCGAACAGCATCAAGTTTTGAGCGATCGCCCTTGGTATCTGAGCGGCGATTGTAGATGTCTCGCAGTATTTTTTCTGCTGCGGCTATTCGTACTTGATAACCCGATCGCATTTCCTCATACACAGCTTTAGGCAATACTCCTGACTTCAACAAACTATCTAATTCATCTTGAGCGGCTTTACCTGTAATTAACTGCGCTTGCAACTCCTCAATTTGCTGGCGAGTTTCAGAAAATTTAGCTAATTTTAAACGTTTTACTAACCAAGGCAAACTTAAACCTTGACCTACTAAAGATACCAACACGCAACCATAAACTAAAGTAATCAAGTATTCTCGCCCTGGTAAGTTAGTGGGCAAACTTAACGCTAAAGCCATTGAAAGCGAACCTTTGATATTGCCAATAAACAGTAAATGTTGCCAACGAATGGGAATAGCGCGATCGATCCAGCGTACTCCAGCCAGCAAAGGATAAACCGTAAGCAATCGCCCGATTTGGTAAGCCAAAACTGCAATTAAAACTGCGGGTAAAATTTTACTTAAAGTTACAGGGTTTATTTCGATGCCAATGAGCAGAAATATAAAAGTATTGACCCCAAAACCAGCATATTCCCAGAAGCTTAGTAAGGTAATGCGATCGCCTGCTGAATTAGTCCGCGAAAGCCCCAAATTGCCGAAAATTAACCCCGCCACTACCACAGCTACAGGGCCAGATACGCCGAGAAACTGCCCCGCTTGAGACGTTCCCAAAGCAACGGCAACAGTCAACAACAGGCTGCTTAGAGGGTCGTTTAAACGGGCAAATATGGGTATACTCAAGTAGCCCAAAACTGCGCCAACAAGACTACCTCCCACCGCCACAAATAAAAATTCTTGGATTCCCTCTAAAAATGTCAAAGAACCCGTTGAATATACTTTTACAACTAGGTTAAATAAAACTAAAGCGGCGGCATCATTGAATAAAGTTTCCCCTTCAACAATAGTAGAAAGCCTTGCGGGGACTGGAATATCTTTAAATACAGCAATCATTGACACCGTATCGGTATTTGCCAGAATTACACCTAAAAACAAGGCTGGTATCCAGTCTAAACTCAGCCCAAATTTTAATAGTACAGCGATAATAGCAGTGGCTAATATCGCCCCAGGGCCAGCTAATAAAGCAATAGGTTTAAAAGTGCTGCGGAGGCGGCGGACATCGGTATTAATCCCCGCTTCAAATATTAAAATGGGCAGAAAAAGGTTTAAAACTAGGTAGGGATCTAAGCCAACACGACGAGACAATAACTCGGTGATAGGCAAACCTGCTAGAACTAAACCCGTAACATAAGGGATTCCTAGCCGCCGCGAAACCAAGGCGACGGTAGTAGCAATCAACAATAGAATAATTAAAATTGGGACTAATTCAGGCACATCTACGTTAGTTAAAAGTATTTGTAAACGAGTGTAAACCCAAAAAAATGTTGTTGCAGATTCTACAACAATCCTATTTAATTCATAAACATCCACCGTAGTAGGGGCGCAATGCATTGCGCCCCTACGACAACATTCGGTTAAAAATTATCTATCAATATCTTTTCGCCACGCTGATAAATTTCTCGTGCGTAATCTGTCCACACACCTTGTCCCCAATAACGAAAACAACTGGTTTGCAGTAATAAGTTGTGTAACAGTGCTTGACGATAGTTAAAATCTTGCGTATTTGTTGGACCTACTTTTTCGTGAAACAAGGCGCTAAGTTGATTCATGGGAGTTAAAACATTTTCGTAACCTTTTACCCAACTCAGGTTATTAGTCCAAGAAGCGCCATCTACATGAAAATTTGGGTTGTCTTGTTTTAGTTGCGCGATCGCATTATTAACCCCATCCGGTGTATCTTGTACTTTTTCCCAAATCTGATGTTGTCCTATAGCTTGACAAGGGGGAAAATCATTAGCCGTACAACCAATTGATTCAATTAATTCTAAATACTCTGTCCCTGTAACGCTTACAACATCATTACCCATTTCTTCCCAAGCTCTCATAAATGCGCCGGGAAACTCATTCATCATTACGCCACCATTTTCACCATCGCCGATTTGAGTAACTATTGGCGGTACTGAAACATTGCCTAAGTTTTGTCTTGACAGAGTTTTTGCTTCATAGTACGGCTGCATCTGTGCTACTAACTTAGTATCCGATCCTTGAGTTTTAATTAAAGCTGTAATACTTAGAGTTTCCCCTTGAGAATTACGCGCAACTAAACGATGGGGTAAATGCTTGTGCTGTATAGGTTGTCCGGTTAAAGTTTCAATGGAATGCTCTTGCACCATTACCCAACGATAGCCGCAGTCTAGTAAAGCTTTGACAAACTCAAATAAAGTATCTGGATGGTTGGGTAAGTGCATCTCTGGCGGTGAAAAGCCTTTAACTCGTGCTAATGCTTCCCAGCCAAAAATTGCCGCAAAATGATGTTGCCAAGCGCGAATATGCAGTTTAATATCGGGAATTGGGGTAGAAGGTACTACCGCATGACTCCACATTGTCCCCAGCCATTCTACATAAGGCTGATAAGTGCGATCGCACGTTATCCGTTTAAGATTGTCTATCACATCTCCTCGTCCCATTTTCCGCAATCCCCATAGCAAATTGCCGGAATAATCCAACATTACGCGCGGATTTTTGCCTCGGCTAACAAGATCGCAAATCATATCCGCCATGCGGCTGTAACAATGAGCAAAAGGCTCGGCATTATGATTATCGCCTTCCGAGGAATGCTCAAACATATATTGCAAATTGCTGATTAGTTCGCCGTTACTTCCCGCCGGAATTATCGGTTGCTGCATATGTAATGCGATCGCAAAGGTGGCTTTTACATCTTGAATATTGATATTACTTGTGGGTAAAAATACTGGTTGAGTGTTCTTAACTACCGCTTCAACTAAGGATTCCGATCCGCAAATATTGGGCAATCCATCAACTATTTCTGGCAAAGTTGGCAAGGTTCGCGCTTCTTGTGATGCTACCATTTTTATTGTTTTTAGTAAGATATGCTTATGTTACTCAATTCTTAACTTTACTCACTAAAAACTTATTGAAAGTATTAGTAATGCCGAATATTTATGTTATTGGTGGTGCGAATGGTTCAGGGAAAACAACTACAGCCAAAAGAGTCTTGCCAAATTCTCTAGAAGTTATCGAATATGTCAACGCTGATGAAATTGCTGCGGGAATTTCAATGTTTAACCCAGAATCGGTTGCTATTCTTGCCGGAAGGTTAATGTTAGAAAGATTAGAAATTCTTGCTAATTCTGGTGTTAATTTTGCTTTTGAAACAACTCTTGCGGCTAGATATTTTGCTAGTTTTTTGAGAAAATTTAAGTTAAAAGGCTACAATATAAACTTAATTTTCTTTTGGTTACAAAGTCCTGAGTTAGCAATAGAGCGAGTACGCAGGCGAGTAGAAAGCGGCGGTCATAATATTCCTGAAGATGTCATTCGCCGCCGTTATACAAGAGGTGTTAAAAACTTATTTAAGTTGTATATGCCGCTATGCGATAATTGGGTTATATATGATAATTCTAAAGGAAATTCTCAAGTAGTTGCAGGTTGTGAACTTGAACAAAAACCAATTATTTATCAACCTAAAATCTGGAATCAAATCAGAGGAATTATTAATGAATGAGCCATATCTAACAAAATTACATCAAAAAATTGATGCTGACGTGAAATTAGCGATCGCTGAAGCTATAGAAAAGCACCGCAAACTAGGACAATCAATTAGTATTTGGCAAGATGGTAAAGTTGTTACCTTAACCGCCGATCAAATTCCTCCTCTTGAACCAGATAAAAGCCAAATCCAAGAATCAAAATAGAAAGCGACTTCTAAGTAAAATTAGCTAAAGGTTGAGCATAAGCCATAAACTTTGCATTTGTGAGCGACTGTACCGCAGCATTGCAATTTTGAACCCAATACTGACGACCAAAACGGACTAATTGACGATTATTTAGTGCTGTAATGATTGCTAGGACAGGAGTATTGGCTTTGTCTTTGTCACCAGATTGCTCTTGTAAGATGCTTCTTAAGTGGTTTTGCTTTGAAGTGTCTATAGCTTGTTCGATAGTTAGTTCTACCATTACCATCTGCACTTGATCGATTAATTGAGCGTTTTCAATAATTAGCTGAAGCGTATCGTCATCTTTGCGATCGAGTTTACCCCAAACAATTAGCCGCGCATCGACCGTTAGCAATGAGCCAATTTGCTCAAAGGTTCTGGGAAATACGACAGCTTCCGTTTGTCCTGTCAAGTCTTCAAGCTTCACAATTGCCATGCGATCGCCTTTTTTGGTAGTAATTGGTTTAATGCTACTAATCATTACCACGGCACACAGTAAAGCTTTTTTGCTTTGCGCTTCTAATTCACTTAAATTAATTGGTGCTAAAACCTGCGTCGCGGAACGAACAGATTTTAAAGGATGATCGGAAACATAAAAGCCAAGTAATTCTTTTTCTTTATTGAGCTTTTCTTGTTGAGAAAAATCGGCTACTTTTGCCGCTTTAGGGACAGAATCAAACTTATTACTTGCTGGCTCATTATTTGCTAAACCACTCCAATCAAAGAGGTTTACTTGTCCACTGGCGCGTTCTTTAAGGCGAGAAGCTGACCAATCTAAAACTACATCTAAGTCGTGGATTAATTGATTGCGATTAGGCTCAATTTTGTCAAAACCACCACATAAAATTAGGGTTTCCAAGGCGCGACGGCTGACGGTATGCAAATCTACGCGATCGCATAAATCGGCTAAAGACTTAAATTCGCCCCCCTTATTTCTTGCTTCTAAAATACATTCGCTTGCACCTAATCCAAGATTTCGCACTGCACAAAATCCAAACAAAATTGTAGTATCTAACGGCGCAAAGTCTACAACTGAACGATTGATATCTACTTGTTCTATGGGAATATTCATTGTCAAACAAGCAGCAATATATTTTTGCACCTTGTCTGTGTCGCCGCTATTTGATGTTAGTAGCGCCGCCATATATTCAACGGGATAGTTGGCTTTTAAGTAACTTGTTTGATAAGTTACATAAGCATAAGCTGTAGAATGGGATTTATTGAAGCAATATTCTGCGAATTTGACCATTTGCTCAAACAAAAATTCAGCAACTTGTTGTCTTACACCATTTTTTGCCGCTCCATCTACAAAAGTTTCTCGATGTTTCTGCATCTCCGATCCTTTCTTTTTACCCATAGCGCGTCTAAGTAAATCTGCTTGTCCCAAAGAATACCCAGCCACGTCTTGAGCCTGTTTCATAATCTGCTCTTGATAGACTAAAACTCCATAGGTTTCTTCTAAAATTGGCTCTTGCAATGGAGTTTTATATTCTATTTTTTCTCTACCGTGTTTGCGATCGATAAATTCAGGAATTAAACCCGCATCTAATGGTCCTGGGCGATATAATGCCAAGATAGAAGAAATATCTTCTATACAAGAAGGACGCAAATCTCTAACTATTTGCCGCATTCCTGAAGATTCTAATTGAAAAATACCTTCTAATTCTCCATCTTCTAAGATTTTGTAGGTTTTTTTTACATCATCAGGCATTTTTTTTACTTCGCCTTTAGCCAGGATTTTTTGTACTCTCCTTTCTTCTAAAGGTAAGGCATCAGGATCGATAGTAATATGACGATTTTGTTGAATTAAATCGACGGTTTTTTGGATTAAAGTTAAATTTCTTAATCCCAAAAAGTCCATTTTCAATAATCCTAAAGATTCCAAATCTTCCATGAAGTATTGAGTAATTACTGAGCCGTCATTATTCTTTTGTAACGGGACAATTTCATCTAGTGGCTCGGAAGAAATCACAACTCCAGCAGCGTGAACGCCGTAGGTTTTATTAGTTCCTTCTACACGCATTGCCATATCAATCCAATGATGTACTGTTGGATCGTTGTCATACTTTTCTTTAAATTCTGGTGCGGGTGTAGCATCAGAAATCATTACCGCTAACTTAGTTGGCTTCCCTCTAACTACAGGAATTAACTTTGCCATTTTGTCCGATTCGCCGTAAGGAATATCTAATACTCTTGCTACATCTTTGAGTACAGATTTTGACGTTAAGCGGTTAAAAGTAATAATTTGAGCAACTTTATCCGCACCATATCTTTTTGTTACATATTCTATTACTTCCCCGCGTTTTTCAATGCAAAAATCTGTATCAATATCTGGCATTGATTTACGTTCGGGGTTCAAAAAACGCTCAAATAATAACCCATGATGTACGGGATCGATATTAGTAATTCGCAGCGCGTAAGCAACTAAAGAACCTGCGGCTGAACCTCTACCTGGTCCTACAGGAATACCATTATCTCTAGCGTATTTGATGTAATCCCACACCACCAAAAAGTAAGTAGCAAAACCCATTTGCTGCATCATTTTTAGTTCGTAATCTAGCCTTTCTCGATAAACTGGCTCAATTTCCTGGGGAGATTTGCGGTTAAATCTTTGTAATAATCCTTGCCAAGTCACGTATTCTAAATAAGTGTCCGCCGTATGTCCCGCCGGAACTTCATAATTAGGAATACGCGATTCACCCATAAGATGATAAGGTTCGACTTTTTCGGCAATTTCTACAGTAGTTGCGATCGCTTCATTAATTACGTCTTCGGGTAGATGATCTCTAAACAACTCTCTCATTTCTTGAGCGGATTTGAGATACTCTGTACCGCTATAACGCATCCGCTTGTCTTCACTAATTAGCTTTTTAGTTTGAATACATAGCAATGCGTCGTGTGCTTCTACGTCGTAGCAAGACACAAAATGCGAGTCGTTAGTTGCAATAAATTTAATATCTAATTCACGAGCAATTTTAATAATTTCTACATTTACAATTCGATCTTCTGGTGAACCATGATCTTGAATTTCTAAGTAATAATCATCTGCAAATATATCTTTATATTCTTTGGCTACTTTCCGCGCTACATCTAATCTTCCAGCAAGAATTGCTTGAGGTATTTCGCCGCCTAAACAAGCGCTGGTGACAATTAAACCTTCATGGTATTGTTTAAGTAATTCTTTATTAATACAAGGACGGGCAAAAATACCGCTTCCTTGCATTCCTTTGAGGTGAGAAATAGTTGTTAATTTAACTAAATTTTTGTAGCCTTGAGTATTTTTTGCTAAAACAACTTGATGATATTTAGGAATTTTACGACGATCTTTATTTTCAATATCGCCGTTCATTACATACATTTCGTTGCCAATAATTGGCTTGACATTTCTACTACGACAAACTTTAATTAGTTCAATTGCCCCATACATGACACCGTGATCTGTAAGTGCGATCGCTTTCATGTCTAATTCAATCGCTCTATCTACCAGTGCAGGTAGTTGACTTGCGCCATCAAGCAAGCTGTAATCGCTGTGAATGTGTAAACCAACAAAAGACATAGGTTTATTAAATAGTTGTGAGATTTAGTTTAATTTGTGTAATTCTTCGCGCACTACTCGGCGCAGAATTTCTTCTAAAGGCTCTTTGCTATTGTGCATATATTCGCGCAAGGCTTTATTAATCAAAGTTTGGTAATTTCCACCACCTAAAGCGTGTACTTGATTGCGGAACCATTCTAAAATGTCATCATCTAAACGAATTGTAATGCGTGTTTTACCAGAAGTAGCTGGATCGATCGCACCGCGTTTTCCTTTACTAAAATCATACTCTTGTGTCATTTTTAATCCTCATACTGTCGGCGTTCAGAGCGAGTTGCTTTTCGTGCGGAGATTAATCTGATATCGTTGCTACGCCAAGTGTAAATTACTACAAGAATTCTCCCAAGTGTATCTATACCCATAGTGGCAAATCTTTCTTCATCAGGATAATCATCCATGACAGTAATTGCTGCATCATCAGCAAACACCGAAACAGCATCAGCAAAGTCAACACCGTGTTTTAGACGATTTGTCTCAGCTTTGTTGTTGTCCCATTGATATAGCATACATACATTGTATGCACAAAAGCGCGATCGCACTACTTAACTATTTGGCTAACAAACTTTTTTACAGTTTCAAAGTATTTTAACCCGGCAATTTGTGCAGTGTTATTGTGTCCAGCATTGGGAACTATAAATAGTTGCTTCGGTTGAGGTGCAGCAGCATACAATTGTTTGCTCATATTAAAAGGAACTACAGTATCATCTGTACCATGAATAAATAAAACTGGCATTTGCAGAAGCTTGATTTTTTTTATAGATTCAAAGCGCTGATTGAGAATTAACTCTACAGGAAATAATCTAAATTGACCGCCACTATTAACAACGTCTGCAATAGAAGTAAAGGAACTATTGACAATTAATCCGGCGGCTTCGGGGTGCTGAGTGGCTAAATTAATGGCGATCGCACCTCCCAAAGAATGCCCGTATAAAATAATATTATTGGGCGAAATTTGTCTCTGTTTAACTAAATAATCCCAAGCTGTCGTTGCATCTTGATAGACACTTTCTTCGTTTGGAAAACTACCCTCACTAAGCCCATAACCCCGATAATCTATAATTAATACTGCAAAACCCATCTGATGAAAGCGATTAGTATGCTCCGCATTTGCACCGATATTTATCCCATTACCATGCAAGTAAAGTAAAGTTTTAGCCTTGGTGGTAGTAGCGGGAATCCACCAACCATGTATTTTTTCTACCTTCCCGGAAGCAGTATTTACAGGTAGCCATACCTCTTGAAAATCAAGGTTAAAGGCTTTGGGAGTAGTTTCAATCACCGAGGAAGGAAAGAAGATAAAACGCCCTTGCTGGCGAAATAAGTAGGTACAAGCAGCTAAATAAGCGATCGCAAATACAACCCCCGTACCCAATAGCAACTTCAATAAAGGTTTTTTCCGCATGATGAAGGGGGAATTTTTGCTGATTACCCCTTACATAACACAGCTTAAGTTAATTGTGGTGTATGGTTTTTCCACTCAGTAGATTGTTCGTAAGCGTAGGCAACATGAAACAATTGATCTTCGCGTAAGACGTTACTTATTAGCTGCAATCCAATCGGTAAACCATCGTTATCAAAGCCGCAAGGTAAGCTTAAACCAGGCAAACCCGCCAAATTTACGGGAATAGTCATTAAATCGGTCAAATACATACTCATAGGATCGGCATTTCTTTCGCCAGCTTTAAAGGCTGTAGTTGGCGCGGTGGGAGATACTAATACATCTACTTCTGCAAAAGCTTTTTCAAAGTCTTGCTTAATTAAAGTGCGGACTTTTTGCGCTTTGAGATAGTAAGCGTCGTAATACCCCGCCGATAACGTATAAGTTCCAAGCATAATCCGCCGTTTGACTTCTGTACCAAAACCTTCGGCGCGAGTGCGAGTGTACATTGATAACAGGTTTTCGGGATTGGAAGTCCGCAAGCCGTATTTAACGCCGTCGTAACGAGCTAAGTTTGCCGATACTTCTGAAGGCGCAATAATGTAATAGCTGGGTAAACCGTAGCGAAAACGAGGACAAGAAATCTCTTTGATTTCTGCGCCTAATTGTTTAAGTTGTTCAATGGCTTTATTTACGGCTTCCGCAACTACGGGATCTAAACCTTCGCCAAAAGTTTCCTTAATGATGCCGATTTTGAGGTTTTTGAGGTCGGTTTTTAGAGATTGGGTATAGTCGGGGATCTCTACTTTTAAGCTTGTAGAGTCTTTGGGATCGTAAGATGCGATCGCCTTTAACAATATTGCCGTATCTTCAACACTGCGTCCAAAAGGGCCAATTTGATCTAATGACGAACCAAAAGCCACCAAACCAAACCGCGAAACTAAACCATAAGTTGGTTTCATCCCCACAACCCCACAAAAAGAGGCAGGCAAGCGGATAGAACCCCCCGTATCCGATCCAATGGATACGGTACATTCATCGGCGGCTACGGCGGCGGCAGAACCCCCAGAAGACCCCCCAGGGACGCGGGTTAGATCCCAAGGATTGGCGGTAACTTGATAAGCAGAATTTTCGGTAGAACTTCCCATTGCAAACTCATCAAGGTTAGTTTTACCCACCATTACCGCACCCGCCTCGGCGAGGAGTTGAGTTACTGTAGATTCGTAAGGCGGTACAAAGTGTTCCAACATTTTTGAGGCGCAAGTTGTGGGAATGCCTTTAGTACACATATTGTCTTTAATGCCGATAGGAATTCCAGCTAATAAGCCAATGTCCTCTTTGGCTGCAATTTTGGCATCAACGGCTTTTGCTTGAGATAATGCTTGCTCCGCCGTGACACACAAAAAGCTATGTAGTTTGGGTTCTAAGGCTGCAATGCGGTTTAAAGTTTCTTGGGTAATTTCGACAGCAGAGCGTTCTTTATTAACTAGCTGCTGGTGCAACTCGCGGATGGATGCCATAAAAGCGCGTTTTTAATACAAGTCAATTTAGTATAGGCGATCGCATCTTCCAACGCCTTGAAAAGTTGCTAGGTTTAATACTAAGTCAATCCCATAAATGCTATGACTGCCTTAACTCTAAATCTCCACTCCGCTATAGAACTTACCGACGAGCGCTTTGAGCAGATTTGTCAATCTAACCGAGATTTAAGATTTGAACGCACTGCTACCGGAGAATTAGTAATTATGTTACCCGCCGGAAGCGATACAGGTAGGCAAAATTGTGAGTTGAATGGGCAGTTGTGGCTATGGAATCGGCAAAATCGTCTGGGTGTAGGCTTTGATTCTTCGGCGGGTTTTACGCTCCCTAACGGTGCGATTCGTTCTCCCGATCTTTCGTGGATAAAACAAGAGCGTTGGGATAGCCTAAATACTGCTCAAAAGCGTAAATTTGCGCCTATTTGTCCCAATTTTGTAGCGGAATTATGTTCTCAGTGCGATCGCCTAACTGATGTACAAAGCAAAATGCAAGAATACTTAGACAATGGCGCGATCTTAGGCTGGTTAATCGATCCCGAAAGCCAAGTAGAAATCTATCGCCCTAATCAAACAGTAGAAGTTAAAAACGCTCTTAACTCTCTTTCTGGAGAAGATGTACTGCCGGGTTTTGAGCTAGATTTACAAGAGATTTGGGCTTAATTTACGTGACATCTAAACCACACCAACTTAATACTTACATTCAAGGGCAAGGTTTCCCAATTCTTTGCTTGCACGGACATCCAGGATCGGGAAGTAGTATGTCAGTGTTTACGCAAAACTTGTCTCAAAGATTTAAAACGGTTTCTCCTGACTTGCGCGGTTATGGCAAAAGTAGGTTTCAGGGCAATTTCGTCATGCAAGACCATTTAATTGACTTAGAGGCGCTACTAGACCGCTTAGAAATTGAAAAATGTCTTATCCTGGGCTGGTCTTTAGGTGGCATTTTAGCAATGGAATTAGCCTTAAAGTTGCCCGAACGAGTGACAGGATTAATTTTAATTGCTACGGCGGCACGTCCAAGAGGTAGCCATCCCCCCGTTAGCTTGCAAGATAACTTATTTACGGCGATCGCTTCCATAATCAACCAAATTCAACCTAGCTGGCAATGGAATATTGATAATTTTGGCAAAAAGTCCCTTTACCGCTACCTCGTCCAACAACATACAAGTGATACCTACCGCTATCTTGCCTCCGATGCCATGTCAGCTTTTTTGCAAACTTCCCCGGCGGCTCACAGTGCGCTTAATAATGCCCTCAAAGCTGGTTACAACCGTTTAGAAGCTCTAGAGCATATTCAAGTTCCGTGCTTGATGCTGGCGGGGTCAGAAGACCGACATATTACCGCCGCCTCTAGCTTAGAAACTGCCCAACATCTTAAAAACTGTCAGTGGCAATGTTACCCCAACACCGCCCATTTATTCCCCTGGGAAATACCCCAGCAGATGAATCGTGATATCGAAACTTGGCTTGCGGCTCATCCCCAAGTCATAAAATAGGGGCAAATTATGCCCCGGCTGAAAATTCCTCTAGTTATTAAAAGCTGGTTTGGTGTAGCGCTCTCTTTTTTCTCCCAAGTCCTCGGCAATTGTTAAGGATTGAGGTTTGCATCGTTTGACTTGTAAGTTTATTTCTGTCGCACCTTCTTGTTCTAAGTCTTCTACATAACCATTAATTGCAGTTCTTGCTTCATTAATGCTCAAAAATGGACCAAAGTAATAAGTACAACGGGGATTTTGGGTAACAACTTCTACCCACCATGCCCAGCCTAAGCCTTGGAAAAAGTTAGTTAAAATTTCTTTGAGATCGTGCCAAATATTCTTCATGTTTTTGCTCTACTGCTGTTTACAGGGTATTGTCTAAATCTCTGTCGGTAGTAACTTACAAACTGTTTTACGCTTCTTTTTTCAATTTGTCTAAATGAAGTTTAGTTCCCCATCGTTGGCGATAAATTTCATACAAAGCCATACCTGTAGCTACCGAAGCATTCAAGCTAGGCGTGTTTCCAGTAAGAGGAATTGACACTAATACATCACAACAACGTTGAGTCAACAAGCTTAAGCCTTCGCCTTCCGAGCCAACTACTAGAACGATCGCACCGCTAAACTGTACGGTATGTACTGGCTGACTTCCGGTTGCTGCTGTACCATAAATCCAAAAACCCGCAGTTTTTAATTCTTCCAAGGCTCGGCTCAGGTTTACCACCCTAGCAACAGCAAAGGTTTCCAAAGCTCCGGCGGCAACTTTCATGACTGTAGAAGTAATTCCTACAGCCCTCCTTTGTGGAATTACCAAGCCTTGAGCGCCAATTGCTTCAGCAGTACGGATAATTGCCCCTAAGTTATGCGGATCGTTGATACTGTCAGCAACAATAATTACTGGCTGCTCGGAGCTTGACTTGGCTTTTTCAATTAGTGAGCCAAGTTCGCTGTAACTGTACGGAGCAATTTGAGCCGCAATCCCTTGATGGTTGGCGCGATTAGTAATTTGATCTAATCGTTTGGGTTCAACTTCATCAACAACTGTGCCGTTTTCCTTCGCTTGAGCAATCAAAGAAAGAAATCGGGGATCGTAACGCAGGCGCGATGTAATCCATAGCCGATGAAGGGAACGCTCGTTTTCTAAGGCTGTTAGTACGGTATGACGACCGTAGAGCAAATCGCTTTCTTCTTCTCCACTTTCAGAGGCTAAAGGTAGAGAAGGTTTGTAGCGATCTTCGTTGTTATTGTAACGGTCTTCTCTAGGGCGATCGCTGGAATAACGGTCTTCTCTAGGGCGATCGCTTTTGGCACTTGAATAACGGTCTTCTCTGGGGCGATCGCTGGAATAACGGTCTTCTCTGGGGCGATCACTGGAATAACGGTCTTCTCTGGGGCGATCGCTTTTGGCACTTGAATAACGGTCTTCTCTGGGGCGATCGCTGGAATAACGGTCTTCTCTGGGGCGATCGCTTTTAGGTTGTCCAACTTTAGGCAAGCTGACTCTAAAGCTTTTCAGCGATTTTTTTGGATGCTCTGTAGCATAACCATTATTATCTATTGGATTTTTTAAAACGGGTTTAGATCCATTGTTACTCGTATTTTTTGGTTTACCTTGATACGGTTTACCAAGCACTATTTTTTTATAAGGTTTGTCAGCCATTTGTTTTTGTTAATTTAGATTCTGGCAAGCCGAATCAGTAGTAGTTTATCGAAATCCAAAATTTATTTTTGTATCTAAAGATTGATTTACCTAATCTTTAGATATATATTGTTAAATTTTAATATTTGCTTAACTTTATCTCTAAAAATACTTTAGCAAATAGATTTTAGAGCTTTCATTTTTTTACTTCAGGTTCAAGCAGGTTGAGTTTTTGCAACAATTGACTCAAGCGCGGGAAATTTGTCAAATAAAGATAACCAATTAAGGCTTCTAGGCTAGTAGCCTGTCCATAGATTTCGGCATCAACTCGTTTTGGGGGGCGATTAGCCGCATTGCGACCCCGGCGGACAATTTCGAGTTCTGTAGCAGTTAAACAAGTAACTAAAGATGCTAGTTGTAATGCTTGAGTTTCAGCGCGTACCTGAGCTACTACCAATTGGTGATAGGCGTGAGCAGTTTTTGGTGGCAACAAGTAGTTGGCTCTAATATAAAGCTCGTATACCGCATCACCAATATAAGCTAACGCTGCGGGAGAAACTTGTTGGATTTGAGTAGGATTCATTGATATCAAGTTCGCCATCTTTTGCAAAGATTGGGCTGCCAATACTATTGGCTCTTGAACTAAGCACTTTTCCTCCTCCGTCACAGCTTATTTATTCCTCTATCAACTTTTGGGTGGGCAATAATACTTACATAATTTAGCTATTTATTTAATGTTTTACCTCTAGTAGCAATCTTTGACCATTATGCTCGATCCCCTCATATTGGTGGACAAATATAGTTATCTTTACACTAAACATACAAAAATTAAGCTATCCAGATTTGGCAATCGGATAGCGGATTACAAGGCTTCTACTACAACGTCTTAGGCTTGCTTAGTATTTTCTAAAGCTATATCTACACTAGGGCGTAGAGACAAAAATTGTTCTAAGCGTACCAGCTTCACTGTTTGAGTAACACGGGCATTAGTGACAATTTGCGATGTACCTCCGGCACTTTGAGCAAGTTTTGCAAGTTGCACTAAAGCGCCTAAGCCAGAACTATCAACAAAATCAATTTGAGAAAGATCCAAAATAATATGTATTGGCCCTTCTTCTATATATTTGCCGATAACCTTGCGAAATGTTGGTTCGGAAAAAGCATCTAATAAACCTGTGAGGCGGAATAGCTGGTAGTTATCCTGGACTTCACGAGTACCTCTTAGGCTAACAGTTAGGTTTAGTGGTTCAGCGATAATGCTTTCCTCTCGGTGTTATTGATAAAGTTGAGGCTCAAGTATAAGTTCTTTTTCCAGCTATTGTCTACCGTTCCAGGACAGACCTAACGGCAGTAGAGCAAAAGATAAAAACAAACTTTGTGCGGTGTGTGAGTGTTAAGAACGCTAAACTAACTTTAAGAGTAGAACAAAATTATTGCGACTCTTAAATCAATTACTCGCTAAAGTTATTTACTAAAATTAACAATGTCTAATTCTCGTTTCCAACCATCGCCCCAAGATGGCTTAAACTTGGGTTTACTAACGATCGCCAATAGTACCTTATTGCAAATAGCTACCGTACCTGTATTAGTGGCGCTGGTAGCGAGTAAGGCTTTATCCCCGACTCTAAAAGCGATTTCTGCGGCCAGCGTTGAAGTTTTTAGAGGCGAGTTATTGCCTATTTTGCCTTTTCCTGAGAAAAATGAAGAGAAATAGCTCCCTTTCACAAGTGCGAACAAAATTTTGTTGCTTGTGAAACGACTTTAATTAGAATTAGACCCTAAAATTATTAGATTATTCCCGGCTTTACCCGAATAAATACTTATGAGTTCGCTCCTCCACTCGTCTGATGAAGTATTAGGTGTCACGATTTCCCCTATCGATCTATTCTTGCGCGATCGCCTCCAAATAGTAGAGGATTTGTGGGAATCAGTAATTCGCCAAGAATGCGGTCAAGAATTAGTCAATCTTTTAGGACAACTGCGCGATTTGTGTTCCCCGGAAGGACAAGCCAACAGCGATGAAGCGTCATCGGTAACTAAGTTAA
Source organism: Synechocystis sp. PCC 7509 (assembly GCF_000332075.2). Lineage (NCBI taxonomy): Bacteria > Bacillati > Cyanobacteriota > Cyanophyceae > Synechococcales > Merismopediaceae > Synechocystis > Synechocystis sp. PCC 7509. The sequence continues at coordinate 3,803,250 of NZ_ALVU02000001.1, read as the reverse complement.
TTTCCCAACTAGATTTTAATGAAGCAATTCGCGCCGCTCGTGCCTTTGCTTTGTATTTCCAGCTAATTAATATTGTTGAGCAGCATTACGAACAGCGTCAACAACTCCTGAGCCGTTTTCCCCAAAAATCTCAACAGATTTTACTTGACTCAATATCAGAAGAACCGCAGTTTGTCAATGGAGGGGTGGGAGCAGATTTATTAGAAAAAAACTGGCAAGCTCTTCATAATGAACCTCAAAACCCCCGTACATTTCAGACATTGTTTCCTTACTTGCTCAATATGAATGTGCCACCCCAGCATATTCAAAACTTAATTAATCAACTAGACATTCAATTAGTATTTACAGCGCACCCAACAGAAATTGTTCGCCATACGATTCGTGACAAGCAACGCCGAATGGCGAAATTGTTTCAGCAACTCGACCAATTAGAAGAAGGTAAAGCAATTGTTGACGAGGCGAGTTCTTGGGAAGCGGCGGAATTAAAAGAACAGTTAACTGAAGAAATCCGCCTGTGGTGGCGTACCGATGAGTTGCACCAATTTAAGCCCGCAGTTTTGGACGAAGTGGAGTATGCTTTGCACTACTTCCAAGAGGTGTTGTTTGATGAAATCCCAAAATTGTATCAAAGCCTCAAACACTCGATTGCTCAAAGCTTTCCGCGTTTAAATCCGCCCAGCAAAAATTTTTGTAAGTTTGGTTCGTGGGTAGGATCTGACCGCGATGGCAACCCTTCGGTAACGCCGGAAGTGACTTGGCAAACCGCCTGTTATCAAAGGCAGATGGTACTAGAAAAATATATCAAATCTGTTAAACGCCTTACAGATTTATTGAGTTTGTCGTTGCATTTGAGCGATGTTTTGCCCGACTTATTGGAATCGTTAGAGCAAGAACAATCGCAGATGAACGAGGTTTACGAGGCGCAAGCTTTGCGTTATCGTCAAGAACCTTACAGATTGAAACTGTGCTATATCCTAAAAAGACTAGAAAATACGCGCGATCGCAATGCTAGTTTGTCTATTACAGACTTAACTCAAAAAGTAATAGCTATTGATGCTAAAGGAATTTATCATTCTACCGACGATTTTTTAACAGACTTGCGGTTAATTCAAAGCAATCTCAAAGAAACGGGCATTACTTGCCGAGAATTAGAAAACTTGATTAGTCAAGTAGAAATTTACGGGTTTACCCTTGCACATTTAGATATTCGTCAAGAATCTTCCCGCCATGCAGAGGCGCTCAATGAAATTTTAGAATATCTGCAAATATTACCCCGCCCTTACCACGACTTGTCAGAAGCCGAGCGAGTTATTTGGCTATCGAGCGAATTACAAACTCGCCGTCCCTTAATACCAACAGAATTGCCCTTTTCCCCTGTAACAAACGAATTAATCCAAACTTTTCGCGTAGTACGAAGCCTACAACAAGAGTTTGGCGCTAGTATTTGTCAGACTTACATTATCAGCATGAGCCGAGAATTAAGTGACTTGCTGGAAGTGTTATTACTAGCCAAAGAAGCCGGTTTATTTGACCCTGGTACAGCCACCGGGACGCTGCAAGTAGTGCCGTTATTTGAAACGGTGGAAGACTTACAACGCGCTCCATCGGTAATGAAAAAACTGTTTGAGATGCCATCTTATCGAGCTTTATTAGCTGGTGGTTATGCCTCAAAGGAGAAATCTAGTTTTGACTTACAAGAAGTAATGCTAGGCTACTCCGACAGCAACAAAGATTCAGGCTTTTTAAGTAGTAACTGGGAAATCCATAAAGCGCAAAAAGAACTCCAAAAAATTGCCGAAGACTATAACGTACACTTACGAATTTTTCACGGGCGCGGTGGCTCGGTAGGACGCGGTGGAGGGCCAGCTTACGAGGCGATTTTGGCGCAACCGGGTAATAGTATTAATGGGCGCATCAAAATTACCGAACAAGGAGAAGTATTAGCTTCTAAATATTCGCTGCCCCAGTTAGCGCTTTATAATTTGGAGACGATCGCAACGGCGGTAATTCAAGCAAGTTTATTGCGGACGGGGTTTGATAATATCCAGCCTTGGAATGAGATTATGGAGGAATTATCAGCGCGATCGCGTTCTCATTATCGCAACTTAATTTACGAGCAACCAGACTTTATCGACTTTTTCCACCAAGTAACCCCAATTGGCGAAATTAGCCAGTTGCAAATTAGTTCTCGTCCGGCTCGTCGTCAGTCAGGGAATAAAGATATAAGTGGTTTAAGAGCAATTCCTTGGGTATTTAGCTGGACGCAAACTCGCTTTTTATTACCTTCTTGGTATGGTGTGGGTACGGCTTTGCAAGAGTTTGTGCAAGAAAAACCCGAAGATCATATTAAATTGCTGCGGTGTTTTTATATGAAATGGCCATTTTTTAAAATGGTGATTTCTAAAGTAGAAATGACTCTAGCCAAAGTAGATATCCAAATGGCGCAGCATTATGTAGAGGAGTTGTCACACCCAGAAGACAAAGCCCGTCTAGAAAGGGTTTTTGAACAAATTGCTAACGAGTATTACCTAACTCGCGATTTAATATTGACCATTACTGCCCACAAGCGGCTTTTGGATGGCGATCCGGTGTTGCAAAGGTCGGTACAATTGCGAAATGGCACGATTGTACCCTTGGGCTTTTTACAAGTATCTTTGCTCAAGCGCCTGCGTCAATCGGGTAGTACAACTTCTGGCGTGATTCATTCTCGTTACAGCAAAGGAGAATTGCTTAGAGGTGCTTTGCTAACTATTAATGGCATTGCGGCGGGAATGCGAAATACTGGTTAAAACCTGTAGAGACGTTGCAGTGCAACGTCTCTACAAATATTGTCTAATGCCCTAATAACTTGTCTCGCAGGCGTTTAATGCGATCGCGAAATTTGGCGGCTTCTTCAAATTCTAGGTTTTTAGCCGAGTCTTTCATCTGGGCTTCTAATTGCACGATTAAGTCAGGTAATTTATCTAAGGGTAAATCATCTACTTGTTCGTCAACTATCTCTAATTCTTGGGCATTTAGTCGCCGCGATACTTCTAAAAATGACAAGATTGAGTTAGAGGATCTTTTGATAATCGACTTGGGCGTAATATTGTGCTTTTGGTTGTAAGCAATTTGGATTTCTCTGCGCCGTTCCGTTTCTTCAATGGCTCTTGCCATGCTATCGGTAAGGTTGTCGGCGTACATAATTGCTTGTCCGCTTACGTGACGCGCTGCTCTGCCAATAGTTTGAATTAGCGATCGCGTTGCCCGTAAAAAGCCTTCTTTATCGGCATCTAAAATCGCTACGAGCGATACTTCCGGCAAGTCTAAACCTTCCCGCAATAAGTTCACACCTACCAAAACATCAAAAACCGCTTCTCGCAATTCCTGCAAGATTTCGATCCTTTGAATTGAATTAATTTCTGAATGCAGATAGCGCACTCTTACCCCCCGATCTTGCAGGTATTCGGTCAAGTCTTCCGCCATGCGCTTAGTTAAAGTCGTCACTAGCACTCGTTCGCGCTTGTCAACGCGATCTTTGATTTCCCCTAATAAGTCGTCTACTTGTCCCTCAGTGGGACGGACAAAAATTTCTGGATCGATTACCCCCGTTGGGCGAATTATCTGTTGCACAACGCGATCTTCTGATAGCTCTAACTCCCATTCTCCAGGAGTTGCAGACACAAAGATACATTGATTGACTTTTTGCCAAAATTCATCGGCTTTTAGGGGGCGATTGTCGGCGGCGCTAGGTAAACGAAAACCATGCTCGATTAATACATTTTTGCGAGCGCGATCGCCATTGTACATTGCCCGCGTTTGCGGGATGGTGACGTGAGACTCATCCACTACTAACAGCCAATCATCAGGAAAGTAGTCAACCAAGCACTCTGGCGGCTCTCCAGGGCTGCGTCCGGCTAAATGCCTTGAGTAGTTCTCGACCCCGTTACAGTATCCAACTTCCCGCAGCATTTCTAAGTCGTAACGGGTGCGCTGATCTATGCGTTGCGCTTCTAATAATTTGCCTTCGGCTTCTAATTGAAGTTTTCGGTCTTTTAATTCTTGCTGTATGGCTTCGCAAGCTCCTTCTAGCCTTTCTTCGGGGGTAACAAAGTGCCTTGCTGGATAGATATTAATTGCTTCTATGCTTTTAAGAATTTCGCCTGTTACTGGATCGACGTAGCGAATCGCCTCTACTACGTCGCCAAAAAATTCTACTCTGACAATGCGATCGTCGTAAGCTGGGACAATTTCTAAAACGTCCCCCCGTACCCTAAACTTCCCCCGGCTCATTTCTAAATCGTTGCGGCGGTATTGTACGGTAACTAAGTCGCGCAATAGTTCTCTTTGATTAACTTCCCTGCCTATTTGTAAAGGAATAGCTGCTTTTAAATACTCTCTTGGCGTACCCAAACCATAAATGCAGCTAATTGATGCTACAACGATCGCATCTCGGCGTTCAAAAAGACTCCGCGTTGCTGAGTGACGCAGCATATCTATTTCATCGTTGATTGAGGCGGTTTTTTCTATGTAGGTATCGGTAACAGGAATATAAGCTTCTGGCTGGTAGTAGTCGTAATAACTGACAAAATACTCAACGGCGTTTTCTGGGAAAAATTCGCGCAATTCGTTGCATAGTTGGGCGGCTAAGGTTTTGTTGTGCGCTAAAACTAAAGTAGGTTTGCCAATTTTTTCAATTACTGACGCAACACTAAAGGTTTTCCCTGTACCCGTCGCCCCTAATAAGGTTTGATAGCGTTTTCCCGCTTGAATATTTGCTGTTAATTGGGCGATCGCTTTTGGTTGATCCCCTGTTGGGACAAAGGGTGCGTGGAGTTCAAACGAGTTATTATTTACCATAATTACTTTTTTATAACTTTACTTTTATTAACATTAATCTCAACTTGATACTAAGCACCACTTTTACCCTTTTACATCTTTTTGTATAGATACCTAATATGTCTTCTGGCAGAAGTCTATTACTTCAAAAACTAGATAGATTGTTTACAGATAACAACTTAACTTCAAATTAGTTTTGAAGTTATTTAATAGACTGCCTAGGAGAATATTATGAGCATAGAAGATAGAGCTAAAGCTGCTGCTAAAAACATAGAAGGTAAGGCTCAAGAAGCTTTGGGTAATGTTACTGGTGACCCAGAAGATAAAGCCGCAGGTAAAGCCAAGCAAGCCGAGAGCGAAGTACGTCACGGTATAGAAGACGTAAAAGATAAAGTTAAAGAAAAGCTCGACTAATCAGTAGATAAATCTTAGCACAAATCTAACCGTCTAAACAACTATGAGCAGAATATTGACATAATATTCTGCTCTAAATAAAGTAAAACTTGAAACAAATTCAATTCAGCATGATTCAGCAACTACGCCGAATTTTAACCGCCTTAGTTTTAGTATTGATGTTAACAACAACCGTTGCTTGCAGTGGCGCAGTACAAGCAAAGCAACCAACTTTACCATCCGTTAGCAACAGCAGTAACTACGGGCAAATAGAAAGAGGAAATAGCACGGGCGGGCAAGACTTTGGTAACTGGGTTATTAGTAAAAGTAAAGGATTAATCAAAGACGCTTATGTGCGTGACAACAACAAATTAGGAGTTGTAGTTACACCGCAAGTTAGCCCCGCAGAAGTAAAACCTTTAGCAAAATCTTTAGCTCAAGGTTTTCATAAAAACTTCCCCAATCAAGACTTAACAGTTTTGATGTACGCCCCAGATAAAAAATTGATTTTGACTGCAAAGTACGACGTTCAATCCAATCAGGTTGAATACAAATAAATCGGTATCGATTTTTATCACAGCCGACAAAAATACGCAGTTGAAAAGCAAATTAGTTTTAAAAGAGGAGCATAAATTAAATGAGTAGTAGCGACCAATATAAACGTCAAATCATGAACGATTTGGCACAAGGAAATACAGAAAGTCTAGGCGATGCGGACATGGGTTCGGAGTTGCAATACGAAAATTTTGACGACTTTGCAAATCGTTCATCTACCGAAGAACGTCGTCAACTATTCGGACAATCACTGCATCACGATCGCATTCCCCCCGGACAGTTAGAGCCAGAACTACAAAAAGCGCTTTCTCAAATCAAACCAAACGAACGCGATGATGTTGCTAGAGCCTTCTTCAAGCATTTGGAAAAAAGAGGACTAAAAGATCGCGCTCTAGAGCAGCAATTAGGTCTTTCTACTCATCACGCCAGCAAAATGAATGTAGACGACGTAACAAAGCTGGCATCTTTTGCTTATCATAGCCACCCCGATATTTTTCAAGAAGTATTAGCCGAAAAGCCTGGTGTAATTAAGTTTTTGAGCAATCCTTTAGTAGCTGCGGTAGTCGGAATAGCAGCAGCAAAATGGTTAGGCGATCGCCGCCATCAATAGAGTCCCCATGCTATGCTTGCATACAAAGTATGCCGCCATCAGTAAGCTTAAAATAAACAATTAAGTCCGCCAAAAGTTTAACTCTTGGCGGACTTAATATTATAGATTTCTAAGTTTTAAACGGTTGCAAGTTCTGGTGTAGGACGCTTGCTATTACGAATCCCCTTAATTGCTTCCGCGTAATCGGGTGCATTAAATACCGCCGAACCTGCAACGATCGCATTTGCTCCCGCTTCTATTACTTGCCAAGTATTATTGATCTTTAGACCCCCATCTACTTCAATCCAAGGATCTAAGCCGCGCTCGTCACACATAGCGCGGAGTTTGCGAATTTTGGGAAGTACGCCAGGAATAAAACTTTGACCGCCAAAACCAGGGTTGACGCTCATAATTAAAACTAAATCGCATAATTCCAGAACGTACTCAATCAACTCTAGCGGCGAACCGGGGTTAAGTACCACACCAGCTTTTTTACCAAGTTCTTTGATTTGTCCCAAAGTTCTGTGTAAATGAGGAGACGCATTGTGTTCGGCGTGAACGTAAATATGATCTGCTCCCGCTTTGGCAAAATCTGCTACATACTTTTCCGGTTCGACAATCATTAAGTGGACATCTAGAGGTTTTTGGGTAATGGGACGAATAGCTTCAACGATTAATGGCCCAATGGTAATATTGGGGACAAATCGACCATCCATGACATCAACGTGAATCCAATCGGCTCCGGCGGCATCAATAGCCCGAATTTCATCCCCCAAACGGCTAAAATCAGCAGATAGGATAGATGGAGCAATTACAATCGGCTTGGGCGACGGCGTATTAGTCATAGATTAGTTCTCCTAAGTCCTCAATTGTTAAACATTTTAACATTGGGCGACATTGCTATCCATAATCCAAAAACAACTAAAATTAAGTGCTTGGGTGCAAAAGCTTTTTTTGACAGCAGATGATAAAACAACTGGCGTGGACAATTGGGGGACTAAGTGCGATCGCTTTTGATAGTCCAGTTTTGGCTTTACAAACTACTACATCAACGGGCGAGTCAGGGATTGATGCTTTGCGCTTGCACCAAGCTCCCTATGATTTAATTGGGCGAAAAATTAGTATTGGACAAGTAGAAATCGGTCGTCCTGGACAGTACGGTTTAGATAAAGCCGCATCGGGAAATAGAGCCGTTACCCTTGCTGGAGTATTTTTGCGCGATCGCCCAGCTAAAGCAAATACAAACTTAGATCCCCACGCCGAAAATGTTGCTAGTGTCATGATTAGCGCTGATAAAGCTATTCGTGGTGTAGCACCAGGAGCTAGGCTGTATTCGGCGGCGGTGGGTTCTCTTAAAACTGGCGGTCAACCAGAGGAATGCTTATCCGCGCAGCACGTAGCAATGCAAAATAGCGGCGATGTGAGAGCGATAAATTTTAGTTTTGGAGAAACCTTAGAACGAGATCCGCGCGCTAATGCTCGTTTGGATGGCAATGCTTTATTGACTCAGTGTATAGACTGGTCTAGTCGGTTTCACAACGTTTTGTATGCGATCGCTGGCAATCAGGGTAAAGGGGGTATTCCTATACCTACAGACAATTACAACGGTATTAATGTCGCTTTTAGCAGCCGCAGAAACGGAATTTTTAATAAAGTAGATGTTTCTAATTTAAGTGATACAAAAGTCGGGTTAGCAGGACGATTAAACGGCAAAGAAGTCAATCTTGGCATTCGCCGCGCTATTGGTTTACTTGCACCAGGAAGTAATATTTCGTTACTCAATACCAGTGGGAAGTTGACAAAAGTAACGGGTACAAGCTTTGCTGCTCCTCACGTCACAGCAACGGTGGCTCTTTTACAAGAATATGCTGATAGACAATTGCGTTCTAAAACCAATAATTGGAGTTTAGCGGCTCGTCGCCAAGAAGTAATGAAAGCTGTAATGCTAAATTCTGCCGACAAAGTCCAAGAAAACTCAGTTAATTCTTGGCGTTTAGGAATGACTAAGACAATTATTGATAAGCAAAATCAAGATTGGACTGCGTCGGATGCTTATAGCGATCCTAAAATTCCCTTACACGCGCAAATGGGAACTGGACAACTAAATGCTTTTCGTGCCTTTCAGCAATTTAGTCCGGGAGAATGGAAACCGAAGACAATTATCCCGGCGATTGGTTGGGATTACAGTTCTGTTAGCGCCAATTCAGCCCAAGAATACATTTTAGCTAAAGCTTTAAGTCAAGGTAGTTTTGTATCGGTGACTTTAGTTTGGAATCGCTTAATTGAGTTAAACGACACCAACAAAAATCAGCAGTATGATGTGGGCGAGAAATTTCGCGATCGCGGTTTAAATAACTTAGACTTATTTCTCGTTAGCACCGAATCCAACAACGCACCTAGTAGTATTTGTACATCTATTAGCGAAGTTGATAGTGTAGAACATATTTTTTGCCCTGTTCCCACTACCGGAAAATATAAAATCCGCGTCCAATATTCCCAGAAAGTCAATGAAGCGACTCAGCCTTATGCTCTCGCTTGGTGGACTCCGTAAGGGTAATTGGTAATTGGTAATTATCTTGTTACCAAAATAGTAACTAAAGCGCGATCGCTTACTAAAAATGCCATAGTAAAAACTTAATGAATTTTAACGTCCCGGTGACGGCATAAATTTAAGGTACTTATGAATCAGCAACCCTCCAGTCAAAAGACAAGTTTTTTGCATAGACGCTATGCAATTCGCTTAGGAAGACGGTACGCACTATCGGCGGCGAGTGTAGTAATGCTGGGCTTTTCGGTCGCTGGATATTCAAAACTTGATGCTTCAACAGTCCTATTTACTACTTCTCCATCTTCCGTCGAACAGCAATTGCGCGATCGCCTGTAATCAATTAATCGGTGGCTAGTTTTTTAAGCTGCGGTGGTACTACTTCAACTACTGTTTGAGTTGTATCTCCTTGACTTGGATCGGTTGCAATGGGGATTTCTGCTCCATTGGTGCGTCCGCGCACAGCACTTAAAGCGGTTTTAATTACAACAGCCGTTGGTACTGCCACAATTACCCCTAATAATCCCCCAACCCGCGCCCCCGTCAAAACCGATATCAATATCCATACAGGATTTAAGCCTGTAACGCTACCCAAAATTCGCGGCGCAACTAAGTTTTCGAGAATTTGTTGGACAACCACCGCCGCAATTAGAACCCGCGAACCTAACCAAAAATCTTGTAGGGCAACTAATAAAGTAGTGGTAATAATTCCTACTGTTCCTCCAAAGGGAATCAGCGCCATAATCCCGATAGTTAAGCCAAACAGCAGCCCAAAAGGAACTTTTAGCCATAAAAAGGTAGGAATCAAGGCAGAAGCCATGCAAGTGCCAAAAATTAGCTGTCCAATAAAGAAATTTTGAAAACTTAGCCGTAAAGTTTGCGAAAATGGTTGGCGAATTTTAGCAGGGAGCCATTCAATTAAACTTTGCCACAAGCTATCCCCATGCTGTAAGAGATAAAAAGCTAAAACCATGGTTAGTACAAAGTCTAGCAAGCTAGTAACGGTAAGTACCGCCAGATTTAATACTTGCGAGGCGATCGATTGTAATTGTCCTTTTAGGCGATCGTTAATTTGGACTAGCAGCGCATCAAGATTAAGGGGGAAACCTTGATTATCTGCCCATTGATTTAATAGTAGTAACTGATAGCGTCCCGAATCAATCCATTCTGGTAAACGAATTACCAATTGTTGCGCTTGAGTCAGCACTAAAGGAACTAAAGTTACTCCCAAAGCCAGCAGAATTGATAAAGCTACCAAAAACACCAAAATCGCCACTTGTTCGCGCCTAGCGCCTTTGCTTTCCATCCAGCTAACCGGATAATTCAGCAAAAATGCCAGCAATGAAGCTGCCACTAAAATTACAATTAGCGAATTGAAATAGTTGAAAATCGAAGAAACTGCCCAAGCATTGAGTACGATGAGAGGAGCTACAAGAGCGATCGCTGTCAATCGCCCTCCTAGAGTCATTTCTTGCCACCATCCAATTATTATGCGTTTCTGCATTTGTCTACTGCCGGATAAAACACGATCGAATTTGCTCAAGCGGTCTTATTATCTCTAAATTCACCTTTTAAACTCATCCCCCCACTTCAGGATTTTGGCAACTAATTATGAAAAATGTTGAACCAACAGATAATTTAGACCTTGACCGTTTACAGCTATTTTTCTATTTAATCCCAATCCTCGGTTTTTTTCCGGCGTTATGGACGCTCTACCAGGGTGATAAATCTAAAAATCGGGAACAATTAAAAGTCAGTCGTTTGTCTGTAACCTTAGCAGGTAGTTGGCTCATCGGTTATTTATTGCTAGGAATGGGGGCAGAAACTTCGGAATTTTTATCTTTACGGTTTTTAGTTTTAAATACTTTTCTAACTTCTGGTTACTTTTTAGTCAGTGTGATATTGATGGTTCGCCTTTATCAGCGTAAACCCATACGTTTACCAGGATTTAGTAAGTTGGCAAATCAAATAGAGCGTCCCTTGTCTTCCGCAGATAAAAAGAATTTTTAACCTTTTGCCACATTTTACGTAGAATTGCCCTTTGCCAGTCAAATATAATCCGAGTAAACTTTATCCTTGAACGCATCCGTCAAATAATAATGCTTACTGCTAGAGATTGCGCATTTAGCAAGTTTAGCGAATAATTATTGGCTAAATGCGGCAATTATTTTTTGGTTTAATTTTAAGTGTGAGGAAGTCTGTGGCAGTTCAAAAACATTCAGAGCGAAAGTCGCCTTCAATAAATTCCGCAAAATTTATTAAAAAATCATCTCGTTCTCAGGCTGGGCGCTGGTTGTGGTTTTGGGCAGGTTTAACAGGTGTAGCCATAGTATCGGCTACCGCCGGAGCGCTGCTGGCGGTTTCTTTGTCGAGTACGCCCTTGATGCAAGCCCAACTTAGCCCCGAACAAGAGGCTATATTTGGTAAAGGCGATCGCATTTCTCGCGGTGGTTTGAAGCTTTCTGAACTAACTCGCCCAGTAAATATCTTAGTTTTGGGTGTAAAAGTCCTCACCTCCGACGTTAGCAGTCCTCCTCCTGGAAGCGATAAATTAGGCTACCATGCCACAATTAACTCCTTTGAGGGGCTTTCGGACACAATGCTATTGCTGCGTTTTGACCCCACCACCAAAAAATTAGCCGTACTTTCAATTCCCAGAGATACCCGCGTAGAAGTTGAAGGATACAAATTTAATAAGATAAACTCTGCAAACTATCGTGGTGGACCCGCTCTTAGCGCCACTGCTACTAGCGAACTATTAAACGGCGCACCCATCGATCGCTACGTCCGAATTAATGTCCAAGGTATAGAAAAGCTAATTGATGCTTTAGGTGGCGTAACAGTTTACGTTCCCAAAGCTATGAAGTATCAAGACGATAGCCAGCACTTATATATCAACCTCAAAGCCGGAAAACAGCATCTTAATGGCGACCAAGCTTTGCAATTTCTCCGCTTTCGTTACGATGAAAATGGCGATATTGGGCGCATTCAACGCCAGCAAATCTTGATGCGCTCTTTAATGGAACAGGCGTTAAATCCTACTACTGTAACGCGCGTTCCCAAGATGTTAGAAGTTATTAAAACCCACATTGATACTAATTTGACTATTCAAGAACTAATGGCATTGGTAGGTTTTGGCGTACAGACACAACGCGCCGATGCCCAAATGTTGCTAGTACCGGGGCGTTTTAGCGAACCAGGAGAATATAGCGCCAGTTATTGGATACCAGATAAAGAGCGTATAGCAACAATGATGACTCAGTATTTCAACATTCCCGCCGAGGGAATGCAAGCGGTAGTAGTTGACCCCGCAAGGTTAAGGGTAGCAATTCAAGATAGTACCGGAGATGATAGAGCCGTGCGATCGCTGGTAAACTCTCTAACGGAAGCTGGTTATCGCAATGTATATATTGCCAGACGCTGGAGCGAACCCTTGGATGTGACTAATATTGTCGCCCAGCAAGGTGATGGTAGTAGCGCTCAAACCATTCGTCAAGCGCTAAATGTAGGTGAGGTGCGCGTCGAAAGTACCGGAAATCTCCAATCTGACATCACAATTCAACTCGGACAAGATTGGCTCAAAAGACAAGAACAAATTGGACAATAAGTTTTATTTAGTTAGAATTTTCTTCAATCCATGCTTGCAAAATTGGATTGACTAATTCTGGTGCTTCATCTTGGGGACAATGTCCTACACCTTCTAGAGGAATAAACTTTTGCACTTGGGGAAACTTGGCTAATTCTCGTCCTAGTGCTATTGGCTCCCAAGGATCAGCCGTTCCCCAAAGCATAATAGCTGGGCATGGTAGCACCGCTAACAGGTCTTCGGGTAAAGGGCCTTGTCCGTAAGAAGTAAAAGCAACAAATACCGCTAATGCCCCAGGATCGCTGGCTGGAGCCATCATAATATCTATTAATTCGTCGGTTACAGCTTCGGGATGGGCGTAAGCTTGGAGTAAAATTTTGCGGACAGTTTGCGGTTTAGCAATTTGATTGAAAAAAAACTGACTAATTGGTGTAAAAGATAGCAGTTTTTGCACTAAAGGCGCTCCAAAACGGCGATACCAAGGCAGGTTTTGACGTTTGCGATCGTGTAATAGTCGCAATGAACAATTGATTAAAGCAATTCCTAAAGTTTGCTCTGGGGCGTATATAGCAGCTTGCATCGCGGCAATACAACCGATGGAGTTACCAACTAAAAACACTGGTTCGCCCACAACTTCAGTACAAAAATCAGCAATTTGCTGTCCCCAAGTTTCAAAAGAATACGGGACTTGTTCGCCGGGTTTTAGTTCGCCAGGAATCGGCTTTGCAGATGCGCCAAAGCCAATTAAATCGATCGCATATACGCGAGCATCTTGAGCTAATACAGGTATATTATGTCGCCAGTGCCACCAAGAAGCGCCAAAACCATGAATTAGCACCACCGCCGGCCCTGTGTCACCTTGAGCTTGGTAACAAATGGGGAAACCTTGCCAAATCCAGGTTTGAGTTGTGGTGGTTGAGAGAGTAGAAGTTGTCATCTATGAATTTTTAAGGGTGCGGCTCTTTTCATTTTGGCTCAATCATCGGCACAGTGGACGAGAAACTACGCGATATTTGATGTACGAGGCTTGAAGAAACATAGAGTAGCGAAAACCCAATTAGAGGATGGAAGACGTTTAGGTGGAGAGGAGTTTTAAGATGAATGCTGGCAAATTGTAGTCCAAGTAGTACAGGTAAACTAACAGTAAGCGATCGCACTTTATTTGAGCAAGGAACGCTAAACACCCATCCCAGTAATATTAATGACAGCCCACTATACCCCCGCACTAACCAAACATGAATATTCCACCACGCAGGATCGTTGAAGTAGGCAACGCCAACCGTTAATAACTGAGCAATCAAGCAGAGATTAAAAACGATTGCAGTTGCATAAAAACCAATTTGTACCCAAGGGGTAGGAGTGCGAATTATTCCCAAATTTGTAGTCATATCAAACTGCCTCTTTTACTTCTAAACCCAGTGTTCCCATCGCATAGGCTCTCACCTTATTCACTAAATCAGCCCCCGCTTTTTCGGGTGAACCTGTATCGAAGGGAGGGGCGGGATTGTACTCCAACATTAGTTGAGTCATTTTAGCGACTTCCTCACCGCAAAGTATTGCCGCAATTGTTAAACCGAAATCAATTCCGGCGGTTACACCCCCTCCAGTAATGCGATTGCGGTCAATTACAACTCGTTCTGTTCCCACTTCAACGCCTAATTTAGTTAATTGTTCGCGCATCATCCAATGAGTAGCCGCTCGGTAGCCCTGGAGCAGTCCGGCTTTTGCCAGAAACTCAGAGCCGCCGCATACAGAGGTAACAAATTTTGCAGTGCTACCTTGCTTTTGGAGAAATCTAAGCACTTGGGAATCGTTTACTACTGCCATTTGTTGGATGCCGCCACCAATACAGATAACATCTAAAGTGGGGCAATTTTCAAAAGTAGTATCTGGCAAAATTATCATCCCATCATCTGTTTGGATCGGGTCTAAGGTTTTCCAAAGGCGATGAATATGAACGCCAGGAAGTGCGCTAAAAACCTGTTGGGGCCCCACAATATCAAGAGCCGTCATGCCGGGATAAATTACTAAACCAATAACTATGTGTTTTTGTGAGCCAGTCATAAATCAATGCTCCTAAAGGCGCTTGCTAGGAATAAAACTAGAATAAGATTCATAGCCCTTTTCAGCCTAGTCCTCGATCGGGTACACTTATGACCATTCTGCAACCATTATTTCAGGCGATCGCCCTTGCTAAAAACGAATACGAAATGCGATCGCACGTTGTAGAAATAGGAGGCAACTATTTCCAAGCAAAACGCTGTGGGGTATTTTTCTTTGATTGCCTCAAGCTCTCAAAAACAATGCAATTGGCGCTATCAGTGGAATACAACCCCGTTGCTCGTTACTTAGTAGAGCGTCATGCTCCAGTACATGATGGTTTACTGGTATCTCCCAAAACTTGGCGGCTGATTTGTCCTCGCGCCGATCATTGGCACGTTATGGCTGGCCCGATTGTTAGTAGCGGTCAATTGGTAGGAGTCGTAGGCTTTACCCGCGAACAAGCTATGCCAGCTTTTAATGACCAAAATCTAGCCGATTTGAGCGCTCTATGTTTGCATTTATCTACTTGGAGCGCAACAATGCGGCAAACTCCACAACAGCTAGAAAGTAAAGTTTTAACCCCTCGTGAAGTGCAAATTGCCCAATTAGTTGCTCAAGGGCGTACAAACTCTGAAATTGGGGTAGAGCTTTGGATTACTGAAAACTCTGTCAAGCAAGCACTCAAAAGAATGTTTCGCAAACTTGAAGTTTCATCCCGCGCTCAGTTGACAGCCCAATTTGTACAGGCAAAGCCGCTCTTATCCAACGGTGTAGAGAAATAAAAGCAATGTATTGTTTCAATTTCTGCAACTATATACCAATTCTTTTAAGGGCAGGCTAGGCTAGACCAAAAAATGGCTACCAGTTTCCGCACCTATGAGTAAAGAATTAGCAATTAAAACTTGCGGACTAACTAAACGCTTTGATCGCCATATTGCCGTTAATGATGTTGATTTAGAAATAGCTGTAGGTGAAGTTTACGGACTCATCGGCCCAAACGGTGCGGGAAAAACTACCCTAATTCGGATGTTGGCGGCGGCGGAAGAACCAACCGTAGGGGAAATTTATATCAATGGCGAAGTCTTATCTTTAGACCAAAGCAACCCAATAATCAAGCGTCATCTGGGTTATTTACCCGATGATTTCCCTTTGTATAATGATTTGAGTGTTTGGGACTATTTAGATTATTTTGCTCGGTTGTATCTTTTAAAAAATCCTCGTCGCCGTCAACGCCTAAACGAAGTATTAGAACTTGTGCAACTAACCTATAAGCGCAATAGTCAAATTAGTTCGCTCTCGCGGGGAATGAAACAGCGCCTGAGTTTAGCGCGAACTATTATTCACGAACCGATTTTATTACTACTTGATGAGCCAGTCTCAGGACTAGACCCCATCGCTAGACAGCAGTTTCGGGAGATTATTAAAGCATTACAAGAAGCTAGGATGACTATATTAATTTCTTCTCACGTCCTCAGCGACTTAGCAGAACTTTGTACGTCAGTAGGAATTATGGAGTTAGGTTATTTAGTCGAAAGCTGCAATTTAACTAACCTTTACCAACGACTTAGCCGCCAACAGATTGTTATATCCACTTTAGGAGACATAGAAACTCTAAAAGCCAACCTAATTGAGCATTCCTTAATTGAAGAGTGGGAAGTTATACCCCAAACCAATAGTATGCGAGTTTACTTTACAGGCGATCGCGCTGCGGGTGCAAAATTATTACAGTCTTTAATTAATGCTGGCATCTCAATTACAGAGTTTCATTGCACTCAAGAAGACTTGGAAACTATTTTTCTTAAACTCGGTCACAAACAACCATCTTGAGAAACTGCTTATTTCTAGCCAATAATAAACTAAACAAGAGAATTTTTATGCAAAAACCAGATTGGTTTGACTCCATAGGCGATTGGAATCCCCAGCTACTAAGGGAACTCAAAGGACGACTTAAACCGCGCAACTTAATCTTAGCTGGAGCTATATCGATCTTGGGGCAGTTTTTGTTATGGGTGTCTTTTCTCCTGCGTATACCGCACCCCACAACAGACCTCACCGTTTATAAAGGGGGTTTTCCTTCTAGCCATCTTTACTGTACAGGCTCTATTGTTTATCGTAGCGATCGCACTTGTCTTGTAGATGCGACGGGTAATTTGCTTGTAGATTGGCAAAGATGGTCGCTGGACTTATTTTTAGCATTAAGTATAATCGGCATATTTGCTTTATTAGTAGCCGGAACTTATTTACTAATTGATAACTTAGCTTACGAAGAACGTAAAGGGACGCTAAACTTTATTCGCCTTAGTCCGCGATCGCCTCAAAATATTTTATGGGGTAAAATTCTTGGAGTACCGATACTGCTCTATATAGTTGCGCTATTAGCTTTCCCCTTGCATTTGGGGTCTGGGATTGCTGCACATATTCCTTTATTTCGGATTTTGAGCTTTTACGGCGTATTAGGGATGAGTTGCGTATTTTTTTATAGCTTTTCTTTACTATTAAGCTTAATTAGCTTTGGTGTATTAGGTAGATTGCAAGCTTTATTGGGGAGTGGGATAGTTTTTCTGGTTATTTTAGCTGGCATAAGTAAACCAGTTACAGGCGATCCTTTGGATTGGATTGATGTATTTTCGCCAGCATTGGTTCTTCAGGATTTAATTGTGGTTACTGGCATAAAACCGACAACATCATTTTCTGACTTAGGGATTGAAAAATTACAATGGTTTAACTTACCTGTAGGCATGGGTATAGTGGGTGTCGTCAGCATTTTGATTCTAAATTACAGCTTATGGACTTACTGGAGTTGGCAAGCCTTACAGCGCCGTTTCGCTAGTCCTACTAAAACTATATTTAGTAAACGTCAAAGTTATTTATTAGTTGCTTGCTTTGAAATAGTAGTTTTAGGTTTTGCTGTTCATGGCGAACCATCCGGGCTAATACACCATTTTTATATTTTACTAGCCTGTAACTTTTTGGTGTTTTTCGGCTTAATTATTGCTCTTACACCTCAAAGGCAAGCTTTAATAGATTGGGCGCGATACAGAAAGCAAAAACCGAGTATCCGCAAGGGTTTATTAAATTTATCGCTGCTTCGGGACTTGGTGTGGGGCGAAAAGAGTCCGGCAATAGTTGCGATCGCACTTAACGCCGCAATTACAACTATTATCTTAGTCCCCTGGATTATTCTCGGCATGGACAACCGCGATAAATTGTCAGCTTTAATGACTTTAGTTCTTAGTTTAAGCTTGATTATGGTGTGTGCAGCGATTTCTCAATTAGTTGCACTTACGCAGACCAAACAACAGGAACTTTGGATAATTGGTGTTTTATTAACTGTAATTATTTTTGCTCCTCTTGTAATTGGTTTACTTTCTATAAACTCTGTACAAACGCCAACTTTATTGCTATTTACCATCTTTGCTTTTGCAGCCGTTGAGAAAGCTGGGGCATTTAGCATTTTTCTGACGTTACTAGGACAATTGAGCTTACTTACTTTGTGTTCAGTGCAAATAAGCCGTCAGTTAAAAAAAGCGGGTGCTTCTAACTCCATTGGTTTGTTTGCACCCCCTAAAGCTTTACTTCCCTAGCACTAATCGCGTCTCATTAGCCCTAACATTGGGCCCAACACCGCCCCAACTACAAACCCTCCAGCGTGCGCCCAATAAGCAATTCCGCCGCCTTCCATGCCTACGCTTGTTCGTACTCCTAAGCTTGCAAAGCTGAAAAAGGCTTGCTGAAGAAACCAAAAACCTAAAAATAAATAAGCGGGAAGGTTAAAGGTAGTTAGGAAAAACCCTAAAGGAACTAAGGTTAAAACTTTAGCATGGGGAAAGCGGAGAACATACGCCCCCATAATACCCGCGATCGCCCCACTCGCCCCCAAAGACGGAATCCCAGAACTTTGCGAGAAAAACCACTGCGCCAAAGCTGCTAATGCACCACAACCCAAATAAAAAATTAAATACTTAACGTGTCCTAACCGATCTTCAATATTGTTACCAAAGATCCACAAAAACAACATATTACCTGCAATGTGCAGAAACCCACCATGCAGAAATTGGGAAGTAAATAACGTCATCCATTCGGGTAAAGATCCCACCGTTGGGCAACTTCCAGACAATTCGCAGGGAACCATCGCTGCAACATGAAAAAAACTCTCTAATTGCGCCTCTGACAAGCTTAGTTGATACACAAAAACAGCAATGTTGGCAATAAATAACCCGTAGGTAACAAACGGGGTAATGGAGATCGGATTATTATCTCGTAATGGAACCACAGGTAATTATTCCTAAATTAAGTCTTTTTATATTTTGTCGTTATAAATAAGCTTTTTCTTCTGGGGTCGGTTCAAATAGTCCAAGTAACGGGCCTAAAATCGCTCCAAACACAAAGCCGCCAGCGTGCGCCCAGTAAGCAATTCCACCGCTTTCCATGCCAATATTTGTTTGGGCTTCAAAACTGGCAAATCCGTAAAATGCTTGTTGCAAAAACCAAAATCCTAGAAAATAAAACGCCGGCACTCGTACCGCCGGGAAGAATAAACCCAAAGGAATTAAAGTTAAAACTTCAGCGCGGGGAAAGCGGAGAATATAAGCGCCCATGACCCCTGCGATCGCCCCACTCGCGCCCAAAGATGGAATCCCGGAGTTTTGCGAGAAAAACCACTGCGTCAAGCCCGCTAGTACACCGCAAGCCAGATAAAAAATTAAATACTTAACATGACCTAAACGGTCTTCAACATTATTACCAAAAATCCATAAAAACAGCATATTACCGCCCAAATGTAATATACCGCCGTGCAGAAATTGCGAAGTAAATAGGGTGATCCATTCAGGTACGGGTTGATTTACAGCTATACCGCCGAAACTTGCGGTTAATTCTCTTGGTACTACCGCCGCTAAATGAAAAAATCCATCTAATTCTTGAGGAGGTAAAGTTGCCTCAAATAGAAAAGCAAGAATATTTGCAGCAATTAGCCCAAAAGTAACGTAAGGAGTAATTGTTGTCGGGTTATTGTCTCTAATTGGAACCATGCCAGCTTATTTCCATTATTTTGAAACTGGCAATACAATAACCAATTTTCAGTTCGGTAGCTTCTAGCCTGCGGAAGGATTTGTTAGCTTAATTTCAAAATCTACCAGCCTTTTTTGGCTTGCTCTAAAACATAAATAGCAATTTCTTCAATTTGAAAGTCGCTTAATCTACCAATAAATGCTGGCATGGCTTTTTTACCATGCTTTACTTGACTTGCGATCGCGCGAGTAGAATCCATCTTGTACTTTGCCAGCGCTGAAATATGCGAATTTTTATCTTCAATCACAATATTACCGCCGCCAAGATGACAAGCGGCGCAGTGCTGACCAAAAATTTCTCCGCCGCGATTTGTTTGCACTGCTAAAGCAAGATTACCTAAAAGTAGGGCGGCAAAAATCCCTAAAGCCAGTTGCACCAAAGCTAACCGTAAGAAGGGCAAAGTTTTTCTCCTAGGGCTGCACTGGTAAAAATGATCAAAGGGAAAAGGTTTTACTTTCAATAACCTTTTCCCTTTTATAGAATTATCAGCTAAGTTTCAACCTAAAAGGGAAACTAAGACTTTATTCAGCTACAGTGATTTTGCCAATCATGCCTGCGCCACGGTGGGGTTCGCAGTAGTAGCTATAATCTCCGGGGGCTGTTTCGGAAAAAGTTGTTTTTACAGTTTGTCCAGGAGTCATGAGTAATTGCTTGTGAGACAAGCCTTTAGCTACATCAGCGCTTTTGGTGGGGTTGTTAGCGGCATCAAAAACAACGTTATGGGGGGGAACTTTATTGTTTACCCATTCAACGGTATCGCCAGACTTGATAGTTAGTTTGGCAGGGTCAAAAACTAGCATTCCTTTATCTGAACCTAGTTTGACTTGATAGGTTTCCGCCGCCGCCGAGGGGGTAAATAAAGCAAAGCTGCTCACTAGCGCTACCATTGCCAATACTACTAAACCGCAGCGCCGTAGAGTTGCAGCAATCAATTTCATAGTTTTTTTTCTCCAAAAAGTTGACCTTTGTTATTCAATAATACCGTTTCTAGGTACAGCAATAGCGCGATCGCGCCTTAGATACTTAAGTTAAATCTACAATTTATCCGTACCCCAGCCCGGAGCTTTTTGAGCCGCCGTCAGCACAAAAGCCGCCAAACTCTCTATTTGGTCTTGATTCATCCAACTTTCCGGCACTTGACGACACCAAAAAGTTTCGCTGCTACCGTCGTAAACCATTGGTCGTCTTAGGTAAGTTACTAAACTATTGATATTATCGCGGGGAGGGGTTGCGCCTTTGAGTTTGGGCATAGATAAAGAAACTTGCGGATCGGGCAACGTCGCGCCCCCTACATGGCAGTTTAAGCAACTGTTTTCAAATAGTTCTTTGCCGCGCGTTAAGGCTTCGGGAGAATACGATCGCGTTTCCCCGTTTTCGTTCAATACTAAATCTATAGGAGCGGTGACGTGCAAGAAACGGACTAAATAGCGATCGATATTGGCAGCAGTAGCGGGGTAAGTCTGGAAGATGGAAATTAAAATTATGGCAATAACACAACACAATCGACGTAGCATTTTATAGAGTTCAACCTTAATTATTTTTTTAATATACCGATTTAAAGTAGGGGCGCAAGGCCTTGCGCCCCTACTATTGATTACTTCTTCAAGTTGGCTTTAGTAGTAAATTTTGCCGCCGCCCCACTTATCACCGACAATTTTTGGTTGTAGTAAGATGTGACCGGAAATTGCTACTAGATCGTCTTCCGATAGATTTCTCATGGCTGCGTAAATATCTGCACTCTTGGTACTGGGGTGCAATTCCGCTATTTCTTCCTCCCCGTCGTAAGTTGTTGGATTATGCAAGTAATCTACTAATCCTTCAATGTTATTGCGGGGTGGAGTTGCTAAAGCTAGGGCTTCGGGATCGAGTCCGACGTTTTGATTTGTTTTAGTTACGCCCCCAGCATGACACTGAGCGCAAGCATAGTTAAATAAGCGTTTGCCTTCTTGAACTTGCTTGAGATTGAGTACTGTTGTATCTCCTTGACCGTTTAATGGCACTGTCCGCACAGCTTCGCTAAGTTCTACTGCGGTCGCACGACCCACAACTAGCCCAAAAGCTAGTAGTAAAGTTGCCATCACTAAAGCGATCGTTTTTTTAAACATAGTTCCCCTTCAAAAGTTTCGACTCCGAATACAGCTATTTATCATGGGCTTAATTCTCTTGATTACTGTTGTTCGAGCAAAAACCACAGGTAATAAATTCGGCTGCGGTTCTTATTTTTCGCCAAAGTCGCTACCAACAAGGCAAAATGCCATGTAACTTAATAACTTTTTGTATTTATGTAAAGTTGATCGCCTTTTAATCTTGTTGATTAGTTGAAGACTGTCTTTGCGTCAAGATGTGGGAAAGGATTATTTTGGCATCTTCTAAAGCTAGACGAGTTTTAGAGGATTTGTAAGCGATTCCCAACTGGTCACACAGAGAAAGTACCTCCGCTTCGGAGAGGTTATAGTCCGCCGCTATTTCAGCAATGGACAAGTCTGCAAAACCCATAGTAAATAATTCAGTAATAAATAGAGATTAAGCCACTTTAATATCAATATCATGTAGCGAGCGCAATTTGCTAGCCTAAATTGGCTGTGGGGCGATCGCCTCTGGCGCTGAAGCTTGGTCAATCGTACTATGCCATTGTGTTACAGGGGGTGTAGTTGTAATCGGCTGGTGCAAGCAAATCAGTTGAGCTAAGGTTTTTTTTAATTGCGGACGCGGGACGATCGCATCAATAAACCCGTGACGCAATAAATCTTCAGCCGTTTGAAATTCCTCCGGCAATTTTTCGCGGATAGTTTGCTCGATTACTCTACGTCCTGCAAAGCCAATTGTAGCTTTGGGTTCGGCGATAATTAAGTCTCCTAGCATGGCAAAACTTGCTGTAACTCCTCCAGTGGTAGGATTTGTTAATATGGGAATGTATAGTAGCTTGGCTTCTCGATGGCGTTCTAGCGCCGCCGATATTTTTGCCATTTGCATTAGGCTTAACATTCCTTCTTGCATTCTTGCTCCACCAGAGGCGCAAATAATAATTGCCGGATAGCGACTAAGGGTAGCTTGTTCAATTAAGCGGGTAAGTTTTTCACCAACGACCGAACCCATACTACCGCCCATAAATCGAAAATCCATTACCCCCAAAGCAACAGGCAATCCATCTAATTTACCGATGCCTGTTTGTACCGCGTCGATTAAGCCAGTTTTTTGTTGAGTTTCTTTTAATCTATCGCTGTAGGGTTTGCGATCGCGAAATTCTAATGGATCGAGGGGATACAAGTTTTCATTGATGGGATTCCAACTATGAGCATCAATTAGCTGGCGAATGCGCTCGTCGCTATCAACGCGGACATGATGACCACATTCCAAACAAACCATTTGATTAGCGCGTAAGTCTTTGGTATAGGCAAGTACAGAGCAAGCTACGCACTTATTCCAGAGTCCGTCGGCAATATCACGTTGGGGTTCTTTATTTGTAGATTCAGTTTTGCGGCGATTTGCGAACCAATCAAACAGGGACATGGGAGTAAAGAACTCAGGTTAAATTAAGCATTACGATCTTACTCGAAAGGGAGCAAGGGTTTAGCTAATTGGGAAAAACCAGCGCCAGTAAGTAGTTAAAAGTAATTCACCCCAAAATACAACGATCGCAGATCCCATTGCCAGGAAAGGCCCAAAGGGCATAGGTTGCCGTCGATTAATAATTTTAAGTGCGATCGCCCCACCGCCCATAAACGCCCCTAAAGCGCAAGCAATAAAGCAAGCTAAAAGTAAATATTTCCATCCTAACCAAGCGCCCATCATTGCCGCCAATTTACTATCTCCCCAACCCATCGCCGCCTGTCCAAGAAAAAAAGAGCCAAATATAGTAATTAAGTTTAATAACCAAATTCCTACTACTGCGCCAATAATTCCAGCCATTAACTGATTTATTGCTCCAGTCAAGCTATTTTGTGCTGTATACCCAACCGCAAACTGAAAAATTAGCCCTAAAATTACTCCTGATTGCGTTAAGGGGTCAGGTAAAGTCATGGTATCGAGATCGATGATTGATAGCGCTAGTAACCAACTGCAAAACGTCCAATAACCGAGAGTTTGAATTGAGACATCAAACTGCCAAAATACGCACAAAAATATTATTCCGGTAACGGCTTCAACTATTGGGTAACGCGGGGAAATTTTTGTTTGACAATGACGACAACGCCCACCTAACGCCAACCAGCCGAAAACCGGGACATTCTCTCTTAAGCCAAGTTTATGCAAGCATTTCGGGCAGCGAGAGGGCGGATAAAGTACCGATAATCCGGCGGGTACTCGATAAATAACTACGTTTAAAAAACTGCCTATGGATGCTCCCAGTACAAAAACAACGAAAAAGGCGGGTAATGTAAGTAAAGTATCCATAGTTTTTAATTAATCTAAGGCTTTAATTATCGCTTCACCCATAGCTTTACAGCCTAATTGATTCATCCCTGTAGCCATAATATCCCCGGTGCGATCGCCATTATCTAATACTTTCATTACTGCTTGCTCAATGCGATCGCTCGCTTGTGGTTGGTTGAGGGCGTAGCGTAACATCATCGCCACACTTAATACTTGAGCGATGGGATTTGCCAAATCTTTCCCAGCAATATCGGGCGCTGAACCATGCACGGGTTCAAATACTCCAGGAGTTCCAGCAGTTCCTAAACTTGCCGATGGTAACATACCGATGCTGCCCGTAAGCATGGCTGCGGCATCAGAAAGGATGTCTCCAAACAAATTACCCGTAACAATTGTATCGAACTGTTTGGGGTAGCGAATTAGCTGCATGGCGGCGTTATCTACATACAGGTGGGATAGTTCAACATTGGGGTATTCTTTAGCAAGTTCGTTAATGCGATCGCGCCACAGTTGCGAAACGTCTAAAACGTTTGCTTTATCTACCGAGCAAAGTTTTTTACCCCGTTTAAGTGCGGTTTCAAATCCAACTCTCCCAATGCGATCAATTTCGCTTTCGGTGTAAGCCATTGTATTTACTCCCCGTTTTTCCCCGGTTTCGGTGGTAAAAATTCCCTTTGGTTGCCCAAAATATACGCCCCCGGTAAGTTCGCGCACTACCATAATATCTACGCCTTCTACTATTTCTTTTTTCAAAGAAGACGCATCAATTAATTGGGGTAAAATCTTTGCTGGGCGCAAGTTGGCAAATAATCCTAAACCCGCTCTTAGTCCCAATAGTCCAGTTTCTGGGCGCAAATGGCGCGGTAAGTTATCCCATTTATAACCGCCGATGGCTGCTAATACTACTGCGTCGCTGTCTCGGCATTTATCTAAGGTTTCTGAAGGCAAAGGTTCGCCCGTCGCATCAATCGCCGCACCGCCTATTAAAGCTTCGGTAAATTCAAAGCTTAGATCGAATTGTTGTCCTACTACTTGTAATACTTCCCGTGCGATCGCCATGATTTCCGGGCCGATTCCATCTCCTGGTAAAAGCGTAATCCTGTACTGTGTCATTTTTATGTTTAGAAAACTCTGTTTTTTGAGAATACGCGACTTCTGCTATTTCTATTGGGGCTTGTGCAATTCAAGCTTACTTTAGGAAAAACCAAGACTTGGGGGGTCTGCCCCCCAAACCCCCCATTGGGGGACGAGTTGCCTCCCCCAAACCCCCTGCAAAAGGGGGTTTTCTTTGGGTGTTGAAGTTCCTAGGCAATAGACCTAGTTGTCTATGATGCCAATTAATTTTTTAATATTTTCTTTGGGTCTTGTTTCTGGCTTGCTCCTATCTCTGCTATCTGCCTGCCTTTTTTTAAAAACGTTGGCTAGAAATCATTTCTGTTGCTAACAAAATTGCGGCTTTCATGCTGGTTGGATCGGCAATTCCTAAGCCTGCAATGTCAAAAGCTGTACCATGATCGGGGGATGTACGAACAAATGGTAAACCAATTGATGTATTTACTGCGCGATCAAAGGCTAGTTGTTTCACCGGAATCAATCCTTGGTCGTGATACAAAGCTAAATAAGCATCGTGGGCTTTTGAATCAATGCTCCCAAACCACGCTTGAGCAGGCTTTACCCACATGGTATCAGGCGGAATTGGCCCGTCTAATACTAACCCCGGACGGCGATCGCGTTCCTGTTCTAGCCAAGGTATTAACCATTCTTGCTCTTCTTTCCCTAATTGCCCTTGTTCTCCACTATGGGGATTTAAACCCGCGATCGCAATTCTTGGTTTTGTTATCCCAAAATATTTGTCCAAGCTCTCTAACAATAAATCGAGTTTAGCTGCCATTAGCTGCGGTGTGAGGGTGTCTGCTACCTGTCTTAAAGGTATATGTGTGGTCGCAAGTAATGTTCGCAGCGTCCAGCCTGTATGAGGCGATGTACCCACAAATAACATCCCAAACTTTTCTACTCCTGCTTTTTCAGCTAATAGTTCCGTTTGTCCAGGATAATTGTGTCCCGCCGCTTTCCATGCCGATTTAGCAATCGGTGCTGTTACAATAGCGTCAAATTCTCCGGCTAAGGTGAGCGCGATCGCTTTTTCTAAATACCTAAAGCTTGCTTCTCCACTAGCCGCATTCCCTATCCCAACTGTTATTTGTCCGCTACACGGAACTTCAATAATAGTTAATTTACTTGGGTGTATATACTTTTGCGGCTCGACTTTTAATAGTTCGGTTAAAAAAGTGCGATCGCCTATTACCGTTACATCACAGTTTGCTGTAACCTCTGGGTCGTTGAGCGCTTGCAAAGTTACTTCTAATCCTATCCCGGCTGGATCGCCGATGGGCAGCGCCAAACGCGGTCGCACAGGTTTTTTTGTAGTAGTGCTATCAGCTATTTCGATGGAATCCATGAAATTGTTTTAAGATACATTACGACTATCTAATTATTTCCCAAATCCAATAGGAGGATTTAACTATGGGCGGAGAAATGTTTACAGCAATTATTTTGTCTTTTTCTTTAATTTTAGTAGGCATAGTCCTAGGCTACGCACTACTCAAAATTCAAGGTGACGAAGAAGAAGCTCTTTAATTTGATCGAAGGGAGGTATCGATCTTTTTCCTCCCTTCTCTATATTTGTCAAGCGTATTCTGATAAGATTTTAGTAATAAAAATTAACATTCACAAAACCACCCCTCATGACTTTATTAGTTGTCGGTTCTACAGGAACTTTAGGAAGACAAGTAGTTCGCCGCGCTCTGGATGAGGGGTATAAAGTACGCTGTCTAGTCAGAAGCCCGAAAAAAGCAGCCTTTTTGAGAGAATGGGGAGCCGAAATTGTTCAAGGAAACTTATGTTATCCCGACACTTTACCACCGTCTCTGGAAGGAATTACGATGATAATAGATGCCGCTACCAGTCGCCCTACAGATTCATTGAGCATTAAACAGGTAGATTGGGATGGCAAAGTTTCCCTAATTCAAGCGGCGAAAGCTGCGGGAATTGAGCGCTATATCTTCTTTTCGTTTCTCGACTCCGACAAGTTCCCAGAAGTGCCATTAATGGAAATCAAACGCTGTACGGAACTATTTTTAGCCCAATCAGGCTTAAATTACACCGTGTTGCAGTTAAGTGGGTTCATGCAAGGATTAATCGGTCAGTACGCTATTCCCATTTTAGAAAAACAAGCAGTGTGGATTACTGGTGAATCTTCTCCGGTGGCTTACATGGATACCCAAGATATCGCTAAGTTTGCCGTCCGCGCTTTGAAAATGCCGGAAACAGAGAATAAAACTTTTCCTTTAGTCGGTACTCGTGCTTGGAGTGCTGAAGAAATTATTGCCTTGTGCGAACGATTGTCAGGACAAGATGCACGGATAACTCGGATGCCTATTAATCTACTACGGACGGTGCGCCATATATCGCGGTTTTTTCAATGGGGTTGGAATTTGTCCGATAGACTCGCTTTTGCTGAAGTATTAGCAACAGGTAAACCGATTACTGCACCGATGCAAGAAGTATATGAAGCCTTTGAACTAAATCCTGATGAAACTACTACCCTAGAAAGCTATATGCAGGAGTATTTCGCCAGAATTATGAAAAAACTTAAAGAGCTAGATTACGAAAAGTTAAAAACTAAAAAGAAATCCCAAAAAAAGACTCCCTTTAATAAATCCTAACTTCTTTGATTTTTAGCTAAAAAAAATTAATGGGCGATCGCGCCTTGTGCTAATTGCCTCGAAAATGTGCAACGATCGATTTTAACATCAAGCCTAGCTTTAATTTGGATGTGTGCAAGTGCCGAAAATAGGCATCATATACAATGACGAAAAACCCGTCGCGCGTCGCGTCGCTCACGAATTACAACACAAACTGATAGCTATTGGTTGCGATGTTTGTATGACCACTGGTTTAGGTGGAATTTTGGGCTATGCTACCCCCGATAGTTCCGTATGTCATACGCCCATTGAATGCCTAACTCCTCCAGGTTTTGATTCAGCGATGAGTTTTGCCATCGTTTTAGGCGGCGATGGGACAGTGCTTTCCGCTTTTCGCCAAGTTGCCCCGGTGGGTATCCCTTTATTGGCGGTCAATAGCGGTCATATGGGATTTTTGACCGAAACCTACGTCAATACGCTGCCCGAAGCCTTGGATAGCGTCATGGAGGGCGCATACGAGATTGAAGAACGGGTAATGCTAACAGTGCAAGTAGTTCGCAAAAATACTGTATCGTGGGAAGCCTTGTGTTTGAACGAAATGGTGCTGCATCGAGAACCTTTAACCAGTATGTGCCATTTTGAAATTGCCATCGGTCATCACGCTCCCGTAGATATTGCCGCCGATGGGATAATTGTCTCTACACCAACAGGTTCTACAGCCTATTCCTTAAGCGCTGGCGGCCCAGTGGTAACGCCGGGAGTGCCAGTATTGCAATTAGTGCCGATATGTCCCCACTCTTTGGCTTCTAGAGCTTTAGTATTTGCGGATACAGAAGTTGTCACAGTTCTTCCGGCTAACCCTACTCGCTTAATCATGGTGGTAGACGGTAATGCTGGATGCTATGTATTTCCAGAAGATCGCGTACTAATAGAAAAGTCGCCTTACTTGGCAAAGTTTATTCGCTTGCAATCACCAGAGTTTTTCCGCATCTTACGGGAAAAACTTGGCTGGGGTTTAGCTCACATCGCTAAACCGACTTCGGTAGAACTTCCTTGATTTTCCGACTATAATAGGTATTAATGCTCAAAGAATTTTAAATCGAGTTGGTTTAAATTATTGTTTGAGTTAAATTAAAACCACAATTAATGATATTTGGCGGTTAGTTAACCTTACCCCCAACAAAAATATGATTACAACTGTTGAACGCAATACCTGCGTGTTGGTAATTGAGACGGACGAAGTTTTAGCCTCTCAAGTCAGTCTCGACTTGCAAGCATCGGGCTATGAGGCAGTGGTAGTAAAGGATGCAGCCGCAGGAATCCACCAAGTGCGCGATCGCCATCCGGCTTTGATTGTTGTCGATCGAATGCTGGCGGGAGAATCGGGGCTGAGTTTGTGCGACTTCTTGCGAAAAACTGGTTCAAAAGAGCCAATGCTTGTATTGATGGCACGAGATACCGTTGACGATCGCGTAGCTTGCTTAGAATCGGGCGCGGATGATTACTTTCTTAAACCCTACCGCTCGGAAGAATTTTTAAAGTTAGTGCGTCTGTACTTGCAAGAACCCGCCGCTACTGAACAATTACGGTTTGGAGACTTGGCGATCGATTTGGCTACTCGCCGTGCTATTCGTCACGGTCGCGCCATTGACCTAACTATGAAAGAATTTGAATTGCTCAAGTATTTGATGGAGCATCCCCGCGAAGTATTGACCCGCGAACAAATATTAGAAAATGTTTGGGGTTATGACTTTATGGGCGAATCAAATGTAATTGAAGTCTATATTCGTTACTTGCGCTTGAAAATAGAAGATGAAGGTCAAAAACGCTTGATTCAAACAGTCCGAGGCGTAGGGTACGTTTTACGCGAAGCCTATTAAACGGGAACATTTGAGGATGGTTTGCTAGTCATTAATGACAATTGTTAAGTATCTTTCTTGGGGGCAATATAGGTGAGTCGTTGGTTAGCAGTAGTGGGAATAATGCTAAGTATGACGCTAATGGGCTGTGATTCTACATCTACAGCAATGCCCGAAACAACGGCTTTGGGGCAAAGTCTACCTATTTCCGCCCAATTAACTATTGGAAATCGCGTTTTGGGGCTGGAAGTTGCTAAAACTATCGAACAGCAAGCTACAGGACTCATGTACAGAACCACCTTAGCCGACGATCGCGGAATGCTATTTGAATTTAGTCCCCCGCAACCTGTTCGGTTTTGGATGAAAAATGTCGCTATTCCCCTAGATATGATTTTTATTAAAGATAATCAGGTGCAAGCGATCGCTGTTGCCGTACCTCCTTGTAATACCGAACCTTGTCCGACCTACGGGCCGGGAGTTTTAATCGATCGCGTCATTGAAGTTCGTGGGGGACGCGCTAAAGAATTGGGCTTTAAAGTTGGCGCACCCGTTGAGATTAAGTTTTTACAAGTCAAAAAGTAATCAATTATATTTATTTGCAGTCAGGGTTAATTACTGAGCAGGAAAAATACTCCTTATTACAGATAGGGAGTATTTCAGTTTTAAGCTATAAAAGAATTTAATCAGTTTTTCTCAATTTAAAGCTAAGGTGGGTTACAATTTTATTCCACACTTTAAATTGTGCAGTTATTGACATAGTAAGCAAGCAATGGTAATTAAAGCTTACTGAGATCATCAATAGTCAGTTTTTTAGCTCAAAACTAAGAAATAGTTATTAAGTCCAAATAAAAATTTAACAAATCTTTTCGGAGGTGAAAAGTCGATGGCTCCCTCAACATACAATCGGTTTATCAATTTCTTACAGGAGGATCTGGCAATTTCTACCGCCGAAGTCGCTGTTGCTTTAAGGCATCGAGAGCAAGATCCAGGGCCCCTACCAATGATTCTTTGGCAATACGGGCTAATTACGCTAGAACAGTTGGATAAAATTTATGACTGGTTGGAAACGGCTTAGATCGTACTAATTGTTTAGGAGTCAAGACAAGTCAAAATCGATGGTGCTTAATTTATGATACTGACTAGGCAAAAATCGAAAAAATTTCTATCTATTTCTACAAACACAAGAAAGCGGGTTACATACAACCCGCTTTTTTAATGTCTTATTCAGCAAGCACTCTAGCGGCGGCGGCGATACCCCCACCGGGGGTAAACCCTTCATAACCGAGTTCGCGTAAGGCAACTTCAAGAGAAGAAATAGCGCTTAAAATATCGCGATCGCTCACAAAACCCAAGTGTCCAATCCGAAATATTTTATTTGATAAATGATCTTGTCCACCAGCTACG
Source organism: Synechocystis sp. PCC 7509 (assembly GCF_000332075.2). Classification (NCBI taxonomy): domain Bacteria; kingdom Bacillati; phylum Cyanobacteriota; class Cyanophyceae; order Synechococcales; family Merismopediaceae; genus Synechocystis; species Synechocystis sp. PCC 7509. The sequence continues at coordinate 3,772,313 of NZ_ALVU02000001.1, read as the reverse complement.
GCAATATCAAACCGCTTCTTCAAAATCGAACGAATTTTATCGGCTTCTACTCCCTGGGGTGCAACGGATGTAATCGCCGGACTTGCAAATTCATCGGCGGCAAATAATGGCATATTTAAACCTTTAATCCCAGCGCGGGTAGCCTTCATCAACCTTTGGTGACGACTAAAAATACCTTCCAAGCCCTCGGTTTTCATCATCCCTAAAGTAGTATGCAGCGCCATAATTAAGTTTACTGGCGGTGTAAAAGGAGTAGTATTTTTAGCTGTAGATTTGCGGTACTTACCTAGGTCTAAATAATAACGAGGTAATTTTGCAGTTTTATAAGCTTCCCAAGCTTTGGGACTAACAGCGACAAAACCCAAGCCTGGGGGGATCATGTAGCCTTTTTGCGAACCAGAAGCCACTACATCTAAACCCCAATCATCCATTGGCAAGTTGACCGCGCCTAGGCTGGTTACAGCATCTACTATCATTAACGCCGAACCATGATTTTTGACGTGGCGGTTGATGGTTTCTAAGTCATTTAACACGCCGGTAGAAGTTTCGCTGTGGGTGAGGATAACTGCTTTAATTTGCTTATCGGTATCGGCGGTAAGTTTGTCGGCAAACTGTTGTGGATCTAGTGGTTTTCCCCATTCGGCGGTAATTTGTTCGACATTTAAACCGTAAGCAATGCCTACTTCTGCCCAACGTTCGCCAAATTTGCCATTGCAGCCAACAATAATGCGATCGCCTGGACTCAAAAAGTTAATCATCCCAGCTTCTACTGCTCCTGTACCGCTAGTTGTCAGCATTAGGACATCGTTTTGGGTTTGGTGCAGCCATTTAAGATTTTGGGTTACTTCCCCTAGTACATTGCTAAACTCGCTGGTACGATGACCAATTGGGTGTTTAGCTAAAGCTAGTAGTGCCGATTCCGGTACGGGAGTGGGTCCAGGAATCATTAACATTAATTTATCGTCCATTGATTTAGCCTTTACTTTAAATAAGAGTCCAGACTATTTAGGATTACATAATTGCGCTAATGATTGGATGATTCCCCAAAATTTTGTCGCAAAGCTGAAAAAATAAGTAAGGGTGATCGCCCTTACCAATAATCTTTTACAATTCTTGAGCGGTTGGACGCAATAGAATTTCATTAATATCAACTTCTTTTGGCTGCTCAATGGCATAAGCGATCGCCCTAGCTACAGCGTCAGCTCCAATGGCTATTTCATAAAGCTGGTTAGCGCCTTTCGATGCGGTTTCATCAGTAATATGATTAGTCAATTCTGTAGCCACCGCTCCAGGGGAAATAATCGTACACCGGATATCTTTACCTATTTCTTTACGCAAGCCTTCAGAAATTGCGCGGACGGCGTACTTAGTACCGCAGTAAACAGCACCGCCAGGAAATACAGCATGACCTGCAACCGAGGAAATATTAATAATGTGACCACTATTAGCTTTTTGCATCGCTGGCAGCACCGCCGCAATGCCGTAGAGTACGCCTTTAATATTGATATCTATAGTACGTTCCCATTCCTCTACTAGCAGTTGGTCAAGCCGTGATAGAGGCATAATTCCGGCATTATTAATCATCACATCGATTTTGCCGTACTGCTTTAGGGTTTCGTCGGCTAAAGCTTGGACTTGGCTTTGCTTTGTTACATCTACTATCTGATAAGCCGCAGTTCCTCCGGCAGCTTCAATTTCTGCCACTAGCTTATCTAATTTATCTTCACGACGGGCAGCAAGCATTAATTTAGCACCCTGCTCGGCTAACATTTTTGCTGTGGCTTCTCCAATCCCACTACTTGCACCAGTAATAATAACGCTCTTTCCTGAAATTTGACTCATGCTACTATTCCTATGATTGTCTCTTTAGTTTGATAGCATTTTGTAATTGATTGTTACGTCTTCCAAAGGCTATAGAAGCAGTATGCAAGGGTTTTTACTTCTTGGCTGACCAAATCGGCAATTGATTAACTGCTTGCAAGGTTAAATCTACATAGGTAACGCCTTTGTTGCTCAAATTTTCGCCAAAATAACCTTCAGCGCCATCATGAGCGTGAGCGCCAGAACTTGCTACTGCATAACGGTTTTGCAATCGAGCTTGATTAAAGGGCGATCCGACAGTCCAACGCCACCTAGAAGGAAACACAATAGCGCCAATGTTTTCTACCCAATCACGATCGCCATGCAAATGATAAACGCGATCGCTGACTTTAAAACCATTTGTTCCCGCGAATACGCCGCCTAGCGAAACTATAACAATATCTGCCTTTAAGCTGCGCTTGAGATAATCTGCCGCACCTAAAGCCACTTGTACGCCGCCACTTGTGCCTAGTAAAATAATTTGTGGTTTTTCGGGGATAGCCTGCTGGGCATTCATGCGTTCAATAATGGCTGTCGCAATGCCTTGATTGTAAATTGGCGCATAACGAGGATCGGCAGAAATTGCAAACCGCCACAAGTTACGGATTTTAATGACTACGTTGGATACAGATAGCCATCCTTGGGCGCGATCGGCAAATTTCCATAAAGGCGCAAGTACACGCTGTCCGCCTAAGCTTTCATTGGCGGCGGAGTAAGGAAAAACATCGCTGACGGCAATACAATTAGGATGCGCTGCAATTAAGCTATCTAAAAACAATTCTTCCCCTGACGTTAGTTGATTTGCAGAAAAATCTCCTACTCCTGGTAGAAAGACAATATAACAATTTAGCTGAGAAGATTTAGAAACCGAGGTATTAGGTCTAAAAGTAGCAATTTTAGGATTGGTTTTTAATCCCAGCAGTTGTACGCCCTCATCTGCCCACCAAATTAATGTTCCGACAGGCGAAAGCGTCCCCCAAACTAATAGAATTAATACAGCTATAGTTAATAGTTTTAAACTTCCACCCCGCAACCACAAAATAATCTTAACTAATAGTTGCAACATCTAAATTGTAGTGAATAAATTAAATAGTATTTTACCTTAGCTATTCATATTAGGAACTAATAGTGAGGAATAAAGAAACAAGAAAGGGTTTATGGAGAACTTTAGGTAGTGCTTTATCGTTGGATGCTAATTTTTATGAAAATGCTCCCACCGATCCGATAACAAATCGTGTAGCTCAAACTATTGTAATTTTAGCTGCAATTTCCCACGCTTTAGGTAGTTGGGTAGTTTTTATCATTAACTGGACGGCAATTTCTATTTTGCCTTTAGCACTTTTGATTGATGCTTTGAGTATTGTTGCTGGCTACTATTTTTGGACGCTGACTATTTGGCAAATTGGTAGATGGTTAAGGAGAAACTCGCCTACTTATCAGGAGTTACTAATTCCTATTGGTTTTGCTTATGCTCCTCAAGTGCTAAACTTTTTAACCCTAATTCCTCTACTTGGACAACCAATTGAATTAATCTTATCTGTTTGGAGCTTATTAGCAGTAATTGTTGCAGTTCGTCAAGGGTTAGATATTAATACTTTTTGGGCATCAGTAATTTGTTTGTTGGGATGGCCCTTAATTCAAATTGCCATTAGCTTTATTCAAGAATCTTGGAGCAGAGTTTAAAATTATCAATAATTTTTAATGTTATTAAAATCACACTTAATAATAATCCTTGTCTGCCTCCAGAGTTATGAAAGTAAAAATATTCTCCATCTCTAGCATGATAAATAACTTTTTAGTAGTTGTTAAATTTTTGTTGAAAGCAAGCAAAAAAGTATTTTTGCTAATCACACATAGCTAAAAGTTCCCAAATTATTGTTGGCTTTGCCTAAAACCTTGGATCGAGTGTGAGATCCAAGGTTTTACGATTGAAAAATTTTAAGTCAAGTAGGAGATATTTCATGCCCGAAGAACTACAACCGCCTCAAGCTCAAAACCAACAACCAGGTATTGAAGCTGATATGACACCAAAGCCTAAATCTGACGATCCGGGGTATCGCGGAAGTGGTAAATTGGCGGGAAAAGTTGCCTTAATTACTGGCGGAGATAGCGGAATTGGTCGCGCTGTGGCGATCGCATTTGCCAAGGAAGGCGCAGACGTGGCGATCGCTTACTTAAACGAACACGACGACGCAAAAGAAACCAAACAGCTAGTAGAAGCCCAAAATCGCCGCGCTGTAGCCATTGCTGGAGATATTGGTAATGAATGCTTTTGTCAGCAATTAGTTGAGCAAACTGTGCAAGAATTTGGCAAGCTAGATATTTTAGTCAATAACGCCGCCGAACAGCATCCCCAAGAAAGCATTGAAGATATTAGCGCCGAACAATTGGAGCGGACTTTCCGCACAAATATTTTTGCGATGTTTTTCTTGACTAAAGCCGCTTTGAAGCATCTACAAAAGGGAAGCGCGATCATCAATACAACTTCTGTAACCGCCTATAAAGGTAATGAGCAATTAATTGATTATTCGTCAACTAAAGGTGCGATCGTTGCTTTTACCCGCAGTTTATCCCAAAGCTTGATAGCAAAAGAGATTAGAGTTAATGCTGTAGCTCCAGGGCCGATTTGGACACCCTTAATTCCCGCAACTTTTCCCCCGGATAAAGTAGCTAGTTTTGGCAAACAAGTACCAATGGAAAGAGCCGGACAACCAGAAGAAGTTGCGCCTAGTTATGTATTTTTAGCTTCCGATGACTCATCTTATATGAGCGGTCAAGTTTTACATCCTAATGGTGGTGCGGTAGTTAACGGTTAAAGACAAGCAAACTTTGCAGTAAAAAATCCCGCTAAAAATATAGATAGCGGGATTTTTTACTTGAATTAATTACTTAAGGATTCTGACAGATGGGAATGCAACGGGGTTACATTTTTTGTTGAATTGCGCTTTTTGCAGCTTTAAACTGTGTAGCTAGTTGTTCACTTTGGTCACTGCTCATGTTGTCGCGGATAGCTGCAAACATGGTGCTTTCTTCTTGACGAATGTGATCGCCCACCGCGTCCATTAAGCTTTTAATTTTAGACTTAAACTGGTCAACATTAGCTGGATCGCTGGCTTTGATCTCATCTAGGACTTTTTTCATCTCTGCTTGCTCGTCGTACAATTCTGTAGTGTCGTGTTCGCCGTAGAAAGGACGCACCGCAGGATATACAATTTGTTCCTCAGCTTCTGAGTGAGCAGTTAAGTCTTTGTAGATTTGACCAAAGTATTCTTGTAGCTTTTGGGGATCGTCGGTTGCTGCAACTTGGGTAAACAAAGTGTTGACTTTAGCATGATCCATCCGAATGATGTCTTGGATGTTCATGTCTGCTTTATCGCTGGTGTGAGTAACTACACTACCAACTACACCACTTACCGCCGCCATCGCATCTTGAACACGACTCCAGATCCCTTGATCGGCTTCTTCGCCAGTTAGTTCGCGTACACCCAATACTTCTAAAACACCTTTTAGTTGCTCTTGGTGAGCGCGGTTTTCAAAGTTAATCGTGTTCAATGGAGCGATCGCCGCCATCACATCAGCGCCAATTTTTTGCGCAGCTTTATGTACAGTTAAACCGCTCATTACTGCTTGGTGCTTGAGCAATTCGTGCTGAAATACCTTTTCATAGATAGTTAGTTCCGAACCGCTCATTAGTTCGTCAATCTTGCTCACCATTTGGGTAATAGTTTCCTTTGGTTCAGCTTGAACGCCGTACTGGACGATGATTGTGTCCAAAATCCCTAGGTTTTTTTGGTCATCGTTGAGCATATCTTGAAGGCGATCGCGAATGTCACTATCTTTGATTTCGCTGATAAACTTCTGTTCGTTAGCAATTAGCAAGTTTTGTAATGCTTTGATATCTGCTAACTTGCTACCTAGTGCAGTGCGCTTGGCATTATCTAAACTGACTACCATTTTAAAATATCCTCTTGTTCTCTTTAAAGTCGGCTACGCTTTTTAGGTTGTCATAACTGCCCTAGTGATTCCCTCCTTCTTTTGACGGATCGCTGTCTATGTAAAAAGTAAAATTCTCGGCACTTTTGTCAGGGTAATATATCTAATTATTGTTGAGACTCAATCTCTAAGAAATCGAACAATTTTTTGATAGAGCTAGCCACACGATCAATTAATAATATTCAATCAAAAAATAGCTTCCTCCACCACAAGACAGATACAAGACAACCTAGCAAATCGTTAAATTTACTCAGTGACCCCACAAAGAAATAGCAACAAGCAATGCAAGAGCAGCCCAAATTAGGAAAACAAGCACTAGATAAAGCTGTGGAGATTGGTATATCTAGCCAGCTTGACGAACTACAAAGCATAGATCCAGGGCAATTCTAAATCTCAGCAACTTTGATTTAGCCGGAATGTCACTACAAATTAAAAACTTTCAAGTTGATGCTGGTAAATTGACAATCCAAGCCCAAGCTCATCTCGAAAAAATCCCCACAGCTTAGAATCTGTAGACATACAAACACTAGGAGGACTCATGGAGACACAACGGACAACTAACACGCCATTTCCGAATATTCCCCCAATTATCGAAAGCGACAACCGCGAATACCTGGATACGGGTGTTCCTAGTACCGTCGCGATCGCTGGACATCCTTTACATCCCCTAAGCGTCATCTTTCCTATCGCTTTTTTAGCAGGGGCTTTAGTAACAGATGCTGTTTACTGGCTAGTCCGAGATGAATTTTGGGCGCGGGCTTCTTTTTGGCTAATAGTTGCCGGGTTAGGCGGCGGCGTAGTTGCAGCGATTATTGGCATGAGCGACTTTTTGCAGATTGAACGAGTCCGCAAGCGTACCGCCGGGTGGGCGCACATGATTATTAATGTCACTTTGTTAGTATTGACAGCTATTAACTTATATTTACGCTGGGGTAATCCAGTAGGTGGGGTATTACCTTGGGGTTTAGTGTTATCAACGATTGTGGGAACTTTGACCAGTGTTTCGGGCTGGTTTGGTGCGGAACTATCTTATCGCCACAAGATAGGTGTAGTGGGCGCTGGTAGCCGCACAGAACCTTAGAAGATGTTTTAAACGTTTTTTAGATAGCCCCAAGTTTAGGTAGCTTTCCTGTCCCTAGTTATCTAAACTTGAGGGCTTTTTTAAACGCCATGCTGCTTAAACCAGGCTTGGAGGCGTTGCCAACCAAGTCTTGCTTCTTTTTCGCGATAAGAGGGGCGATAATCAGCAAAAAAGGCGTGGGGTGCATCAGGATAAACAATAATTTCTGACTTGTTGTTTTTATTCAAGGCTGCGCGCATTTGCTCAACGGTTTCTAAAGGAATACCCGTATCTTTGCCGCCGTAAAGTCCAAGCACAGGGACTTTTAAGCTAGAAGCAACATCCACAGGATGATTAGGAGTTAAATTAGTTTTATCCCCTACCAGTCGCCCATACCAAGCCACACCCGCCTTAACTTTAGGATTGTGAGCGGCGTACAGCCAAGTAATGCGCCCACCCCAACAAAAGCCAGTAATTCCTAATCGTTCAGCATTACCTTTTGCTGATTTTACGGCCCAATCTACTGTCGCATCAAGATCCGATAAAACTTGCTCGTCGGGTACTTTGGCTACTACTTTACGGATTTCATCAACGTTACTTAGGCGTAAAACATCGCCTTGACGAATAAATAATTGAGGTGCGATCGCACTGTAGCCAAGTTTAGCAAAGCGGCGGCAAACATCTTGTATATGTTCGTGTACGCCAAAAATCTCTTGAATTACTAAAACGATGGGGAAATTTTCACCCGTGCTAGGCATTGCTCGATAAGCTGGAATTGACCCATCTTTAACAGGAATTTTCACCATCCCCGCAACTAATCCTCTGCTATTAGTTGTAATTACTTTGGCTGAAATCGGCTGCACGGCAAGAGCAAAACCTGTGGCTAAAGTTGCAGTAGTAATAAAGGTGCGACGGGTTACTTTTTTCATTTTTTAAAGAAGTATTTAAAACAATTGTTACTTATAACGCTGAGGACTTCGCTTAAAATATGATTAGTTCGATTTTTCTAGGAAAAAAGCGGTATGGATATAGATAAATTCCCTAACAATCAATCTAACCCAATCCTAGAAGATAAAAATGAGAATACACCTTACATTGGCGGCGGTTTACCAATAATTGAATATTGGGCAGAGCATACAATTTCACCAGAAGGGGCAAAACTATGGCAAACACTGCTTCATAAAAGTGCTTGTTTGTCTTGTGCGTGGGGGACGGGGGGACAAAAAGGCGGCTTTACTAATGAAGAAGGTGAAAAACTCCAGCGTTGTATGAAAAGTGTAGAAGCAATTTCGGCAGAAATTAAACCTGCTGTCCCTGCTTCGGTGTTTACAAACAATACTATCGACGAGTTGCAAAAGCTGACTTCTTACGAAGCTGATAGATTGGGGAGACTTAGCTTTCCGATGATTTTGCGGGAGGGAAAAAGCCATTATGATCGCATTTCTTGGCAAGAAATCTATAATATCGCTACCGATGCCTTTCAAAAACCACCAGAAAGAGTAGCGTCTTATAGTTCGGGACGATCTTCTAATGAGGCGGCGTATTTATTGCAACTAATGATGCGGGTGCTGGGTTCTAATAATTTGGCAGATTGTTCGGATTTATGTCACGCGCCATCTACCACCGCACTTAAACAAATGTTTGGCTCTAATACTTCTATGGTGAGTTTGGAGAGCTTAAAAAAGTCTGATTGTGTAGTATTGACGGGTTCTAACGCCGCTTATAACAATCCGCGTTTGATGAACGAATTAATCAAGTTGCGCGATCGCGGTGGTAAAGTAATTGTCATCAATCCCATTGTGGAAATTGGTTTAGTTAAGTTCGGTTCTCCAGCTTTTCCCGTAAAGTCTTTGTTTACAGGTTCAGATATCGCAAATCATTACTTGCAACCAATTCCGGGTAGCGATGTTGCTTTATTTATGGGCATCCAAAAATATATTATCGAGCAAGGTTTAGTTAAAACTGACTACTTACAAGCTTATACCGAAGGCTGGGAAGCAGTATTAGAAAGCGCGACTTCTACCAGTTGGGAAACTATTACTACTACTTGTGGCGTGGCAAAAAGTGAGATAGAAGCCGCCGCTAAAGTAATTGCTAGTGCTAAAGCAGTGGTTTTCTCTTGGGCAATGGGGGTAACTCAGCAAGCCAATAGTGTAGATAATGTATTTAGTATTGCTAATACCGCCTTACTTACAGGCAATGCAGGCAAAGAGGGCGCGGGGACAATGCCGATTCGGGGACACTCCAATGTCCAAGGTTTCGGTTCTATGGGTGTTACTATCCATCTTAAAAAAGAAATTAAAGCGGCGTTAGAAAAGTTGCTAGGGCGAAGTCTTGAATTAAATTCAGGATACGATACCCGAAAGCTAATTGAGGCAGCAGACGAGGGAAAAGTTGATACTTTAATTTGTTTGGGTGGGAATTTGTTTGCAGCTAATCCCGATTCTACCCAAGCAAAACGCGCCCTATCTAAAATTGACACGGTTATCTATCTTGCTACCAAGCCAAATCTCGGACACTTTCACGGGTTAGGGAAGAAAAATACAATAATTATTCCTGTATTTGCACGGTTTGAAAATCCCCACAAAACTACCAGCGAATCGGGTAACAACTTTGTGCGTTTAAGCGACGAAGGGACAACCCACCTTAAAGACGCAGATTTAATTTCTGAAGTGGAATTTTTGACGCAACTCGCCCATCGCTTGCATGGTAAAACGCCGATTAACTGGCTGCAACTGCAAGATCCGCGATATGTGCGTCAACTAATTGCTAAAACAATTCCCGGTTACGAAAAAATGGCTCAAATTGATGCCACAGGTGAAGAATTTACAATTTCAGGGCGGATTTTTACGCAGCCAAAGTTTCCGACACCTTCGGGAAAAGCTGCAATGTTTGTCAGTCCTTTACCCGATCTGACAATGCCAACACCGCAAGATTTTGGCGTTTCTGCATCTGTGCCAAATGTAGTTGTAGCCTTGATTACAGCGCGTAGCTATTCTCAGCATAATACGGTAGTGTACAAGCTAGATGACCAGTATCGAGGAATGCCCCACCGTAATTGTATTTTAATGAACCATAAAGACGCAGAGAATGCAAAATTAGGCGATCGCACTCTTGTTACCGTCCAAGGAAATGCAGGCAAATTAGAAAATGTAGAAGTGATTTACGGCAGCGTTAGACAAGGTGCGGCATTGATGTTTTACCCGGAAGCTAATGCTATTTTTAAAGCTAGGATTGAGGTGCGATCGGGTACGCCAGCTTTTAAACGAGTTCCGGCGATCGTCTACGCTCAACCTATTTCAACACCCTAGTAGCGTTAAAAATCGCCGCTAAAGCCACCCCAACATCTGCAAACACTGCTTCCCACATCGTTGCGAGTCCAAACACACCCAAAATAATAAAGATACTTTTGACAACTAGGGCGAAAATGATATTTTGCCAGACAATTGAGTGAGTTTTTCTGGCAACGGCGATCGCTTCTGCCACTTTAGAGGGGTCATCATTCATAATTACAATGTCCGCCGTTTCAATCGCCGCATCCGATCCTAAACCGCCCATTGCTATCCCTACATCGGCTCTAGCGATTACCGGAGCATCATTAATTCCATCGCCTACAAAAGCAACTTTGCCTTTTTTTCCTACTTCTCGCAGCAGTTTTTCAATTGCCGTAACTTTATCTTCTGGCAATAATTCCGCTTCATAGGAATCTATTCCTAACGTTTGAGCAACTTGTTGAGCCACAGTTTGAGAGTCTCCGGTTAACATGACAATATTGTTAACTCCCAAGGTTTTTAAAGACTTAATCGCCGCAATTGCATCGGGTTTTGGCTCGTCGGAAATTATGATATATCCCGCATAAATCCCTGCTACGGCTAGGTGAACTACTGTTCCTTTGACATTACAAGTATCGTGGGCGATGTTTTCTTGGTGCATTAGGCGATCGCTTCCTGCCAATACTACCCGATTTTCTATCTCTGCTTGGACACCGTGAGCAGCTATTTCGGTGTAGTTAGAAATAGTAGATTCATCAATTGGTTTTCCGTAGGCGAGTCGGATTGATTTCGCGATGGGGTGATTAGAGTTGGATTCTGCTTGCGCGGCTAGTTTTAGCAAGTCTGCTTGACTAAATTCATTGCTAGGCATTATCTCTGTTACTTTAAATACACCTTTAGTCAAAGTGCCTGTTTTGTCAAAAGCCACAGCTTTAACTGCTGCTAGGCTATCTAGAAAAGTAGCGCCTTTAACTAAGATTCCTCGCTTTGCTGCGCCCCCAACGCCCCCAAAATAGCCCAAGGGAATACTAATTACAAGTCCACAGGGACAAGAAATAACTAGCAACACTAAGGCTCTATACACCCATTCGGCATGAGTAGCGCCGGGGATAAATAAGGGCGGCAATAACGCTACTGCTAAAGATAAAATGACTACAACAGGAGTGTAACGTTGGGCAAATCTGGTAATAAATTTCTGCGTCTGAGATTTCTTGCTACTGGCATTTTGTACTAAGTCTAAAATCCGAGCAATTGATGATTCTCCAAATAGTTTTATAACTTCAATTGTCAACACCCCTGATTGATTAATCATTCCGGCTAATACGGTTTCTCCTACTCCCACGCTGCGGGGAACAGATTCACCTGTCAGCGCTGAGGTGTCAACTTGAGATTTACCATCAAGAATTTTGCCATCTAAAGGAATTTTCTCGCCGGGTTTAACTAAAATTGTGTCTCCCACTCTAACTACTTCTGGAGAAACAGTTTTAATCCCATTATCAGTTTTGAGATTGGCGGAATCTGGGCGGATTTCTAATAGAGAAGAAATAGAGCGTTTAGAGCGGCTAACGGCGGTTTCTTGGAACAATTCGCCAATTTTGAAAAATAGCATTACTCCCACCGCTTCCGGGAGTTGGTGGATAGCGATCGCTCCCAATGTGGCGATCGTCATTAAAAAGTTCTCGTCAAACACCTTTCCACGCAAGATATTACGCCCAGCATTGGTTAAAACACTCCAACCACTTAACAAGTAAGCAGGAATAAAAACTAAATACTCCCCAATCGTAAAAGGTGTATTGTGCAAACGTTCTTCAAAGACTGAACCCAGGATAAACAAAGCGATAACTGTACCTACTAAAATCCCTTCTCGCTTCAGGCTAAATCCCTGTTCATGATTATGTTCGTGTTCATCGTGGCTTGTCTCGCTGTCAGAAGCACAACAGCCTGAATGGGTTGATTTTTGTATCATCTTGTTTCCTGCATTTAAACCCGTTAAGGTATATGCTCAAAATTCTAAGCTATTTATCCTAATATATGAACACTTATTCATAGGTTTATAGAATGATTCTCATTTCAATGCTTATACTAGAGAAAAATCTTTTAGAGGCTCTAAATCTGCGGTGAATAAGCAAGAATTGCGATCGACTCAAACAGATGATGCCCAAACTTGTGAAGTCCATTGTGTCACTGTAGGAAATCTCCTGGCGATCGCGCCTAAACTGTTATCAATGGTTAAAGCGCAACAAATGGCAGAATTATTTGGGGTGTTAGCAGATCCCAATCGACTGCGATTACTGTCCGCCTTGGCTGCGTCTCAAGAGTTGTGTGTTTGCGATTTGGCGGCGGCTTTGAAAATGAGCGAATCAGCCGTTTCTCATCAGCTAAGACTGTTGCGAAATATGCGTTTAGTCAGCTACCGCAAAGCAGGGCGTAATGTTTATTATGGGTTGGCGGATAGTCATATTGTTGATTTGTATCGCTCGGTAGCAGAACATTTAGACGAAGTAGAAGTGTAAACCCGTTCTAGAACGCGCGATCTAAAAACCAATAGCTAGAGAGAGACGTTGCAATGCAACATCTCTACATTAAAATTCGTTTATTCTTGATAATTTGCTAAGATTATGAAAATATTATGAGAACAGCAAGCGGCAAAATGAATGGCTACCCCACAAAATCGTCCTAGCCTCCCGGAAGTTCACCGGAGTATCAAAATCCCTGAAGGTAAGGGTTTTTGGCGCAAGATGCTGGCTTATGCGGGCCCTGGTTATCTTGTTTCTGTTGGCTATATGGATCCTGGTAATTGGGCGACAGACATTGCTGGGGGGTCTAAATTTGGCTATACATTGCTTTCGGTGATTTTGCTTTCAAATTTGATGGCAATTTTATTGCAATCGCTGTGCGTGCGGTTGGGTGTAGCTACAGGACGAGATTTAGCCCAAGCTTGCCGAGATTATTTTAGTCCCCGAATTAACTTTTGTTTGTGGGTACTGTGTGAAATTGCGATCGCAGCTTGCGATTTAGCAGAATTATTGGGAAGTGCGATCGCCTTGCAACTATTGTTTGGCATCCCTTTACTTTGGGGAGTCTGCATTACAGCGCTAGATGTGCTTGTATTGTTATTTTTGCAAAATAAAGGCTTTCGTTACGTGGAAGCACTGGTAATTACGCTAGTAGCAACGGTGGGTATCTGCTTTACTGCCGAAATTATCTTTTCTCAACCAGATGCGGGAGGGATTTTATTAGGGTATGCACCAAAAATAGAGATTTTGCAAAATCCAGAAATGCTCTACATTGCGATCGGTATTTTGGGGGCGACGGTAATGCCTCACAATTTATATTTACATTCGTCTATTGTGCAAACCCGCGACTTTCAGCCAACCAGCGAAAAAAAATGGGAAGCGATTAAGTTTGGCACTATTGATTCGACGGTGGCTTTATCATTAGCATTATTTATCAATTCAGCTATTTTAATTGTTGCGGCGGCTACATTTCATTTTTCCGGTAATCAAGATGTCGCAGAAATTCAGGATGCTTACAAACTTCTCTCACCATTGTTAGGAGTTGGTGCAGCGAGTGCTATTTTTGGGTTGGCTTTACTAGCTTCGGGGCAAAGTTCAACGCTGACAGCAACCTTGGCGGGACAAGTTGTGATGGAAGGCTTTTTACACCTACGTTTGCCTTCTTGGTTGCGTCGTTTGGCAACTAGGGCGCTGGCGATCGTTCCGGCGGTAATTACAATTATTCTTTTTGGCGAACAGAGTACCGGGAAGTTACTCGTTTTTAGTCAAGTTATTTTAAGTTTACAGTTATCTTTTGCGGTGTTTCCCTTGGTGATGTTTACAAGTAAACGCCGCCTAATGGGAGAGTTTGTTAATCCTTTATGGCTAAAGGTACTCGCGTGGACAGTAGCCTTTGTAATTGCTGGCTTAAATATTTGGCTGCTAATTCAAACGTTTTTAGGCTGGCTGTAACTGCTGTAATGAGAATGTTTTAGTAATCTGCGATCGCAAAGGTGATCCCCCTACCCTTGTGAGGAAAGCTTCCCCCACCGAGCTGTACGAGTATTATATGTGCGTGGTTCGTTCTTGAGGCATTCTTCTAAATAAACAATATCCTCTTCTACTTTGTGATTCCTCCTCTACCTAAGGCATCCCATCATCCCCCTAAACCTTTTTTATCCCATTTTATGAAGTGTCTCTCTTACTGTTTGGTCTGCCCAATTAAAATGGGCTGCTATTTTTTCTTTGTACCATCCACGAGAATTTAACCTCACTACTTCGGCTTGATCTTTTACTTTCGGTGACACCGCCAGAACTGTCCTTAACTCAAATAACGTTCTATCTTCTTCTTGGTTCAGAAATACTCTAAGACGTGCTGGCATTTTTATACTTATTTCTTATAGTCACTGTCTTTATCTAAAGTTATACATTTTGGTTATCTCGCGCCCACCTACTGACCATTAGCTAGAGGTGAAAATACTTAATATTGTGGGATAGTGCGATCGCATTATTACGAAGGAAACATTTATGGGACTTTTCGACCAAATTATCAATGCTATCGATAGCAGCGACAGCCAAGGTGATGCTAGTCAAATAGATAATAATCTCAATACTATGCAACAACTCAGCAATGGTTTTGGGGCTGATCCTAGTTCAACGCAATCAGCTTTATCAATTGTAGGTAACTACGTGCGTGGCGCTTTGCAGCAAAAGCGATCGCAAAGTGGCGCGGAGTCAGCGCAAAGTATAGTCAATCAATACAGTGGCACACAACCGAATTCTCAAGCCGTAGATTCGCTATTTTCAAACAGCCAAACAGAACAAATTGTTGCCGAAGTAGCCAAAAAAACTGGGATAAATATGGGCATAGTTCAACAAATGTTACCTATGCTTATACCTGTAGTATTGAATATGTTGCGATCGGGTACTTCTACCCAAAATCCCCAAGGTGGTACAAATCCGGTGTTAAATGCTTTTCTAGATGCCGATAGAGATGGCGATGTTGATATTGCAGACGCGATGCAATTGGCGAGTCGTCACTTAGGTAGATAGAGAATCAAAGTATGATTGAGAGTTTGAGCAGCCGACAAGTTAGTTATGAAAGTCGTATTTTTTGGTACTCCCAACTTTGCTATCCCAACTTTAGAGCGTCTGCTAGAACATCCCAGTTTTGAGGTTTTGGCGGTAGTTACTCAGCCCGATAAACGCCGAGGACGTGGCAATCAAACCACAGCTTCACCAGTTAAGAGTGCAGCTTTAACTCGACAGATTCCAGTTTTTTCTCCTCAACGCCTCAAAAAAGATGTAGAAACTCTCAATCAGCTTAGAGTTTTAGGCGCAGATATATTTGTTGTTATTGCTTACGGACAAATTTTGTCTCAAGAAATTCTTGATATACCGCCCTTGGGGTGTATCAATGTTCACGGTTCTATTTTGCCTAAGTATCGCGGTGCTGCACCGATTAACTGGTGTCTTTATCATGGAGAAACTCAAACAGGCATCACTACAATGCTGATGGATGCAGGCATGGATACGGGAGCAATGTTGCTAAAAGCAACAATTCCTATAGACTTAGCCGATAATGCTCTAGTAATTGCCGACAAATTAGCCAATTTGGGGGCGGATTTATTGGTGGAAACCCTTGTTAAATGGCAGCGTCAAGAAATTACTCCTATTGCTCAAGACAATGCTCAAGCAACTTACGCACTACTCCTGCATAAGTCCGATTATGTTGTAGATTGGCATAAAAGCGCGATCGCGCTGCACAATCAAGTTAGAGGTTTTTTTCCTAACTGTACAACAACTTTTCGCGGTCAATTACTCAAAATTCTAGCTAGTGTCCCCCTAGATGCCACTGATTCGGTTCAATTAGCCAATTCCTCCAGTCCTCCAGGTACAGTGGTGGCTATTATTAAGGGCATGGGGGCGGCAATTCAAACAGGCGATCGCCTATTGTTATTAACAGAAGTCCAGTTAGCAGGCAAAAAGCCACAATCTGGCGGCGATTTTGTTAATGGGAATCGTTTGCTGGTGGGAGAAGTGCTGAAACCGTAACCAATTGGTCTTGTTCGTAAAAACGGCAGCCTTGGCAAGTTCCTTCGGGATTGACAGCACAACGCAGGATTTCCGAACGAGCATTAAAACGACAACTAGCATCGCCAATTACCCAGCGTCCATCTACAAGGCTGTTCTCGGTTGGTCTTGGCGCTAATTGGACAAAGAGCGCGATTTTATGCAATTTGTAACGTCCTGCCCTCAAATGATAGCGATGACGGCGTTCTAAAACTGCATAGGTCTTATCTCCAACATCAAGATAATTACCTGGTTGGGGTGTCCAATCTAGTTGAACATTTCCCAGACATTGACGTGGGTGTGTCAATATAATCTCTGTAGGTAAGTTTTGCTCCATAAATTAGTTAATGCTGGGGACGTTTGGTTAAAGCGATCGCATTTTCAACCGCAATTAAGTTTATCGTATGGTTAAAGCATAACGCCCCCCTCAACCCTAAACCTGCTTCGCTGTGGTGATTTTTCTTATTGCTTTAATCCAAGAGAAATCGCCATAATCAGCACACCAACCTCAAATTAAGCAGGTAACAAAACTAATTAAAGCGATCGCCCTTTAATTAGTTTGTTGACAACTCTACTACTATGTGCTGATAATAATAGTTTGTGGAAACTTTACATTCAATAAAAACCCTTGGCTAACGTCATAGTAATTGGGGCCCAATGGGGCGATGAAGGAAAAGGCAAGATCACCGATTTGCTCAGTAAGTCAGCAGATATTGTTGTACGTTACCAAGGGGGTGTAAATGCCGGACACACAATTGTAGTTGGGGGGCAAACCTTAAAATTGCACCTAATCCCCTCTGGTATTTTGTACCCGGACACCGAATGTATAATCGGTTGCGGTACGGTGATTGATCCTCAAGTATTAATTGGCGAACTAGAGCAATTAAAAAAACTAAATATTTCTACCAAAAATCTCCAAATTTCGGAAACTGCTCACGTTACCATGCCCTACCATCGGCTCATAGACATAGCTGCCGAAGAAAGGAGAGGAAGCCATAAAATCGGCACAACGGGGCGAGGAATTGGGCCAACTTATGCCGACAAGTCCGAACGCACAGGCATTAGAGTTCTAGACTTGATGGACGAAAAAGGATTGCGTAAACAGCTAAAGTGGGCAGTAGAATACAAAAACGTCATTTTAGAAAAACTGTACGAATTACCACCCTTAGATCCAGAAACCGTAATCGAGCAATACTTGAATTATGCGGAAGTATTGCGCCCTTACGTCGTCGATACTTCCCTAAAGATTTATGATGCTATTCATCGCCGCCGCAATATTTTATTTGAAGGCGCACAAGGAACGCTGTTAGATTTAGATCATGGCACGTATCCTTACGTTACTTCCTCCAATCCTGTAGCTGGGGGAGCTTGTATCGGTACGGGAGTCGGTCCCACTGCCATCGATCGCGTTATTGGTGTTGCCAAAGCCTACACAACTCGCGTTGGTGAAGGGCCATTTCCCACCGAACTTGTAGGCGAAATCGGCGAAAAACTATGCGATCGCGGTGCAGAATTTGGCACTACCACCGGACGCAAGCGCCGTTGCGGTTGGTTTGATGCGGTAATTGGTCGTTACGCCGTCCGCATCAATGGCATGGATTGTATCGCAATTACAAAGCTAGATGTCCTCGATGAATTAGAGGAAATTAAAGTATGTATTGCTTACGAAATCGATGGAGTAGAGTTTAAAGACTTTCCCCGCAATGCTCGCCGCTTTGCCGAGTGTCGTCCCATCTACAAAGTTCTCCCCGGCTGGAAACAGTCAACAGAGAATTGCCGCTCTTTAGAAGACCTGCCTCGTCAGGCTTTGGATTATCTCAAATTCTTAGCAGAATTGATGGATGTGCCAATTGCGATCGTTTCTTTGGGAGCTAGTCGCGAACAAACAATCATTGTTGAAGACCCGATTCATGGCCCCAAACGAGCATTACTAGATGCTAACGGTACTCCGGTAGCTTCTTAAGTTTAAATCACCTAAATCGTTTATTTTAGTTACTTGTGTCTCATGGAAATTACAGTTGAGTGTCAAAAACGCGCTGAAGGCAGCAAGCCTAGAGCTTTACGTCGTGAAGGTTTAATCCCAGCCTCTTTGTACGGGCATAAAGGTACAGAGTCAATTATGCTGACGGTAAAAGCAAAAACTCTGGAACAGTTGTTAAAAAAAGCTGGCGTAAATAGTACCGTTGTCGATCTAAATATTCCCGATTTGTCTTGGCGCGGCAAAACTTTGCTGCGGGAAGTCCAAATTCATCCCGTGAAGCGATGGGCTTATCATGTCAGCTTTTTTGCTTTAGCGGCTCAAGAAAGCGTCGAAGTGGAAGTACCCGTTCACTTCGTGGGCGAGGCTCCAGGGGTGAAGATGGAAGGCGGAGTTTTAGATGTGGTGTTGACAGAGCTTGAAGTTAAGTGCGCTCCTGGTAGTATCCCGGATGCTATTGAGGTCGATATTTCTGGGCTTCATCTCAAAGATATTTTGTATGTTAGTGAGCTTGTTTTACCCGCAGGGATTACCGTTTTAGGCGATCCAGGGCGGACTGTTGCTAGTGTAGTGCAGTCTAGAGTAAGCGCCGAAGCTGAGGCAATTATCGAAGAAGCAGTAGCAGAGTCTGGCTCGGCTACTGCTTAACCAAGGAAGTATTTATAGTAATTTACTACCAGGAGCTTAACTCCTGGTTTTTTGTTGAAAAGGGAAAGAAATAATGACATTAATTGAACAGATGTTACAGCCGGGATTTTATCCTCATCCAGTTATTGAACCAGTTACGCTGATTCAAACTCATGTTTCTTACGTGTTTTTGACGGGAGATTATGCTTATAAGGTCAAAAAACCTGTGAATTTTGGCTTTTTGGATTATTCAACCTTGGCAAAACGAGAGCATTTTTGTCATCAAGAGTTGGAGATGAATAAGCGGGGCGCACCGGAGCTTTATTTAGAAGTATTGCCCGTAACTCAAGCTGTGGACAAGTTTAGCTTAGGTGGAAGCGGGGAAGCGGTGGAATACGTGCTAAAAATGTGCCAGTTTCCTCAATCGGCTTTATTAAGCGAGATGTTTGAACTTGGAACGTTGAACGATTCTCATATGGAGGAATTGGGGCGGGTAGTAGCAAATTATCACGAACAAGCTCAATCTAGCGATCGCATTCGTTCTTTTGGAGAAGTGGCTCAAGTACGTCAAGCTATTGATGAAAATTACGAGCAAACCAAAAAGTATATTGGCAATCCCCAAACCCAGGCTCAGTACGCAGAAACTAAGAAATATACAGATAATTTTTTTACTGGGAGAAGTCAATTATTTAGTAGCCGGATTGAAAATAATAAAATTCGCGAGTGTCATGGAGATTTGCACTTAAGAAATATTTGTCTTTGGCATGACAAAATTTTGTTATTTGATTGTATTGAATTTAATGAGCCGTTTCGCTTTGTCGATGTCATGTACGATGTAGCGTTTACAGTCATGGATTTGCAAGCAAGACAGCGCTCAGATTTTGGCAATGCTTTTTTAAATACTTATGCAGAACAAACTGGCGATTGGGAAGGATTGCAGGTATTACCTTTATATTTGAGCCGTCAAGCTTATGTGAGAGCGAAAGTCACATCTTTTTTACTAGACGATCCGGGGATACCAGAAGCGGCGAAAGTAGAAGCAGCAAAAACCGCTAGTGGTTATTACAAGTTAGCTTGGGAGTATACTAAGCCCCGGAAAGGAAAACTAATTTTGATGTCGGGCTTGTCTGGATCGGGAAAAAGTACCACGGCAAAACTTTTAGCGCGGAAATTAGATGCGATTCATCTGCGCTCCGATGCGGTACGCAAACATTTAGGCAATATTCCTTTGTCTGAGCGGGGTGGGGATGCGCTTTATACTCCAGAAATGACTCAAAAAACCTACGATCGCTTATTGCAATTAGGGGTGATGCTGGCTCATCAAGGTTTTACAGTAATTTTAGATGCGAAGTACGATCGCACGGCTTTGAGAACTAATGCCATTGATTTAGCTGATTTTCAACAATTACCATTGCAAATTATTCACTGTACTGCTCCCATGGAAGTATTGCGCGATCGCCTTGCTGCTCGTCAGGGCGATATTGCCGATGCTACGGTAGATTTATTGGAGTCTCAAATTGCACTTGCCGAAGCCTTTACCGTAGTTGAGCAACCCTTTGTGCAGACATTGGATACTACTAAGCCTATAGAACCACAACTAGGCATGATTTACGAATAATAGTTTATCAACCACGATTTGCGAATAAACCTTCCAAATTACTCTTATTTTGCGCCCAGCAGACTAGGAGTAATTAAAGGTATATTTATTTTGTTAAACCCAACCGCGCAAGCGATAGATAATTAGCCCTACATACTCCTTTAAAGCGCGAGTAAAATTTTGCAAAGCTCCACTATCGGGCAATAAAGCCAACATTCTAGCTTCAAAGCTACTTTTAATTTCTTGAAATTCGTTCGTGCTGACTAAAAAATCAGTAGGAGCAGCGATCGCCGCTATATTTTGACGTTTAAATATTGCCAAACTGCGCGGCATATGCATCGCGGAAGTTACGAGCAAAATATTTTTAATTTTGCGACTATTGAGTATTTTTTTGACATTTACGGCATTTTCGTAAGTATTGTAGGAATTTGGTTCTTGAATAATTGCTGAAGAGGGAACTCCCACTTGAGTCAAAATTTCTGCCATATCCATGGATTCTGGGGAACCGCTACCGCGCCAAGCAATGCGCCCGCCACTAACAATAATTATTGGTGCTAAAGCTTGCTTATACAGTTCTGCGCCATAAAGAACGCGATCGCCTTCTTCACTTAAATCTACTCCAGGGCGGGGAAAAAACTGTGATTTTGTCGCCCCACCCAAAACAACAATCGCCTCTGCTTGGGGTAATTGCGTGGGAGTATTTTGCCATTCAAGAACTCGCACTAAAGATAAGGCAACCCAACTATTACTTGTAACTAATAAGATAACCAAGGCACAGGCAACAGGAATCGCCGCAAAGCGTGGCTTCTTCCATAGCATTATCAATGCTATTCCCAGTAAAATACACGACAGCCCCAAGGGATAAATAAATAAGGGCAGTAGTTTAGATAGAAATAAAAACATTAGCTTTACAGTTTAACCAACTAAAATATTATGTGGTTATACTGCAAAAAAATTTCCAAGTTTTAGTCAAACACCTAAAAAGTGACCTTTCTTACTTTAGAAACAATGGCAACCTTGGCAAAACAACTAGCAGTGAACAGCAAAGATACTTGCACATTTACAAAAATTTTCGATTGTTTCTTTATACAATCATTAATACCTTGGATGTTAAAAGTTTTAACATTGACAAGTAATTATTAAATTTAAACCAAGGCGACACCCGGATTTGAACCGGGGGATAAAGGTTTTGCAGACCATTGTACAACTAGCTGGAAGTATTGCCAATTATGGCATTAAAGTTAGTTATTTTTATTCGTGCCTAAATTGTGCCTAAAATGCTGTTTCTATCCTTGCGATAATACTTCCGCTTTGGCTCATTTTCGGAAGTATACTAACTCTTTCTTGGATAACTCTTGTGATCTCTATCATTATTACGTGTTACAACCGAGAAAAATATTTAGCTCAATCAATCCAAAGCGTTTTAGACCAAACTTATAAAAACTTTGAACTAATTGTCTGGGACGATGGATCGACAGATAACAGCTATGCGATCGCCCAAGCTTACGCTAGTAAGGATAGCCGCATCAGAGCTATCGCCGCGCATCATCAAGGCTGTGTTATTTCAGCCAAAAACGCGATCGCACTTTCAACAGGTAAATATTTTGGATGTGTTGACAGTGATGATTATTTAGAGCCTACTTGTCTAGAGCAAACAATAAAAATATTAGACTACAACTCTAATATCGGCGTGGTATATACGTGGTACGGGCGAATAGACGCGCTCGATAATTTCTTAGGGATAGGCTATCGGTGTGCGATTCTTTATTCAGCTAAACGAATGCTAAAAAGTCAACCCTGCAACATAACTAATACTTCAAAGGGTTTACAATTACAGTGCGCTAGGCAAGCAATAAAAGAGGCTTTGCAGCGTCGTGGATCAATAAATAATTAGTTATTCCTTTATGTCAATTAGTAGTATTAATCGCATCAAAACTATCGCTAATAAGTTAGTTGCTAACAGTAGTTCAATAGTTACTATTTACGAGAATACGGGTTTAACAGTAGGCGATACATTAATTGCAAATCACAAAATAATTAGCTTTAACTGCTTTATTAAAAACCTTAAAGCCTTTGCGTCTATTCACAGTTTGGCTGAAGTAGCTTTGCCAGATTTTGATTTAGATGATAGTGCAACAGATAAACTATATAAAACTTTAAATGTAGAATGGGGTAGCGCTAGAAAGCAAATAACTTTGTATATCTCTAATCAATTAAACACAAGTCCTGATGGTAGCGGCTGGTATAAAGTAGGTAGCCTTAGCTTGCTTAATCCTTCGGGATATCCCTATAGAATTTATAATTTAATGGATTTATTCACAGATAATTTAGCAATAGAACTAGGCGATAATGGGAAAATAGGAATACAAATTGAAGATGTTGGGTATGGCTTGTTAGACGCAACAGATACGGTGACTATACATGGTTCTTACAGTGAGGAAATTTTTGTACAAACGCCTGATCCTATATATACACTACCTGTTACCCCTCCCCCTGTAGTCATTCCACCAACATCTTCTTTATTGCAAGTGCCTGGCATGATATTTAGAATAAGTGCCAGCGAATTAAATTTGCAACCTGATGAAGCTGTATCAACTTGGATGCAACCTCAAGCATCATTTTTAAAAGTAATTCAAAACGAATTTAGTTATCAGCCTATATATAAACCTAATTTAATTAACGGTAAAAATGCGGTTTATTTTGATGGATCTAAATACATGAATGTACAAATGATTTCTAATCCTACTGTACCAGTGCCTTTAATACCAACAATAGGGGATTGGTTAATATTCGTAGTAGCTAAATTTGAAGACACAGCAACTAGCTTATTCACCAGTTTCACTAATTATGATGCACATACAGCTAATGTTAGCTTAAATGGCAATAGTAACGTTGTGGGTTACATGAATGAAAGTACTTCCACCTATGAAGAATTATATGCGCCATTTTATATAAGTGATTGGACCACTTATATGGTTTATAAGCAAGGTAATACTATAAGTGCTTGTAATTCTTTGGGCAGTAGATACATTGTGGGAGATTGTGCAAGTTCTTTATCTAGCAATGGCAACTATTTAGAAAAAGTATTGTTAGGATGCAATTATAATCAAAATAATTTCTTAAATGGCTACGTAGCAGAATTAGGAGTAGTTGCCGGATCAAGCCTTGAAATTATTGATACTATTGGTAATTTTTTTAAAAATTACTACAACCTTCCTTGGATCAATATGGTAGAGCAAGGTGGTGGCGGAGAGTAATTTTTGTTAGTAAATAATCAACTTTTATGATTACCAATCCTTTTGAATCAGGCATAAATATCATTAATGATATGGATGATTTTAAAATGCCCTATCGTTTGTACTCTAGAACTGATTTAGAAATAATGACGAGACGATATCAAGAATTATCTAATAGAAGTTACGGGCTAATTATAAGGTTGCGATCGCAATGGTGAAAAGAAAACCAACAAAACGTAAACCAGATACAGAGGCGGACGAACTGCCGGAGCCTTGGTTTACAACGCCGCCGCAGTCAGGCTTAGTGCCTTTTGGAAATTCACCTTTTTACCATACTCCTGACGACTCCGCCGATCCAACGGATTGCAACAGATATCCTAGTAGTATTTATTGCGGTGAAAATCCTTTTACCGAAATTCCTATAGGCATAGGGCCAGCAATAGTAATTGATGAATGTAACATAGGCATAGAGCTAACACCCATACTGGGATTTGTTACACTTCCTCCTCAACAAATTGTGTATCGAAAAGATACGCCGGAATGCAGGAATAGAGAGCCGCCAGTAGAACTACCGCCGCCGCCGTCTCCCCCTCCGGGTATGGAATTTCTCAAAATCCCTCTTAGACCAGAATGTGTTTGCCACTATACTTTTGGCTATCACACTATTCATAAAAAAAATGGTGAAATTGAGATATTTTCAGGGCAAGCGCCGTCTATAACTGTAGAAGATTACCCAGATTTTCAAATTGGTCGCACCGGAGGTGTTTTGCATTTGCCTAGCGGGCAAATTATTTATGTTAATACTACAAGAATTTTTACTGAGCTAGAAAGACCTACAGGGCAAAGCAGCTCTACTTTTGAAGATACATATTCATGGGAAAACCTAAGTAACGGAGACTTAAATTTTTTATTCCCTGAAGATATGCCATTTGTAATAGTAGAAAATAGCTGTTCTCCTTGCCCAGTTCCAGAAGCGCCTTACATATCATTCCCGCCGCCGCCGCCTCCTCCTCCCCCTAGATGTGATTGCACTATGACTTGTTGCCCAGATGTTACACAAAATGAAGACTTGATTAAATCATTAATTAAAAAGGTAGATAAGCTCTCAAAGGTTGTCGGAGTTGACGATTACCCAGTAAATTTACCCACATCGTTAATTAGTAAAGACGAAGGATTTTTAGGTAATTTAATTCCCAATTTTAACGAAGACGTACCAAGTCTTACTAGGTTTTTATCTTGGTACGTGCAACGCTTTGATGAAATTATGGGCCAGTGGGAGATCCCGATCCAAATTAAAGACAGCGATCCCTCTCAGCCAGGAGATCAGCCAGTAGGTGTAAAACTGCCAAACATGGCAGAAGCGATCGCAGAGATGTTTACTTTGTGTTTCCAAACCAATATAAACACTGAAACTTTGCTTAATATGGGGATGCGTACTTTAGGCGAAACCGGCGCAAATAAAACCCAAGGATTTACCACCTATAAACTATTGCAATCTCTTACGGAGTGGGCAGGATATAAGCAAAAAGATTTAGCGCTTAAAATGCCTCTATTGTTTACCTTGGAGAAAATTAGATATGACGAAATTTTGAAAGAGAGTGAGGTAGAGGTTGGCTGTGTTGAATTTGATGAAAAATTCGGCTTAGAAGCTGACTTAATGAAATTTAGAGAAGGTGTAGCAATATTGCAAGCTATATACAAAGTTAAGCTTAATCCTAGTAGTGATATTAAGGCGCAAATATTAAGTCACTTGTTAGATACTTTCAAAGGTGTGAATAAAATAAATGGTGAAGATGACGACACAGATTTTGAGAAATTTATAGAGGAAGTAGAAACAGGATTTATAAATATTCCCGGCGCGAAAGAAACAGTAAATCCTTATGGCAGCCCGTACAACCAAAGACCAAAAATTAGAGATTTATCAAAAAATAAACCGCCTACCACACCGCCCTAACAACCCAACTAATAAACAAATATATGCCTCTTAGCCTTAGCCTAGGTAGTTTATCCTCTAGATCCGTTAGAAGCTCTTCTGTAGCTGGTGGAGTACGACGTATAGCTACTACAGGCACAGCAGAGCAGGGAAATTTAGAGGGGCTAGCCGCCGTCTGGGACATTACTAAAAAGTTTGGAACTTCGCTAATGTCTCTTGCTTTTAATGCAATAAAAGCATTAATTAGCTTTGATTTTAAAAAGTTATGGGGGCAAATAATCTCCGGCGCGTTGTTTATCTGGAACTTTGATTGGAATATCACAGATGCTGCTATCGATGCCCAAATCCAACAAGCTGAAATAGCCTTAGCCGCTTCTAAAGGTACTTTAGCAGGACAATCACTAGGGTTTGGTGTGTGTGGTTTAGCGCCCGCCGCTACTATAGCCGTGTTTAACCAACCTCTAGCTTTGTACATGATGAAAGAGTTAGGAGAGGAGGCGGCAGATGAAATCGCCGCTAGTTTGGCTAATTTGGTTTCTCTGCAAATTCAGCAAGTGGCGCGAGTAGGCTTTTTTACCTTGTTTAGAAATCATCGCTCTTTGTTTAGAGGCGCGGCAAGAGTATTTGCTCAAGCTATGGTGCTGGCGGGACAATTCGATCAAGCATCAGTCGACAAGATGAATAAAAAGCGCAATGAGCCATGGACATTTTCTAACGCCAAAGATGAGCAAATAGAAGGAATAAAAGACCCTGTAGGTCGAGCTTATTGGGAAAATTTCTGGGAGGAATTTCAAGAATCGTGTATCGAAGCTGGCTTTATAGTTGCGGGCGCTGCCGATGGTTTTTTTGCAGCGCAAAAAATGAGTAATGAGTCTGTGTTTGGCACTGAACGGATTATCGAAATAGAGCCAAATAGAAGCGAAGACGAGGCGACACCATGACGGGGAGAATACTTTTAAAAGGAAATAGTAAACTACTTAAGCCAATAATTACCGAGGTTATGGCGATAAACCAATTACTAAATAATTTAGAAATTGGGGAAGGTGGTAGCCGATCAGAAATGCACCCAAACCGACGATTTAAACCACAAATTAGGTTGCACTTTTTAGAAGATACTGACTTTAAACAAGTAGGCTCAAACCCATCTACCTATCAAGGGCTAAGAAGGTCAGAAGGTAGGCTGACTTTCAGGATAATGAACGAGACATCGGAAACTATCTCAAAAAGCGAATTAACTCGTATAGCAACAAGTATTAAAAATATCTTTGGATCTAATGGTGGGTACGTGTGGACAAAAGGCAAAGAGCTATATACCTACGCAGACTGGGACAAAGGCTATCAATTGCAGGTGTTGGCACGCAGTTCAGCCCAGCCTAGAG
Organism: Synechocystis sp. PCC 7509; assembly: GCF_000332075.2. Taxonomy (NCBI): domain Bacteria; kingdom Bacillati; phylum Cyanobacteriota; class Cyanophyceae; order Synechococcales; family Merismopediaceae; genus Synechocystis; species Synechocystis sp. PCC 7509. The sequence continues at coordinate 3,745,310 of NZ_ALVU02000001.1, read as the reverse complement.
ACTTAGTAACTAAGATTTTATCTTTGCAAAATCACACTCCAGAATGGATATGGCTTACAAAAAGCGGTAGCGAATCAGAGTCAGAGCGTTACCCGGAGCTAATTCAAACTAAAACCATACTAGGCGAACAAGTTAAGTTGCCAAAGGTTAGACCGCTTGTAGACGTGCGATTTAGCTATGCAGACGCTAGGGTACATTCTCTAATTCACCCGATAATGCTATTTGCCTTGAAAGGTAACAAAATGGGAGCATTAGTCACGCCATAAAATAGTACAAAAAGGCTTAACCTTTTTGTACTATTTCAATGCTCTAAATGTGCAAATAACGCATATACCATAGTATCTGTAACCATATTGACACAGAACGAGATTAACTATGGCAGAAGATACCATCTATGCACGCGGCGTGTTCAATGCCATAAAAGAAGCATCTAAAGCAGCCTATAAAACAGGATTCACCGAAGGTGGAGTGACCTACTCGATTAATTACACCACAAGAACTATTACAGGAACTTTTAGTTTTCCTCTTGAAGAATCAGAGGATCTAGTTACTGGTGGTATAAATTTTGAGGTTGCAAACTTTTTGCAAGATCCTACGCCCACAATAGTGCCTTAACCAACTGATCAACAAAGGTTAGTAAAAATTACATTAAACAAACAGGTAAAAATAAATGGCGCAAGCAGTTGGCGTAGTCGACATGAACATAGGATCGGGCAGAACGATTCATGTCGTCGTTCCGCAAAAAATAATAACTTACTTTGGCATAGCTGTTTCGGCAACACCAATAGAAGGTTATTTACGAAAAAGAAAAGCCTACACCCGAAAAGTAAGAGAGAGTGGAGCTTTAAATGATAGGGTCGTTCGGGTTGCTGCGGTAGAAGGAGCGGAATGGTACGACAGCAGGGGCGCTAATAGTGGCGGGATTATTGGCAAGTTAATAAAAATACCTACCCAACTTAGAGCCGATCCGGCGGTTGCAACTTCTCCTATAAGGCTTGTTAGCTTGCGAGTACCCGCCGCCGCCTCTAATTATGCGATCGCTCAATGGATAAAAGGTAAGTTTGTAAGCAAACCACCGGGTTATTACATTACAAATTCCGGCGTGCTGTACCCGACTAACGTTCCTGTCCAAGCCGATCCTAATCCTGGTAATACTGTGCCTCCAGTTACTCCTTAGTGATTAATAATGTCAGCCTGGGATTTAGCGCTTAGAGAGAATTGGGGACTGGTATTGCAAGATAGCCGTATGGCTGAAAGAATACCAACCCCTAACAATCCACCTGGAAAATACAAGTACAAGGCGATACCGCCTATTTATGCTACTTGCGATAGCTCCACAGTATTGATAGGTACATACAGCCAAACGGCGGAGACCTACTGGTTTTTGGGGGCTAAAGTATCGCAGTTTTTGTATGTTTCTCCTAGTTTGTCTAGCAACTTTGTTAGTGGTGTTCAAGCAGGCGAAACCAAAAACGCAGGTTTAAACAGACTTACTTTAATTAAATTTGAGGATTACGGCGTTTACCCCTACACGCTTAAATTAGAGATTCCTTACTGGCTTGAAGACATATACATGGAGGTATGGCAGTACACGGGCTACGAGGAACAAGGCTATGAAGAAGTGCTTGATAGGCTTGATTCTATAGAAATGAAAATTGACGAAATACAAAATTATGATGCTCAATAATAATGAATTGGCAGCCATTAGCAACAATTACTACTAATGAGTTTTATGTCTACACACCTGTAGTTACTGGCACACTTTTTAAGCTTAAACACGTAAAAACTAACCCAGAAATTAAAGCCCTAAAAATAGTAATTAGACAAGCTTTTGAAGAGCAAGGGGAACTGTCATTTTTTGATTATAAATTAATCGGCTATAAAACAGAGTTAGATATTATTTTGCTTGCTGCACCTACGGGGTTAAATAATAGAAAATTGGCAATCAAAAGAGTAGACAACCTACTCAATGAGGATTGGATCATTGAAATAGAGCAAATGTCTATTGTGGAAAATGGTGTAAATTTGCCCATAAATATTAGTGACGTTACCAACTTACAGTTGCAGCTTGACTCTATCCAAGCAGAACTAACTTTAAAAGCGCTTGACTTAGATTTAGATAACCACATCGACAGTAGTAATAATCCCCACAGCGTTACTGCTTTGCAGGTAGGCGCAGATCCAATAGGTAGCGCGATCGCTAATGTAGCTAGTCATGAAAGCACTACTAATCATCCTTTGGCTTCTAGTAATAGCGCGGGAATGTTTAGCGTGGATGAAAAAATTAAGCTTAGTTCTGTGGCTACTGGCGCGACGGTGAACGAACCAGATGCTTACTTGCTTTCACGAACTAATCATCAAGATACGCAAGCAATTAATACCATTGACGGTTTAGACACTGTTCTTAGTAGTTTTGTAAACTTAACTGGCAACCAAAATATAGAAGGCAACAAAAATTTTATTAATCTCCTGCAAGCTTTGGGGGGAATACAAAGCAGTAAATATAATTACAATACAGCGCCACTTAGCTTAGAAATCACTCGAACTGTACCAACAGTTTTGAATGATTTTATTGAAATTGGAACTTTAAATAATCTTGCTAACGGCATGATATTTAGAATTTCTTTATGTGTCAGTACAACACTTTTCTCTTTAGCTAAACATTACGTAGTAGCAACTGTTTGGCGCTCTAGCCCTTCTCCCTGGCTTAGATTAATTCCTGATAAAAGCTTTCAATCTCAAGCTGCTAATGATTGCGACCTTGACCTTAAAATTTCTGCTAACTTAAACAACTTAAGACTAAGAAGAACGGGAAGTAGTTTTAATGTTGGTACAGCTAAAATACGCTTGGAGCTTTTAAGCAATAGCAGTGCAAATTTTGTAGAAACCTTTTTGACAGGCAACGATCCAAATGTTACAGGGACTCGTTAAATATGTTTGCAGCTTCCACCAATTTTATACTTAGTTTGGAATCCATCGGTATTTTATTGGGGATTTTAGTATCTTTAACTATTCTTTTGGGCTTACTAATTCAATACGCTAACAAAATTAATAGATTAGAAATTAATATTCATCACTTAAGACAAGAACTATTAGAGCATTCAAGCCTTGAAGGGCATAAGATTTTGCTTGACCGCGTAGTTCGCACTAATGACTACACGGCAAGAATAGAAAAAAATCTAGAACTGCATATCCAAGACTATATAAATCGCAAAGAGACTTTTCAGTTTCTATTAGGGCAGATAAACGAGAAGATCGATCACAAATTTAAGCGCCTATCAAGCTCAATTAAAGATACTCAAAAATTCTTAAAAAAACACGATGGCTTTACTATTCGCGATTCCTACGAGGAAAACAATGATGATGATTAAACTTAATAAAAACCAATTAGACCTATTAGGCACTATTTTTGGCGCGATCGCTGGAATTTGCGCTGTACTGGTTACGCAAGAAGTAGGAGACGCTAAAACTGTAGGCACAATTGGCGGTGTAGCGACAGTGCTGTTGGGGGTTGTGACTCAAAGACCTGCAAACGCCGCGCCAACAACGGAAGATATCGAGGAGCAAAATCAATGAATTTCGATAAGTTGGATAATAGTTTAACAAGCCAGATCGTGCGCTGGATGCAGGTTAATAAATTCAACATCTTTACAGGCGAAAAGCGCTACAACATTGTTTACGTTGAAGGACTAAACGCCAATGGCAAGGTAAACGCCGATCGCCCTAACGAATTTAATGACAGGCGAATGATTATAGAAATTGTGGACGATCGCCCTAAGATAATTGGCAACTGGGACGCAACGACGGAACCTGGCGATTACTATACTATTCACCCAATGAATACCAAGGGCGCAGCGCGGATCGCTTTTGGTCAGTATCAGGCGTGGTCAGTAGGACATCACGGATCGAGAGATGTTCATGAAGCTTTGATCCAAGTGGCTCCGGTGAAAGTTTGGCGGGATTATAACAAGGACTACAAGCGGACTGGCGACTTTTTGGACAATGGGTTATTTGGAATCAACCAACATTGGGGTTATGACTTGCCCGTAACCAAGGTTTACAATGCTTCGGCGGGATGCTTGGTTGGACGTAGTCGGATTAGCCACAAATTATTTATGGAAGTTCTGAAAAGAGATATCCGCTACGTGGCGGACAAAAAATACATATTCTGGACAACAATCATACCTGGCGACCAACTGATTAAGAAGTATTCAGTTAAAAGTTAAAGTAGAGCGATCGCGCTTTCGTCCAAAAGATAGAATAAAAGCGCGATCACTTTTACAAATAAAGGGGAATCCTAAGCTAGTAGTAGTTTGCGGTTCTCATGTTTATTACAATTTTTCTATTATTGCTGGCTGGTTTAACCATTACTACCAGGGGCAAACAGTCTATCTGGTTTCTTTCACTTGGATCGGTGTTGAAAACGTTGGGTTTAGCAATTCCTACTTGGGTTGCTGCTGTTTTATTTCCTGCCCTGCTAGGTTGGCAGTGTTTTTTAATGTTGATTTTTGCTGTAGCTGCTCAAGCTCCTGTAAATGCAATTAGTGGTACGGCGGCTTTAAGCTTGCTATTTTTAGCTGGTTCTTTCTTTTGGTATCTGCTGCTAGTGGGATTGTATTCTCTAGCTTTGCGATCGCTCTGGTCGGAGGTTCCCAACTTTTTGCGCTGGCTCCAGCCTCCCAAAAAGAAGCGAGATATATTTTTTGGCTGGACGGCTTTAACTTTGGCGGGTTTAGTGGGTGTTACACCAATAGTGACGTGGGTTTTGCTTTCATTTCTTGATCGTTCTATGATTTATGGTCTTCGGTATCAACCAGAACTTGTAAGTCAAGTAATTACTAAGCGATTGGAATCGCTTTCTGAACTAATGTTTATCACTTGGTTTATTGTTTGTGCCTATCTTTATCAATTCAGAAGCGCCTCTATCCAGGCAACCGCAAAGCGTAAGGCAAAACGGGTATCTGCTTAATTTAAGAGCGAGGATTCTGTATCACTTTTCTTATTCCGCATTTGGTGTATCTTCAATTTGTTTGATGCGGCGCTCTAGTTTTTGAATCCGTTGCAGCAGGTCTAGGCGATCGCTATCACCAGTAATTGAGTAGCCTACTAATTGAGTTAGACGTTTTTCGTGGTCGCTGGCTATCTGAGCAAGAGTAAAAACTGTATCTTTGAGATCCCGAATGTCTTGCCTGTCTGCCCTTGCTTCTTCAGCTAATCCAAGAATAGCTTTAGCGTTGCTATCAACAATTGCTCTAGTTTCCTTCAGTCCTTCTCTTAGTTCTTGCCTTGCTGCCGCAGACTCATTACTCAAAGCTTCAATACTTTTAGCGTTGCTTTCTACCAGTTGTTTAAGTTCATCAAATTCCATATGTCTTTATCCTGTTTCTTCTATTTTGATACAGAATCCAATCCCTGAACCGATGACACTGTATTGCTTTCCTTCGCTGCGAGGATTCTGTATCACTTTCCTTTACTGCCAAGAACCCACTATCAAAGTTGATACAGAATTAAATTTGGGCGATCGCGCTAATCAACCAACCTTTGTTTTGGATCGCTAACCAATTAACTTGATTTGATTCCTAGTGCTGCCTCAATTAATTGCTTGCTCCTTAGTAATTCTTCATTGGTTGGCTGAGAATCCGCCGATCGCTTGGCGTTCCATTCCTCGTACTCGTGCCACTTCTGCCACCAACCATCTGTATCCCTAAACATTTTGTCGTGGCAATCAATTTGTAAAATTTTTCCATTTTCCAAATCCGCCGCAATACGAGGGTCTACAACCGTTTCTTGTGGCTTATCGATACTTTCCTTTCTTTGTTGCTCATTCGTCTCTTTGCGCTGCTCTAACTCTTGGTATTTCGCCCATAATTCGTCGTGGTTCTTGTGAATCCATTTTTCTGGCAGTGTTGGAGGTTTTGGCAACTCACTAGCTTTCTTTCTTGCAAATTCCAAAAATTTCTCTCTCTCTTTGTCTGTGAGAGAGAGAGTCTTATTAGTCTTATTAGTCTTAATAGTCTTAGAGGGTTTGAAATCTTTGCCTGGAGCGGTGTTCAATACCTCCATGCGATCATTTTTGATCACATCAGAACATTTCTGATCACTTTTTATCATTTCTGATCCATTTTGATCAGAAATGATCACACCGAAACATTTTTTCACACCATTATTATCAGAATCCTTGTTTGAAGCGGATTCTGATACTTTTATGCGATCATTTTTGATCAAAATGTTATTGTCACATTTATTACTTCGATCGGGGACGATGGCACTGAGAAATTGTTGGTCGTCAGTGCCATCTCTATCACCTAAATCTGTCTGTACCTGCACTTGAACAGAAATTAGCTTTAATTTAAGCCAGCCAAGCTGATCGAGAAATTTTAAAGCTCTAGAAACGGTGATTTTTGATAATCCTAGTTGCTTTGCTAATTCAACAATCTTGATATCTATCCATTTCCCCCCAAAAGGATCGACTGCTTTGAAGTAGTAAAAAATGGCTAACTGTGCTTTTGTTAGCTTCCTACAAGCTCTCATGTGTTCTTCAATCTGAAGCGGGTAAAACTTGCCCTCAATCTTGCCTTGGGAGGGTACATTAATGTAGGTCATAACTCTTTAGTTGTTTCTAATTAATTAATTGATTGAAATTCTTATAGTGTTAGTAATCTTTTCAAGCTCAATCCAGCCCAATTGGTCGAGAGCCTTTAAAGATTTGCACACAGTGAATTTTGATAGCCCTAGTTGCTCGGCTATTTCTTTGCTGTTGATATCCATCCCATTCCCATCAGGATCGAGGGTCATGAGGTAGTAATAAATGTCTCGCTGTGCTGGTGTTAGCTCCTTGCAAGCTCTCAAGTGTTCTCCCGTTCTCAGTGCATAAAACTTGACCTTTGTTTTGTTGGGCGAACTATCATTGATGTAGGTCATAAACTCCTATGTTTTGTAAATATTGTGAATTTATTGAACCCCTGTTGTTAGAGGTAACAGCAGGGATTTTTTTTAGAACAGCCTAGGCAATGGATTCTTTTTTGTCTGCCAGCCTTCGATCAAGCTTCTCACCTGAGAGGGAGTCGCGCCTTCGTCTACAAAAGCTCGAACTCTTTTAGCTCGTTCGATCGCTTCAGGACTTCGGGTGTTGCCGCCGGGAATATGTAGATGTCGCATTCGTTTACCATCGCGGTAGCTGAATCGAAAATACTGATTGAATGATTTTGCTGTACCTCGTGGATAGTAAAGGTTGATTGGCTCGTCGGTAAAGCGCAGGATCTCAGGATAGGAATAGGATTCTGTATCACTTTCTGCCAGCACAAAGTTACCTCCTTTGGGTTTGGATTCTGTATCACTTCTTGGGGTAGTGTCTTCGGGCGGATCGGAGCTTTGAGCGAGTAATCGCTCGAAATCTTTGTGAAAATACTCCCAGTAGCGGCGGCAATCGCGGCACTGAATGGCACTTAGTCCAGGGATAATGTGTGTATGGGGACATAGATTTGGATCGAGTTGGGACATAATAAGTTGTTCCTCCTTTTTGACTATCGAATCGACATGAGATAGTGACCTGCTGACGAACTACTACAAAAACCGCTCAATCATTTGCCTGACTGAGCGGTTTTTATTTGTGGTTAGTCTTGATCTGATTGCTCGTCTGGCACTCCTGAGACATCCATCTTCATAGATTTAGCAAGAGTTTTTAGAGACACGCCAAGTTCACGGGCAAGAGCGATCGCCCGATCAAAACTTGGGGAATATACTCCCCGTTCCCAATCGCCAATAGTCCTAATGCCTGCATTTATTCGTCGGCTTAGTTCCGGCTGGGTTAGTCCAGCACTCTCTCGAAGTGTCTTCAAGGTTGGTTCGTCTTGTGAGTTTTCTGTGTTCATTATAGCGGTTTAATGCCAGCAGTCTACCGCTTGACAACCTCGGAGGCTGGCGGTAGACTGCTAGTTAGTAGACAACATAAAAAGCAGACACCTAAAGAAAGGGATGTCTATGGGAATATCTGCTTTTGTTTGTCTCTTAGCACGATCGCGCCGTCGTATTAAACGTTAGAGCCTAGCTACTAGGTCAACACCGCCATACAGGTTAATTAATGGCGAGAATCCAGCAAATACAAGGCGAACAGAACAGCCGTACTAACCCAACTCAAAAAAACCATGAAACCTAAAGCCTTGAGAAATTATCAACTAGACCAAATAGCCGCTAAAGAAGTGATACAGAATCAATTAGAGGAAGCCTATAAATTACTTGATGCCGCCGAAACCTTATCAGGCTCGGAACACATTTTTAATGCCGACGAGACAGGCAAGCTAAACGACGCGGTAGACGCAGTTAAAGAGCTTGCCGCCTATCTCCGCGACACTTGGCAAGTGCGATCGTAACCATGTATATAGTCAAACTCCCAAGCGGCGAATACCTTAACCTCGCTCTTATCCAGCGAGTAGAAATTGATAAAGACCCAATTCTTGCTGTAATTCACTGGAGCAAGAATAACCGAAGTGTTTACAACGACAAAAAAGATGTTGAAGCGATTATCGAAGCAATGACAAATCAGTATTTAGACTTCAGCAATGATGAAACAACCTAGCAGTTGGGCGGACACTAACACCGCCGCCGATTTCCTCTGCATAACACCCCGCCAATTAAGAAAGCTCCGAAAAGGGGGCTTATTTCAAATTGGCAAACATTACCGCGTCACCAGTAGCCGACTATCTGCCAGACCAACTTATATTTGGCACTGCGATCGATGCGGCGCTGCTTTAGAAATACCAATGGAAAAGCGCTAATGAAGCAAACCAAGAAATACACCAAGGCTTGTGAGATTGCTACTCTCAACCATGAAACTCAAGAATCACTGTACAAGCAACTAAACGGGCTAGGTTTCTTTTGGGATTGCAAATCTCAGAAGTGGGAAAGAGACGATCGCATCGCCGATCCGCCAACAGATTTAGTTAGAGTCCGTGTCTGGGCGGCTACCGACAAAGTTGAACAGGCTGCCCAGTGCCTGATCGAGTCTGCCCAAGCATACGGATTGAAGTTGCAGGAGGAATCTGAACCCTATCAAAACCGACCGCCCAAACAAAACGAATCCAGAATCTATTTAACCTTTACTGGCAAGGAAGTATCTGATTATGTTTGACGACCTACTTATATTTGGCACTGCGATCGATGCGGCGCTGCTTTAGAAATACCAATGGAGAAAAGATGAACCACAACAACGAAGGCAATAAATGTATAGAGTGCTTTTCAGAAGATATCTATCATGATGAAGACTTTGGCTTTTATAAATGCAGAGCTTGCCGATTAATGTGGGGTTTTGATAAAAACGATCCAGATTATGAAGAAGCTTTATATGTTGCTAACTTGCCTAGCGAAGATGACGAACATATAGCAGATTTAATGAGGAAACAAGATGAGAAAGAAAAGGAAGAATTTGAGGAAGAACGTTATCGTCAATCAGATTTATAGATGCTACCCCTAATCAAACGTTTTACCGTGTATATACTCGACATAGAAATGCTTGCCGATCTCCTTCGTACTAAACGCGGTAAAAGCGGGTTGCGGGAAATTTCACCGGCCGCAGGTGTTAGTCCTTCAACTATTTCACGAATTGAAAACGGAGCAATACCCGATATGGCAACTTTTCTGGCTATTTGTGATTGGCTGAAAATTCCACCGCATGAATTTATCAGAAATACAGAACACAAAGAAATACCCCACGACTATTTTATTACTTGCTCAAAATTGCGAACTGACAAAAGAATTGACAGTAATATTGGAAATGCGATCGCCAATTTAATCGAGGCTGTTTTTAATAATTGATAGCCTTATATATATATGGTATGCTAACAGCATACCACTAGATACAAGTAATTATTACCAATGGCAATAGAACGCTGGACAGATGAAAGATTGGATAATCTTGCTTCTACAGTCTCAGAACTCCGTACATCAACTTCCGAGCTAAGTACATCAGTTACCGAACTTCGTGTATCAGCGACAGAAACAAGATTAACCGCCGAAGCTTTACTTCAAACAGTTGTAATTCATCAATCCAACTTTGAAACTTTAGTAACAGAAATCAGGGATATAAAGTCAGAGTTACGAGGGCTAAGAACTGAAACACACAGAATCCTAGATCATCTATTTGGAGAACAAACCAATAACGAGTAGTTAACACTAGCAATCAAATCTATTACCGTATATATATAAGGCATTGACAGCCTTATATATATACGGTAAGCTGTTTCTATACCACTAGATTCAGCTTCATGAATAATACTAGCTTATTACGAACAATGGATAGAGATGAGAATGGTAAATTCTCTTTAAGATACGCTCAGGCAAAAAAGCTTAGATCAATGCAATTAACTGATGAAGCTTGGCAGAAATTAAAAGACATTGGTGACTCTAAAAACATTTCTAGAACGGATGTAATAGAGCGCTTTTGTAGAGAGGGAGAAAATAAGCAAGAAATAGTATTAAAAGCTATTAATCAATTTATCCAAGATAAGAAAGATAGCTATGGCAAAAATCCCTCCCAAAAAGGCGATTTTAAGTTTAGCCGTGCTTGGGATTGCTTAATTGAATTCCAGGATTTGATACAGAATGCACCTTGGGAATTATTAGGAGAACAGGAAGATTAATTATGGTAGACTTCAGCAGATTTGATTTGATAGAGAATCGCCTTGACCGGATAGAGGCGATAGTTGATTCTAACGCCAGGTCGATAGCAGCCAACAGCGATCAAACCGCCCAAACCGAACGAGTGCTATCTGAAGCAATCGGTCGAACTTTAGCAGTAGTTGAAGGATTGACCGAAAGAGCCGAAGAAGACCGAGTAAACTTTCAAGAGTACCGAGATCGCAACGATGCTCAGATGGCAAGCCTGAACGCGGCGGTAGAAAGATTAGACGCAATTCTCGATCGCTTAATCAGCAATCAGGGTTAGGGAGGCAACGGGCGATCGGGACGGCTAACGATCGCCTGATAAACCCGCCGATAAGTCTGTTCATCAATCCAAGCCCTGTAAGTCGTCAAATGAACTCTGTTTGAATGCCCCATTAATCCGGCTGCCCAGTCAGGAGCCATACCAAATTCAAAGCAGCGTCTCGCGTAGCAGTGCCGCAAATCATAGGCATTAAAGGGAGCTTTGCGATCGTAAAACCAACCCGCGACCTTAGTTCCTAATTTGGCGTTGCTGTAATTCAAGCTCAATTTAGGTAAATCTATTTGATGCAGCTTCCAGTCTTCGGCCCACTCAGGATAGAGCGGATAAATAAATCTAGCTCCGGTCTTCCCTGCCAGCACACGAACCACAGGAAAATCAGCCAGGTCTAACCTAAAAACCTCGTGGCCACGCAAGCCATAGCAAGCCAACATTCCCACAACCCAACGCCAGGAGCTAGAAGGCAAACTATCGCGCCAAGCAGCAATCTGAGCATCAGTTGGCAGCGATCGAGGATTGACCGCAGCGCTCGAATAACTCCCTGTTAGTTTCTTAATTGCCTCCCTGCCCTCAAGATCCGCAAACTCCGCCAGCTTGTAGCAGTAATCGCAAGCGCGTTTTCTAGTTCTGCTATCAGGATTTGTAGTAGTGATGTAGTTAACCAGCGCTGCCAGCGTCAATAGTTCGTCTGGTGGCAAGTTTTTAAATACTTGCAAGTAATCAGTTTTCCAAGTTGTTAGCGATGCCTGATTCTGTATCACTTCTGCCCAGTGCTGGCGCTCGAATCGCTCAATCCAACTGCCAATTGTATGCAGCAATTGTGAATTTTCTAAATAAGGAATCCAGGAAAACTCCTTGCAGTCAAGCAACGCGCCTATTTTACGGGCTTGAGCTTCCGCCGCCGAAATCCCCGAAGGATTGGCATGATAGCCTAGTGCTAATCGCTGTTGATAGGGCTGCTGCTTTGTAGATCCGGGCTTTGGTGGGAAAGTAGCTCGAAGATGTAAGCGATCGCCTTTAACCTGGATCGTTACTCCCACTTTTCCCGATCGCAGCCGCCCGTTTGCCTGGTTTAATTTAGATTGGATATCCAAGTGCCTAAAACGTGCCTAATTTTCCGGGTACATTTAGGTATATCCGGGTACATTCAAGTACATTTACAATTATTAATAACCCCTGCGATGCTTGATAAGTCGGGGGTTTGGGGTAATTGTGGGTATAGTAAAACAAGGCGACACCCGGATTTGAACCGGGGGATAAAGGTTTTGCAGACCTCTGCCTTACCACTTGGCTATGTCGCCGCTTAGTAACTGAAACCAACTCTATGACTTTATTATAAGTTTTACCTTCTAACTCAGCCAAGGTTATGTTTTGCCATAGTAACTTTTATTGGTAGCTATTCGCTCCCCAAGTTAGCATCAACAAGTAATTACCCTTATTTGTGCTAAGTATTGGCGATTCATTATCATAGCACCTAAATCGATCACAATCAACGATATTAGTATTATCCTCAGGACAACCGCATAAAAAAGATGGGGTAAAGTAAAGCAAGTAGGAAAACCCCAGTGAGTCAGATAATTGATACCAGCATACTGACCTATTTTGCCAGCCTAGAAGAAATACGTGATATCCGAGGAAAAGAGCATTTGCTGTTAGATATCATCACTATTGCTCTATGTGCAGTAATCAGTGGAGCAGAGGGCTGGGGGGACATGGCAGAATACGGGAGAGCGAAACAGGACTGACTATCAACGTTTCTACCCTTATCTAACGGGATTCCCTGTGCAGATACCTTGGGAGCATCTCAGTTTTGCAATGAGTATTAATACTTAAGGTATTTAAGAGACTAGGGAACTAAAATCGAAGCAAGAATGTAGGATGAGTAAAAACAGACAGGAGGTACAGGATATGACTCCAGAGAAAGCTCAAGAACTAAAAGCCTATCTCCAAGGGATTGCGGCTATTCTCGTGCGTGGAAACCCCACCAGAAAAATTGAACACCTTAGAAGCAATTGAGCAAACAGTGCGGCAAAAGGTACTCCAGCACGTTAGTCCAGAAATTGGTGTTTTTTTATTCAAGCAGTCACAGGAACAACCAAAGGAAGAACCAGAAAACGGAGATGTTGTATAAATGTTGATATGCTAAGATTCAATTAAAGAAATAGTAGCATAAACAGCATCAAGAATAGCCATGATTACACAAGTATTATATTGTCCTTACTGTCAAGGAGTAGATATTGTAAAAAATGGGAAGACTCCTCAAGGGAAGCAACGCTACCAATGTCGGGAACAAGCTTGTGATGGTCGAACATTCATTTTAGATTATGCTTATCCGGGTCAGTCCCGAAAAGTAAAACAACAGATTGTAGACATGGCACTTAACGGCAGTGGAATTCGAGATACAGCACGAGTATTACAGGTTAGCACTAGCACTGTTATTAAAGAACTAAAAAAAAACAAAACCAATTGCAATCAGTGAATTTATCAGTTTTAAAACAACGCAATTGCAAGTCGATAGTGGTTGATATTTGCTTATTCAAACCTTTGGAGATATCATCAGGGGTGGAATCTGAACTCGATGAAGAGGGGTCGTTTCGTTACCAAAAAATCTAATCAGAGATGGTTGTGGCACGCTATTGAGCGTAAGAGCGGAAAAGTTTTAGCCTACGTTTTTGGGACACGTAAAGATGAAGTTTTTCTACAATTGAGAGCTTTATTAGAACCCTTTGGAATTACCCATTTTTACACTGATGATTGGGGAGCTTATTCGCGACATTTAGCTCAATCCTTGCATAAAATCGGAAAACAAAACACTCAAAAGATAGAAAAAAAGCATTTTGTTCCTGCGGACTCGGATTAAACGTTTAGCTCGAAAAACAATTTGTTTTTCCAAGACGGTTGCTATGCACGATTTGGTGATTGGACTATTTATTAATAGATACGAGTTTGGACTGTCCATTTAATTCTGCATCAACATTTATACAACATCTCCATTTTTTCTTTGTACCATCCACGAGAATTTAACCTCACTACTTCGGCTCGATCTTTTACTTTCTGTGACACCGCCAGGGCTGTCCTTAACTCAAATAACGTTCTATCTTCTTCTTGGTTCAGAAATACTCTAAGACGTGCTGGCATTTTTATACTTATTTCTTATATTCACTGTCTTTATCTAATGTTGTACATTTTGGCTATCTCGCGCCCACCTACCTACTTAACAAGCTTTTCGGCACTATGTCCAAGTAAAACTAAAATTTCCCTGTAAGCTCTTGGTAAAACACCATATTTACTCTCAATATATGCAATTTCTTCAGAGTTACATCCTTTTAACTCTTGCTCGTTTTTTACTATTCCACTGGTAAATAAGCGCTTCCTTAATTCTTCTGTGTTCTTAATCATTTCAAAATTTTGAACCTTTTGAGGATAAATAATCACTATCCTAAATCAATTGCGAATCTTGTAGGGGCGCAGTGCATTGCGCCCCTAAGGTTGTATACGATCGCTTATTTACGTCTGTAACAAAGCCAAAGGGATAATTTAATGAAAGATAAATACTTCCCAATGCGATCGCTACGATCTTTTATCCTCAACTCTTTTTGACAACAGCACTAATTTCTTTTAGTTTTTGGGCAACTTCACCGCTAGTTAATAATTCTTCGGCTTTAGCAATACCCGATCGCATATCAGAGCAAATACCGCTACGCCACAGATAAAAACCGCCATTCCACAAGGCACTTTGCATCAATTCTGAGGGTTTACCTTGCAATACTGTTTGCATAGCAGCAACTAATTCTGGAGTGGAAGTTAGAGGTACATTTTTGTTACTAAAACCATAGTCACGGGCGGATAGGTGTAAGTGTTCTACTAAAGCATCGCCAGTAAATATGCCTACTATTGCCGTGCGATCGCGCGGTAAGTCACAACTACCTTCTAAGCCTTTAACTGTTGTAAAATTGCTTGTTCCCCGCAAAGTTAAAGCGCCTTGAAACATTCCTTCTGTGGGCGGGTGTACGAAGCCAGCAATAATATGTGCATCCCCAGTGTAAGGACACCAAACTAATTCCATTGTCGCAAAAGGCGGACGTTTGCCGATTTGATCGCGGTAATCAAATATGACTTGTGCTTGACTAAAGTGTTGAGGTAAGTAGACAAATCCTAATCCTGTTGTCTCAAATACCTGTTGAGTTTGCGCCAAAGATAGTTTACTAAAATCGACTCCTAAGCCTTGCCAAATCTCTATTAATGGCAGTCCGTACTTAGTAGGCGATCGATCGCTCCCGTGCATGATTACAGGCTGGTTGGCGGTAATTAATAGTAATGCTGTTATGGGACTAATGGGTGCAGTCCGTGATCGCCCATCATAGGGTATTCCTAACACAATTGGCGATCGGGCAAAATTAATTGGTTGCAGTTTTGCCCCTAATTCTGAGTAAGCATCAAGCATTCCGGCTAATTCTTCTCCTGTCGGGCGCTTAATTCGGTGAGCGATTAAAAATGCGCCAATTTGGGCGGGGGTAGCTTCGGCTAGTAGCATCATTTTTGTTGCCGCCATAGACTCCGCGCGGGTCAAATCCTCCCCCGTATGCACCCCACTACCTACTTTTTTTAATAACTCTCTAAATGCCGTACTCATATCTATATAATTTACTTGCTTAAGCGCTGGTTTCTATTTTTTCCGGCACAGGGATAGACGCTCGTACCAAGTCCCAAAAGTGGCGAATCGGGGGGATTTTAAGCCGATCTTGAGTAGTCACCATCACAACGCGGCGCGTCAAACTAGAACTTTCATTACCGAGCGATCGCACCGCTAGAGTAGGATCGTTGCGGGCTTCTACTAATGCCGATTGTGGTAGCAAAGCCACCATATCCCCTTGACGTACTACCCCTCGGAAAGCATCAAGAGTATTTACTTCTAAAACTGCCTGAAGTTTCGCCTCCAAGCGCTCAAAGCGATCCTGTACCAAACGTTGCATCCCGTAGCCATCTTTAAATACTACTTGAGGGTAACAAGTTAATTTGTCCCAGGGTATCCATTCGTAGGCTGTAAGCGGGTGATTTGCGCTCATTAGCACTTCAATCGGTTCATCGTATAGTACCTGTACTACCATCTCGGAACTAGCGGTTAAAAAGCGATTATTCATGACGATCGCCAAATCTACCATGCCATCTTTGAGAACCTTCAAAGCGCGATCGCTCCCCAAAGAAGTCACTCGCAACTGTACTTCTGGATAGTCACGACAAAATTGTTGCAGGATCGGCGGCAAGTAGTGAGAGCAAATTGAATGAATTACCGCAATACATAATTCTGGTTGCTTTCCCGCTACTAAATCGGCTAGTTCTGCTGTTGCATTGTGCCACTCCTGGCAAATTTTACGGACGCGGGGCAAAAAGCGATCGCCGCCTAAAGTTAAAGTAGTAGCAGCGTTGCGATGAAACAAAGCCAAACCTAAATCGGCTTCTAATGCTTGAATTTGGCGACTAATGGTTGATTGCGTCACCCCACATTTTCGCGCTGCTTGCTGAAAACTGCCTGTCTCGGCGATCGCCAAAAAAGCTTGCAACTGCTCTAGCCGCATTTTGTTTGTAGCCTGAATTACATTTGTATCCCAATCTAAGTTACTCGATCTAGCGCTAGGTTTTGGTAAAAATTGTTACAAGTATCTGGTAACTTATATTTGTTGCCATTCATTTAAGGCAAATTTTACTCCTTGTTTGAGTTCGGGTGTAGTGGCGGCATCATTATTTAGTTGCTGTAATTTTTGGTAGGTTTGGGCTGGGGCTAGTTGTTGTAAAGAGGCGATCGCGTGTAATCTTACTTTTGAATCGGGGTTAACAAGTAAGTTTATTAACGGATCTATAGCTTTAATTTCTCCCAATCGTCCTAATGATAGAGCGATCGCACTTGTAGAATTATTTGATAATTGCAAAGCTTCCAACAAAATGTCTCCGGCGATCGTTTTTAATTGGTCTACTTGTCCTAAAACTTTGACAACTTCTTGCTGCAAGGCGGGGGAAAAATGTTCGTTTAAACAAAGGCGCAGATATTGCAAGCAAAGAGGCGTTTCTATTCTTCCCAAAGCCCGGACACATTCTAATTGTAGGTTTATCGGTGTGTGAGGAGAATTTAGCACCGTATTTAGGGCAACGGCAGCGCCTTCACTTTTCAATCTGCCTAAAGAAGCCGCCGCATGACAGCAAACATCTATATTAAAATCGTACAATCGCGGCACTAATTTATTAACTAAGTCTAATTTTTCAAGCACGTCAACGCGAAAACCTAAACCTGTAACGGCTTCTTTTCTTACAGACGCGGCAATATCATTTAAAGCTTCAATTAAAATAGGCGGGATCTCTGGGTTATGAAAACTCCCCAAAGCTTCAATAGTAGTCGCTCTAATCTTTACATCGGCATCTTTAACTACAGTTAATAATGGCGCAATGATTTCCGATCGCCGGATATGAGCGAGGGATTCTACAGCGATTAGGCGCGTATTTTCATCTAGTAGTAATTCGCTAAGAGCAACTACCGCCCCGTTGCCAATTTGTCCTAAAGCACTGGCTGCCATTGACGTTAATTCTTCATTATCATTAGATTTGAGTAAATCGACTAAAGCGGCGATCGCTTTTGGTTGATTAAATTCGCCTAAAATCCTAGCTGCATACCAGCGTAATTCTTCGTCTTCATCGCCCGTAACAATTTCAATTATTGGCGAAATCGCTCGATCGATTCCAATTCCGGCATTTGCGCCTAAACGGGGAAACAATTTTGCTATATCCCAACGCTGATGAAAATCGCCTTCAATCAAAACCGTAATAGCTAAATCTATTACTTGACTTGCTTGTTGTTCAATATCTACAAGTGCTAGTTGTTGCAAGCATTGAATGACTATTGCCCAATTACCTGTTTCTTGCGCCGCTTGTGCCTGCTGTAAAAGTTGAGTTTTGCTATCAAACAGCATTAAATTAACTCCTAAACAGAGTTTTGGCTTCAAGTATAAAGCTTTCTTAAGCTCATAACATGGTGTTTGGCTGCCTAAAAGGGCAATTTTTCCAGCAATTCTATTGAGATTGTTTGCTAGTAGACAGTTTACTAAAAATAACTCGTTAAAATAGTAGAATCAGTACAACACCAAAAAATTTTATGTTGTGCTGGGTTGAGTTAATAGGTTTTCAATTTTTTATGGACTCTAGTAGTACACCGTCTGCCAATCCTCCCCGATCGACTCATAGATTGGCAGACATTCTCGGCACAGCGATCGCTTTAATAACTCTAACCTTGCCTCTTTGGGTAATTGGTCAATACTCCTCAAATAGCGTTAGCAGTATTGTTTCGCCCGTTGCCTATCCCCTCCAAAGCCCCCCTAAAATGCGCTAGATTAAAGCCGGACTATGGCTTAGAGCTTGTTCTAATTCGGCAGCTACGGCGGTAATAAAGTCAACTGTTTGCTGATTGCGATCGCCAGCAGTCTGCATAAAAAAGACTAGCACTACTATGATTTGGCGATCGCATTTAATCGGGATACCAAAGCCAGCCTTGACACCGCAAGCTTTGGCGATCTGATTGCGTAAAAAATATGTTTCCGATCTAGCAGAGACATCTACAATCCATTCTGGTTGACCTTTTGCCCAAACTCTACCAGGCAATCCTTGATTTGGCGGAATCACAAACGCTTCACTACACAGGCGAAATTTCTCGATTTCTTCGGTATCTGGGCGACTGTACCAAACAGGACTAAGTTCTAAAACTCCTTCTGGGCAAGGAATCCAAGCTTCGCCATAATCCCAGCCGCCTGTTTTGCAAATAAGTGCGATCGCCTCGTACAGTTGAGATTGGAAATATACTGAGTTGATCATGACTTAAGTTAGGCTTTGTAGCAGATGTTTGTGGCGATCGCACTTATTTCATTGTAAGGTGCGTCTAGTAAGCAATGTATTAATTACTGCTAACACTTAAAAATTCTTGGGGGACAAAGCTTTCGGGCGATTTTTTGAGTTTTGCGCCAAAATGTTCAATTAACAAGTCTTTTAGCACTGGTTTAAGGTCGTCGCAAGGAATTTGTTTCATTATTCGGCTACCAAGTTCAGCTTCAAAGCCGACTTTTCCACCCATCCAAATATCTACAGCTTCTACAACCTGCCCGTTTTTGCGTCCTTTTGTTCCCATTAAGCCAATATCGGCAACTTGTGGCTGTCCGCAAGAATTAGGGCAACCAGTCCAATGAATACGCACAGGTTGCTCTACAGTAATTTCTGCTTCCAAAGCTTTAATCATTGCTAAGGCGCGATTTTTGGTTTCAATTAGGGCAAATCCGCAAAATTGACTCCCAGTACAAGAAACTAACCGCCGCGACAGGTTTTCCGGGTTAATGGAAAAACGTTCTAAAAGTGGCTCTTGCAAAAATGTTTCTAGCCTAGAGTTGGGAATATTGGGAATAATTAGATTTTGCTCGACAGTAAAGCGAATTTCTCCAGTCCCATAAACCTCCGCCATCCGCGCCAAATCAAACATATCTTGAGCATACAAGCGCCCAATGGGAATATGTACCCCCGCAAAGTTTAATCCGGGTTGCTTTTGTTTAGATACGCCAATATGGTCGTATTTATTCCACATAAACTCGTCTTTTTCGGCAGCAATCTCTAGAGGATGACCAATTTGGTTTTCTACTTGAGTGCGAAACTCCTCTATTCCCCATTTGTCAATCAGATACATCAGGCGCGATTTTTGTCTATTTGCGCGTAAACCATGATTGCGATAAGTGAGTAAAACAGCTTTACTTAGTGCAACTACATCATCAGGACTAACCCAAACATTAAGCGGTACGGCGGCGACGCAAAGTTTGGGGGAAAACATCCCGCCGACAATGACATTGAAGCCAATGGTATCGTTTTTATAAGCAGGGATAAAAGCAAGGTCGTTAAGTTCGGCGTGGACGGAGTTATCTTTGCATCCGGCGATCGCAATATTAAATTTGCGTGGTAAGTTAACCATTGCTGGGTTGCCTTCGCCATTATTTGTAATCATGTCTTGCACCATGCGACACAACCCCCGCGTATCGATTAGTTCATCAGGATCGATACCAGCTAAAGGCGAACCTGTAATATTACGAACGTTGTCTACACCCGATTGCACCGAAGTTAGCCCATATTGATGCAGCTTTTTAAAAATATCTGGTACATCTTCAATCCGAACGCCGCGCAACTGAATATTTTGCCTAGTGGTGATGTCTGCGTTGCCTTCATCGCCGTAGTGTTGGACAATTTCGCCTAAAGCCCGCATTTGACTTGCGATAATTATGCCATTAGCTAGGCGCATTCGCAGCATAAATTTACCGGGAGTAACGGTACGATAAAACAATCCTAAATCGCGCAATCGGTAATCGCGATCAGCTTCGTCCATTGCTTCCCAGCCAATGCTTGCCAAATAGTCTAATTCTTGCTTGAGGACTAAACCATTTTTTTCGGCTTTGATTTTTTCAAATTTGTTTAAAGTTGGCTTACTTTCTCCGGCTTGGGTCAGGTTTTGAAATTCGGCGGTTTCTGGAGTTCCGTTTGCGTCTGTCATAGCTTTAAGAACGATAGATTTTTTTAAACGCGCGATCGCAGTGCTGAAATATATCTTTTTTGTTAAGCTATGCCTTTTAGTTATTTGGTTTTGTAGAAGTAGTTACAAAAGCTGCCTTAAACCTTTTAAACCTACCTTTTGATATACCTGTAAATGTTTGTACTTACTTGCTTGTACAGGAATTAATTAGAGGATTTTGCTGGAGTGCATTAGGCGCAAAACGTAGACAAGTAATTTTTTAATTTGACTAGGGCATTTTGGAGATGTCTATTAGTTGTAATGCTTGTGATGAGTAGGGCATAAATAAAAATGTCACCAAAAACTTTCGATATTGCTGACTTGTCGGATAATTTAGCTGATTTATTGTCAGACATCCAAAATCATGTTGAAGTGACGCTAACTTGTCAGAGAGTAACTTGGGCAAGGGTTTTACCTTTGTCTCAAACTGAAGAACCTGTAATTCCCAAAGCGGGTTTAAATCGTGACTCTATGGTAATGAGTAATGATTTTAACGATCCTTTGCCAGATTTTTTTTGGGGTTTATGAAGGTTTTATTAGATACTCGTAATGGCAGAAGGAGTTTGAGCATTTTTAGCAAAAAGTAGTAAAAGGTGCGGTTAATTCTAAGATTGAGTTTGCAACAAACTAACACTACTGTAATCGGCGTTTTTGACGGCTAAACTAACTATCTGAACAGCACAAGCTTTTAATTCTGGTTGCAAAGAACTAGGGCAAGATATGGGATGAGTGAGGGCGTTTGCTTCCGATTTTTCTGCCCACAAATAACCCCAGTGCATTGGTACAAAAACTGTATTAGGCGCGATCGCACTGGTAATTTTAGCAGGAAACTGAGCTATCCCCCGACGACTTCGTACTTCTACCCATTGGTTGTCTTCAATCCCTAGTTTACTTGCATCGCGGGGATGAATTTCGATAAATGGTTCGGGGTGCATTTGTCTAATTTTATCAATGCGTCCGGTGCGGGTTTGGGTGTGCCAATGTCCGTATAACCTGCCTGTAGTCAAGACAAAAGGATATTCGGGATCGGGGGGTTCAGCTAGTCCCCGCGAGTGACAAGGAGTAAATTTAGCCCGTTTGTCAGCCGTTGCAAAGCGCAAATCGGTGTAAAGCCGCTTAGGAGAGATATGACCTTTATCAGGACAGGGCCATTGAATTGCACCTTCCGTTAAAAGCCTTTGATGGCTAAGTCCCGTCATGTCGCAAGGGCGATCGCGCGTTAGTTGCACAAATTCATCGTACACTTGGGCAGAACTTGTAAACGCAAACTTATCATCAAATCCCAGCCTTTTAGCAACTTGGGCGATTATGTCCCAATCAGCTAAAGCTTCCCCTACCGGAGGACGAAAAGCCGAACACAAAGTTACTACTCTTTCAGAATTTGTCATTGTCCCAGTTTTTTCGCCCCACTGTGCCGCAGGTAACAAAACATGGGCGTAAGCGGTGGTTTCGGTGGGGTAGTAAGCGTCTTGAACGATGGTAAAGGGCGATCGCAATAAAGCGGCTTTGACGCGCTCTAAGTCGGGTAAACTAACGGCGGGATTGGTTGCAACTACCCATAAAAACTCTACTTCCCCCGTTTCTAATCCGGTAATAATATCCCAAGCGGTGCGACCTGGATTTGGCGAAACCTGTCCGGGGGGAAGTTGCCAAAATTGTTCTAGTTCTTGCCGATGCTGGGCATTACTTACCGACCGATAACCGGGTAATAGGTGCGCAAGTCCCCCTACTTCCCTTCCCCCCATTGCGTTAGGCTGACCAGTGAGAGAAAAAGGTCCACTTCCTGGCTTCCCAATTTGTCCAGTTAGCAAATGTAAATTAATCAGACTGCATACTTTAGCCGTACCTTCAGAAGACTGGTTAACCCCTTGCGACCACAAAGATAAAACCCGCTCCGATTCACTCCAATAACGTGCCGCAAGCTCAATATCCGCCGCCGAAATTCCACAGCGTTTAGCAACTTCTTGGGGTGAGTAGTGAGAAACTACTTCGGCAAAATCGGAGAATTGGTTAGTATATTCGTCAATAAAACTTTGGTCTATTTTTCTCCATTGCAGTAGTAAATAAGCAATGCTATTGAGTAAGTCAATATCTGTCCCTGGTTGAATCGCTAAATGTAAGTCTGCAACTTCGGCTGTAGGAGTACGCCGAGGATCGACCACAATTAGTTTTACTTCTGGGTGGCGTTTGTGATGCTTTTGCAGGCGGTTAAAAACTATGGGGTGACACTCTGCGGCATTTGCACCAATAATAAAAGCACAATCTGTTAGTTCCAAGTCATCGTAGCAACAAGGCGGCCCATCAGATCCCAGGCTTTGCACGTAACCCGCTACCGCCGAAGACATACACAAGCGAGAATTAGAATCAAAATTATTTGTACCCAAACAGCCTTTAAGGAGTTTTTGAGCAACGTAGTAGTCCTCAGTCTGCATTTGCCCAGATCCGTACATACAAACGGCATCGCCGCCGGACTTTTCGTATACTGATTTCAGGCGATTAGCTACGGTTTCTAGGGCTTCATCCCAACTAACACGGCGAAAAGGCTCATCTAAAGACGATCGCATCATGGGGAATTGTAAGCGATCGCAATCCATTGATTCAGCAATGGTTGCACCTTTAACACATACCATTCCTTGACTTGATGGATGTGTGCGATCGCCTTTTACTTTCCAATTCTGATTTTGACTACTCGCTACAGGGGGCGACACTTCCAAACCGCAGCCTACACCGCAGTAAGGACATAGTGTTTTAATAATATCTGTCACCGTTTGTCACCCCTTTATACTTCCACTACCATTTTTTGTAAGGTAGAAATTTTCCAGACATGGTAATTTTGACGCGATCGCCTTTTGGATCTGTTTCTTTCTCGACATTCATTGTGAAATCTATGGCGCTCATAATTCCGTCGCCAAACTCCTCTTGAATCACAGCTTTAAGCGGCATTCCATAAACCTGCATAATCTCATAAAACCGATAAATTAAAGGATCTGTAGGAATAATTGGGTCTAAAGAGCCTTTAACAGGAAATTCGGTTAATTCTTGGGCTATTTCTGGCGATAAATCTAAAGCTTGAGCTAATTTGCTCGCTTCATCTTCCGATGCTGTAGCTTGACGATAAATTAAGGCGGCAACCCACATTGGATCGCGCCCTAATACTTTACCCAAGTCTTGAAAGCTCATGCTTTTAACTTGTTTGGCTTTTAATAATTGTTCGGTAATTTCTAAGCTTGTCATGTTAATCATCGTCGTGAGCAAAACGTCTAAATAGGAAGTCTAGCGCGTAGTTACGCAAGTTGTAGTATTCAGGATCTTCCAACATCTGGGCGCGGTTGCGGGGACGGGGGAAGGGAATAGTTAATACTTCGCCAATTTTTGCTGAGGGTCCATTAGTCATCATTACTAAACGATCTGCCAAAAATAGCGCTTCGTCGATGTCGTGGGTAATCATCAACACTGTTACTTGATAATCTTGCCAAATTTTCAATAATTCTTCTTGCAATTCTTCTTTTGTAATCGCGTCCAATGCCCCAAAAGGTTCATCTAAAATCAATACTTGAGGGCGAATTGATAAAGCGCGGGCGATCGCAACTCTTTGTTTCATCCCTCCCGATAGCTGCGTCGGCTTTTTGTCGGCGGATTCTGTTAACCCCACCATTGCCAAATGTTCCTTAACAATCGCTCTTTTTTGTGCTTCTGGCTTGTCAGGATAAACGGAATCTACAGCTAAATAAACGTTCTCAAAAGCAGTCATCCAAGGCAATAAGCAATAATTTTGAAACACCATCATCCGGTCGGGGCCGGGTTCAGTAATTGCTTTTGAATTTAGTCTAACTTCACCATCAGAAGGGGTGTTAAATCCTGCCACCATGTTTAGCAGCGTTGATTTGCCACAACCAGAGTGACCAATTAGGCAAACAAATTCACCTTCACCTACGCTCAGTTCTACGCCATCTAGGACTGTATAAGGGCCTGTGGGGGTGGGATAAATTTTTGAGACATTCTCAATAACTAGAAAATGTTCGTTTTTAGTTGTTGGCGTAGTTATTGGAGAAGTTGCTTGATTAGTTTTAAGTATTTGCATAGTTTTGGAGTATTAAATGCTAAATTGTGCGGCTAGGTAAGTTTTGGAGATGGTTCGCCGATCTGCTGGCGGTTAAATCAAACATATTTCTTGAATTTGTAAAGGCTGTTTGATTTCCAGACTATTGAGATACTTAATTGGATCTTCTGGATCGAAGACAATCTCATCAAATATCATTGTGTGGGGGTCGCGTCCAGTATCTAAAAAGCCTAATTCTCTAGCGGCTTCACCAAATATATCCGCACGGCAAACGCGATCGAGGATTTCTTGCCAGTTTTTGGGAAAGGGTGCTAAACCCCAACGGGCTAATTGCGTCATCATCCATAACCTTTCTGCCCGATCTGGGTAGTTGGTTTTGTTGACGTAGAATTGGTTAAAGGTATACATTTGCACGGGTTCTGTGCCATCACCGCGATCGTAAGCATCCAAAAATCCAGGGCGCGTATATTCCGGCGCTGAACCAACGTATTCCGGGCGGCAGAGTAGTTCAACAATTTCTTCTCGATTGCGTCTATCGTCGCAGTATTCGCAAGCTTCGAGGAGAGCTTTGACTAAGGCTAGATGAGTTTGGGGATATTTATTTGCCCATTCTTCCGTTACGCCCAAAACTTTTTCTGGATGTCCCGCCCAAATTTCTAAATCGGTCGCAATTACAAACCCCAAGTTTTCGTGGACGGCGCGGGAGTTCCAAGGTTCGCCAGAACAATAACCGTCAATATTGCCAGCTTTGAGGTTGGATACCATTTGAGGCGGCGGAACTACTGTTAAATTGACATCTTTATCAGGATCAATACCGCCAGAGGCTAACCAGTAGCGTAATAACAAGTTGTGCATCGATGCTGGATGCACCATCGCTAAAGTGTGGACTTTATCGGGAGTAAGGGCGATCGCATCTTTAAAATCTGCAAGGGTTCTTACCCCTTGGTCGTACAGTTTTTTGCTAAAAGTAATCGCGTTACCATTGCGCGACAAATTCATCGCACTAACCGTAGGAATTGGCGGCTTATCCCCTGCACCCAACGTTAAAGCTAAGGGCATGGCGGCGACCATTTGCGCCGCATCTAAGCGTCCTGTACCCACTCCTTTAGCAATTTCTTTCCAACTTGGTTCGCGGCTTAAAACTACTTCTGTTAAGCCGTATTTTTCAAAAAAGCCTTTTTCTTTAGCAACTACTAACGGGGCGCAATCTGTGAGGGGAATAAAACCTAGTTCTAAATTTACTTTTTCTAAACCATTGGCTGCTCGTACGGGCGCAATGCTTTGCGCCCCTTGCTGCCTTGCTTTGCGCTGCTTGGCACGTTTTTGCTGATTGAGGAAGTAAATTATTTCATTGCGTAAGCCGTAGTAAGTGGGATGATTAACTACTTCTAGTTTTTGGCGGGGGCGAGGAATTTCAACGTCGAGAATTTGCCCAATTTGGGCTTCTGGCCCGTTGGTCAACATGACAATGCGATCGCTTAGTAGCAATGCTTCGTCTACATCGTGTGTCACCATCACGCAAGTTAGGTTACTTTCGTTGCAGATTTTCATTAATTGTTCTTGCAAACCACCCCGCGTTAAAGCATCTAAAGCTCCAAAAGGCTCGTCTAAAAGTAATAATTTGGGACGTATTGCTAAAGCCCGTGCGATCGCAACTCTTTGTTTCATCCCCCCCGATAGTTGCCCTGGGCGCTTATTTGCGGCGGCGCGTAATCCCACTAAATCGATGTGATGCTCTACAATCGATCTGCGTTCGCCTTTAGGTTTATTTTGATAAACTTCATCTACTGCCAAGCTGATATTTTCTGAAACGCTCAACCAAGGCAATAAAGAGTAGTTTTGAAACACTACCATGCGATCGGGCCCTGGTTCTCTTACCTCGCGCCCTTCTAAAATTACGCCGCCGGAAGTTGCTCTATCTAATCCGGCAATGATATTAAGTAAGGTTGATTTGCCACAACCAGAGTGTCCAATCAAGGAAACAAATTCTCCTTGGGGGATCTGGAGTTCGATATTTTTTAGGGCGGTGTAGCTGTTGCCGTTGGGCAAGGGAAAGATGCGATCGATGTGGTCTACTTCAACAAATACAGACATGACTTATTTAAGGCTGAAGGGTAAAGGCTACTGACAGAAATCGGACTTTGCAAGCAATATTAGTGTGTAATCTACTTTTATTTCTGTTCTTCGGGAACTACTTTGCTGGCAACAAAAGCTACTAGGCGATCTAGAATTAGACCCACAATCCCAACATAGATTAGTGCCAAAATAATTTGACTGAGGAGCGAACTATTGTAAGCATCCCAAATAAAGAAGCCAATACCCACACCACCAACTAACATTTCCGCCGCAACGATCGCTAACCAAGATAAACCGATGCCAATTCTTAAACCAGTGAATATATAAGGAACAGTAGCCGGAAATAGAATTTTAAAGAAATACTTAGAACCTGACAATTTCAATACTCTAGCCACATTGCGGTAGTCTTGGGGCAATTGCTGAACGCCTACGGTTGTATTGATAATAATGGGCCAAATTGACGTAATGAAAATAACGAAAATGGCTGAAGGGTTAGATTGCTGAAATGCTGCCAAAGAAATCGGCAACCATGCCAAAGGTGGAACAGTCCGCAATACTTGAAACAAAGGGTCTACAGCGTTATAAACCCAGACATTTGCCCCGATTAAAATACCTAGGGTAATGCCGACAATAGCCGACAAGGAAAAGCCCACAGCTACCCGCTTTAAGCTTTCCAATAGCTGCCAGCCGAGGCCTTTATCTGTACCGCCGTTATCAAAGAAAGGCTTGATAATAAAAGGGTCCCAAGTTTCTTTGACCATCGTAATCGGCGATGGTAATCTGGGGCTGTCACCTAGAGTTAGCAACAGCCAGATAATTGCAAAAATTGCGATCGCAATTAAGGGCGGCAGAATTTTTTTAGTGACAATTGTTGAAATTTCTTTTTGAGCAGTTTTCTTTCTACTTTTAGTGCGACTGGGAAGGGTGACGGTCATCCTTTAACTTCTCCTACGGTAGTAATTTTCGGCAATGACTGAGTATCAGTACCGGAGTTTAACAGAACTCCGGTACTGACAAAGGATTTAGGCTTTCTTAATTTTGAGAGATTTCAAATACGCGGCGGGGTTTTCCGGGTCGAAGGTGACACCATCAAAAAACTTTTCTACTCCACGCGACGTACTTGTCGGAATTTCGGCGGCGGGAACTCCTAACGCTGTAGCGGCTTCTTTCCACAAATCTTCGCGGTTTACTTGGTCGATAATTTTCTTAGTATCGGTATCGGCGGGAAGATTACCCCAACGGATATTTTCAGTCAAAAACCATAAATCGTGGCTCTTGTAAGGATAAGAAGCATTATCTGCCCAAAACTTCATTTTGTAAGGGAAGTCTTGAACAGTACGACCGTCGCCGTAGTCAATATTGCCTTTGGAGCGTTCGATAATATCTTTAGCAGGAACTTTAAACCACTTTTGCTTAGAGATAATTTCAATCATCTCCTCTTTATTTTCGGCTTTTTCGCACCACTGTTGAGCTTCTTGAACTGCCATTAACATCGCTTTGGCGGAATTAGGATTTTTGTCTACCCAATCGGCGCGCATTGTAAAAGCTTTTTCAGGGTGGTCGTTCCAAAGTTCGCCTGTAACTAAAGCTGAGTAACCCACTTTTTGGTTGACTAACTGGGCGTTCCAAGGTTCGCCAACACAAAATGCTTCCATGTTACCTACTTTCATATTGGCAACCATTTGGGGTGGTGGTACGGGAACTACAGAGATTTCTGCATTAGGATCGATCCCTCCAGCAGCCAACCAGTAGCGCATCCAAAGGTCGTGATTACCACCGGGGAAGGTAACGGCGGCTTTGATTTCTTTTCCAGAGGATTTAGATTTGCTAAAAGCTGCTTTTAAGGGCGAACTATCTAAACCCACTTTCATATCTTTGTAAGCATTGGCAACCGAAATTGCTTGCCCGTTGGTATTTAGCCGCGCCAAAATGTACATGGGAATTGGCTTACCTTGAGTAATTTTCCCTAACGCCATTAAGTAAGGCATGGGCGATAATATATGCGCTCCATCAATACCGCCGCCGCCAGAACCAAGTACCAAGTTATCGCGGGTTACGGGCCAAGATGCTTGTTTTTCTACCTTCACATCGGTCATGCCGTACTTGGCATAAAGACCTTTTTCTAGCGCCACAATTAGGGGAGCGGAATCTGTAAGAGCAATAAAGCCTAACTTAGCGGTAGTTGTTTCTACTTTTGGAGCATTAGCCGCCGCACCAACACTAGCAACGGGGCTTGCAGCACCACCACTACTCGCGGTTTCCGTTGGCCCAGAGCTACAGCCATGAGCCAGTAAAGACCCTGCGGTAGCTGCGCCGGCGGTGATAATAAATTGTCTTCTAGAAAAGTTGCTCATGATCTGGTAGTAATTTAAGTTCGGTAAGTTGTATGAGGGGTTTGGATATTGACTTTAGGTAGAAACTAAAGCTTTTTCTCTTGGTTTTGCTTGGAAATGCTCGATTAACAAGTCTCGTAATACGGGTTGCAAATCTTCGCAGGGAATGCCCTTAGTTACGCAAGTTCCCAAATGTGCGTCTTTGCCCACCGTACCACCCATATAAATGTCCACTCCTTCTACAGGCTTGCCATTTTTCCGGGCTTTAGTTCCCATCAAGCCGATGTCAGCTACTTGGGGTTGTCCGCAGGAATTTGGGCAACCTGTCCAGTGAATGCGGACGGGGCGAGTTAGTTGAACTTCTTGGGCTAAAGATGCGATTTCTTTTAAGGCGCGATTTTTGGTTTCAATTAGGGCAAAGTTGCAAAATTGCGCTCCCGTACAAGAAACCAATCCCCGCGTTAGTGGTTCGGGATTGACAGAAAACTTTGCTAATACGGGTTCAGCAAGGAATGTTTCTAAGCGCGAGTCGGAGATATTGGGGATAATAACATTTTGCTCGACGCTAAACCGAATTTCGCTACTCCCATACACTTCTGCTACCCGCGCTAATTCAAACATATCTTGGGCTTCCAAGCGCCCAACGGGAATATGCAAGCCTACATAGTTCAATCCCGGTTGCTTTTGGCTGTAAACGCCAATATGGTCGCGTTTTTCCCAATCTATTGCATCTTTTTCGGCGGCGTTAATTAAGGTTTTACCTAATTGCTTTTCGACTTCGGCGCGAAATTTCTCAATTCCCCATTCATCAATTAGCCACATTAACCGGGATTTTTGCCGATTCGCCCTTAGTCCATTGTCGCGGTAAACTTCTAGAACTGCTCTGCATACGGCTACTACCTCCTCTGGTGCTACCCAAGCATTTAAAGGAATCGCCGCATCGCAGCGCTTGGCGGAGAAAAAGCCGCCAACAAGCACGTTAAAGCCAAATTGCTCGTTTTTATAGGCGGGAATGAATGCTAAATCGTTGATTTCGGCGTGAATTGAATTATCTCGTCCGCCGGAAATGGCGATGTTAAACTTTCTTGGCAAGTTGGTAAATTCTGCATTACCTTCGCCATTTCTTGTAATCATGTCCTGAATTTGACTTGCGAGTTCCCGCGTGTCAAATAGTTCTTCTGCATCCAATCCTGCAATTGGATCTCCGGTAATGTTGCGTACATTGTCCATTCCTGACTGAATGCTAGTTAAGCCTACTTGCTGCATTTGGTCAAAAATATCTGGCAAGTCTTCTATTCTTACGCCGCGCAGTTGAAGGTTTTGTCTAGTGGTAATATCGGCGCAACCATCATCGCCGTAGCGTTCGACTATTTCGCCTAATACTCGCAACTGCTGGCTATTGATAATTCCATTGGGTAAGCGCAGACGCATCATGAATTTGCCAGGGGTGACGGGACGAAAAAATACGCCCAGCCATTTTAGCCGATGTTCCCTGTCCGTGCTGTCCATAGCTTCCCAGCCTATCGACGCAAATTGAGCCAATTCTGCTTTTACCGCTAACCCATCTTTTTCGCTTTTAAACTTCTCAAATTTATTTAGGCTTGTCTTGGCGATCGCATCTTCTATCATGGACTAGACCCTATATTTCCTTTATCTAGCTTTGCTGGAAGTCGCATACATTAAAATAATTGCTATTTGCTGCTAGGTTATTAGACTTCAAGCACTCCTTTCGTATCAGTCGCTACACCACCTGCGGCGGTACGGCTTAGATTTGGGTAAAGTCGGTTAGACAATCGTTAAATGCTTGTTAGTATTCAAGTTAGGATTAATTAACTATTAAGTTCGTATCTTTCGTAACAAAATATTGAGGAATATGACTAAAACGCATAAATTATATGTATTTTTGTCATTAAATACCTGTCTATAGCCAGATGCCTCAAGGAAATAAAAGCTCAAAGTCTGGAAAAGTCATTAAATTTTGCAAAGTTTTTTATATCAAAGTTAAGGAAAATACTATGGATCGTCGAACTTTTTTAAATTGGGTGGGTGTAGGTTGGTTGGCTAGTTCTTTGCCCGTTGCGATCGCTGCCTGTTCTTCCCAAACTACTCAAGCCGAATCTACTAATAACAAAGGTGGGTTTCAGTCTGTAGGGAAATTATCACAGTTAAGCAAAAATAATCAATTACTTAACAAAAATTCTCCTGTGGGTGCAGTTTTAGTAGTTCGCACCAGTTCAACGAGCAATCTTAGCGCTGTAAATCCTACCTGTACTCACGCTGGTTGTACGGTAGATTGGGCAGCTAAGTCACAAAAATTTGTTTGTCCTTGCCATGCTTCCGAATTTGGCATCGATGGCAAAGTCTTAAAAGGGCCAGCTACCAAGCCACTGAAAACCTACAAAGCTAAAATTGAAGGCGATTCGGTATTAGTTAGTTCATAAATAAACCTTTTCCATAAATCCCCAAATTCTGGGGACTTTCAACTCCAGTTCCCCCAAAGTTGGGGGTTAGGGGGCGAAAAGTGGCAAACCTACAAATAAGCGCTCATTGGCTCTTTGATGAACCGGATGTAAAAATGCTTAAAGGTAGACTTCAAAACGCGAGGCATTCCAAAATCAATCGGCATTAAAGTATCTGGTAGCCGCCAATCATTAATTTGCAGTTCATTGGGTTGCAGAAGCGGAAAACTAATACTATCTAAATCTCCCACCAGTCCTAACCGTTGACTGGCGGCGATTGTCGGAATAGCAGAAGGATCAACTTTTAGGATATGTGCGATCGCTAGATCAAGAGCAAATACATTACTTGCTGCCCCCAAAATCCCCAACTGACGGGGTTCTCCTCCACTGGGTCCATTGCCTTCGTGGGCAATAATGCCATCAACTATTGTTAAAGCTGGATTAATTGCTCTTGCGGTTTCTACTAGCATTTGTCCAAACCTAGCGCTATCTTTCCCCGCTTCCATGTGCCACCATGCTTTCATCTTGCCAGGGACGCAACCAAATAAGTTTTTTACACCCATTGTTAAAGTTAGCTGCATATGAGACTTAATTTTGGGTAAATTAATCACTACATCCGCCTCCATTGCTTCGGTGGAAAGCAACAGATGGTTAAATTCTTGCCCCAAAGTTTGGTAACGTTGTCCGTGAAAATCGATAATTGGTAAGTTTAGTTTTTCTATCCAAGGTAAATAACCACTAGCTGTCGCCACTCCCTTTGCAGTCCCAAAAGCTGGACTATCACCTAAAAAAGGTTTACCCCCCGCTTCCATTACCATTTTGGCGACAATATAGACTAATTCGGGACGAGTAGTGCATTCTTTACCAGGACGCGCCCCGGTTAACAAGTTTGGTTTAAGTAAAACGCGATCGCCTTTTTTGACTATAGTTGCCATTCCTCCCATTGGTTCTAGTAACTTAGTTACATGATTTTGCAGAGATTCTAATTCGTAGGAGTCGGCGCGAATTAAACTAATACTGGGATTTGAGTTCATAAAAAATTAATCTAATTGATGGGGCAAAGTAGTAACGTCAAACCAATAAGACATAAATAATTTAATAGTCCATATCAGTTTACTGGTGTCGATGGGCTTAACAATGTAGCCATTTACGCCCCGTTGATAGCAAACTTCAATGTCTGTGGGGTTAGATGAGGTTGTGAACACCACCACAGGTATATTTTGCAAATTTTGGTCTTGTTTTATATGCAATAGTACATCGCGCCCATCCATTCCGGGCAAATTGAGGTCTAGTAAAATCATTGCTGGAAGGGGTGTTTGAGGGGTATCTTTATATTTACCAGTGTGGTGCAAAAATTCTATTGCATCCTCTCCATCAGTACAACGAAAAATTGGCTTATTAATAGATAACTTACGGACTACACGCTCGAAGGCTGTGAAATCTTCATCGCTGTCTTCAATTGTAAGTAATGAATCAATTAAGTCGCCTGCCATGATTTTTTATGCCTGCAATGTGAAATAAAACGTACTACCTTGTCCAAAGGTAGATTCTACCCAGATTTTACCCCCATGACGTTCTACAATTTTTTTGACAATTGTTAAACCCGCTCCTGTACCGCCGCCATAATGGTTGTGACCGTGTAACCGTTTAAATATCCGAAATATATTATCTAAATATTGCTCTTTGATGCCAATACCATTGTCGCGGACGTAGAATACTGTTGCTTCTTCCTGGTGGTCAAGATAGCCAACTTCTACCCATTTCTCCGGTCTGTCGCTATATTTAATGGCATTACTAATTAAATTGGTAAATACTTCGGTTACTTGAATGCGATCGCAATTAATAATTGGTAAAGGTCTAGGAATTGAAATACTTACCCCAGTTTCTTCAATTCGAGCGCGTAATAAGTCTAAAACCTGCTGTAAAATATCATTTAGATTTGTCCGAGAAATCGCCAGTTCTACCCGTCCTAACCGGGAAAAATGCAGCAAGGAATTAATTAAGTCTTCCATGCGCTGAGATAGACGCACCAAGGTTTGCAGCTTTGATACGCCGTCTTCGTTCAAAATATTGCCGTAATCTTCGATTAAAAAGTTAGAGTAGTTATGAATGCCTCGTAATGGTTCTTTCAAGTCATGAGACGCAACATAAGCAAAGGCATCAAGTTCAGTATTACTTTGTTGCAACTCAATGTTGATTTTGGCAAGTTCGTCAGCTTGGCGCAATACCGTACTAACTATTGCCCCTCTAAGTTCTAAAACTGCTTCAATTTCCCACTTTTTCCAAGGTAAAGACTGATTTTTGACGGTTTGTTGCCATAATTCAAAGGATTTACGCGGCGATAGTCGCATTCCCCCCTTTTCATCTACTTCTACAGGCTTATCAGGATTCCCCCCCCAACTTACTGTTTGTACTACTTCTGGGCGAAACCATAAAACATAGTTTTTATTAGTTCTCGATATTGCTAAAGCTACAATTCCACTGGCAACATCAGTATATTTTTCAGCAATGGGATACTCTTTAGCTAAGGTATTTGTATGAAAAAGATTGTCTTGAAGTTTTGTTTGTATCCAATTACCTAAATCTTGCAATTGGTCGATATCTGGGGTTTTCCCAATAGCAAAAATTTCGTCTTGCCAATAAATAGCAATTCCTTGGGCGCTAGTAAGTCCTAATAAATCGTTTTTGGCAGCTACTAAACCCTCAAGTAGAGTTTTTTGCAGTCCTATAGATTCAACGAACTTTGATGATATTGACTTTAATTTAACTTTATAGTCAAGGTCTTGATTTTCTTCTTTTGCTACTAACTGCATTGAGGTTACTTTACCCAAGAACTCGCAAGCCGTCCGCACTTCGTAGGGAATATATTTAGGTGAATGATGATGACAAGCAATTAAACCCCAAAGTTGTCCATTTTTAATTAGCGATACCGACATAGAAGCAGCTACGCCCATATTATGTAAGTATTCTACGTGCAACGGCGATACACTTCTTAAAACAGATAAGCTTAAATCTGTAGGAGAATTTGTAAGCGGATTTAACGGAGGAATAAGTTCAATAGTTTGATAATTAATGTCTGGAATTAAGCGCAACCAGTTGAGGGTATAAAGATGTTTTGCTTGCTTAGGAATGTCGGTAGCTGGGTATTTTAAGCCCAAAAAAGGTGTTAAATGCTCTTGCTTATCTTCTGCTACTACTTTTCCCGATCCTTCAGGATCTAGTTGATAAACCATCACGCGATCGCACTGAGTCAAAACGCGAATCTCTTTAACAATTTCTTGACAAATTTGCTCTGGTGTGGAAGCAACTTGTAATTTGTTTACACTACCTACAACTAATTTATAAAAATCTAAAAACTCAGTTTTGTTTGTGTTTTGGGTTGGCTCTAGTTCTAAAATTAGATTATTGTCAAAGCGATGAATCACTCCATCAAAAACAATATTATTTACTGATATCTTTAAAGGATTAACGCTTTCAAAGTCTTTGTCTAAACATTGAGCAATTACTTGAATTTGGTCTTCATCAAGCAATTGCTGAAGTTTAGTGTTTAACAATTGCTCTGGTTCTTGTCCTAAAAACGTTTTGGTATTGCTGCTTACTTGGATAATTTGTAATTCTGGTTCTTTTAAAACGAGCAAAACCCCGTGAGACTGAATCAATCCAGGTATGTGTATAGGTTCTCGATCGCAATTAGTTAAGTCTAAGGTTTCTGCGGTAATATTTACGGGCGTAGTCATGGGTTAAGTTGCTTTTAAATAAATAATTAGTTGGGGAACAACTAAACAATTAATATATTTTATTTATTTATAACAGTATTAATTTCAATTAACACCTCGGAAACCGCCTTAACTAACTCAGTGGGTTCTATGGGCTTGGTCAAATGGCGCGAAAACCCAGCCTCAAGAGACTTTTGGACATCTTCTTCTTTGGCAAAGGCTGATAGGGCGATCGCAGGTATTTGTCCAACTCCTTTTATTTCTCTAATTTTACTCAACAGCGTGTAACCGTCCACTTGGGGCATGGCAATGTCACCAATCAAAATATCTGGTTCAAACTGTGCGATCGCTTCTAGGGCATCGGAGGCGCAGCTAACGGGCTTAATCATAGCGCCGGATTCTTCCAAAGTAAAGGCTAATAATTCTAAACTATCAATTTCGTCATCTACTACCAAAATGCGAATATCAGCTAGGGGTAATGGTGGCGTTATTTCGGGGCTAATTTCTGGCTTAACGTTAATAATTGGCTCAAAAATTGGCAATAAAACGCTAAAAGTAGCTCCTTTTCCCACACCAAGACTACTAACTGTAATTGTGCCGCCATGCAACGCCGTTAATTGACTGGCGATCGCAAGTCCCAAACCTAGCCCATCATTCGAGCGTTCGGTGGAACTGTTGGCACGACGAAAGCGATCAAATATATGGGGCAAAAATTCTTGACTAATTCCAATTCCAGTATCAATTACTTGAATTTGTGCTTGATCATCATATTTGTGCAGACAAATTTCAATTCTCCCGCCTGCTGGAGTGAACTTAATGGCGTTTGTCAATAAATTAGTAATAATTTGTTGCAAACGGCGAAGATCGCCCAAAATTTGACAATCGCAACTAAGAGTTACTTCTAGTTGGATTTGTTTGGCTTCGGCAGTCAAGCTCATACTACTAATGGTATTTTCTATAACAGTAGCCAATCTCACCGGAGTTATAGTTAGCTGCAACTCGCCGCGAATCATCCGCGAAACGTCTAACAAGTCTTCGATTAGTTGAACTTGGGTTTGGGTATTACGCTCAATGGTTTCCAAGGCTTTGTTAGTCGTCTCTTTATCTAGTTCCCGCGTCCTCAGTAGCCGCGCCCAACCTAAAATGGCATTGAGGGGCGATCGCAATTCATGAGACACCACCGCCAAAAATTCATCTTTACTATTGTTAGCGGCTTCGGCTTCGGCTCTTGCTGCTTGTTCTCGTAATAGCAATACTTCCTTTTCTTCTCTCAATTGCTTAGAGGGGGTAATATCTAAGTCAACTCCAGCCATGCGGACGGGTTGCCCGGTTTGATTATAAAAGACTTGCCCTTTACATAACGCCCACCGAATGTAACCGTTAGGATACACAACTCGAAATTCAATATTGTATTCTGCCCCTGTGGCTACTGATTGGTTAATGGCATCGAGGACGCGATCGCAATCTTCCGGGTGCAGTCTAGAAACAAACATAGCGTAAGAGCCATCAAACTCCCCTGGTTGCAAGCCAAATAAAGCTTCCATATTGGCAGACCATTGAACTTGATTTGTGAGGATATTCCAGTCCCACGTTCCCATTTTGGCTGCCTCTAGAGCCAGACGCAACCCTGCTTCGCTGGCACTAAGCTCTGCTTCTACCCGTTGCCTTTGGCTTAGTTCCCTTTGGACTTTTTGATAAAGTTCTGATTGGGCGATCGCAATCCCAATTTGAGTTGATAGTTGCTTGATTAAATCTATTTCCGATTCTTGCCACGCTCGCGGCGACGAGCAATGATGAGCAATTAATAATCCCCACAATTCTTCGCCCCGAAACAAGGGCGCAATAAGACAAGCTCGAACTTGCAACGGCGCTAACAAGTCAACATAACACTGCTTCACCCCAGCATTATATATGTCAGTTCTAGCGACAATTAGCCCTTTGCGGTATTGGTCGTTGTAGCGATCGATGTAGCATGGATCGTAAAAATTTGTGGCTAAAATACTCCGCCATTGGCTGCCTACCGATTCAACAATTGCTGCTCCGTCCCCGTTTGGTTGCGTTTGAAAAATAACTACGCGATCGGTTTGCAAAAATTGCCTTACTTGGTTCACCGTTGTTTGCAAAACTTCTGCCAAATCCAGCGATTGACGAATTTGCAAGGCAATTTGGCTGACAATTTTTTCTTGCTCAATTTTTTGCTGCAACTGCTGCTGTAATTTGGAAGATGCGATCGCACTTCCTACCGCCACTTGCAACATTAGGGGAGTTATGCGATCTTTGACTAAATAATCTTCTGCACCGCTTTTAATTGCTTTGGCGGCAACGGTTTCATTGCCTTGTCCCGTAATCATTACTACTGTAGGGCGGCAGCTTAAGGGCATTTTTTTCAATGCTGCCAAAAATTCCAATCCGTCTAGGTCTGGCAAAGAAAAGTCTAATAGAATTCCATCAACTTGCTGCACTTCACACGCGATCAACCCATCTTTTGCCGACTGAGCCTCTAATACTGTGTAGTCATACTCCCTATCAGCGTGCAGATAGCGGCGATATGTCTCCCGGTCGGGGGAAAAATCATCAATTATCAAAACTGTGCGGTGTTGCTTAATCATCAGGCTCTACATACTTCCAGCTACTATTTAGGTATTAGCAACTTAGGTTTTTGCAGCTATGTTGCTAGTAGCTTACTATGACAAAGGTTACAACGGCTGTATTAATCGTACTCTGTGGATCTTATTCCTTAAGATAGATGATTTTTTCTACAAAAGCTCGTATTTTTTTGCCGTCTTTAGAATTAGAACCAGGATTACGAATAAATTTAGCTTTTTGCCTAAACTTGAGCCAGCAAATCGTCATAACGACGCACTTCTTGGATTTTGTTATGCTTATCTACCAAAACAACGGTAGGACAGTAGGTTTGAAGTTCTTGCTCGTTAAATTGAGCATAGGTCATAATAATAACGCGATCGCCAGCCATACCTAGCCTAGCGGCGGCTCCATTTAATTCTATCGCGCCAGAATTAGGGGGAGAGGCGATCGCATAAGTAATTAATCGTTCGCCATTATTGATATTCACTACTTGCACCTGCTCGTAGGGTAAAATTCCCGCAGCGTCTAGTAGAGTGCGATCGATACTAATACTACCTACATAGTTAAGATAAGCAGCCGTGAGCGTGCAACTATGAATTTTGGCACTAAGAAATGTTCGTTGCATTGTGTCACGGGGCGAGAGAGCAAGAGGAAAAAGTAATTTCTCTCCTCTTACATTCTAAACTTGTCGGGGCAATTGACTTAATTTAAGTCGTTTCCGAATCAGAATCTCTACCTTGTTCGCTACCAGCTTTGATACACTTTTCTACTAAAGGCATAACGAATTCTACATCTTGCCAGCCGCGAATCTCTGTAACTTTTTTCTCTAAATTTTTATAACTGCGGAAAAACTCAGCAATTTCATCTAACCTGTGCGGTGCAATGTCTTTAAGAGACTTTACATGAGCATAGCGAGGATCTTTATCGGGGACGCAAAGAATTTTCTCATCGCGATCGCCACCATCAATCATTTCTAACATTCCAATCGGTCTTGCGGCAATGACGCAGCCGGGAAAAGTTGGCTCATCCATTAGTACCATGCCATCAAGGGGATCGCCATCATCAGCTAAAGTATTGGGGATAAAGCCATAGTCGTAAGGATATTTTACCGACGAATAAAGCACCCGATCCAAAGCAAAGGCTTGTAAATCCTTATCGTACTCGTATTTATTTTTGCTTCCCGCAGCAATTTCAATCAATACGTTGATTAACCCTGGCTTAGGTTGGGCTGGAATGCGGTCTAAATTCACAAAATTTCTCCACTTGAGATTAGGTAACAGGTGCGATCGCTCCCTTGGAATCGCATTCTAAGATAAAATGGACACTTGCGAAAATAGAATAAGTATCCAATGCCGATTTTATAAGCGATCGCCCATATTTTAGCTGTACCATGCAATTTGACGCAGGTATAAGTTATGAGACTAAGAAACCTATTCAGGCAAATTCTAGCGACGGGTAAAGATGAGAACTTTCTTCACCTAGTTCACTACATAGAAAAAATAGCTTCTAAATTGCTGGCTATAGCAATGTTAATTGTAATTATTGTTGCCATAGTTGACTTAGGGATACTTTTATTTAGAGAACTATTTACTGAACCTATAGGATTTTTTAATACAACGCTAATTGAACTATTTGGCTTGTTTTTAAATATTTTGATTGCTTTAGAACTACTAGCAAATATTACAGCTTACTTAGAAAAAAATGTTATTCAAGTTGAATTAGTGATAATTACGTCTTTAATTGCGGTGGCGCGAAAATTGATTATTCTAGACTTGGACAAAACTTCTGGTAGCCAATTAATCGGACTTGCGATCGCAATTTTTGCCTTATCTGTGAGTTATTGGATTGTCCGTCGCAGTAATACTAAACCATCCTAACTAAAAATCCTATGACTTTTTTTGAATTTGAAGCCGATTTTGTTGATAATCTTCGTTGTATTCCCATGCAGGTACGTTTGAAGCTAGATACTTGTGGAATTAAGCTAAAATTAGCAGATTGGACGCATTTTAGCGAAGCAGAGCGTCAAGCAATCGCTCTGCAACCTTGCATTACAACTACTGAAATTCAAGCCTATCGCCAAAGGTTGCAAACTTTCGTACAAAAATATACGGGTAGCCAAGCCAAAGATTTAGCTGTAGAAGCCTACCCCGAATGGATGGATGACACGAATATTCCGATTAGTTTGCAAGCAAAGGTGCAAGAATTAGGCGCAGGTTTAACAATACAACAATGGCAGGCTTTGACTCCTTTACAAAGATTTGCTTTAATCAAACTCAGTCGCCCCAGCCACGAAAATAAAAATTTTCTTCCCGCCCTGCAAGAGTTTCATCTAGTTTGACAACTAAAAATTTTCTCTGGTGCGATCGCTTACTTAAAACGGAAAGTTGTCAGCAAATATTTGATATCTTCATAGTAAATTTTTGCAATTTTATTCAAAACAATACAAATCGGAGTAAATACGGTATTTTAACTACCTAAAAACAACTTAGGTTAAAAATTTCTGTGTTTATACGTATTGCGTAAACCCATAAGAATTTGCTAATAAATAAGGTAATAACTAGCAAAAACAACCAGAAGTAGAACAATATTAATATCAGAGCGTTAACTACTTATAAAAAATCTTCAATGTATTTAGGTAATTAATCTAAGAACTACAAAACTAACCAGTCAAGCATAGTAATAACTTTAATTTGGGTTTAAAAATATTTAATTAAAAAAATTCAGCAATTAACTTATGAAAAATATCAAAGGTAATTTTTCGCTAACACAAGAACAAGTTATAGATTTTTCTTTGCTTAGTTCCAGGGAAAAAGAACAGATACTAAAAAAATGGAATAACACAAAAACTAATTACCCTCAAAACAAATGTATTCATCAACTATTTGAAGAACAAGTAAAAAAAACTCCTCAAAAAATAGCTGTTAGATTTGAAGATCGGCAACTGACTTACCAACAGTTAAATCAACGCGCAAACCAAGTGGCTCGATACTTACAAAAAGCAAATGTTGTACCAGAAACTATGGTAGGTATTTGCTTAGAGCGAAGTCTTGATTTAATTGTGGGATTACTCGGCATTCTCAAAGCTGGTTGCTCTTACGTACCATTAGATCCCGCCTATCCTTACGATCGCTTGGCGTTTATGTTGCAAGACTTGCAACTTCCAGTTTTATTAACAGAACTTGGTTGCTTAGAGCGCCTACCTGTTCACGCAGCCCATACGGTAATCATGGACGAGGAGGAGAGCGCGATCGCGCTTTGTAGAGACTCCAACCTAGACAGTAACGTTACTGCAAATAACTTAGCTTACACTATCTACAATTCTGGTACGGGCAAACCCAAAGGCGTACAAATTAGCCATCAAGCAGTAGTCAATTTTTTATCTTCCATGCGTGACGAGCCAGGAATGAACGCCCAAGATGTAATGATTGCTACAACTACAATGAGTTTTAATATTGCCAGCTTAGAAATTTACTTACCGCTAATTGTCGGGGCGGAAATTGTTTTAGTTAGCCGCGAAGTTGCTGCCAATAGTGCAAAACTAGCCCAAAGCCTCGCTCAAGGCATTACAGTTATGCAGGCAATTCCTAGCACTTGGCGGAGTCTTTTAGCCTCTGGTTGGCAAGGAAATAAACAGCTAAAAGTTCTCTGTGGCGGCGAAGTATTGCCCAAAAGACTAGCACAGCAGTTATTAACAAAGGTACGCTCCGTATGGAATATGTACGGCGCTCCTGAAACCACAAGTTGGTCTACTATTTGCCAAGTAAAGCCTAATCAAACACAAATTTTTATAGGTAGACCAATTGCTAATACTCAAATATATTTACTAGATCACTTGCTAAGGCGCAAAAGTGACCCTATTAAACCTGTACCAGTGGGTGTAGTAG
Source organism: Synechocystis sp. PCC 7509 (assembly GCF_000332075.2). Taxonomy (NCBI): domain Bacteria; kingdom Bacillati; phylum Cyanobacteriota; class Cyanophyceae; order Synechococcales; family Merismopediaceae; genus Synechocystis; species Synechocystis sp. PCC 7509. Next base: position 3,703,680 of record NZ_ALVU02000001.1, on the reverse strand, counting down.
GGGAAATGTGGATTGGTGGCGCAAGTTTGGCTTGCGGCTACTTTAATCGGGAACAAATGGTAGACAAATTTGTACCTAATCCTTTTAGCGATAAACCTAAGTACTTATACAAAACTGGAGATTTGGCGCGTTATCTACCTAACGGGACAATTGAATTTATCGGACGTATCGACAATCAAGTAAAAATTCGCGGTTTCCGTGTTGATCTAGAGGATATTGAAACTACTCTTGCTCAACATTGTGCCGTTAGAGAAACTGTGGTTGTGGCGCGGGAAGATTTGGCGCAGGGAGACAAATACTTAGCTGCTTATTTGGTTTTAGAATCGCAATTTTTTCCAAAAGATCAGTACAAAGCTATTCAACTCTGGCATACTTACGCTAATCATCCGGAAGAAAAACAAAATATTAACAAGCTAGTAAGACAGCTACAAGCTTTGCTAAGAGAAGAACTACCCGAACACGCTATCCCGTCAGTTTTTGTTGTCTTGGAGGCTCTACCAGTAACTTCTAATGGCAAAGTTGATCGTCGAGCGCTACCAGAATCAAACCGATTTCGACCAAATTTGACTGAGGAATTTGTTACCCCCACAAACCTAATTGAGGAAAAACTAGCAGAAATTTGGGCGTAGTTTCTTGGGATTGAACCTGTGGGGATAGATGACAGTTTCTTTACGTTGGGAGGGCATTTTTTACGAGCGGTTTAGGTACTTATTCGCGCCAAAGATATATCTTTGGCTGATTTTCTCCCAGCGCCAGCGATCGCCCTATAAGCGATTTGCAATTCAAGTTTAGCCTGGTTTTTGCGTCCTAGCATCAGCAACGCGCAAGGCTTCTACTAATTGAGCGAAAGCACTTTGTATTTGTACTCCTGGGTCTGTGGCTACCCATCCTTGATTAGTTAGTTGTCTAACTTCAAAATGCAGATGAGCGCCGGTAGAATTGCCCGTACTACCTACACGCCCGATAACTGTACCTTGTTCCACCACTTGACCAGGTTGCACAAATATTTCGGATAAGTGAGCGTAAAGGGTTTGTTGACCAAACTTTTGATGGTCTAAAACCACCGCTAACCCATAGCCACCCATGAGGTCGGCTGTCGCTACATTCCCACTGTAAGCAGCGACAACGGGCGTACCCATACTAGCGCCGAAGTCTGTACCTGAGTGAAAGCGCCGATCTCCGGTAATAGGATGAATCCGCCAGCCAAACAACGAGGTAATAGTTGCAGGTATTGGTAACGGAAATATCATATTTGTATTATCGTTACCTAGCATTCCTGTAGGTCTAATGGTGCGGTTGTAGTAGCTGCTTACAGGGATTTTGGGCAAAGTTACGACATTATTTACAGCTTTTTGGCGGTTTATAGGCGATCGCAATCTATTTGTATAACGAATTTTACTTGTATTAGCTCGAACTGGGAATATGGCGGCGGTAGCTACACGGCTATTTCTTACCCAACTTGCGTTTTGTTGAGGCTTTTGAGGCGTAGATAGCTGGACGGAATTACCGTTAGTTGTAATTATTGTTTGACGCTGGGATTTGCCGCTTGGGGAGCGTTGGGAAAATATCACTTGGCTAGGTGCTTCGTAGGTGCTAGTTGCGCCCGTATTGTAATCGGTAGGATCGATAAATGCGCCGTTGTAGTCTTGAGTTTTTTGAATAGCAGTTTTTCTAACTGGAGACTTCGCTTTTGGTGCAACATAAGTAGATACTCTTGGCTGCGGCACAGCTTCAGGACGGACAACTTTAGGTTTGGCTAAAGCGCGTTGCAATCTAACTACTGATGGTTGAGAAGGAGTAGCGGGAGGCGGTGCAACTTCGGCGGTGGGTAAGGGGACAATATTATCTGAGGCGCTTTCAGTTTGAGCCAATACTTGATTGCAGCTAAGAATACTAATAACGCTTATCCAACTAAGGCTCTTAAATAATAGCGACTTCTGGCTTCTAGGCTGCTGGCGATCGTTGTGCTGAGTCATGTTCCCCCTAAAGTATTGCTTAATTACTAAGCTCTCGTAATTTTAATATCTTATTTTGTAAAGTTCAATGAATTATTTATAGCCCAGACTAATGCTACCTGGCTTGAGGTGTACTTCTGCATCTTCTATTTGTACTCGCAAACAACAAGTATCAGTAATGCCGATAATAACTCCAGGGCGATCGCCCACAGTTACTTTTTGCCCAATATTTAGCAATAATTGTTCGTAAGATGGGATTAAAGATGCGATGGGTTTATTGATTCCCGTTTCTATACCTTGGATAGTAATAGCCGCAAGCATTTCTAAATCGGGAATTATGTTTATAAACGAGCTTAAATTGACCCCTGTTTCTGGTACGGGGTTAGTCCAATTAATCCCTACGCCAACCACTGCTTTAGTAATAATTCCTTGGTTAACTTTAGTTTCTGTAAGAATACCGCCTAGTTTACGCCCATCTATAACTAAATCGTTAAGCCATTTTAATTGTACGGGAATGCCCAAAGTTTGCAGAGTAGTAGCAATTCCCCAAGCGGTGCGTAAAGTTAATTGGAAGCTTTCAGATACTGGGATATTGGGTGCAAGGGCGTAAGACAAATACAATCCCCCAATGGCAGAATACCATTGATGCCCTCGTTGTCCGCGTCCTGCGGTTTGCTGTGTAGCAATTACAACGCTTCCTGGCTTTGCACCTTGTTTAATTAACTTCCATAAAGTTTGATTTGTAGAGGGGAGAGTTTCATAAATATGCAGTGTGATATTTTGGGCAACTAATGCCTCTAACTTTTGCCTGTCTAAGCTCAAGATTTGCTACTCAAGTTAATATAAATCAACACTTATTATTACTAAATAATTACATACTGCAATGCACACTTGGAACTGGCGCACCTGCGAAGATTTACCTTACTTGACTTGCAGCCTTTTGAAAGATTGGAAACACGGTTTTTTTACTCAGCAATTTTCCCCCCGCACTCCTGCCGAAATTACCTCAATGTTTCAACCTCAAGCTGAGGCTTATCGAGTCAAACAAGTACACGGTAATGTTGTACTTAGTCCTAGGGAAATTGGCGATACCTTAGCTGAAGCCGATGGTTTAATTACAGAACTTCCAAAACAAGCAGTTTGGGTAGCAAGCGCTGACTGTACGCCCGTACTTATTGCTGATTCTACTACAGGACAAGTGGCGGCACTTCATGCAGGTTGGCGGGGGACGGCGGCGAAAATTGTGCCAGAAGCGATCGCCAAGTTACAATCTTTTGGTAGCAAGCTTGAGAATTTAAAATTTGCTTTAGGGCCTGCGATTTCTGGCTCTGTTTATCAAGTATCTGAGCAAGTAGCGGCGGAAGTAGGTTCTAGTATTATTGCCAATGATGCTAATTTAATGCAGACATTGCAAGAATTGCCCAATCCGCCAATATTACCCGATCCCCATCCCGGACGAGTGCGGCTAGATGTGCGACGAGTTATTGCTTTACAGTTAGAAAACTTGGGTGTTAATCCCGAACAAGTAGCCGTTTCTCCTCATTGCACTTACTCTCAACCAGATCATTTTTTTTCCTACCGCCGCGACAAATTGAAAAAAGTTCAGTGGTCAGGTATTTTTAGTAAGGATTTTACTGTTTAAGTCAATTTGGCGATCGCTTCACAACCAATCTGATTTTAGTTGATAGTTTAAGAAGGTTTAACAGGAGAGTAAGTCCTATTTTTGACAAACTCGTATCTTTCTTGATGGCTCATAAACTGCTTAGAGCCAGCCGTAACTACATCATCAGAGGTTTCTTTCCAAGAGCTATCAGCCGAGTCTGACGGGATAACCGTATTCTTGCTCGATTCTGATGCAGAACTCTTTTGCTCTCTCTTGCGTAAACTTGAAAGCATAATTTGCCTCTCCTGAAGGTGTGTTAATCCATCCTAGTCCATCCATTTTAACTTTATCTCTGTAATAAGGTATGGCATCTTCTAGAGAATCGAGCTTAAGCAGTGTACCGTCAGTTTCACCGATACAGTAACTAAACCCAATCTGAATAGCATACCAAAGCAGCCAAAAGCCAACAGGATTAACCGATCTTCTTTCTTTGGAAACGCATTGAAGATGCAAAACTTCTATGTACTCAGGAGTGTAGTCCCCAAGACCATAAGGGTAAAGTCCAAACCGAATTAAACCTAAAATCTCTCCCTGACAGGAAAGCTTAATAATCGCTTCACAGTCAAAGTCGCTCTTTTGCCAAAACTCACGCCAAGCGAATGTAAAGTCAAGTGACTGTACAGGTGGCATATCCTCTTTCTTCGCAGGCTCTAAGCACGCGTTTATTTTTATTCCTGAATGATTTATAACTTCTACTTTATAAATCGGCGTAGGATCTTCTGTTTCAGATAACATTTTTTCCACATGGCATAAAGGGACTAAAACTTTTGATGAGCTAAAGCCTTGAAGCATTATTTAACCTACCCGCAAGAATACTAATCTAGGTTAGTAGTTCTTTTAATAACTCCTGATGTAGCAAGGCTCTATCTATCAGTGACTCTATTGTTTCAGGCGAAGTAGCTTCGCCATTAACAAAATGCTCTATCCAAGTTTTGCTAATTACATTCGCATTTTCTGGCATTTGGGCTAATTCCCATCCTGGCATATCTAAGTCGCTCATCAATTGGCTAACTTTGGGATCGTAACTAAGTGCAAAACATCGGCAACCTTCACTTGCTGCCATAATTAAGCTATGTAAGCGCATACCGATCGCCATTTCAACGCCGCGAAACAATCCTTTTAATGCTTTGGGATCTTCTAGGCTAAATATTTCGCTTTTTCCTGGTAACTGTGGTTGAATTGCTTGCGCGATCGCCAAGTCTTGAGTTTTCTGAAATGGTACGAGTAAAATACAAGTTTGGGTGGCTGTTTGAAAGTCTACTAAGGCGCGGGTAAAGGTAGCTAAACGCGCGGGAGTTAATAAAGGATGCGATCGCAATGTTACAGCAACTCTGGGGGCGGGTAAGTTCCATAATCCAGGTACAGCAACCGATTCAAGCGCCCATACGGGATCGGGAGCTAAAGTACAAGAAACTTGCCAATTAGTTAATAATGCAGCAGATGCGCGATCGCGGACGCTGACCGCGTTGCAGTTACTAAAGTTCTTTTGTGCCAAAAATTTTGTTACAGGACGCTTTAATGGCCCAATACCCTGCGCCCAAGCAATAGTTTTTAGTCCCATAACTTGCGCTAAAGTCATTAATCCCCCGTAGTAAAAAGGACTAATGGCGCTGGTGGAATCTTGCATTAAACTACCACCACCCCAGATAAATACATCCGATTGGTGCAAGGCTTTGATAACTTGGGGTAAGGAATTGCGATCGCACGATTTTACTTGATAACTCTTACTTGTGGCTTCAGGATTGCCGGAAAGCACTAAGGGGGTTACATTATCAGGCAACATTTGTAATAGTGTTGCTAGTAACGCCTCATCGCCACCATTTCCTTTACCGTAGTAGCCACATAAAACCGCTTGCATTTTAAAAATACCTGAATTTAACATTTACAAAAGCCAAAAGTTACTAAAATTGCTTCCTATAAAGCTTTACCTACAATTCTTAATTTGTTTTTGGTTAATCTGTCTGAGTGTAGAGCTATTTTTGTTGCCGCTCCGTTAAAAAGAGTTAGCTAAGAAAACAGTAAACTAACTAATGACTTTAGCGCGATCGCATCGGTGCAATGTTTCTGACGAAGAAGTTTTTGTTTTTCCGGCATCCTTTGGACAACAACGGCTATGGTTTCTCGATCGCCTATTTCCTAATTCTGCCTGCTACAACGTGGTGAATGTCTTGCGGCTAACTGGTTTGCTGGATATTGCCGCTTTAGAAGCAAGCTTTAATGAAATTGTCCGTCGTCATGAAGTATTACGTACTAATTTTGACACTGTAGACGGAAAACCCGTACAGATTGTTTTACCGGATTTACAAATATCTATACAATTAATTGATTTACAACCTTTACCTATAGGGGAAAGAGAAGCCGCAGCGCAGCAAGAAATCGCGGTATTTAGTCAAAAACCTTTTAATTTAGAGCAGGGAACGCTATTAAGGGTAAATTTGTGGCAAATTGGGGCGGGAGAATATATATTAGCGATCGCATTACACCACATAATCTTTGATGAATGGTCAAGCGCTTTACTAATTCGAGAATTGGGCATAATTTACACTGCTTTTTGTAAAGGTTTACCTTCCCCCCTGGAAGAAGTAACTATTCAGTATGCAGATTTTGCCCATTGGCAGCAAGAATATTTGCAAGGAGATGTGTTACAAAAACAGTTAACTTACTGGAAATCACAGTTAAAAAATCTACCTTTGCTAGAAATTGCTCCCTATCGTCCTTTACAACATAGTTATAAGGGTGCAACGGAGTTATTAGAATTACCTCAAGAGTTGGCGCAGAAAATCGCCTTTATTAGTCAGCAAGAAGGTGTAACCCTATATATGACATTGCTTGCAGCTTTTCAGGCTTTGTTGTGTCGTTATACTGGACAAACAGATATTGCTGTCGGATCTCCCATTGCTAACCGCAATCGCCGAGAATTGGAAGATGCGATCGGTTTTTTTGCTAATAGTTTAGTTATTCGCACTGATTTATCAAATAATCCTAGTTTTAAAGAGTTATTAGCCAGAGTTAAGCAAGTTGCTGTAGGCGCTTACGCTCATCAAGACTTGCCTTTTGAGAAGCTGGTAGAGCAATTGCACCCCGAACGAAGTTTAAATCAAAATCCTTTGTTTCAGGTCGTGTTTGCTCTGCAAAATGCCCCTATAGAGCAATTAGAGTTGCCGGGGTTGACTCTTGCACCTTTTAAAGAAATCGAGACGACAACAGCTAGGTTTGATTTGGAGTTTTATTTGTGGGAGTGCGGCGAAGATTTTAGAAGCTTGTGGGGGGATAAATGGCAACAATCGGCAGGATTGCGGGGAGTTTTAGTTTACAATACTGCTTTATTTGATGGGAATGCGATCGCTTTATTACTTCAACACTTTCAAACCCTGTTAACTGGCGCGGTTGAGAATATTGATACTAAGTTAGCCGATTTGCCTTTATTGAGCGTTGCTGAAAAAAATCTGATTTTGGTGGAATGGAATCAGACGCAGCGCGATTATCAAAAACATCTGTCTATTCAACAGTTGTTTGAGATTCAGGTAAATAATAATCCAAATGCGATCGCCCTTAACTATAAAGATCGTCAAGTTACTTACCAGCAGCTAAATAACGGTAGCAATCAACTGGCGCGTTATTTGCAAAAACTCGGTGTGGGTAAAGATTCATTAGTTGGAATTTGCTTAGAATCAACGCCTGTAATGGTATCTGTAATGCTGGGTATTCTTAAAGCTGGAGGCGCTTATGTACCATTAGATCCAGCTTATCCTGTAGAGCGACTTCAGTTTATGGTAGAAGATACGGGCTTAAGTGCGATCGTTACCCATAGTAGCTTTTCTCACCTTTTTTTTAATACGCAAATCCTTTGTTTAGATAAAGATTGGCAAAAATTAGCACTGCAAAGCCATGAAAATCTCCCTAACCAATCCACCGCCGCAACTCTAGCTTATATAATTTATACTTCTGGCTCTACAGGCATTCCTAAAGGTGTTGCTGTAACTCATCAAGCGGTAAATAGATTAATTAATTCTAATTACATCACCTGGAAAGGATGCAACAAAGTTGCTCAATGTGCCAATATTTCCTTTGATGCGGCGACTTTTGAGATTTGGGGCGCACTTTTAAACGGATTGCAGTTAGTGGGGATTGATAGAGAAACTTTGCTTTCTCCTCCAGATTTTGCTCAAACTCTCCAACAGCAAGAGATTGATATTTTATTTTTGACTACAGCTTTATTTAACCAGATTGCGCGAGAAATTCCCTCAGCTTTTAAAGATTTGAAATATTTGCTGTTTGGCGGTGAAGTTGTAGATGTGAAATCGGTGCAATCTGTGTTTGAAAGCAAGCCTCAGCACTTGTTGCACGTCTATGGCCCTACAGAAAATACTACCTTTACTACTTGGTACGAGGTGGAGAATGTAACACAATTAAAGACTATACCGATTGGAAAGGCGATCGCAAATACGCAAATATATTTATTAGATAACTATTTAAACCCTGTACCTGTAGGAGTTGCAGGAGAAATCTATATTGGTGGCGATGGTTTGGCGCAAGGTTATTTTAATCGCCCTGAATTAACAGCGCAACAATTTATTGCTCATCCTTGGCTTAAATCAGCGCGTTTGTACAAAACTGGCGATTTTGGGCGATATTTACCCGATGGGAATTTAGAATTTATTGGACGTAAAGATGATTTAGTAAAGTTGCGGGGTTTTCGGATTGAATTGGGGGAAGTTGAAACGGTAATTAATCAGCATCCCCAAGTAAAAGAAAGTGTCGTTGTAGTTAAAGATGAGAGTTTAGTTGCTTATATCGTTGCTTCGGTACAACTAAAAAGCTCGCAATTGAAAGAGTTTTTGCAAGCAAAGTTACCAAACTATTCGATTCCGGCGGTTTTTGTATTTTTGGAGAAATTACCTTTAACAATCAATGGTAAAGTAGACCGCTTATCCCTTCCTACACCAGATTTTACACAAAATATCTCTAACAAAACTCCGCGTAACTCCGTTGAAGTCCAATTATTAGAGTTATGGAATGGATTATTAGGCGTTAACGCAGGGATTGGCGATAACTTTTTTGAATTAGGTGGACATTCACTACTTGCAACACAGCTAGTTTCTAGAATCCGCGAGAGTTTTGGCGTACAAGTACCGCTAAAAAGAGTGTTTGAAACTCCAACTATTTTAGGACTTGCGGAATATATAGCCAGTAGCAAAAATACTACTAATCGAGAGGAGGTAGAGTTTTGAGTGCTATTGAATTATTGGCGGATTTACGACGTTTAGATATTCAGGTGTTTGTAGAAGGGGAAAGCTTGCAATGTAACGCTCCTCAAGGAATTTTAACAGAGGAAATGCGATCGCATATCATCAAATACAAGTCACAGTTAATTGCTTTACTTAGTCCATCTCCTCCTTTAATACCCCAAACTAATCGCACTTGTTTATCTTTCGCTCAACAAAGGTTGTGGTTTTTAGACAAGCTTATTCCCGAAAATCCTTTTTACAATATACCTGCGGCTTTGCGTCTTAGTGGAAAGCTAGATTATTTAGCTTTAAAACAAGCCTTTAATAAAATTGTCCAACGTCATGAAGCTTTGCGTACCAACTTTGTTGAAGTTAACGGACAACCAATAGCGATCGCATCTCCCCAAATTGATGTATCTTTGCCTGTAGTAGATTTGCAGCATTTACCCGTAACAGAAAGACAAGCCGCCGCTCAAAACATTGCTACACAAGAAGCCCAGCATCCGTTTAACTTAGCCAAAGAGTTGTTGTTGCGCGTCAAACTATTGCAGTTAAGCGAAGATGAATATGTTTTACTGCTCAATCTCCATCATATCGTTGCTGATGGTTGGTCACTGGGGGTATTAATTCGGGAAATTGGACTACTGTATACAAATCAACCTTTACCACCCTTAGCTATTCAATACGCAGACTTCGCATTTTGGCAAAGAAAGTATTTGCAAGGAGAAGTTTTAGAAAGTCAATTATCTTACTGGAAAGCTCAACTTGCTGACCTTCCGATGCTAAATTTGCCTACAAAACCACGAAAAGGAGTGCAAAGCTATAAAGGTGCGACACAAAATATCTCTTTATCTCCAGCTTTGAGCGCGGGATTAAAAACTTTAAGCAAGCAAACAGGCTCAACCTTATTTATGACAATGCTTGCAGCTTTTCAAGTATTGCTGAGTCGTTATACAGGACAAGAAGATATTGTAGTTGGATCTGCGATCGCAAATCGCAATCGAGCAGAATTAGAACCTTTGATTGGCTTCTTTGTGAATAGTTTAGTATTACGCACAGATTTATCTAACAATCCTACCTTTAGGGAATTGCTAGGACGAGTGCGAGAGAAGACAATAGAAGCTTACGATCGCCAAGATTTACCTTTTGAGAAGCTAGTAGAAGAATTGCACCCTGAAAGAGATTTGAGCCGAAACCCTTTGTTTCAGGTGGTTTTCGCGCTCCAAAATGCCCCAATGCAACCTTTGGAGTTACCAGGAATAACCTTAAATCCTTTGCAGTTTGAGGTTACTACTACAAGATTCGATTTAGAGTTGCATTTGTGGGAGCAAAGTTACGGATTAAGTGGATTATGGGAGGAAAAAAGCGAGGGAATTAGCGGTTTTTTGGCTTACAATACCGATTTATTCGATAAAAACACAATTTCTCAGTTTCTCGCTCATTTTCAAACATTACTTACAGCAATTGTGGCAAATCCTGATATTCCCATAGCCGATTTACCTTTATTGAGTGATGCAGAAAGCCATCAGTTATTAGAAGAATGGAATCAAACTAGCTGTAGTTATAGCGATAAATTATTTCATCAACTGTTTGAGGAGCAAGCCGAAAAATCACCAAATGCGATCGCTCTAGTCTTCGACAATCAAACACTAACCTACCAACAATTGAATCATAGAGCTAATCAATTAGCGCATTACTTGCAAGAGTTGGGAATTAAGCCAGAAAGTTTAGTAGGGATTTGCGTTGAGAAGTCGCTAGAAATGATTGTCGGGATACTAGGGATTTTTAAAGCGGGTGGCGCTTATGTACCAATAGATCCAAATTATCCCCAAAGCCGTAGAGAGTTTATGCTTACCGATACACAAGTAAAAGTAGTTTTAACTCAGCAGTCTTTAACATCGCTATTTGCAGACATCAAACTAATCTGCTTGGATACAGACGAAAATATCGACGCTTACAGCACCGAAAATCCCACCAGCAGCGCAAATCTAGATAATCTTGCTTACATTATTTATACATCTGGCTCGACAGGACAACCAAAAGGAGTTTTAATTGAGCATCGCGGATTGTGTAATGTAGTTGTAGGACAGATAAAAGCTTTTGAATTGCGATCGCATAACCGGATTTTACAATTTAGCTCTTTATGCTTCGATGCTTCTATTTTTGAAATATTACTTGCTTTTGGCGTTGGTGCAACTCTCTACATTCCCCCCAAAAAAGCCCAGTTACCAGGAAAAGATTTAATAGAATTTTTGCAGACAAACGCGATCAATACAACGATCATTTCTCCATCAGTTTTAGCCGTTTTACCCGCGTCCAAATTACCTTTACTGCAAACGGTTATTGCTGGTGGTGAAGCTTGTACAACAGAAATTGTCCAACAATGGGCAACAGATCGCCGTCTATTTAACGCCTACGGACTGACAGAGACGACTATATGGGCGACGACGACTAAATTGATGGTTTCGGATGAAAATCCCTCTATCGGTCGTCCTGTAACGAATACACAGATTTATTTATTAAGCAATCGCCTTTTTCCCGTCCCCATTGGCGTTGTTGGCGAGATTTACATTGCTGGGGATGGTATAGCGCGGGGTTATTTGAATCAAGCAGAATTAACAGCAGAGAGGTTTATTAACAATCCTTTTGCAAATAATCGCTTATACAAAACTGGGGATCTCGCCCTTTATCGTCATGATGGAAGTTTAGAATTTATTGGGCGCATTGACGAGCAAGTAAAAATTCGCGGGTTTCGGATAGAGTTAGGCGAAATAGAAACAGTGTTAAAACAGCATCCAATGGTTGAAAATGCGATCGCACTTGTTAATAGCGATCGCATTATTGCCTACATTGTCCCTCAAACAACAGTAGAACAGCAGTTGCAATTAGAGCTAGTATTACAATGGGAAAATCTCTACAATCGCACTTATAGCCAATCTGCAAAGGAATCTAATTTTAATATTATCGGTTGGAATAGTAGTTATACAGGGCTTCCCATACCTACCGAGCAAATGCAGACATGGGTAAATAGTCGCGTAGAGCAAATTTTAGCATTACAACCAGAGCGAGTGTTAGAGATTGGTTGCGGTACGGGTTTGTTGCTGTTTAAAATTGCGCCTCATTGCAGCGAATATGTAGCAACCGATTTTTCCGCCGCATCCATTCAATATTTAAAGCCTTTATTGCAACCCTTACCACAAGTTAAATTGCTGCAACAACTAGCAACAGATTTTACTGGAATAGCTGCAAACTCTTTTGATGCAGTGATTCTTAATTCTGTAATCCAATATTTTCCTAGCCTCGATTACCTATTGCAAGTATTAGAGAAAGCAATTGAAACCGTCACCCCTGGAGGATTTATATTTATTGGAGATGTACGAAACTTACAACTATTGTCAGCTTTTCACGCCGCCGTACAACTACAACATTCGGAGGGGGATTCGTCTAAAGAGCAGTTACAGCAACAGTTACAAGCAGCATTATTTCAAGAGACGGAATTAGTTATCGATCCGGCTTTCTTTCCCGCATTGAAACAGCGCTTTAAAAAAATTAGTCACGTCCAAGTACAGCTTACACGGGAATGCGATCGCGCGGATCGCAATGAACTAACCCAATTTCGCTACAACGCCATCTTGCATATTGAATCTCAAAAAACCCCAACTCCCGATTGTCAACTTGATTGGGAGCAAGATAACCTAAGCATTTCCAAAGTAAGTCAATATTTACTCGAAAATCAGCCAGCTATTCTACAAGTAACAAAAATTCCCAATTCTCGTGTTATAACCGCCGTTAAAACCGCTCAATGGCTAACTAATGATACAGAATCGCCTCAAAACGCCCATCAAATGCGCGAAGAATTGCAACAGTTAGAAACATCGGGAATTGAGCCGGAAGATTGGTATAAGTTAAATAAACTTCCTTATACTGTCGAAGTTAGTTGGATAAATACCGATGCTACAGGTTGCTATGATGTGATTTTTCAAAGTATTAGTCAAAAAGCGACTCCAGGAGTTATAAAAGAAAGACATATAACTAAAACCGACGCAAATAATCCTTTACAAGCACAATTGGCGCGTCAAATCATCCCCCAGTTACAACATTATCTCCAGCAAAATCTACCCGATTATATGATACCTGCTGCCTTTGTAGTGTTAGAGAAAATACCTTTAACAACTAATGGTAAAGTCAATCGTCGCGCCCTTCCTGTACCAAATTGGGGCAAAAATGCAGTTTCACCTACATCACCTACTCAACAAAAACTAGCAAATATTTGGGCAGAATTGCTAGGACTAAAAAATGTTGGTATTGACGATAATTTCTTTCAGTTGGGGGGACATTCTTTACTCGCTACTCAACTAACTTCCCGCATCCGCGAGACTTTCGGCGTCGAGTTACCTTTGCAAAAAGTCTTTGAAACTCCTCAAATTGTGCCTTTAGCTAAAACTATCGAAACCTTACAAAGCAGCCAAAAAACTCAGCCAGACATAGGGATTGTACCGCTTTCTCGTGATGCTCATCGCCGTTTGCGATCGTCTCTCAAAAATCCTGAAAACTTAGGGAGATAATTCTTGCATACTCATCCTATTTCTACCGATGAAGTTTTTGTTTTTCCGGCTTCTTTTGCTCAACAAAGGCTTTGGTTTCTCAGCCAATTAGTACCAAATAATCCTTTTTACAACGTCTCTGCGGCGATTCGTCTAACTGGAAACTTAAATTTAACCGCTTTAAAACAAACCTTTAACGAAATAATCCGCCGTCATGAAGTTTTGCGGACAACCTTTGCAATGGAGAAAAGAGAGTTAAATCAAGTAATTGCTGAGAGTGCAAGTATAAATCTGAAACTTGTAGACTTGCAACATTTACCTATACTTGAGCGAGAAGATACTGCAAGACAAAGAGCGATCGCATTTTCTCATCTTCCCTTCAACCTTAGTACAGATTTGCTGCTACGAGTAACGATATTTCAACTAGATTCCAGCGATTCTATTTTATTGCTAAGTCTGCATCACATTATTGCTGATGGTTGGTCAATTGGCGTATTAATTAAGGAAATTACCGCGCTTTACGCTGCTTTTTGTACAAATACTTCGTTATTGCCCGATTTGCCAATCCAATATGCTGATTTCGCCGCTTGGCAAAAACAAGAGTTACCAAAAATAATCGAGTCACAATTACCTTACTGGAAGACACAACTCGCCGATTTACCAAGTTTAAATTTACCGTGCAATCGCATTCGTAATTCTACCCAAACTTACAAAGGTGCAACCTACAACTTTTTAGCTCTTTCACACAGCCTCAGCGCATCTTTATCCGCCTTTAACCAGCAAAAGGGGGTTACATTATTTATGACGGTTTTAGCAGCCTTGCAAACACTGTTATATCGTTACACAGGACAAACAGATATTGCTGTAGGTTCTCCCATTGCTAATCGAAATCGAGCCGAACTAGAGCCATTAATTGGCTTTTTTGTCAATACTTTAGTTTTGCGGGTTCAATTATCTAGTAATCTTACTTTTTTAGAATTATTAGCAAAAGTAAAACAAGTAACAATAGACGCTTACGCCCATCAAGATTTACCCTTTGAGAAGCTAGTACAAGAACTTCAACCAGCGCGAGATTTAAGCAAACATCCCTTATTTCAAGTAGCGATATCTCTGCAAAACACGCCGATTACAGCCTTAGAATTACCTGAACTTACCCTAAATCCCTTTGAGATTGAAAATGGCACAAGTAAGTTAGATTTAGAGTTGAATTTTTGGGAAAGTTCCGCCGGATTAGAGGCACAGATAACTTATAGTACCGATTTATGCGATCGCTCTACAATCCTCCGCATGGCTGGACACTTGCAAACTCTACTAGCAGGAATTATTTATAATCCCCAGCAAACACTAGCCGAATTACCCATTTTAACCGCCACCGAACGCCAACAGTTACTTATTGACTGGAATAATACGCAACAAAACTATCCCGATAAGTGCATCCAGCAAATATTTGAGGAACAAGTAAATAATAATCCTAGTGCGATCGCACTTGTACACAATAACGAGCAAATTACCTACCAGCAATTAAACGAACAAAGCAACCAAATCGCCCATCACTTACAAAACCTAGGAGTTGTACCCGATGTAATTGTCGGGATTTGTTTAGAAAAGTCGCCGTTAATAATTATCGCAATTTTAGGAATACTCAAAGCTGGGGGTGCTTATTTACCAATAGATCCAGAATATCCCAAAGCGCGATCGCGCTTTATGCTGGAAGATTCGCAAATAACTATTTTAATAACTCAAAACTCTTTATTTACCGAGGAGTGGGAGCATAAATTAGTTTTTATTGAGGATTTGGCGATCGCACTCCAAAATAAATATAATCCTACAAGTCCTGTAAAAGCGGCAAATCTTGCTTATGCAATCTATACTTCTGGTTCAACAGGACAACCCAAGGGTGTTTTAATCGAACATCGAGGACTAAGTAATGTAATCCACGCACAGAGACAGACTTTTGACCTCAAACCGCAACATCGGATTTTACAATTTGCCTCAATTAGCTTTGATGCGTCTATTTTTGAAATAGTTATGGGATTAGCTAACGGCGCAAGTCTTTACTTAATCCCAGAGAAATCGCGTCTAGGAGCATCTTTAACTACTTATTTGCGTTACCACTCCATTACCCACGCTACCTTGCCCCCAGCAGTCCTAACAACCCTTGTAGCGGAACAATTACCAGCATTGCAAACCCTAATTTTAGCGGGGGAAGCTTGGACGGGAGACATAGAGAAATGGACAAAAAACAGACGATTATTTAATGCTTACGGATTAACAGAGACAAGTATCTGGTCAACTATTGCAGAGATTGGGGATAGTATTTCTATAGGAAATGCGATCGCTAACACCCAAGTTTACGTTCTAGACTCTAATTATCAACCCGTCCCTATAGGCATTCCCGGCGAATTATATATCGGTGGAGTAGGTATAGCGCGAGGCTATCTCAATCGTCCTGAATTAACCGCTAAAAGTTTTATTCCCAACCCTTTTGTAGAGACGTTGCAATGCAACGTCTCACCGCCAAAATTTTACAAAACTGGCGATTTAGTCCGCTATCTCCCTAACGGAAAATTAGAATTTTTAGGACGCATCGACCACCAAGTTAAAATTCGCGGCTATCGGATAGAGTTAGGAGAAATTGAAAGCTTGTTGCTACAACATCCAGCAATTCAAGCCGTCACCGTAATTACTCAAGAAACTGCTGCTAATACTCAACTGGTAGCTTATATAGTCTTTCATCCCAACTTAAACCTTTCCACCGCTCAATTAAGCGACTTTCTCAAAGAAAAATTACCCAATTATTCCATCCCTTCAGCTTTCGTTATCCTGTCATCGCTACCCTTAACACCCAACGGGAAAGTAGACCGAAATGCTCTAAAAAGCCCAAATATCTCTACAAACAAATCTTTTGTAGCGCCTCGCAATGCCACAGAATCGACCTTAACAACATTTTGGGCGCAAACTCTTAAACTTGAGCAAGTAGGAATACAAGACAGCTTTTTTGAACTAGGTGGAGATTCTCTACTAGCAATTCAACTATTAGACCAAATAAACCAACATTTCCATCAAAACCTACCTTTATCCGCCCTTTTTAGTGCGCCAACCGTCGAACAATTCGCGCCAAATATCGAGAAAAACTATATTTGGTCGCCTATAGTCCCGCTTCAACCCCAAGGCGCTAAAACACCATTTTTCTGCATTCATCCTATTTTCGGCGTTGTTTTACCCTACTACGAATTAGCAACCCATTTAGGCAAAAATCAACCATTTTACGCCCTCCAACCCTGCGGTTTAGACGGTTTGCAGCCACCACTAACCAGCATTGCAGAAATGGCAACTTGTTATATTAAAGCCTTGCGTCAAATTCAACCAAAAGGCGCGTATCAACTAGGTGGCTGGTCTTTTGGCGGTTTAGTTGCGTTTGAAATGGCGCAACAATTGCACCAAGCAGGAGAAACAGTAAGTAAACTGGCAATTTTCGATACCCTTGCACCAATACCCAGCAATCAACCGTCAATTTGGGAGAGTTTGAATTTTCTTATTACCACTGTACCCGGTTCTATTTATCCCTTTGTACTAGATTACTGGGAGCTAATTTGCGATTCCTACCTCAAGCAAATTTTTTCTCCTCATGGTTGGACTTCCTTACTAGAAAAAGCAACTGTTAATAGCCTTTTCCCCCAAGAAACTAGATTGCGAATGCTAGACGAACTAACAATTGAGCGGATAATGCGGATTTTTTGGGCAAATAGCCAAGCTACAGTAAATTATGCACCCCAAAGTTACCCAGGCGCGATCGCATTATTCAAAAGCAACGAACCCCTAACCACGACTGACACAACTTTAGGCTGGAGTCAACTGACAAACTCTGTTGAATTACACTCTATACCTGGAAATCATCTAACAATGCTCAAAACTCCCAACGTCCAAGCCTTAGCCAAACAATTGAACAAGTATTTGACTGCTTGAGTAAAACATCTTCCCTTGGCAAAGTCGCCCTAAAGCGAGACAATAATATATACGTCTCCCGTTAATTCTCAACCTGTGAATACCGTTCGTACTGTTTCCGATACCAAAAGAGCTTTCTATTCTACTCACACTCGCCCGATAAACACTATTTATCGCCGCGTGGTTGAGGAATTAATGGTAGAAATGCACTTACTCTCTGTCAACGCTGATTTTAGCTACAACCCCATATACGCGCTAGGTGTGGTGACTTCCTACGAGCGCTTTATGCAAGGCTATCAACCAGAACGGGATAAAGACTCAATTTTTCAAGCTCTATGTCAAGCTATAAATACCGATCCTCATCAATATCGCCAAGATGCGGAAAGATTAGGAAGCTTTGCTAAAAGTTTGTCATCCCAAGACTTAATGCAATGGCTAAGTAGTGAAAAGCCTATAGATGGTTATAGCGACTTACAAGAACAAATTAAACAAATTGCCACCAATCAAAAATTCAAATACAGCCGTTTATTTGCGATCGGTGTATTTAGTTTACTAGAATTATCCGACCCCGAATTAGTTAAAGATGAAACTAAGCGTGTAGAAGCTTTCAAGCAAATTTCTAGTAGCTTGCACTTACCCGAAGACAAACTCAACAAAGACCTAGAGTTGTATCGCGCTAACGTCGAAAAAATGAACCAAGCTTTAATTGTCATGGAAGATATGTTAGCCGCCGAACGCAAAAAGCGACAAAAAAAAGCCGATGAACAACAAGCGGCGCTTGCTGCTAAATCCTCCGATAAACCTCAAGATACCGCCTCTTAAAACATTTCCCCCCATTTTTAAGAGTAGGGGCGCAATGCACTGCGCCCCTACTATATTGTCGTGGGTTAGGGGATCTCCAAGTATTGCATTATTCAATTAACCCCCACTATGGCATCATGACTTCAGCCTAAAGTTATGCTCAGTCAGGGGTTTTTCGCAAGTGAATCCAACGCGCAATTTTTTACAAGTTTTTCAAAGCCGCAAAATGGCAGTTTTGCTATTTTTGGGCTTTTCCTCTGGTTTACCTTTATTTCTCACCAGTAAAACTCTGCAACTATGGATGCAAGACGCGAAGATTGACTTAGGGACAATTACTCTATTTAGTCTAGTTGGCGTTCCTTACTCCCTTAAGTTTTTATGGTCGCCGTTATTAGACCGCTTTGTGCCACCATTTCTAGGACGAAGACGCAGTTGGCTAATCATAACTCAAATCGGGTTAGTATTAGCGATCGCCACTATGGCATTACAACAACCCTCCCAAAACCTTCAATCCTTACAAATACTGGCAATTATCGCCCTAATCATTACATTTTTAAGCGCTACTCAAGACATTGCTGGCGATGCCTACCGCACAGATGTTTTATCGCCCCTTGAGGCGGGTGCAGGTGCATCGGTTTGGGTGCTAGGCTACCGGATGGCGCTGCTAGTAACGGGCTTTTTAGCTTTTGTTTTAGCCGATTATATTTCTTGGAATGCCGTTTACTTAATCATGGCGGCTTTTATGGGCATTGGCATAATTGCGACTTTATTTGCGCCTACCGAACCCGTGCTAGAAGGCGAACAAAGTTCTGCACCTATATCAGCCAAAGATGGAATTTTTCTTTTATTATTTGCTTTACTCCTGGCAGGCTTAATCGGCGGATTAATTACAGGCTATCTCTCTTTAGATAAATTATATTTGCCGATCGCAGGTTTACTCGTTTTTTGGATAGTTGCAGCTTTTATATTACCGAAAAAGCAACTTAATAACGTTACCGAAAGTCGCCCGCCACAATCCTTACAAGACGCGGTGGTTCTACCTTTTCAAGAGTTTTTCGGGCGTTTTGGAGTCACTCAAGCAAGTTTAATTTTAGCTTTTATCTTGCTTTACAAACTGGGGGACTCTTTAGTTGGAATTACTGCAAACTTATTTCTCCAAGAAATCGGCTTTTCAAAAACTGACATTGGCGCAATTCAAGGCGGAATGGGCTTTTTTGCTACAACAGTAGGGGTGTTAGCCGGGGGCGCTATTCTAACTAAAATTGGTATGAATCGCGCCTTGTGGATTTTTGGGATTCTCCAGTTAGTTAGTAACTTAGGTTATTATGCTTTGGCGATCGCCGGAAAAAATTATTCTTTGCTAGTTTTAGCAATCAACATTGAGAATTTGTGTGCGGGTTTAATTACCGTTGTTACCGTTGCCTATTTGATGAGTCTTTGCAACCACAGCTTTACAACAACCCAATTTGCCTTATTTTCAAGCTTAGTCGCTATTAGTCGTGATATCATCTCCGCCCCCGCCGGACAATTAGCCGTTGTTACCGGATGGTCAACATTTTTCTTACTTTCTATCGTAGCTGCTTTGCCAGGGTTGGTACTTTTACCTTTTATTGCGCCTTGGAATTCTCCGCCGATTGCTATGGCAAAACCAGGTTTAAATGATGATGATTATTAATAAATTAAGTTGTAGGATAAAAGAAGGCTTAACAATTCTTTAGCTAAGTTCTCATATTATTGCTTTTCCTCGGCTACCAACATGGCTATCTTCCGTCAATACGTGCTTCCTTTTGCGATCGTGTTTGTGTTTTTTGTAGCGCTTGTAGCAGTTAGCGCCCGGATCTTTCTTCCTAGCGATATGGCTGCACCCGCGCCAATTGAAGAAATTAATTCACCCCAAAAAGCCAACGTGCAATTACCTCCAGGGCTTTCTATGTTGGTAAAAGGCATACCGGATGATTTGGCACTGTCCGATCAATTCCGCATGACTATTAACTAAATAATGTGGAACTAATATCAGGTTATCAAGTTCGGGCTGGATCGAGCTTAGATCGAGCATTGCTAGCCAAGTTTATGCAAAAAACTTACCAGGAACTAGCCCCAAAGCAAGATTTTTCTCATTTAGCCCTAACAGTGGAGCAATATTTATCTAGAGAAACGCCTTTATGGTGGGTAAGTTCAGATAGCGATGCTGCGGTAGCTTGTGTATGGGCAGGAAACGCGATAGATCAAATAACAAGCGATCGCATTGCTCATATTTTTTTACTCTACGTCAACCCAGAACATAGACGAAAAGGCATTGCTAGAGCTTTAATGAACCAAGTAGAAACTTGGGCAATTACTAAAGGATTTCCCGCAATTGAGTTGCAAGTATTTCAAACTAATGACTTTGCCAAAAATCTTTACAACCAGTTGGGCTATCAAACGCGATCGCTATCGATGGTAAAACCACTGAAATAGATATACTAAACAAAGCTAACAGCGCTTTGGTTGTGGTAGCTTGAATAGTTATGTATGACGACGAAGATTTAATCAGCTTACTTGACGGGGAAGACTTAGAAAGCCCTCTAGATCGCCTTGAACCTCTAACAGCAGAAGTTGAGGAATATAAACCAAATCCTGACGCAATGTTAGCCCTGCTAGAAGATCCGCAAACTCAGCAAAGGATGTTAGCAGCACGGGCTTTTTGTGAACTAGAAGACAAACGCGCTACCCCTCATCTTATTCACCTTTTAACCGATACTTGCCCTTTAGTTAGAGTTAGTGCAGCTTACGCAATTGGGCGCAACCCCCACCCGGACGCTGTAGAACCGCTAATCGCGCAGTTAAACATTGATTGGAATGGCTACGTCCGTAAAGGCATCGTGTGGGCTTTGGGAAACTGCCGCGATCGCCGATCCTTAATGCCTCTTGCTGTTGCCTTAAAAACTGATATTTCTGCCGTGCGCTTGTGGGCGGCGAGTTCGTTGGCGCAGATGGCACTGGTAAGTTATGAGGGGGTTGTCGGCGCAATTCCGCCCTTAGTTGAAGCTTTAGTAACAGATCCTGTAGGTGCAGTAAGGAGTAATTGCGCCTGGGCGATCGGGCAACTGTGCCGCGAATTGCCTTCTAACGTTGTTTACGCTACTGCAATCGATGCTTTAATTCAAGCTTTTGCCGAAGATGAAGACTTGGGAGTTAGAGAAGATGCCAAAGCTTCCTTATTAGGCGTGGGCGATCCGCGTGGCTTGCAGCTAATTGAAACTTTAGAGCAAGAAGGATGGTTCTAGATAGAAAATATCCCAACCGTTGCCTTCTACAGCTACCGTAGCTAAGTAATTTGGGGCAGGAACAAAAGAGCGCAAAAACCAACGATGGGCGCGATCGCTCTCTGTGGCTACAGTTTCGTCAAAATCATCGTTACCCGCCGCTAAACCAGCCCCTACAGCCTTTAAATAAGCTTCTTTGCGCGTCCAGTGGTGAAAAAAGCCTGTAGGTTTTTGATCGGGGGAAAGAGCTTGAAAACCTGCATTTTCGCGCGGTGAAAAATACCGCTTGGCAATGTGTTCAGCTTCCGTAACTGGGCGGATAAATTCTAAATCTATCCCCAAATTGCGATCGCACGTTATGGCATACAAAACTAAATTTTGGGAGTGCGACAAGTTAAACCGCAACGGAGTAGCTTTAATTTCCGGCTTCCCGTGTTGCCCATAACTAAACTCTATAAGATCGGCGGGTATGCTCAAATAGTTACCCAAAATCGTCCTCAGCAATCCCCGCGCCACAGTAAACCTTTGCCTATCTTGCTCAAAGTGAAACTTTTTTGATCTTTGGCGCTCGTCGGTAGATAAAGTTTGAGCTAGTATATCTACTTTTTCAGTAGGTAAATTGAGGTTAGAGCGCCAGATATGAACTTCATTTTTATTAGCTACTAACTGGCTTGGTGATAACTGCCACTTGCAATCGAGCATTACCATTGCAAAACTTTCCTCTTTTCTAAATATCTCCATTTTTGGGTAAGACTACTATTTACAAGTAAAGCGATCGCGCGTTTCCACGCTAGGATTATGCTCTAAATAGTCCTCTAACCAGTTGCAACTATGCTCCAAAAGGCGCTCAAATTCTACATCCCAGTTCCACAAAATTACTATATTATCTCTACCAACGGAAGCTAAAATTTGACCGTTTGGGCTAAAACTTACACTATTAACTTCAGCACGATGTCCGCTAAAGGTTTTTAGTAATTTACCTTGACGATAGTCCCAAAGCTTAACCATACGATCGTCACCACCAGAAGCAATCGTTTCACCATCCGGGCTAAACCTAACCCCATAAATCGCGCCTCGATGTCCTACCAAATTACTAATTTCTTTGCCGTTACGAGTATTCCAGATTTTGATTGTACCGTCTTGGCTGACGGTAGCGAGTAACTGACTATTGGGGCTAAAATCAACGCTATAAACCCGCCCTCTGTGACCCGTTAAGGTACGAATTAGCTTGCCGTTGGTACTCCATAATTTGATTGTGCGATCGCTACTTCCTGACGCTAGTAGCTGCCCGTCCGAGCTAAAATCAACGCTGTAAACTCGTCCCAAATGACCAGTTAAGGTACGAATTAGTTTGCCGTTGGTATTCCATAATTTGATTGTGCGATCGTAGCTTCCTGAAGCCAATATTTGATTATTAGGATGGAAACTAACGCTATAAACGGGTGCAGTGTGTCCATTTAGGGTTTTTAACAATCTTCTTGCTTGAGAATCCCACAGTTTCACGGCTTTGTTGCGGTTGGAGGCGGCTATTAATTGACCATTAGGACTAAAACTAACGCTTGTAAACCAGTTAGAATCTTTGGCAATAGTTTTGACAAAAGTCCCGTTACTTCGCCAAAGTTTAATTGTTCCGTCTTGACTTGCAGAGATGAGGTTTTGACTATTGGGACTAAAATCAATACTATTGACTTCCGCACGATGTCCTACTAAGTCTTGACGCAAAAAGTTATTTAATTTCCAAAGTCTAACTATATTATCGGAACTTGCAGAAGCAATTATTTCACCATTTGGACTAAAACCTGCGCTATAAATTCTACCTTGCGCTTGAAAATTTTTAATTTGTGTATAATCTTTCATCCGCCACACTTTAACTGTGCCATCTTTACCTGTGGTGGCTATGGTTTGATTGTCGGGACTAAAAGCACTACTATAAACTGCGCCCTTATGTCCAGTTAAAACTTTAACCAACGTGCCGTCTAGTTTCCATAGTTTAACTGTGCCATCATTACTAGCGGAGGCGATTAATTGGCGATTTTTACTGAAACTAACATAATTAACTTGGTCTTTGTGTGCCTGCCAAGTGGTGCGATTTTTACCGTCAAGAGTCCATAATTTAATATCGCCAGCTTGTCCCGCACTTGCAATAATTTCACTATCCGCGCTAACACTAACGCTATATATTGCACCGCGATGTTTTAAAGGAATTGTAGTTTTAATTTCTTCGCCATTACTACGCCAAAGTTTAACTGTATTATCCCAACTACCAGAAACAATAAACTTTCCGTCAGGACTAAAACTAATACTATCAACGGGTTGCTTGTGTCCAATCAGAGTTTTAGTTTTGATTCCATCGTTGCGCCAAAGTTTAATAGTATTGTCATCACTAGCGGAAGCAATTACTTGACTATCTGGACTAAAACTAATGCTATTTATGCCTCCCGTATGACCAATTAAAGTTTTAGATAAACTGCCATTAGTTCGCCAAGTTTTAATTGTGCCATCGGCGCTACTAGAAGCAATAATTTGACCATTAGGACTAAAGGAAACATCGTTAACACTATCAAGATGTCCTTCTAAACGATTAAATTCTTGAATGCTGTAAACAGCTTGTTGTAGCGTGTTTATAATTTCATTTTTTAAATTATCATCTGTAGCAGTATTTTGAACATTTTTCCCGGCTTTGATGCTGGCAATTAATGCTCCTAAGCGATCGTGTTTTAACAGCAGCAATTGCGATGCTGCTACCAATCTTGAAACTTCTGCTAATCTGTTTTGATTTTCGGCTTGCTTTAATAATAATAAACTTCGCCCACCTACAATTACCGATATCGTAGAAATTACTACCAAAATGCTAAAACCAACTTTAATTGTACGTCTAATTTGTTTTTGAGTGGCAATTAATCTTTGATTTGACTCTTTTTCTGCTATCAAAGCTAACTGAGCTTTTTCCTGTGCTTGAGTTAATATTTGATTAGCTTGTCTTTCTATTTCTAAAGCTTTTTGATATTCACGGTTTTCTAACTCGCGGCTGGCATCCAAAAACCAGTAATCTTGATCGCTCAAACTCTTGCTTTTTGCCCAAATTTGAGCCGTCTGTAAAGCTTTTCCTCTTAATAGCCAAGATTCATTTTTTGTAGTTAGCCAAACGGCTATTGCTTCCCCGTAAGGACGCAAATTTGCTAAAGCTTTTAATATCCAATTATTATTAAAAACTTCTTCATAAATGCGATTAGAGACTATAATTACAGATTGATTATGCGTTTTATTCTCAACAACTAAACCCGATAAACGCAATTCTATTTGTTCAAAGCTATCATCAGCTAACACAGTATTATTGACTAAAACTTGCTGGTAAAGTCCAAGTAGTTGACCAGATTTTGATGATTTTAAAACGCGATCGCGTATAGTCTTCAAATGAGTGGGATCGTCTTGAGATTCCCAGTTTTCGAGCAATTGCGATCGCACTATTTTTTCAATTGCTAATTCTTCCTCGCCTACGGTAATTACTACCGAAGAATGTACAACTAACTTACATAGCTTTTGAGTCAAAAAAGGTTGCCCACCAGTCCAATTTAATAGGGCTTGAAGTACCGATTTAGTTATTACTTTATTCTCTAAAGGTTCAACTTCTGCAAGTTCAAAACCTCGTAGTTCAATAGCTTGTCCAATATTAAAAGGAGTGCGCTTTTTATCTTGCATCAAGTCGGCGGGATTTGCTACCCCAAGCATGACAAAAGTTAAGCGATTATAAGCGGGTTTTTCGGCGCGTTGATTGTAGCAAGCACGAATAGCCGCAAAGAAGTCTTCAATCGGAAACCTTAAACTTAAAACACTATCAATTTCGTCAATAAAAATTACAATAGATTGACTAATGTCAACTAATAGGATTGTTTCTACAAATTCACTCCAACGTTGTACCGGAGAAAGTAAAGTGCGATCGCGCCACCAAACAGACAAATTTAGTTTTAAATTGAAACTATTAACTAAAAGTGCGATTAAACTAGCGTACCATTGCTCAACAGTAACTTGTTCTATGCCAATAGTAGTTAAATCGACCACCGCACAAGCAATATTATTAGTAAGCAATTGGTGCATAACCTGCACTCGCAAGCTAGATTTTCCCATTTGGCGAGAATTAAGTACATAACAAAATTCTCCCGCCAGCAACTTGTTATACAGTTCGATGTCAGCGTGTCTTTTAACATAAGTCGGAGCATCAACCGGGAGATTTCCCCCGACTTGATAATCCCCATTACTAGGCGAAAATAGAAAATTATTTACCACAAAATAAGTAAGTAAATAGTTACAGTTTATGCATAAAATTAGTGCTATCTATTTTGAAAGCTAGGGATTTTGGAGTAAAACCGTAGATAAATATAGTTTTTTACTTTCTGTTAAAGAGAAGTTGAGCTATTGAATCTTTGGTTTGCGACCATATACATAAAAGATAGTAATATCATTCCAGACTCCTTGCTCGGTTTGTAGTGCCTCTAATTCTGTCTCAAATTCAGCCTTAGCTTGTGCCAACTGCTCTAATGAAAGTTGTGATAAAGGAGGCGGATATTGTCCAGGTGTAGGATGCGAAACCCCAAGCCACATTTTTTTAGCTTCATCTAAACTGATATAACTACCATCTTGTTCAACTTTGATATCAATTGTCTCAAATCCTGCCTGCTGAAGCAAGTTTTGGCATTTTTCAACTGTACCTGTTGGCTTATTATTCACAAATGAAATACCGTACTTTTGAGCAACTTTCTGTGTAACCACTCCACTTATAAAAGCGGTATCAGCAAAAGCATGGAATCCTATAATTCCACCAGGTTTAAGACAGTTATGCCAAAGACGTAACGCCGCACTTAAATTGGACATCCAGATAAACGCAGATGAACAGAAAACTCGGTCAAAACTATTAGTAGCAAAATTAAGTAATTCAGCGTCTGCAAGCTGAAATTCAATATTTTTGAGATTTAATCTTTCAGTCTTATGTCTTGCTTGTTCCAGCATTCCAGAAGAAATATCTATACCAATTACTTTACCTTCAACACCCACTAACTGAGCAGCAGAAATCGCAACATGACCTGTTCCCGTTGCAATGTCTAAAATATACTGACCAGAACTAACTTGTCCATACTCAACAAGGCGATGAGCAATCTGCAAATGCCAATTGCTATTGTCATAAGTTTGGCTTCTACCAGTATATAAGTCTGCTATTTCTTGCTTATACATTTCTAAGTTAAGCTGTTTTTTCATTAAGGTTTCTACCACAACTACAATTTAGCCTAAATGCTTAACACAAAATCAGTAAATATATAGTTACCTTTTACGCAGAAATTATTATGATTATTAATTGTGAGGAGTAAGGGTTTTATAAAAACAGTAAATAAGTAAAGTTTTTTGCCTTATGCCAAAGATAACTGTGCGATCGCGCCTTTGCTGAAAAATATCGTAAGAACTGTAAATTACTGTTGCGAAATGATCAAAATCCTTTAAAAATTGTCTAAAACAAAATTAGACCCTTAATCTAAAAGTTTAAGCACGTCCTGGAGGAAATATTATGGATAAATTACGCAAATACCGTCTAGCCTGCACTCTAACCTTTGGTGATATCTACGGTCAAATTATTGTTTGGTTGATTACCATTACCCTTAGTTTAGCTTCAGCGATGGCGATGATGGGAGCAAGAAGACCTTACTACGCCCTAGCTACCGTTGGACTAATTGTATTGCTGTCGCTGCCATTTTTGCTGTTTGCGTTCGTTACGACATTATTCAATCACATTGAATTAATCGCCGTCGATGCTCAAACCCAGTACGAGCCAATGCCTGGTAATGTCTCAAACCAGCGCCCTGTAGAAGCAACAAGTTAGCTACTCGTTCGCCAGATTGATCTAAAATCAGCGCCAGCGAACAAAAAGCAAGTCTTGTAGGCTTGTTATTATCTTTCTGTTAAAGTTCTTAACAAAATTAAACCTCTTGCATGAATCAATATTTTGGTATGCGTCGCCCATAAGTTGACCTACCTAAATTGGCAATTTACGCAAGAGGCTTGTTTTTTTATATGTTGTCCCAATAGTTATGGGCAGGGACAAAAAAGTTGCTCTTTGTCTATTGTGGGTTCTCTCAACAAATAAATGAGCGTTTTGTCATACTTTCTGGGGCTTCATAAAATACACAAAAATACCTAACGCACCTGCATGATCCTTAAACTCAACATGAAAGTTACGTATCCCTACTTTTTGCATTAAGAACAAAAGCTCATTCACATTGTAGGAATTCATCTGCATTTCTGGCTCTAGATGCCTAAATAAGAACGATCTTCTTAGAAGTTTTTTCAAAATCTTAAACAGTTGCCCTATTCCACTAGGAGACGCACCATAATTCTCACTATAAATAGTCTCTGCATAGGTAAAGTGAATAACACCAATACCTGAATCTTCCAAGTGATTAAGGAGGTTCGTAAAAATACGTCGCCCCCTAGCAACAGGTATATGCTGAAGAACGATGTAAGAATGAATAAAGTCAAAACGTCGTCCATCTAAGGCAGAAAGATCGTCATCTGACTTAAGTAAACTGACATTTTTCACAGAGTATTCTTCACAGTTCTTCTGAGCCTCTTTCAGCATCGAATCAGAAATATCCATCCCTACAGCATGGTCGGCAACTTCTGCAAGTGGGATTACAAGTCGTCCAGTTCCACAACCAAAATCTAAAGCTTTCTTTGGAGAAAAGTCAGGGTTGAGGTAGTCCCTACAGACTTGTAATACATGACTTATATGCTTTCTCCCAGACTCAAAAAATTCTGATTTTATATCGCTAGTAATGTTATCGTTGCGAAACTTCTTGTCTATTAATACTGCAAAATAAGGATCTTTCTTGCCCCACTTTTCCCATTCGATATCTGTGTTCATATCGTTAACTGGTTTGTTATTAAGAGTGTCTAGCTAAGTTATGACATAAAATTGTCCTGCCTGCACATCCTCTAAAATTGCTGGTAATGATTCTTTTATTAAGTCAAAATACAATAATAAATATTTTAAATAACAGATTTACTTATGCTAGAACACGATGTAATTATTATTGGTGGTGGTTTGGCTGGATGCCGTGCCGCCGTTGAGATTGCCCGTACTGATCCAAAATTAAATATTGCGGTAGTTGCCAAAACTCACCCCATTCGTTCCCACTCTGTAGCAGCACAAGGGGGAATTGCGGCAACCTTAAAAAACGTAGATGCTGCCGATAGTTGGGAAGCTCACGCTTTTGATACAGTCAAAGGTTCTGACTATTTAGCCGATCAAGATGCGGTAGAAATCCTCACCCGCGAAGCGCCAGACGTGGTAATCGATCTAGAACACATGGGGGTAATGTTTTCTCGCCTGGAGGATGGACGCATCGCCCAAAGGGCTTTTGGCGGACATTCCCACAACCGTACTTGCTACGCCGCCGATAAAACAGGTCACGCTATCTTACACGAATTAGTCAGCAACTTAAGACGCTACGGCGTACATATTTACGATGAATGGTATGTAATGCGGCTAATTGTGGAAGACGAAGAAGCAAAAGGCGTTGTGATGTACCGGATTTTGGACGGTCATATTGAAGTTGTCCGCGCCAAAGCGGTAATGTTTGCTACTGGGGGCTATGGACGGGCTTACAATACCACGTCAAATGACTACGCTTCGACGGGTGACGGGCTGGCGATGACGGCGCAAGCGGGTTTACCTCTAGAAGACATGGAATTTGTGCAATTTCACCCTACAGGGCTTTATCCGGTGGGTGTACTAATTTCGGAAGCGGTACGGGGAGAAGGGGCGTACTTAATTAATGCCCTGGGCGATCGCTTTATGAATACCTACGCCCCTAGTCGCCTGGAACTAGCCCCCCGCGATATTACATCCCGCGCGATCGCTCGTGAGATTGCCGCCGGACGCGGTGCTAATCACGATGGCAGCGCCGGAGGTAAGTTTGTGTACCTCGATTTAAGGCACATGGGCAAGGAAAAAATTATGAGTCGGATTCCTTTTTGTTGGGAAGAAGCCCATAGATTAGTAGGCATTGATGCCGTACATGAACCGATGCCTGTGCGCCCAACGATTCATTATTCTATGGGTGGAATTCCTGTAAACACTGATGGCAAAGTCCGCAGCAGTGGGGATGGGTTTATCGATCGCTTTTTTGCGGCGGGAGAATCAGCCTGTGTATCGGTACACGGCGCGAATCGATTGGGAAGCAATTCGCTATTAGAATGCGTCGTTTACGGGCGCAGGACTGGAAAAGCGATCGCTGAATTTGTCCAAAATCGCAAATTACCCGTTGTAGACGAGCAACGCTATGTTCAAGGGGCAGCAAAACAAATGCAGCAATTAATCGCCCAAGAGGGAAAATACCGTATTGCTCAAGTACGCCAAGCTTTTCAAGATTGCATGACCGAGTGTTGCGGAGTTTTTCGGACAGAGGAAGTAATGCGCTCTGGTTTGCAACAGTTGCAGCAAATTCAACAGCAATACCAAGAGATATATTTAGACGATAAGGGCGATTGCTGGAACTCAGAACTTGTAGAAGCGTTGGAATTACAGAGTTTATTAGTAGTGGGAGAGATAATTTTAACTTCAGCCTTGAGTCGCACCGAAAGCCGAGGCGCTCATTGTCGTGAAGATTACACCGAACGAGACGACGAGAATTTTCTCAAGCATACAATGGCTTACTACTCCCCCGCAGGCATTGATATTCAACACCGCCCGGTAACTATTACAATGTTTGAGCCAAAAGAGCGTAAGTATTAACAGGGAAAGATTTGTTACCTATATTCAATTGTAAATGTAGAGACGTTCCAGTGGAACGTCTTGCTTATATTTTGGGCTTGTATTACCAGCCAGGAAAAATGTATAATCTTTACAACTAATGAAGGGGAGTAGCTACTGGTAATTATTTTGCCAGTCCATCGGAATCAACATACTGGCAACAATCTTGCCTGGTTCTGATGACAAGTTAGAAATTAGTAACTAATTTCAGCAATTTGGCAGCGAGACTTTCACTAAGTTCACAGCAAAATGTGGGCTTGGTGAAGTGCGATCGCATCTTTATCAAGCCCAAAACAGGTAATGTAAGTTTTGAGGAGTGAAAGGTGCTAACTGCTTTTAGTAAAGGTTTATCGCTAATTACAGTTTCGGAGCTAGGAGATAAAACCTTTTTTATCGCTGTAATTTTGGCTATGCGTCACTCCCGTAGAATTGTATTTGCTGGGGTACTAGCCGCTCTAGCGGCAATGACGATAATTTCCGTCCTAGTCGGACAAGTTGCTTCTTTGCTACCTGCAAAGTACGTCCATTATGGCGAAATTATTTTATTTATTGGGTTTGGCATTAAGTTACTGTACTCAGCTAGTCGGATGCCTAAAGATGCTTGCGATGTAGAAGTAGTCCAAGAAGCAGCGATCGCCGTAGACAAAGCTGAATTGATATTGTCTAAAAAACAAGTAGCCGCCACCATTTATATAGAAGCCTTTGTCCTCACTTTTATCGCCGAATGGGGCGATCGCACTCAAATTGCTACTATCGCCCTATCGGCGGCAAACAACCCCGTTGGCGTAACTATTGGGGCAATTGTCGGTCACGCTATTTGTAGTGCGATCGCAGTTATTGGGGGACGAATGCTGGCGGGGCGAATTTCTGAACGTACTCTTACTTTTGCTGGTGGTGGGTTATTTTTATTGTTTGGTGTTTTGAGCTTATTTGAAAAAATGTAGGCATACCCAAGAGTATGCCTACATAGTTAGGGCTTTGTCGTCGGCGATGGGGTGGCGCTAGGCGCGGTAGAAGGCAGTGCAATAGAAGGGGTAGGACTTGCTTGGGCGAGTTGCTGAATTTGCGCCTTGTACTCTGGTGGGGCGAGAGTCGCCGCCGTTGCAAACAATGGTTTAGCTAGATCGTTTTTGCCTTGCTCTTTGAAAACGCTGGCTTTGGCAAGTACGGGACGAAAATCTTTGTTATCTACACTAATAGCGCGATCGTAAAGAGAAATTGCCTCGTCGTAACGTTTTTGAACTGCTAAAACGCTACCTTTAGCTAAAAAAGGACGTACATCTTGTTGATTTGCGGCGATTGCCCGATCGTAAGTTGCGATCGCTTCATCGTAGCGTTTTTGATTGGCGTAAACTTCCCCTAAAAGCAACTGTACGGAGGTTGTATCTACCCTTGCATCTTTAGACTTATTTGCCTGGTTCAAGGTGTCTTGCAACAAGGCGATCGCTTCATCGGCGCGTTGTTGCTGTAGTAGAGTTAACACTAATCCTTGTAAGGCTAGATTATCGCCGGGTTTTGTTTTCAAAATTGAACGATAAGCATTTTGTCCCCCTTCAATATCCCCTGTTCTTACCTTGGCTTGGGCAAGGAGAAGCGCATATTGGGTTTGCGTAGGGTTTAAAGCCGCCAATTTCTCAATTGACGGGATTGCGCCTTTAATATCTCCTAATTTAATCCGAGCATCAGCCAATCCCTGTAAGGCTGTGAGGTTTTCTGGTTCGCGCTGCAAAACCAACTCAAAACCCCTTGCTTGGTCTGCCAATTGCGATTTTTGGTCTGTAAGCGCTGTTTGTCCTGAAGGTAACGGTGTGGCGGTAGGTGGCTGGCTTTGCTCAATAGTGCTTGTCAACAATGGCAGCATAGAAGCTCCTACTAAAGCAATAGCTGCCACCACTAATATAATATTTATTAACCAGCGATTGCGGGGTTGAGACACAAAACTGCCTTGAATGTATAGTATTATCTTTGACCAAAATAGAATTATTTGCCCCTAACAAGCAAAGGAGTAAAGCTTTTCTCCACAAAACTTTGCATTTAGAGCAGTAACTATTTTGCTTGGTCAATTACAGCCAATAAAGCCTGTAGCTATGCTATGCTGCCCACACTATGCTCTGTAATAGGAAGCTTTTGCTACGCTTGTTACTAGCAATCCCTTGAAATCAGTATAACTAGAGCAAATTTGTTTTTTGTTATAGGCTGAGTAAAGGTTAACGGAAAAAGGTCAAAAGATCAGCTTATTTCTTAAGCTTGTCCCGATTTCTAGTTAAAGTGTCCTACTTTATTTCAATCCTAAAAAGGGATAAGTCTCCGCCGCAAGGAGTTTTTATGAATTCCTCTCTCAATCCGTCCGAATCAAATTCTGCTCCCAACCAACCGCAAACACCTATGCAGGCAATAGAGGCTCAAAATCCGTCTTCCAATCCTGCCTCTACCGATACCCAATTGCTCAATGGGCAACGGCTGCAACCAATTCCACCTCCTAGCGAACCCATGCAGTACCGAGCTATTGGCTTAGTACGCGGTCGTTATGTTGCTAGCAGCGATCAATTTACTCAAGGTACGCTGTCAACTACAGATGAAACCCAAATTAGTGCAGTTTTACTAGGGCGAATTATTAGTTTAATCAAAAATCATATCGATTTAGCCCAAGAACATTTATGGGTAGTTTATCCCCGTACTGGTCAAAAAGAAGATAATTTACACCTGCAAATTGTGGGGGTATGGGAGCCAGAAAAACTAACTCTCCAGCAGCCAGAAAGCGACAAGCCGAGCGCCGAAACTGCCTTAGAGCTAGAAGTAGTAGATAATTATTTTTCTGTGCGCGGGGAAATAGTATATCAATCTACCGCCGAGGGACATTTCATTGTCAAAATTAGGCAAGCAACCCGCACTGAAGCCGATAAACCCAAGTATTTCAAGCTCAAAATTTTCGGCGATTTGGCGACTAAAGCTGTAGGACAGTTTTGGGATCTGCAAGTTCAAAGGCAAGCAGAGAAGTTAATTTTGAGTAATGGAGAAGCGATCGCGGCTTTAACATCAAAACCAGTCTTGAGAAAGAAGCCCTACAACAATCCTTCTAGTAGCGACACGCGGCGCAATTTTGCGCCGCCGCAGCCTGTGCGGAAAACTAACGTCGCGCCCCCCGTTAAACAACCAGCGCGATCGCCAGCGCCAAAACCCATCAAGCGACAAAATCCCCAATAAAAACGGCATTAAAATTCCGTCCACCGATCTTGAGGCAAAAAAGCGCGATCATTCGCGATCGGGGCTACGGGTTCGGTAAGGGTAAATTTTCCTTCTTCGATCCATTGCTTCAATTCTTGCGCTACTTGCCGGGATAAAAACATACTGGCTAGGGGAGCAGTACGCACAGCTTTACCGTCAATAGTAATTCGTCCAGATTTTAGCTGGGCATAACTTACCAACCCAAAAGTCGGACGGACGCGCCGGGGAATAGAAAAGTCTACAATCGGCGCTACCAAATCCTTGTCTTGTACGGCACAATGAGCTATTACTTCCTCATTCAATACAGGTAATGGGATACCTACCCCCAACATTAAAGAAGGCCCATAACTTTTGAAATAACAGCCGCGCACCCAACGATGGCTCATTTGTTTGGCATCGCCAATTAAAGCCAACGTAGCGGCGGGCCCTACAGGGGTGCGATTGGGCAGGCGTTTTTGTAAGGGGAAATGCTGCGTACCTTCCCAAGCAACGTAACCCACACCGCCACCCAAAAAGATTTTTGTGCCAATCCCAATTAGTTGCAAGTCTGGATCGTTAAGTAAAGGGGAAATTGCGCCGGGATTGGAGTAAACGGCATTATTTAAACGCGGTTGCAAAGGGCCTAAGTAAGTAAATAAGGGGCGATCGCCACCATTAACGCCAACAATAAAATTTTGGTATAGATTGCGCGGATTAAATAAGTAAAACTGGTTAATGGTTTCGCGGGTAATAGTGGTTTCAAAAGCGGCGCGAGGATAACAATCTGTTACTTGTCCCAAGGCTTTGACTTGTACGGGTAAGCCAGCAATCAAGTCAGCAATTACGTGACCGCCACCGCGATCGCGCACTTCCTCACCGTCTTGAGCTTCCATAGCTTGCGTTGCGCCCAAATACAAGTCTACGGCTCCAAAACCAGAGTAAACAGGCACGTTATCCATCCAACAGCGCCGAATTTTGATCGGTGGGTCGGTATGTCCCAAATTAATAATCGCTCCAGAGGACTCCATTGGCTCAAAAGTGCCTGTGGTGATTACATCTACTTGTTTAGCCACTTGAGCAATACTAGACTCGGCTACTTTTGCTTTTAGCTCCTCTACCGTCCAGACCACTGCACAGCAACGGTTAATTTTGTCATTAATTTCGGCAATCGTTCTCATAAAGTCAAGTTTTATCTTCGTTGCCTTTTTCAAGGGGTATGGTTTGGACAACGATTGTTTGTTGTACTGGCGTTTCTGGGGTGTTTGGTGGATCTATATTGTCAGCAATTGTTTGAGATTCAATCTCTTTTTCCTCATCATTGCCCCATTTATCTAGTACGTCAGTAATTAATACTTCTTGAATCCAAACTTGAGCAACTACTGTTAAGGGCAAAGCTAATAGTAAACCCAAAAACCCAAAGAAAGTTGCAAAAAACACTTGAGAGAGCAACGTAACGGCGGGTAGTAGCGATACTTGTTGCGCCATCACGTAGGGAGTCAAAACGTTAGTTTCTAGTTGCTGGATGCCGACGTACAGCCCTAATACGGCTAAAGATTTCCACGGCGCGTCTAGAAGCGCGATCGCCATAGGCGGAATTACACTCAAAACTGGCCCAACATTCGGGATAAATGTCAAAATTCCGGCTAAAGCAGCTTGAGCTAAAGGTAAGGGAATACCCAAAAGTAACAAACCAATGCCGCTTAAGGAAGCGATCACAAACATATTAAACAAAATCCCAATTAACCAGCCGCGCAAAGCTTTTTCACAACGGTCTAAAATTACATTTACCCGTCGCCGATAAAAAGAGGGAAACAAACCAATAAAGGCTTTACGATAGGGTTGCGGGTCGCTGATGAACATCAAAGTCAAAATCAGCACTAGCAGAAAGTCGACCACAAAACCAAAGGAGCTAGAAAAGAAAGTAAAAAATCTTTGAAAAAGCTGATTTGCTAAGGGTTGAACTTGATTAATTAATCCATCCACATCTGGCAAATAAGGAATAAACTGCGGAGGTACGTACTTTTCAAGTTGAGCTACCCAAAATTCTGACCTAGCTAACCCTTTAGGAAATAACTCTGCTAGTTGTTGAAATTGACCTGTAAAAGCTGGCACGATCAACCAAAAAAAGCCAGCTAATATAGTTAGCAAAATTCCTACAGATAGTAGAATTGCAAAACCGCGCGATATACCCGATTTTTGCAACCGCCGAGCTAATCTGTTTAAAGCCGTAGCTATAACGATCGCGGTAAATACTAATAAAAGCAGTTGACGAATCTGCCACAATATGTATAAAGAAATAACTAAGGCAATTAAACCGATCCATTGACCGATATTCACTCTGCTGCAACTCCTAGCAAAAATTTGAATTTTTTAATGTATCAATGCAGCTACCTTAGCGGATTATGGTGATTTCGCCTAGATTCGCAAGACGGTTAGTTAGTTTTTTGCTGGCGAAAAGCCGCATAACGCCATAAAAAAGTAACCGTCATTACCGTTGATGGTAATAAAACCGCTATGAGGGCATTCGTTGCGGTGGGTGGAATAAATAAACTAGGAGCAACAGATTTGATCGCTACCGATAGAATTAGGGAGACAACTAACAACTTAACAATAAATAAAGCTTGACTTGCCATAAAAGTTTTTGGCTTTGTTGATTAGAATAAATGATTTTTGATTAGCAGAGACAGCAATTGCTAGTCTCTACTATCTCTAGAAATGGTTTTACAAAAAGCCGATGGCGGGATTTGAACCCGCGGCCAATTGATTACGAATCAACTACTCTACCACTGAGCCACATCGGCACACAATTTGCTAGGATATCATTTTTAAAGCTTCATGGTCAAACCATCTCAAAATAAACGTTTTACAAGCGAACAATACGATCGCTTAAAAGCCGAAGCCGCCGCACCTTATCGGGGACTACGAAGGTTTATTTATATAGCTTTTGGAGCTTCTGGTTTTGTCGGCGCACTAATATTTTTAGCGCAAATAGCCGCCGGAAACCACTCTGATGCACCGTTGTCAAACCTCGCTTTGCAAATAGGAGTTGTCGCCATCATGATTTTTCTATTTCGTTGGGACAAGGAATCGCCAAAACGCCCTAATAAGTAAAAACTAAGTAAAAACTAAGTAAAAACTGCTGCTAATTCCGTAAATCTACTGTTGATTGGTTACTTAAGTTAATATATGCAGCCAAAAAAGTACAGAAAATAAAGAAATTATTACGGAATTTACCTATTTTAGTAAATGCTGCAATAATTAACTTAGTTGAAACAGGGTGAGCAAATTTATAAACCCTGAAAATAAAATCAACCTTTTAAAAACGGGTCAACTATATATAAGACCCAGCCGATAAAAAACTTAAAACGCCAGAGTTTCCAATTGGATACTCTGGCGTTTTTTGAACTTAAATTTATGGAACTCGGACAACGTAAGGAGAGGCGATCGCCTGAGCGCGTCCAGTATTTACCAAAGCTTGATAAACAAAGGCTGCAACCTCGGCTCTTGTAGCATCACGATTAGGATTCAACTGCGTAGGAATAGGATAATTGACAACCAATTGTCTTAGTGTTGCTGCCGATACTGGATCTGTCGCATAGTTAGGAATTTGAGCAGCATCGACATAAGTAGATAAAGCATTGGGATTATTTGACTTTAAACCTAAGCCATTAGCTAAAGAAACTAGCGACTGTACTCTAGGAATCGCTTGCTGGGGTTGAAATAAACCGCCCGGATACCCTGCCACAAAACCGCCACGGTAAGCAGTTTGAATTGCCCCGTAAGCCCAGAAGCCTTGCTTGACATCTTTAAATTCTTGCGCTGCTCGTTGCGATGGTGGCGCAAAAGCTTTACTAAGAATAGTCGCAAACTGAGCGCGGGTGACGGGATCTGTGGGCTTAAACGAGCCATCAGGAAAACCAGCAATTACATTTTGGGCAATCAAAGCCTCAATATAAGGTTGCGCCCAATAACCCTGAATATCTCGGAATGTACCTTGTCTAATTGCTGGTCGATTTACTGTAGCCGCAACAAAAGTAACGTTACCAGAAATTTTTTCAGGTTCGATATCATTACCCGCCGCCGTAACTGTATTACTGCGCGTCGAGTTGTAGACATCGTAGCGAGTATTATTGCGAATGAAATTATTACCAGGATTTTCAGCAGTCCCCAAATCCGGCTGGGCGCTGGCGGTAATGACTACACCATCTTGTTTGCTACTTTCAATGAAATTACGCCGTAGTATAGGACGAGCAGAATCAGAAATAAATAACCCGGCTCGATTTTGGTAGAGTTGGTTGTCGGTGATTTCTGGAGTAGAGTTACCACCAATTGCTAAACCAAACCCAGTATCCAAAAATAGATTATTGCGAATCTGACCACTAGCAGTACGAGCTACAGAAATACCGTTACCACTATTTTGCGTAAAAACATTATTTTCAATAATGGGGTTTGCATTGCCAGTAAGAAAAACACCATCGCGATTATTGATGGTAAAAGTGTTATTTCTGACGGTGGGATTAGTTGACTCAATCCATAAACCCGTACCCCGACTGCTGGGGTTAGCAATAGTAACGCCTGTAACATTACTCCCACTTTCGGCAAGAATTGTCACGTTTTGACGAGCAAAACTAGGACTAACATAATTACCGCTACCAATAATCACTCTAGTTTGACCTTTGGTAGACTCATCGCCCCTCAAGGTTACGCCAGGTTTGATAGTTAGAGGAAAAACTTCGCCAGTAGTCGCGCTATAAATCCCTGGTGCAAGTTGAACAACCGTACCTGATTGGGCTTGATTGAGAGCGGCTGAAATTGTTTTGTAAGGCGCTTGCGTGCTACCAGTTGCGTTATCTGTCCCATTTACCGGATCTACATAAATAACTGTTCCACTCAGTGGTGGTTGGTTAGTAGATGGTGATGGGGTAGGAGTGGGTACGACTACCGGGGATGGTGTCGGCGATGGTGTGGGTGATGGAGATGGGGTAGGAGTTGGTACAACTACCGGGGATGGTGATGGAGATGGGGTAGGAGTTGGTACAACTACCGGGGATGGCGTTGGCGATGGTGATGGGGTAGGAGTTGGTACAACTACCGGGGATGGTATCGGCGATGGTGTCGGTGTGGGTGATGGAGATGGGGTAGAAGTTGGTACAACTACCGGGGATGGTGTCGGTGTGGGTGATGGAGATGGGGTAGAAGTTGGTACAACTACCGGGGATGGTGTCGGCGATGGTGTCGGTGTGGGTGATGGAGATGGGGTAGAAGTGGGTACAACTACCGGGGATGGTGTGGGTGATGGAGATGGGGTAGGAGTTGGTACAACTACCGGGGATGGTGTCGGCGATGGTGTGGAATTTGGTACAGTTGGGACAACAACTTGAGCAAGGGGAGATGCGATCGCATTAGTCTTAAGTAATATTGCTCCACTGCCTATAAGTAACGCGGCGGCGATTATTGTCTTTAAAGGCGAAGTAGTGCTACTAGAAACCTTCGCTCGATCGATGTTAAAACCCTGTTTAGGCATTGTACTTGCTAATATTAATGTCTTGAATTACGTTACGTTGATTCGGTAAAAACGCAACAACATTTTACTTTTCTTTAACAAAAAAAAGTACCCTAATTTTATGTATTACCGTAAAAGCTTAGAATTAAAGCATTTATAGCATTTCTAAACTGGGTAAAATTTTATCTTTGATAAATTACAGCTTAGGCTTGATGGCGCAACTAAAACTTAACAAGTATCGTCAATAAATTATTGTGTTAAGTCTATTTAAGCAAATGTCATTATTACGTCGCAGCTTACTTTTATCAATAGTTATTGTGTTTTCTCTATCTAATGGGAGTGCTTTTGCAGCAGAAAACGTGTTATTAAAATATCGTATTTTTCGGGAATCAATTTCTGTTAAAGAATTAACAAATTTTGCTCAAACGGGTGAATTGTCTACTTCATTGCGAGTAAACTTAGCCTTGGCAAAGCAAGACCCAAAACCAATTCGCCAGTACCTAACCGAGACTGTAGCAGTTAATCCAATATTGTTAGATCGTGTATTAAATAGCCCCGTTGGGAATGTGATTCTCGATCAAATCAGCGAAGCAATTCATACACCTTCACGAAAAGCCGATCGCCAAGCATTAAGAGCAGCGTTAATTTTATCTGCTAGTCGCGATCGCAATATTAGCCTCATTGAGGTAATCCAAAATTATCCTACTGCCGAAGTTGAAGTTGAAGGAGAAGTTTTAGAACGTGCTTATCGTCAATTGCGCCAGTTGGGAGGAAATTTGCAAGACTTACTACTAAAAATTCCCTTTTAAACTAAGAGCAATAACCAAGCCGAATCATGCCATAATAATCGGTCTGTAATACGTGACTTCGCCCTCTCTATGGTTTCATCACCCCAAAACCCCACCGAACTTGCTGCGGTACTATCTGAACCAGTGGATTTAAGTCTGCAATTGCCCGATCCAGAAGATGAGGAGATTGCTGAATTAGACTTTCAACAGCAAATTGATACTGCTTGGCAAGTGTGCGATCGCTTTGATTTGCAAACAGAAATATGGCGGGGGCGGATTTTACGAGCGGTACGCGATCGGGAAAAAAAACACGGCGATGCTCGTGGTAGTGGCTTTTTAGACTGGCTAAAAGTCCGAGAAATTAGTAAAAGTCAAGCTTACGCGATTATTGCCTTAGCCAACAGTGCCGATACCTTAATGGCAGAAGGACAGCTAGATCCGGCAGCAGTGAGGTGTTTTAGCAAACGCGCCTTTATGGAAACAGCAAAAGCCGATCCAGAGGTGCAGCAATTAGTAACTGATGCGGCTAAAAATGGCGATCGCATTACCCGCCGCGAAGTCCGTCAAATTGCCGATGAATGGACGGCGATGACTTCCGATTTAGTCCCCGATAGCGTGAAAGAAAAAGTCAACGATCGCACTTTACCTAGCCGCTATTTACCGCCATTAGTTAAAGAAATTGAAAAGTTGCCGGAATCTCATCAAGCAATTTTGCGTCAAGAAGTTGCCCTTAACCCTGATGTAGACACCGTTAAGCAAGTCACCTCCGAGGCTAGATACTTAGCAAAATACTTGGAAGCCGCAACGAGCGTTCAAGTATTTGAAGACGGTGCGGTGGACTTGGAAAAGGCTTTAGAAGAAGCTTTACGATTAGGCTGTATCAATACGGCGGCGGACTTAGTTAATCAAGCATCGCAGTTAGAACAAATGATCGCCAAACTTTACACTACCTGGAAACGCATTGGCAGCTTATCCGATAGATTGTATGTAGATACGGGAGCAAGTACGCCCAATTTACGCAGTCTTTTGACTTGCTTAGAGCAACTAACGGGGGAAGTGATGGAGATTCAATTAGGGGAAAATAGTGATAGCGCAAGCGCGCCCGGTAACGGGCTTCGCACTATTCGCCTGCAAATTCAAGAAACCAGCGCCGAATCTTAGCTATTTACGCCACTTTTTAACCTGTCGCCATAGCGCCTTTATGCTTAAATATTTTCGATATTTTGTAGCTGCTTCTTTGCCTACGATTAAGATACCCAACCAAAAAACAACTTCGGCGATAATCACCAAAATCGGCACTAAAGCAGCTTTTTGAGCCAAAGTCAGCGCTAACGATGGCACAAAAAATATTGCTATCCAAGGCACAAAGGAGACAATAATTAGACCTAAGCCCAGTTTTTGCATAACTTAGTTTTTAATCCCCGTAGCCGCAATACCGCGAATAAATTGGCGCTGCCCGACCAGAAATAATAAAATTACTGGTATGGTGGCGATCGCTACTGCTGCCATTAGTAAGGGCCAATTATTTGTATATTGCTCTTGAAACTCGGCTAAAGCTAGTTGTACCGTCCTTAATTGCGGCTTGGTAGTAAAAACTAAAGGTTTAAATAAATCGTTCCATTCGCCAATAAATGTAAACAGAAACAATGTTACTAAAGCCGGACGCGATAGCGGTAACATGACTCGCCATAATATTTGAGCGCGATTAGCACCATCAATCGCCGCCGCTTCTTCTAATTCCACCGGAATAGTTAGAAAATATTGCCGCAGTAAAAATATGCCAAATCCGCTTACCGCCGTCGGCAAAATTAGCGCCCCATAAGTATTAATTAAGTGTCCCCACTTCAAAACTAAAAATATCGGAATTACTAATAACTGAAACGGAATTACAAGAGTTGCCAGCACAATTAATAGCAAAGCTTGTCTGCCTCTAAACTTTAACCGTGCTAAAGCATAGCCTGCTAGTGCTGAAGTGATTATTTGTAAGCCTGTAACCGCTAGTGCTACCAAAGTCGAATTAGCAAAGGCTAAAAGGAACTCCCCCCGTTGCCAAGCGTCTTGATAATTAACAAAAGTCCAACCTTTTTGGGCTGATTCACCTAGGGCAGTTGGGGACGTAAAAGATGTAAGAAAAACCACCCCTAGCGGCAATAATACGACGAACGCTCCCAGTAGCAGTAAAAATAAACTTAGCGAGGCTAAAAAGTAGTCTAATTTAGGCTTTTTACGGTCATTATCCATCAGTTAAGGGTTTTATTGCGGTTAAAGAGCGATCGCTATGCCCTAGGACGTTACTATTTAAAATAGTGCCTTGTTTAAGTTAAATTAACCACAGTGACTTTAACTTAATAATTAAGTAAGAGTCCTAGCAATAATGCTGTCCACCAATTCACGTTAAATAGGAGTGAATAGACCTATGCAGCAACTTGCTGCCAACTCCGAACTTGATTTTCAGAGCGAAGCCTATAAGGATGCTTATAGCCGCGTTAACGCCATTGTAATTGAAGGGGAACAAGAAGCCCACGAAAATTACATCACCCTTACGCAAATGCTGCCCGAACATCAGGACGACTTAATTCGGTTATCCAAAATGGAAAGCCGTCATAAAAAAGGTTTTGAAGCCTGCGGTCGCAATTTAAAAGTAACGCCAGATTTGCCCTTTGCTAAATCGTTTTTTGCTTCCCTGCATCAAAACTTCCAAGATGCAGCCAAAGAGGGACGAGTAGTAACTTGCTTGCTGATCCAATCGTTAATTATCGAATGTTTTGCGATCGCCGCCTACAACATCTACATCCCCGTTGCTGATGATTTTGCCCGCAAAATTACCGAAGGCGTTGTCAAAGATGAATACAGCCACCTCAATTTTGGCGAAGTTTGGCTAAAAAACAACTTTGAAGATTCAAAAGCTGAACTAGAAGCCGCCAACCGTCAAAATCTACCCATTGTTTGGCGAATGCTCAATGAAGTAGCTGATGA
Organism: Synechocystis sp. PCC 7509; assembly: GCF_000332075.2. Classification (NCBI taxonomy): domain Bacteria; kingdom Bacillati; phylum Cyanobacteriota; class Cyanophyceae; order Synechococcales; family Merismopediaceae; genus Synechocystis; species Synechocystis sp. PCC 7509. The sequence goes on along the minus strand of NZ_ALVU02000001.1, from coordinate 3,661,031 downwards.
TGCCCAAGTTTTGGCAATGGAAAAAGAAGCTTTGGTTGAAGACTTCATGATTCAATACGGCGAAGCTCTAAGTAACATTGGCTTCACTACCCGCGACATCATGAGAATGTCAGCCTACGGCTTAAGTGCCGCTTAAGTAACTTAGGGGCAATAGACAATTGCCCCAAATCCCTACAGTAATTGACTTATCGCGCCTAAAAATTAACTGCTTAAGCAAAGAGGTGAAATATTTATCAGCGCGACTATTACTATTTTTATCCACTTACTCCCATTTGACCGGATTTATAGGTCTTAATAAAGCAATTCATGTTTGGTCTAATCGGTCACCTTACCAGTTTGCAACACGCCCAATCGGTAGCTAAAGAATTAGGCTACCCCGAATACGCCGACCAAGGGCTAGATTTTTGGTGCAGCGCCCCGCCCCAAATTGTCGATCATATTACAGTTACTAGCATCACTGGGCAAAAAATCGAAGGGCAGTATGTAGAATCTTGCTTTTTGCCGGAAATGCTGGCAAATCGGCGAATTAAAGCAGCTACGCGCAAAATTTTAAATGCTATGGCTCATGCCCAAAAGCATGGTATCGACATTACAGCGTTGGGCGGTTTTTCTTCAATTATTTTTGAAAACTTTAATTTACAAGACAATAAGCAAGTCCGCAATATTAAGCTAGAATTTGAACGTTTTACTACCGGAAACACTCACACGGCTTATATTATCTGCCGTCAGGTAGAAGAAGCTTCTAAACAGTTGGGAATTGAACTATCAAAAGCTACTGTTGCCATCTGTGGTGCAACCGGAGACATTGGGAGCGCGGTTTGTCGCTGGCTAGAAAGCCGTACTGATGTCGCCGAATTGCTCCTAATTGCCCGAAATCAAGAACGTTTGCAAGAACTGCAAGCAGAACTTGGACGGGGTAAAATTATGGGCTTAGAAGAAGCCTTGCCCCAAGCAGATATCATTGTCTGGGTTGCGAGTATGCCAAAAGGTGTAGAAATCGATCCGGCGGTTTTAAAACAACCCTGTTTGCTGATTGATGGCGGTTATCCCAAAAACTTAGCAACAAAGTTACAACATCCCGGCATTCATGTTCTAAACGGTGGCATTGTCGAGCATTCATTAGATATTGACTGGCGAATTATGCACATTGTAAATATCATGGATGCGCCCGCGCGTCAGCTATTCGCCTGTTTTGCGGAGTCAATGTTGTTGGAATTTGAAAAAATCCACACAAACTTTTCTTGGGGGCGCAACCAAATTACCGTCGCCAAAATGGAGCAAATTGGCGCAGCGTCTATTAAGCACGGATTTCGACCACTTTTGAGCAGTTAAATACTTAGAGAAACAAAGACACGATCGCACATTATGGCAACGATTGAGCGCAAACCCCTATTGCTAGACTTTGAAAAGCCGTTGATGGATCTAGAATTGCGAATTGACCAAATCCGCGAACTAGCAACAGAAAACGGCGTTGATGTGTCTGAGGAAATTAGAAGGCTAGAAACACGGGCAAAATCCTTGCGCCAAGAGATTTTTAGCAGTCTTTCCCCCGCCCAAAGATTACAATTAGCCCGTCATCCCCGCCGCCCTAGTACCTTTGATTATATTCAGGCAATTAGCGACGAGTGGCTAGAATTACATGGCGATCGCCGAGGAGTTGACGATCCGGCTTTAGTTGGCGGCGTAGCGCGGTTAGCAGGTCGTCCCGTAGTTATGTTAGGTCAGCAAAAAGGGCGAGACACTAAAGATAATATTGCTCGTAATTTTGGCATGGCATCCCCTGGAGGCTATCGTAAAGCCATGCGTTTGATGGATCACGCCAACCGTTTTGGGATGCCGATAATCACCTTTATTGACACTCCGGGGGCATGGTCAGGAATCCAAGCCGAACACCAAGGACAAGGAGAAGCGATCGCTTACAATTTGCGCGAAATGTTCCGCCTTGATGTGCCAATTATTTGTACGGTAATTGGGGAAGGTGGTTCGGGGGGGGCTTTGGGTATTGGTGTAGGCGATCGCTTATTAATGTTTGAACACTCGGTTTATACCGTTGCTACTCCCGAAGCCTGCGCGGCGATCCTGTGGAAAGATGCCAGCAAAGCCCCTCAAGCGGCGGTGGCTTTAAAAATTACTTCTTGGGATTTAAAAAACTTAGGGATCATCGACAGTATTATTCCCGAACCCGTCGGCGGCGCTCATTCTGACCCTGTTACCGCCGCCGCTACGCTCAAGCAAGCCTTGGTGGATAACTTAGACGAATTATCTAAATTATCAAGTTCCGAGCTTAGAGAAAGGCGCTACCAAAAATTCCGCCAACTAGGGAAGTTCTCAGAATTGCAACATTAATAACATTTTTTGTTGAATCTGCCCTAAGTGGTATAGTTAATAAAGAGATGTAAAGTTTTATTACTTTAGCTCGTAATAATGCCAACTTAGGCGCAAGAGTATATAGGTTTTATGACTAATTTAATTAAGCCTAAAGCCTTAATTACTGGGGCGAGTAGCGGTATTGGCAAGGCAACAGCGTTAGAATTTGCCAAAGCCGGAATTGATGTCGCTTTAGTAAGTCGTTCTATGGATAAACTAACCGCCGTTGCCGAAGCATCCGTTGCTACGGGAGTAAAAGCCAAAGCTTACGAGCTAGATTTAGCCAACCTTGACCAGGTGCAGGAGCAAATAAAATTAATTGCGGCGGACTTTGGCGGCATTGATATTTTAGTTAATAATGCTGGAATCGGTTACATTGGCACGTTGAGCGAAACACCTTTAGCTGACTGGCTGACAGTGATTAATCTCAACCTTACCAGTGTATTTCAGTGCATTGTCGGCATATTACCAACTATGCGACATCGTGGAGGGGGGACAATTATTAATGTTGCCTCTATTGCTGGGAAACAACAATTTCCAGGTTGGGGAGCTTACAGCGTCAGTAAAGCCGGATTAATTGCCCTTTCTAAAACTGTAGCTGTAGAAGAACGCGATCGCGGTATCCGAGTTACAGCTATTTGTCCGGGAGCGGTGGATACCGAGCTATGGGACGCTTTGGATTCGGATTTTGACCGTAAAGCCATGTTAACACCCCAAATTGTCGCTCAAACGATTCTGCACACTGCATTGTTGCCCAAGCAAGCCGTAATTGATGAATTGATATTAATGCCCAGCGCGGGAAGTTTATAAAATGCGATTTCGCAGAGCGAACACTTCGTGAACGCGCCCTTTGCCTAAATTTAACTAACTATAAGATTATGACCACTAATACTAACGGGCAAAATCGCGCTGAATCTTCTTTAATTTCTGATAGGAGAGAATCTATGGACGAACAAAATCCCTTAAATATTGGCGTTTCAACTAGACCCGATCGCAACACTCAAAACGGCAAAGAGCCAAACTTACAGCCACCGTCAGAAGACCTCAACGAGCCAATGATGGAAGCGGTAAGGACGTTGTTATTAGGGGTTGGGGAAGATCCAGAACGGGAGGGATTATTGAAGACTCCTAAGCGGGTTGCGGAAGCCATGCGATTTCTTACCAGTGGCTACAACCAATCTTTAGATGACTTGGTTAACGGAGCAATTTTTGATGAAGGGCATAATGAGATGGTACTGGTTAGAGATATCAGCACTTTTAGCCTTTGCGAACACCATATGTTGCCCTTTATGGGCAGAACTCATGTTGCTTATATCCCCAATCAAAAAGTAGTAGGTTTAAGCAAGCTGGCGCGAATTGTGGAGATGTATTCTCGGCGCTTGCAAGTCCAAGAAAGATTAACCCGTCAAATTGCCGAAGCTGTACAAACTATTTTAGAACCAAAAGGAGTTGCCGTAGTAATTGAAGCAAGTCATATGTGTATGGTTATGCGAGGCGTACAAAAACCCGGCTCTTGGACAGTAACAAGTGCCATGGTAGGTGTGTTTCAAGAAGATCAAAAAACCCGCGAAGAATTTTTTAATTTGATTCGCCATCAAGCAGCATTTTTCTAAAGTAAGCAGTTCAATAAATTAACGCGATCGCCTTTGCTGTCACTATATTTTGACTTACTCTTTTTCGTACATTTGCTTATGTTGTGCGAGTAGCTGAAGGTATTTAGGATTAGTTTTTGCTTCTATCCATTTCACTTTAAATATTGCCGCCGATTCCGCTTTAATTGGATCTACTTCATTAGGTAAAATCTCTTGTCTTGCTGCCATTACTGCGGCTTTCGTTAGTTCTTTTTGGGGGTTTTGCTTATATTTTCGACCGCTTTTGTGATTTGCATACCTGCGCGATCGCGTATAACCCATTTGAATGAATTTTCGCGCCATATCCGCCCCTACAAAGTCGTTTTTGTCAAGATATTCTAAAAACATCTCGTAGATTTTTTCGCTCGATTGCTGGGCAATTTCGGGATTTTTAAATCGCCAATAGGGGAGAATTTCTGATTTGTAAGGTTCAACTAAAAGTACGCCCTGTTCGCCCTTACCAACTCGATAAAGGTCTGGGCGATCGCGAAAATCAATATTTTTAAAATCTAGAGAATAATCAAAAGGTAGCATTTAGAAAAATAAGAGACGTTTTATCAACGTCTCTAAATAAATAAAAGTGTGATGTTATTTTTTGCCTGTGACTTTTTCAACGGCTTTTTCAGCACCTTCTACAGCTTTTTCGATAATGCCTTCCCCAGGATTTTCTTTTTTGTATTCCTTCAAATTCTCCGAAAAGACTTTATCTGGATTTTTTTCCGCCTCTAATTGTTCTTCATAAGCTTGTTCGCGATCGCTTACCGATTGACTAGGCTTATCTAAATTTTCTTGCTGAATCAATTTTTGGTTAGGAGTTGCGGCAAAACTTGGCGCACTGCTAATCGCAAAGCTAGAAATACTTATAAAGCCAACTAACAAAATTACGACGATTTTTCGCAAAAAAGTTGCTAAAACTTGCTGCATAAAAGACCACTCCTTGTTTTATTGATTTATTGGGCGAAATTAGTGCTGGGAAACACTCAAAACTCTTTTACTAAATTCAAATTACGCAACAAGTGCTATACGCGCCTACTATCCAAAGATACATTCAATGATTAAGCAGTTGTAGCAAGGAATATACCGCTACCACTGCTTAATAAAGAGTTATTTTTTAAGCATCATCTAACGCGGCAATTCCGGGAAGTTCTTTACCTTCTAGCAATTCCAAACTAGCACCGCCACCAGTGGAGATATGGCTCATTTGGTCAGCAAGTCCAACTTTTTCTACCGCCGCCACCGAATCACCACCACCAATAATAGTCGCCGCGCCTGTTTTGGTAAGATCCGCTAAAGAATAAGCGATCGCTTCTGTACCTTTAGCAAACTTATCAAACTCAAACACACCCATTGGGCCATTCCAAATCACGCTTTTACAATCAGCTAAAGCCTCTTGAAAAGTTTTAATTGAGTCGGGTCCAATATCTAAACCCATACCATCGTCGGGAATGTTGTCAATACTAACAATTTGGGCATTAGCATCAGCAGCAAACTTATCAGCAACAACTACATCGGTAGGCAGTAGTAGCGATACACCGCGCTCTTTTGCCTTAGCTTCCAAAGACTTAGCTAGTTCTAACTTATCTTCTTCCACCAAAGACTTACCGACACTAATTCCCCGCGCTTTGTAAAATGTAAAAATCATCCCTCCACCGAGAAGCAACTTATCGCACTTATCAATCAACGTTTCAATTACGCCAATTTTACTAGAAACTTTAGAGCCGCCAATAATTGCTGCTAACGGGCGTTGAGGATTTTCAATCGCATTTTGCAAGTATTTCAACTCTTTTTCAATCAAATAACCAGCCACCGAAGGACTGAGATAGTGAGTTACCCCTTCCGTGGAAGCATGAGCGCGGTGGGCTGTCCCAAAAGCGTCATTTACATACATATCGGCATTTGCAGCCAATTGTTTAGCAAATTCGGGGTCATTTTTTTCTTCTTCAGGATGGAAACGGACATTTTCTAGCAACAACACTTGACCATTTTGCATTGCTGCAACTTTGGTTGTAACTTCCTCCCCAATACAGTCATCGCATTTGATGACTTCAGTACCAAGTAACTCAGACAAACGTTTAGCAACGGGAGTCAAGCGCAATTTATCTGTTACACCCTTGGGACGACCGAAGTGGCTGGCTAAAATTGTCTTAGCGCCTTTTTGCATTAAGTCTTGAATGGTAGGTAGTGCCGCCCGAATCCGGGTATCATCAGTAATGTTGCCTTGGTCATCCAAAGGTACATTAAAATCTACTCGGACAAGGGCGCGTTTGCCAGATAAATCGGAAGACGACAAATTTGCTAAAGTTTTTTTGGACACAGGGTTAATCTCCTAGAGCGCGTTTGTATTTTTGGTATGTCAATGTTTAGCACCGTCCACATTTTACCGGAGCAAGGTAGCGTAGGTATCTATTCATGTTTAAGACTGTTTTATTTCCCATCGATCGCAGCCGAGAAACTCAAGAAGCGGCAGAAGTTGTTGTCAACATTGTGCAGCAGTATCATAGCCGTTTGGTGCTGCTATCGGTGATAGAATCGCCCACAGAAGAATCTCCAGGCGAACAAGTAATGACTTCCCCCGAAGCCGTAGCCCAGTTATTGCAAAATGCCCAAGCTTTATTTAGTCAGCAAGGTATCAGCGCGGAAGTTTTAGAAAGAGCAGGTAAGCCAGCTTTTACAATTTGCGATGTAGCTGATGAAATTGGGGCAAACTTAATTGTTATGGGCTGTCGCGGATTAGGATTAACCGAAGATGGAGCATCCGAAAGCGTCACCAACCGGGTTATTAACCTTTCTCCTTGTCCTGTGCTGGTAGTCCCTTAATAATATTTAGAGCGATCGCACCAATCCCGTAGCGGCAGTATATGTGTTAGCAGTACAACAGATGTGTTGCACTGCTTGAAGCTTTAGATAATAAAACTATTTATGAAAACTACTCCTATCCAGTGGTATCCCGGTCATATAGCTAAGGCAGAAAAAGCCCTCAAAGAACAGCTAAAACTCGTAGATGTAGTTTTAGAAGTACGAGATACAAGGATTCCTCTAGCAACTTGTCATCCCCAAGCCCAAGAATGGATAGGTACTAAGGAGCGAGTTTTAGTATTAAACCGCTTAGATATGATTTCGCCTGCCGCTCAACAAGCTTGGATGCGGTGGTTTAGAGAGCAAGGAGAAGAACCATATTTTACCGACGCGCAAGCCGGGAAAGGGATAACCGCCGTTGCCAAAGCCGCCCAAAAGGCAGGAATAGAACTCAATGAGCGGCGACAACTGCGCGGAATGCTACCGCGTCCTGTTCGAGCGGTGGTAATTGGGTTTCCGAATGTGGGCAAATCAGCTTTAATTAATCGCTTACTCAATCGGCGAGTTGTAGAAAGTGCGGCGCGGGCGGGGGTTACTCGTCAGTTGCGTTGGGTGCGAATTTCTGACCAACTAGAATTATTAGATGCGCCGGGGATTATTCCTATTAAACTAAATAATCAAGTAAATGCGTTTAAACTAGCTATTTGCGATGATATTGGCGATGCTTCCTACGATAATCAACGAGTAGCAACAGTTTTAATTGAGTTGCTGCAACAATTAGCAATTAATTCCCCAGTTTTTTTACCAAATAATCCTTTATTAACGCGGTACGACCTCGATTTTGCTGAGATGACGGCGGAAGATTATTTAATTGCATTAGCGCAAAAACGCCATCAAGGAGATATAGAGCGCACCGCTAGGCAAATGTTGACAGATTTCCGTAAAGGTGCATTGGGTGCGATCGCTCTGGAAGCCCCACCGGAAATATAAATTTTCCTAGTAGTTAGTTAAATTCGCCGTATATTTACTTAAGCAGTTTAAGAAAAATAGTAAGTTTATCAGTCTTTTCCGTAAAAACTCTGATTGAATCTTGACTATTTAATCTTAAATTTAGCTGTTGTGTTGTAATTTGTTTTACACTCACTCAAAAAAAATTGATTTTAGGAAACGATATTTATGTTTAAACTTCGCTCTGTTGCGATCGCACTTACTGGACTCTCTACCCTTGCTGTAGGTGTAGAAGTTCTCGCTCAGTCGGGAATGTCTAAATTGGTGGTAGCACCTTCAAGCTTCGTTAGCCCTTTGGTAGACTTATTTGGAGATGTAGCGATCGGTGAAAAAAGCTTTGTTGCCTCCAATACTATTGTTAGCGCTGAACCTGGCACTAAAATTTGTATTGGTAATGAAACCAACTTACAAGACAATATTCACTTTTTAGCGTCGCGGAATGCTCCCGCTCCGGCGGCAGATTGTGGGGCAAAATCAAGCAGTACCCAAAATCGAGTTAGTATTGCTCACCAAGCAGTAATTAAAAATTCTAAGCTAGGCAACTTCAATTTTGTAGGCTTTAGAGCGCGAATTACTAATAGCACTCTTGAAGACGGTGTGTTTGTACTGCACGGTGCAACCGTTACTGGTGTTAGAATTCCTAAAGATCGCATTGTGCCAATCGGCGCTAAAATTACCACCCAAGCTCAAGCTAATGCACTAAAACCTAAAGCCGAAGCAAATTCCGAATTTCAAAACGAAGTATTGGAAGTTAACGAAGAATTTGCCGAGCATTATAACGAGCTATATCAAGAAAAAGGCTACGATGGCGTAACAGGTGTAGGTGCTGCACCAAAAACTTCTTGGAATACTAAGCCTGTAGCACCAACTATAGGTAAAAATGTTCGCCTAGAAGAATTTGCGCGGATTGTAGGCGATGTTCGATTAGGTGCAAATAGTGTAGTGGGCGAAAGATCGTCAATCCGGGCGGATGAAGGTGCGCCGATTATTATTGGTAATAATGCTGAAATTGAAGATCGAGTAACTTTTCACGCCCTCAAAGGTACAAATATCAAAATTGGCAATGGTCTTAATACCGATGATAATATTGTTTTTCACGGCCCATTGGAAGTTGGCAATAATTTAACTATCGGCGACGATGCGGTATTGTTTAAATCTAAAGTGGGAAATAATGTAACTATTGGAACGGGTGCGGTAGTTGTAGGGGTAACTTTGCGCGATCGCGTATCTATTCCCGATAATGCCTTAATTACTACTCAAGCTCAAGCTGATAAACTCCCACGAGTACGTCGTTAAGGTCAAGTAATGAGTCGGACTAATCGGTTTATCGGTCGTCGAAATTTTATCAAGCTAGGTGGTGGCGCGATAGTGGCTCTTAGCAGTCCCTTAATGCAAGTTCCTACCGCCTTTGCCCAACAATTGAATTTCCAGCCTATTAGTCCGGCTTTGGCGCTCCAAGAGCTAATAGAAGGCAATCAAAGGTTTGTTCAAGATAAACGAAGAAACCCTCATCAATCGCGATTACGTTTAGCAGAAATTGCCACTGTCCAACATCCTTTTGCTTCCATTCTTAGCTGTGCTGATTCGAGAGTTCCGGCGGAAATGATTTTTGATGCGGGTTTGGGAGACTTATTTGTAGTCAGAATCGCGGGTAATGTTGTTAGTCCTAGAGTTATGGGCAGTTTGGAGTATGCTACCAAAATACTCGGCTCTCAATTAATTGTTATTTTAGGTCATGAAAGATGTGGAGCAGTAACCGCCGCCGTTGAAGGTACACTGCTGGAAGGGGAAATCGGTACTTTTGTCGCCGATATTAAGCCCGCACTAGCTAGGATAAAGGATATGGAGGGCGATCGCATTGACAACGCAGTAATTGCCAATGTCCAGTATCAACTAGAAGTATTAAACAAGTCAAAACTGTTGACTGATTTAGTTACCCAAGGCAAACTACAAATTATTGGTGGGCGCTACGATTTAGATACAGGGGAAGTAACTATTATTTAACTAAACCCATATCTTGCAAGCCTTGGCGTAACTGTTGCGCTGCTACGGGGTTTTGCTCGTTGTGTAAAGCAATGGCTCTATTAAAGGCGGCTAAACTATCGGCTACTAAACCAGCTTTTAATAAAACTACCCCTAAGTTTTGATAAGCTTCGGCGTAACTGGGATGAATAGAAATTGCTTTTTTATAAGCTGCTATAGCTTCAGTCAAATTCCCCATAGCTTTGAGCGTTATTCCCAAGTTGTAGTAACCAGTAGCAAAATTAGGATCGATGTTGACCGCCGTTTGGTAAGCAGTTTTAGCAGCGATTAAGTCGCCCGTTGCTCGTTTTAAAGCCCCCAAGTTATTGTAAGCGCCGAGTTTGAGCATTGGATAAACCGAAGATGCGATCGCACTTTCATAATGAGACTGAGCGTTTTCTACCTGTTGCACTTTTGTATAGGCAATTCCTAAATGGTAGTGAAGTTCGTAACGAAGATCAGAACTAACATCTTTTGCTTGTAAACCCCGCTCTAATAATTCCATACCTTCGGCTAATAAATCCTGCTCAACATATAAAGCACCCAACTTGCTGCAAACGTAAGGATCGTGAGGATGGGTGGCTAAAAAGCCTTCCATAGCGGTTCTAGCTTTATCAAACTTGTTTAATAAGGCGATCGCATTTTTTTGATAACCTACATGATTGATCGCTACTCCTGGCAAATTGCCGATTTTCCAATGAGATTCTCGCTCTAAAATTAATGTCACGCTATCATCTACCGAAGCATGATAAGGACGAGCAAAATAAATATTGGAATGACGGCGAAACAAACGAGAAACCAAAGAGTAGGGAGAACTTGCCGCTCCAACTTCATAGCGTAGTAAATTAATTAGCAAATAGGCTTCGTTATTTATTGCTTGCTTGAGACTGGGGACAATTTCTGGGACTAATACTTCATCCGCGTCTAGTACCAATACCCAATCACCTCGAACGTACTTTAGCGCTTCATTGCGGGCGGCGGAAAAGTCGTTACACCATTTATATTCGTACACCCTAGCGCCGAAACTAAGGGCAATTTCAGAGGTGCGATCGCTTGAACCTGTATCGAGCAAAACTATCTCATCTACGACACCAGCGACGCTACTTAAACATTTGGGTAAAGCTGATTCTTCATTGAGGGCGATCGCACACAGGCTAAGTTTCATTGTTTAAAATATCTTTTTAACGGTTAAGCTACCGTACATAATAATTTGATTGCGACCAGAGCGTTTAGCGGCGTAAAGAGCCTGGTCTGCGGCATAAATTAAGGCTTCTTGAGTACCTCCATCGATGGGGAAAGTTGCAACTCCTCCACTAATTGTCACATTAATTGTTTGTTGTTCGTTTGTAAATAAAGCAGAGTTAGAAATTAGCTGGCGGATTCGTTCTGCTACCGTGTAAGCACTAAAAGCTGATGTCTCTGGAAGAATTACGACAAATTCTTCGCCCCCGTACCGTCCTACCACATCTAAGGCTCGAAATTCTTGCTTAAGCAAAGCAGCAATAGTCTGCAAAGCCAAATCTCCTACTTGATGACCGTACGTATCGTTTAGTTTTTTAAAGTAGTCGATATCTAGCATTAATAAACTAAAATAATGACCAAAACGCCCAGAGCGTTCTAGCTCATTTTTTAGCTGTGAGTTGAACTCGCGGCGATTGTATAATCCGGTTAGCTCATCTAAAATTGCTAAATTTTTGAGTGCTGTTTGGCTTTGTTGTAGCTTTTCAATCATGAGGTTAAATGCTGCGGCTAATTGTCCTAATTCATCTTGGTTTGCCAGGCTGATGCGATAAGAAAAATCACCACTTCCTAACTGTGCGACTCCTTTTTCTAAAACGCTTAATGGCTCTACAATCGAGCGAACCATAATCGTGCTAGTGATAATTGCCATACTGACACCCAATAGAAAGGCGATCGCTACAATTATTCTCACTTGCTGTTTAGCTAACTCGGCTTGACGTAAACTTTCATTTATTTGAAAATCAGTAAGTTGTTTGTATAACTTGTCGAGGTTACTAACAACTTGAGAATTGCGATTGTAGAATTGTTCGGCAGCTTGGGCGGCGTGGGAATTGGTGGCGGGATCGGCATAGGCAAAAATAGTTTGACCAATTGCTAAAGTTTCTTGCCATTGTCTCTGACTGGCTTGGAGCAATTTTTTTTGTGCTGGCAAATTAGAAGGCACGTTAAGCAGAGCGGCAAAGGTGCGATTTATTTCTTGACTGTTGCGAAAAAAGTCATTTCGCGCTATTTGATTACCGTCAATCATGTAATCTTTAACTGGTTTTGAGGTGTCAATAATTAAAGCTTCTAGGTCGGCAAGGGGAAACAAAACTTCTAGAGCTTGATTTTCGATCTTTCCAAAAGCATTAATGCCTTTTTCAAAGTAAAAAAGCGCACCTCCTGCTAACACTACTAAAGGCACAAACATCGCTCCCATGGCGATCGCCAAACGAGTTTTTACCGATAATTTGTGTAAGTTAGGGAGCCTCATTATTGGCTAAAGCAGGATATCTTATCTATATTAGTTTCCCTTTTTTTTTAATTATGCAAACCAGTGTTAATACTCAATTAATAGTTGCAAAAAATACAACTACTTAGGCTCGCATACTTGATTACTGGCAATTTGAGTATTTGAGTCAACTATTGCTGTAACGGTATAACAATTTAAGTCGTTGAGATTGCCAGATAGAGTGCTAACAGTATTCAAAGCAGAGCCATTATATATTTCTGTATTAGCCCCATTAACACGCTGAACAAGCTTAAAAGTGACGTTATTAGAACCTGTCCACGTCCAAGCTAAATTCATTGTATCGCTGCTAGAAAGTCGCGTTCTCGATAAAGTTAAGACTACAGTTGTTGTACCACTAAGCCTTGAAACCGCTCTACTAGCAATATTGTAAGCCTTTGTATTCGTACCTCTGCTGCGTAAATAAAGGTCTACTTTCAGACCCTCCGTGCAAGCATAAAATCCTCCACTACCAGACAGAACGGCCGGGGCGGTGCAATTGGTGGGGTTGATGTCAATATCGGAAATGGCATCAACAAAAATATCCCCACTTATAGGATTGTTACAGGGGTTTATAGTGCCGTCACGGCTGGGTATACGTCCGTAGCGATTGATTACTTGGGGGTCTAACCATACCCCGGTATTGGCACGAATATCGTAAACAACGCGATCGTGGTTACTAGGTTCTGGTGGCGCAAACCCCGCATTTGGACTATTTGCCGGACAAACCGCCGGAGAATTGGCGATCGGTATTTCTAGATATAAAACAATATTGCCATAATCGCCTAGCTGCGAAAGATTCAGCCCGGAACTTGCAACCACATCGTCCAGCGTAACGGTTGTACCATTGGCGGCGGTAGTAGCAGTAAAATTTATTCTCTGTGCCATGCGGATTTCATTAGTCAAAAAATCAAAGGCACGGTTGAGGTCTACTTGTCTTTCAATGGTAGCTTCTGCTCGATTATCCATAGTCAAAATTGTAGTTATTCCAAAGCCAGCAATGCTAATAACAATTGTACTAATTACAACGGCTACCAATAGTTCTATTAAGGTAAAACCCTGATTAATTTTTTGCCAATTGAGTAAACTTTTAAAAAAGGTGAATATTTTAGTTTTCATGGGTTTAAAACTTATACACAAGTATTTAAGTTAAATTTAATTTATTTTTAATAAGCAGTGCAAATTCCTTTTTTGCTAAGTTTAGAATTATTGTTGATCTTACCTGTATAGTTGCCAACTCTAGTCAATCCTAAAATATTAGATATAGCAATACATTTTTTAGTTAAAGCTGGATTTTTGTTGAGATAAAAAACAATTTTACCAGTATTATCTTGTGGTGAAATAGATACTTGATACCAACTCATTTCTGTATAATTTGGCTGAACTGTCCCTTGACTTGCTTCTAAATCATCTTCTGGATCTACTATAAATTCTGCTGTTCCCAAAATACCAAAGTTGATATTAATGGTGTTGCCAGGTGAACCAGAATTTTTACTAATGTTAGTAGCAATATCTGCTTGAGTAGACAAATTACTTACTTCACCTAAACAATAACTCGTGACCGTGCGTTCTACAGTATTTAAACCAACACTACAAACTTGGCTTTTGCGAATAGCCTCTCTTTGTCCTGTTTGTAATGCTGCTCTTACTTCGATAACAGCATTGTTTAGATTAATTTTATCAACAAGACTAATGAAACTAGGAATAGTAATTGCGCTTAAAATTCCCACAATTAAAATAATTACTAAAATCTCAATTAATGTAAAACCTAAGTTTTTTTTAGGGGCATTTAAACGTGGCATTGGCTATTACCTCTGTACTAATAGTTGCGATCGCACTGCCGCCATTAGCTGGCGTAACACTATAATTTAATCTAAGCAATTTAAAAGGATCGAAAGAAGTAGCATAATCTGCGGTGCGCGTCATCGTAAAACTTGTACTACCAAAGCTTCTAACCCCAAAGTTTTTTGGTGTACCGCCAATACCTGTCGGATCGTTAAGCAATCCCGCCGCTAGTCCGTTACTTGCTACCGTAGCGCTGCATTTTGTCGAGTAGGGGGTAGCATTTTGCTCGTATTGTTGGGCGATGGCGATCGCTTGTTCTAAGTCTTCCTGAATCCACACTATAGCGCGATCGTACTGATCGGCACGAGCTTTAAAAATTGCTGCAACTACCATTAAGTGCATGGCAATTGCGAGAAATATCGTTATTATTAGCATTGAAACTACAACTTCAATGATTGTAAAACCCTGGGAAAACAATTTCTTTTTTGATTGCAGCATTTATAATTGTTGACGCTGCCAATTTTTTACAGATCCAAACTTTTTAGTTCCTGATAAGCCTATACTACTGGCAATATCTGACAAACTAGATAAATCATCGGGTACAGCTATGCCAGAATTACTACCAGACGTATTAGTAATTACTTTTGCCCACACAACGCCATCAATATTTGTATTCCCAATACGTGGGCAACCACCGCCAGAACCTCCTAATTGTAAGTTGCCTGTAGGGGAATAGAAAAAAGCATTTTCAATACAAGGCGTGCCATCAATTTGTGTTTGACTGTCAGTAGAGATAATAATCCGCAAATCTCCTACTTTTGGGGGTATACCATCAGTACGGAAATTGACAATTTTTGCAGTTCCTTTGACAGTTACAGAACTGTTTACATATATATATACTGACCCATTAGTAGTGTTAACATTTATAGTTTTATTGGCAATATCTATTTTGCCTGCTTGATAGCGTGTAATTCCGCTACTTGCTCCAGCAAGTGGTAAATTAAAACTATCAGTAATATCACCTAAATTTGCGCCTTGAGGAGCATAAGCAAAAGTAGGATTTAGTTTACACGCAACAATTTTTCCTGCTACATTGTCGTTACTAAAACTATCATTTGTACCGGATTTGATCGCGTTTAAATAATCTGGTCTATTAGCATCGCCAGGCGCAGCAGCAGCAGTTAAGCTTTTATTAGCAGAAAAAGCAGGATCGTAGTAAACATTTCCATTGCTACCAATCACCTCACGCCCTGATAGTTCCATTTTTTCCACTGCCACAACACCAGGAAAATCGCTGATAATTGAGTCAACAGTAATAGTTACTTTAAGTAGTGAAACTGAGTTATTCTGTTTACCTTCTACTAAGAAAGTGCCTGTACTACTGGAATTATGATAACGATAGGCTTTAAGCGTATAAGAGTCGCCACCAATTGAGCCGTTATGGGTAGCGTCAGGAGTTCCGGGACTAGCAATAGCGCTGCATGGAGAACTACCACCGAAGCTTGTCCACTGATTTACTAAAGTTGTTTCTTCGTCACCATTATTTAAAATCCCATCAGCTCCTAGATAAGTTTTGTTAGTTTTCGGATTTATAGCATCGTAATTTCCGGTTAATAATACTCTATTATTAGCTTTCGTAAGTTGAGCCAAAGTTCTAGCTACGCCTCCTTCAGCTACTGCTAAACTTCCCCCAGTTTGTTTGCGTGCAGACGTGTTGAGGCGAAGACTATAGGATTTAGCAACGGCTGCTACTCCTACTAAAATCATTACAATTCCCATTGTTAAGGCAATCGGTAAAACAAAACCGCGATTTCTACAGGAAATTTTAAAAGCTGTTTTTAAATTATTCACTTTCATAGAGTATTAATTTATACTTTAAATATAGCAATCCTATTTGATTCATAAACATTATCCCGTAGGGGCGCAATGCATTGCGCCCCTACGACCTTCACAATTAATTTATACTTTAAATAAGACGGTATGAATAATAAAGTAATTGCTCTCATCAAAATTAACATCTAAATTATTTTTTAAACGATTAGCTACAAAAGTTTTACATTTTATACTTATTGCTTTATAAATACGTACTAACACTTAGTTTTTAACCACATTTTTACGCCTCCCGATGGTGCGAGAGTGATACCGCGACGTACAGGTTGCACTGGTTTAGTTTCGGCTAAATTCATTTGCCATTGTGACAAAACTCTTGCTAGTACGAGTTTCATTTCAAACATAGCAAACGCCATCCCAATACAGCGCCGATTGCTACCGCCAAAAGGGAGAAACTCGTAAGGTGAGAATTGACGCTCTAAAAAACGTTCGGGTTTAAACTGTTTTGGTTCGGGATAAATATCTTCTCGCTGATTGGTTAAATATATACAAGGTGTTAATTGTGTCCCCGCAGCGAAGTCATAACCCATGATTTGCATAGGTGCTTTTAAAATGCGCGAGAAGGTAAACATAGCAATGGGATAAATTCGCAAAGTTTCTTGACAAACCGCCGTTAAATAAGGCAGTTTAACAACTACATTTGGATCGAAATTAGTCCCAATGGTAGTTAGTTCTGCTAATAGCTTAGACTTGACATTTGGTAACTTATGAATCCAGTAAAAAGCCCAGGCTAAAGCTGAGGCTGTAGTTTCATGTCCGGCAAATAACAAAGTTATTAATTCATCGCGCAATTCTGCATATGTCATTGATTGCCCATTTTCATCTTTTGCAGACATCATCAAGCTTAAAATGTCTTCGCCAAAAATATTATTGTTAGTTCTACGGGTTTCAATTTCATCATAAATCAACCGATTTATTGCTCTTCTTTGGCGGACAAATTTACCCCAAGGACTCCAAGCACCTAAATCTTTTTGCAACCCTGGAACAAATAACAAAGTAGAATTTAGGGGCGAACCTACGGCATCTAAAATTGAACTTAAAAGTTTTCTAAGTTGTTGAAATCTCTCGTTTTCATCTAAGCCAAAGACGGCTTTTAAAATTACTCTTAAAGATATTTCTTGAGTAGCCGATCGCACAGAAAATACTTCCCCAATTGCCTGTTGATTCATAATTTGTTCTGTGATTTCACAAATTAGCGTCCCGTAGGATTTCATGCGATCGCCATGAAAGGGAGGAGTTAGCAATTTACGTTGGCGTTGATGGCTACTTCCATCTAATAGTAATAGCGAATAATCACCTACTAAAGGATGTAAAATTTGATTCCCCACTCCAGAATCAAATAAATTGGGATCGGCGGTAAGTATTTGTTGAATTGCTTGGGGATGGCTGAAAAGGACAAAAGGACGAAAGCCACTTAGTTTAGAGATAAAAACATCGCCGTATTCTTTAGCATAGGCATCTAAACGCTGGGTAGGACGGGCGATCGCTTCCATTAGTTGGATAAATTGTGGTGTACTGGGCCCATTAATTACTTGCATAAATGTTTGATAATTTGAGACTAAACGATCTTATAAGCTTTGCTATCAAAAATTATTAGCTGATAGAAATAATCAATATTTTTTCCTGACATTATTGCTGAGTGCGGGATTAATGGAACTAATAAGCAAAAGTAAAGTATCCAAGCAACAGCACAACTGTAGAATAAACGTTAAATAATTAACTAGAAGGAAAGTAGGCATGACGGCATCGACTCAAGAAACAAAAGTATCAATTCCAGATTTTTGTCAAGGAATTCAGTATTTTGGCGAACAATTGCCAGAATTTGAGACGTATGGCAAAGAATGTGCGATCGCGCCTAATCAAACAGCGATTACTGATCCTCAATCCCCCGATGCTGTATTTCAAACCTTACTTGCAGCCGATGCCTTACGTTACCTAACATTGCAAGTTACCGCCAGCAAAGCATCAGGACATCCCGGAGGCTTTGCAAGTCAAGCGGAGGCTTACGCGGCTTTAGTTATGCTGGGGCATAAAAATATTATTACTGAAGTCGGACACCATGCCCCCGGTTTTTATAGTGCCATGTTTTTAGATAAGTCTTTAGAAGACATGGGAATAGTCAATGTGCAACAATTGCGCGACAGATACCGCGAAAAACACGGGCTTTTAGGTCATTTATCGGGCTTTATACCTGGTATTCTCGCCCCCGCAGGCCCATTAGGACAAGGGCAACATTTCGCCATGTCCGCCGCTAAACTGCATAGAGATAAGCTATTTCCCTTTACTGTCGGCGATGGTGGCTTGGGAGAACCGTATATTGTTAGTTCGATGGCGCACTTCCACACCGCTTATCCTGATGTAACTAACTTTTTACCTGTTTTAGTCTGGAATGGTTTTAGCCAAGAACATCACAGCATGGTTTCGACAAAATCTAATGCAGAGATGATTGCTTATTGGCAAGGTAACGGCTTTGAGGAAGTGATTTTAGTTAATGCCAAAGACTTTGACGACAAAAATCAACCAGGAGATTACGTTGATAGCACCGCTTTCTCTTTTGAGCATCGTTTAGAATTCACTAAAGCGGTGCTTGTAGCCGTCGATCGCGCTGCTAAATTGGCTTTGGGTGGCAAACTAACAGTATTGATTATTAAGCAGCTAAAAGGTGCGGGAGTACACGCTAAAGGGGCAAAATCTCATAACCTCTATGCCATGCACACTTTAGATAACGCAGAGATAGTAAACGCCCTCAAAACTCGTGCCTTAACCCCGGCGGCGTGGGAATTGGTGCGAAACAACTTTGAACGCTCTGGAGGAGGCTCGGCGGGGCGGACATCGGTTACAGAATCGGTTTATGAATTATCAGAACTGGGCGAACTAGGTTTAGAAGAATATGCTGTAGGGAGAGAACCCAAAGTAGCTACAACGGCTATGGGAAAAATCGTCGGGATGGTGGGAAAAAGCGATCGCAATTTTATTGTCACTAACGCTGATGGCAATGAAGCATCAGGAATTGCCAACATTAACCAAGCTTTAAAAATTGTCCACCCTACTACCGACGATCTATATTTTCAAAACCCTACTGGGCAAGTTTACGAACCTTTAAGCGAAGATGCTTGCGCGGGTTTAGCTGTGGGGTTGTGTTTAATGGGTAGCCGTACTCTATGGTGTTCTTACGAATCCTTTGCGATTAATGGTTTGCCAATTATGCAGACTGTAACTCAAGCAATGGCAGAATTGCGCCGTCCTACACCATCAGTTGTTACTTTATTTACTGCGGGGGCTTTAGAGCAAGGGCGCAATGGTTGGACGCACCAACGCCCAGAAATTGAGGCTTATTTTGCCGCTATGATGCGAAATGGCAACGTTTTCCCGGTATTTCCCCCGGATGCGAATAGTATTCAAACTTGCTATGAGTGGGCGTTATCTACTAAAAATAAAGGGATTGTAATTACTGCTAGTAAGTCGCCTTTGCCAATTCGGACTACATTCGAGCAAAGTAGACAAGCTTTAGTTAAGGGCGCGATCGCACTTCAAGATGTAAAAGGTACGAAAACAGTAGTATTTGCGGTAATTGGCGATATGGTACTTATGCCAGTTTTTGAAGCAGCGACTTATTTAGAAGCGCAAGAAATCGGGGTACGCATTGTTTCTGTTGTCAATCCTCGTCGCTTATATCGTCCTACCGATGTAGCTTGGGATACTTGCAGCGAACCCGATGGCGAATTTTTAAGCGATGGGGGTTTTGAGGAGTTATTTGGCGGTGATGCTTTAATTGGTGTAACTGCTGGTGCAAGTGGGATGTTAGAACCAATTATGTTACGCAGCAACTCAAAGCGCGATACCTTTGCTTGGAAGCGAGGAGAAACTACCGCAAGTCCCGCCGAACTTATGGCGTTTAATGGGTTAACGGCGGAAAACTTAGTTAAACGCGCCATGGAATTGCTTGGTTAATTGGGAACGGGTAATTTAGCAGTTTCCGATGCTCAATTACCTTCCCTTTTCTCAAAGTTGTGCTTAAATATACTGATAATTATCAAAGTTTGATTATCAATTTATGCACTATGTATTAATCATCCATGAAGTTGAAGACTATAAGTCATGGAAGAAGATTTTTGATCGGGCGGCGAATATCCGCTTTGATGCTGGAGAAAGAATTTATCAAGTTTTAAAGTATGAAAGTGATGCTAACAAAATAGTGCATTTTTCCGCTTGGACATCAATAGAGGATGCCAAAACATTTTTTGAATCTCCCGAACTCGTCAAAATCAGAATAGAGGCGGGTGTAAAGTCTCCAGAGTTTATCTATCTAGAACAACTAGAATCGGGTACGTTGCAGAGTTGCTAGTTTGTTCGCGTTTTTGGAACTTGCGCGATCGCTACTTTAATAGCAGCTTACTTTTTTTACAGGAATATACTCAATTTTCCTGTAGGTAGCGCCACTCGTGCAGGGGAAAACAATCAACTTTCTTTGTATTGATTACGCAGCGATAATTATGAATCTGTCTCCCGCAGCGAACTTTTATCCGAATTAAATTTAGAACTACTGGTGCATTGCGTATTGATACCTTCACAACTTGAAGCCATGACCCAATTTATGAATGAGATTACAAAGCCATAAATTTGAGCTTTCAATAACCATTTATCAAAAACTGCAATTCTTACTTAAAAATGTTGATTCTAAAACAAAGTTTAATTTGTAGCATTATTTATTTTTTTATTAATATAGATAATTAAATATTCCCGATAAAACTTCTGGATGTCTCTTAGGAAAGAAGCAAAAAACAAGTGAATGCTTGTAAATTTAATATCGGCGCTCGGCGCTGGTATTAATTACTAAAACTTTCTTTCCGCACAAGACAAAGGGAAATCGATGGCAAGTTCTATAGAGTTTAATTTATTTGCTCCACGCAATCAACAAGCGGCTTTGATTGGCTCTTTTTCTAACTGGGAAGACGTACCAATGGAAAAAGGCGAAGATGGCTATTTTCGCACTCAGGTAGATTTGGCGGATGGAGTTTATCAATATAAGTTTCGCATTCAAACAAAAAGTCCGCAGTTTGAAGCCGATAGCTGGATAGAAGTTGTCGATCCTTACGCTACAGATGTGGATGACGAAAAGAAATATGGTTTAGTTAGGGTCAAAGGTGGCGATCGCATTATTGATACCTATACTTGGCAACATGATAATGTCCCATTGCCAGAAAACCGTCAATTAGTTATTTACGAACTGCATATAGCTGATTTTACAGGCGGAGAAATAGACGACGACAGGAAAGGAAAATATACAGATGCAATTTCTAAATTAGACTATTTGCGCGACTTAGGCATAAATGCGGTTGAATTAATGCCCGTCAATGAGTATCCCGGCGATTATAGTTGGGGTTATAAAGTTCGTCACTTTTTTGCTACAGAGTCTAGTTATGGAACTACCGAAGAATTAAAGCAATTTATTGATGAATGTCATGCTAGAGGTATTCGGGTAATTATGGATGGGATTTATAACCATACAGATGAAGAATGTCCCCTATTGCAAATAGACCGAAATTACTGGTACTACGAAAATATGCACTACCCAGAAGATCCGGGAAATCATTGGGGCCCAGAATTTAACTACAATAACTACGACGAAAAACTAGATGTTAAACCCGCTTGGAAATACGTCGGGGATATAGTCCGTTTTTGGGTGCAGGAATATCATATTGATGGAATTCGTTTTGATGCGGTGCGCCAATTAGCTAATAATGAATTTTTAGACTGGGTAGCTCATCAATCAAAGAAAAATACCGCCAATAAACCATTTTATAATATTGCCGAAAATATCCCCGATACCAGTACCATTACTGCCCCTGAAGGGCCTTTAGATGCTTGCTGGCATGAGAGTTTTCGTTACTTTATCATGCCTCATATCTGCGGCGAAAACTTTAATTTAGGCGAACTCAAGCAAGTTTTAGATCCCAAGCAACAAGGCTATGCAATGGCGACAAATGTAGTCAATTATTTAGCTACTCACGATCGCCAGCGTACCATGAGGGAATTAGGCGATCGCGGTATTTTTGACGAGGCCGCTTTTACTAGAGCTAAATTAGGTGCTGTACTACTAATGACGGCGGTGGGTATACCGATGTTGTGGATGGGGGAGGAGTTTGGCGAACATAAGCGCAAAAGTGAAACTGTAACTCAACCGAAAAAAATTGCTTGGCCGTTGTTAAAACGAGAAGAAAATAAAGATTTATTTGTTTATTACCAGCAGTTAATCTCTTTACGAAAGGAATGTACCGCCTTGCAAAGCGACAACATTGAATTTTTCCACGAAAACCCAGAAGCGAGAGTTTTTGCTTACAGGCGTTGGGATGATTCTGGTAGTCAAGTAGTTGTAGTTATTAATTTAGGAAGTCATGTTTTTGACAGCTACCTAGTTGCTAATTTTCCTGCGGGTGAAGTGTGGCGCGAGTGGTTGGATACCTCGGAAGTTAAAATTGGTAGTGAAGGACTAACAGTAAACCTTCCTGAATATACAGCAAAGATATTTGTTAGCAATTAATTAACTTGGCACAGTTAAAGCTACGCCGTTATCTTTCACACTTAACTGGAGTAAGAAAGGCACAGCTTTTTTTACCCAGTTTTGAATTGATGTATAGTCGGCTGCTTCTTCACCGAAACAGATTTCTAACATATCTGTGTGAATGATACCAGGATTGAGAGGAACTGCTGCCATTTTTGACGGCAATTCTTGAGCCAAGGAGCGCGTAAGCCCTTCAATTGCCCACTTAGAAGCACAGTAGGGTGCAACTTGAGGAGAAGTAGAGCGTCCCCAGCCGGAACTAAAATTGACAATCACACCGTTGTTTTTTTCTACCATCGCCGGGACAAAATGGCGAATCACATTAGTTACTCCCTTAATATTTACATCAATAATGCGATCGCATTCGTCAGCGCTTATTTGCCAAAGAGATGCTAATTGATTGATTAAACCAGCATTGTTAATTAACAAATCCGGTGGCGAATATTGTGTAAGCACTTGATTTGCCCAAGTTTTTACTTGACTGTCGTTACTGACATCTACGGCGGTAAACTTGTGGGGAGAACCAAATTTTTGTTGTAACTTTTCTGCAACGCTTGGCGATCGCGTACAACCAATCACAGTATATTTTTTTTGCACAAACTGCTCTGCCATCGCTAGACCCAAACCCCGACTTACACCTGTAATTAAAATCAGTTTTGTCATAATTTTTTTAGTGTACGAGGTAGACTGGACTGTAAAGAGCGCCACAAAGTAGTTTTTTCAGGACAGTGTTTCATTTAGTGGCTAAGGCGATCGCCTATTATCTAATTGGACACACAACTAATTTGCCCTACTATTACTTGTTTTTGGTTACGCATCTGCACAAAGACATATTTGCCTCCTCATAACCGAGGGCAATTGTCAATATATAAATCCTATTGTTAAGTATTTAGTAAGTCTTGTATCAACTTGTGTGTTTCTTTGGTTGGTTTATGGTTCTCTTGAGTATATTCTTAAAAGATAAAGAAATAATTAAGAAGAGGTATTTATGACTCCAGCAATTTTACGTCAGCTGTGGTCTGTAGTCGAAACTACACAGGCTCATACTTTATTGAAACTCGATGATGCCAGCCTTGTACAGTGGTTGATCAAGCAAACCACTACCAAAACATTTTTAGATGGTAGCCAGACGGATATCCTCAGCGACTACATTGAGTCGCGTTTAACCTTAATTCGCGACTTAGCCCAAGAGCGTTAATTAGCAGCACAGCCACAGAAACTAGATTTAACTTAACGTTCAAGGTTTAGGCAAAGGTGCTACCGGAGGAAAACTTTGCATTGAACGAGTAGTAGTGGTGGCTAGAGATTGAGCCACAAAGGTATAGCCGAGGTAAGCTGGAACAACTACAGCAATCAATAGAGCGATCGCACTGAGCCATTTACTAGGTTGCCAGGAAGAACCATAAGAGCAGCGATAAGGATCGTAATTAAGAAATTCAGCTTTAATAATTTCTCTAAGGGCAATAGGTCGCTTGAAGCGCACGCGACGATCGTCTAACTTTTCAAGCAAAATCCAGCCAGCTTCCGCTTCCTCGGCACATAAAAACTGAAAAACTGCTGGATCGGCGAATAAATTGCGCTTGGCACGGACAATTTTAAACTCCCACCCTATTAAACGCGGATCGAGCAATTCTTGGTCTTGACTAAAGCCATCAGTATGATGGTCGGCAGTACCATTATGCTCGTAGGCTTCGTAAGGGGTCAACATTTCTTCTTCCTCTGCGTTTTGTTCTAAAGTCATAGGATAAATTATTAAAGTTTACTGCTAATAATTACGACATTTTTAAATACGGTACTACTGATAAACAGGCTACAAAATAGAGGAAATTAATTGACGATGGGTGGATCGACCTTAGCAATTTGCTTGATAGGTAAATAACCTTCCATCAAATAATCCGCGCCTACACTGCGCCAATGGTAGCGCTCTAAAGTGAGAGCTTGAGTCATGTTGGTCAAATCTAATTCACCTACGGGGGAAAAAGCCTGATTACCACCGATAATTTTGGGAGCAATAAAAGCAAGTACCTTTTGAACGGCTCCACAGGCGATCGCTTTAGCGGCTAAAGTTCCTCCACATTCCCACAATACGGACATTAAACCCAAAGAATATAAATACTTCATTGCCTCTGTTGGTGTCAAAGGGTTTAATTCTACAACTTTTACTCCTTTAGCTAAGAGCAGTTGTTGAAAATCTCTATTTACCCCCACTTCAGTCAATATCAAAGTTGGGGCGACTTCCATATTTTCCCACAAGTGAGCGTTTGCAGGCAAATTTAGGCTACGACTCATAACTACCCGCAAGGGATTGGCAGCATCAGCAAGCCTACTTGTCAGCTTAGGATTATCTAGCCTAACAGTATTCCCCCCCACAATCACCGCATCGCAAGCAGCCCGTAATTTATGTACTTCATTACGGGCAATTTCCCCAGTGATCCAGGCACTATGACCGTTACTTGTGGCAATTTTGCCGTCTAGAGTCATGGCGTACTTCAAAATGCCAAAAGGCTGTTGGTAGAGAATGCGATGAATAAAAGCTTCATTTAACTGACGACAGTCTGCTTCTTCGACTCCTACCACCACCTCGATACCCGCCGAGCGCAATCTAGCAATGCCACCGCCAGCGACGCGCGGATCGGGGTCTACCATCCCGACTACGACTTTGGACACTTGAGACGCGACTACTGCCTCGCTACAAGGAGGAGTGCGCCCGTAGTGATTGCAAGGCTCTAGGTTAACGTAAAGTGTTGCTCCCACGGCAAGGTTTCCGGCGGCAATCAGGGCAAAAACTTCGGCGTGGGGTTGACCTGCGCCGGGATGGAATCCTTCACCAATAATTTTGCCATCTAGGACTACTACCGAGCCAACTAAGGGATTGGGGGCGGTGCGTCCTAGGGCGTTACGAGCTAGAGACAAACACCGTTGCATAATCTCTTTATCAAAGGCAGTAACTACCGTTGGGGGCTGCGGATTGGGGGTGGCATCTGGGGGAACGTTCACGTAATAGATTATTTTTAATTCTGGGCAACATTATAAAGGCGATCGCCAATATCTACCTAAATCGATGAACTAGGATTTGGCGGCGGATTTTGCCACCAGCGATTAAGAGGATAATAAACCACTGGGGCCCAAAGACTACTAACGATCGCACTCGATAAAGCTGTTTGCTGGTGATAAATCCATTGGTAAGCTAAATTCAGCCTTAATTTATCTATAGCTTCAGTAATATTTAGCGTCGAGGCAGGAAAAGCAAATTGCACCGCCATGATCATTTCTGCCAGTATAGTCATGCCAAAAACAATTAAAGCAATAGAAATAAAATCTTCTTGCAAGTAGCGCGTTTTGTGCAACCGTGCCGTCAAAATGCCCACAACTACCAAGCTCCAAGTATGAGTAGGGGTTGGGTAAGTCATGCCATCTAGCAACCAGCCTAAAGCTATACCTGCAAGCAAACCTGCTCCCATTGAGCGTTTGACACTCCAACACACCACCCAAATTAATAGCCAGTTGGGAGCGATCCCTAATAATTCTACGCCTGGTAAGCGCAGGGGTAAAAGGAATAAACAGATAGCTAAAGAGCCAACAATCACTGTCCAGTTCAACAAATAGGTGGGAATTAAGCCTTTTGGCAAAATTTGGCGCAAAAACTTTTTCCTCAAAATTAATTATTTATTTTCCTGACTGCCAGGTTTTGCGTACACAAAAACCCATTCTAAATAATTTAACGGTGAAGTCAGAGCGATCGCTGCTTCCGGGGCAGGGCTTTTGGTTAAATTAATTGTTTCCACTCTCCCTACTGGTATACCCGCCGGAAATATTTGACTATAAGGCGAAGTAGCCACAAAATCGCCAGGGCGAACATCGGGGACTTTATCAAAAAATTGCATGATTGCCCTAGTTGAAGATTGCCCTCTAAGCAAACCCGTATATCGACTACGGCTGATAGTTACCCCAACTTGGCTTGTCACATCGCTAACTAACAAAACGCGGCTAGTATTTGGAGTAACGCTACTTACTCTACCGACCAAACCGCCGGGAGCCGTAACAACAAAGTTTACTCGGATACCTGCACTGCTACCGCGCCCTAAAGTTACTTGTTGCCACCACAAATCCGCACTGCGTCCAATAACTGGCGCAACAATCATTTGCGGTTTTTTTTGCGTGGCTCGATAGTCTAGTAACTCTTTTAGCTGTTGATTTTGACGCTCTTGTTCTACTAGCCGCCCTAGTAATTCGATGCTGCGGGCATCGTTCAACTTTTCCACTTGAATTGGATCTTGAAAGGGGCGAGTAATTATATTAGTTACTTCGCTAATGGCAGCACCCTGAGTTTGGCGTATTATCCAAGCCCCAACTAATGCCAAACAAGTACCGATCAATTGCCACCTATTTTTATCCCACCATCGACGCATTGCATACACAGGTTACTGATGTTGGGAACGCCCGCTAAATACTCGTTCCATTTGATTAAAGTTCTCTAATACTTTCCCTGTACCTAAAACTACACAGTTTAAAGGTTCATCAGCTATGTGGGTAATGATGCCTGTTTCATGACTAATCAATGTATTTATGCCGCGCAATAAAGCTCCACCTCCTGCCAGCATAATACCGCGATCGACAATATCGGCGGCAAGTTCGGGCGGGGTTCTCTCTAAGGTGCGCTTTACTGCCTCAATAATTACAAGTAGTGGTTCTGACATACTTTCCCGAATTTCTGGCCCTTTAATTGTGACTGTTCGTGGCAATCCTGAAAGTAAATGCAATCCTCTTACTTCCATCACCGCATCATCATCATTACGGGTAGGATAAGCCGAGCCAATCCGAATTTTGACTTCTTCGGCGGTGCGTTCGCCAATAATCATATTGTGAATTTTTTTCATGTAGTGGATAATTGCCTCATTTAGCTCATCTCCAGCCACTCGCACCGATTCACTTTCCACTGTTCCGTTATAACTTAGCACGGCAATTTCTGTCGTCCCGCCGCCGATATCTATAATCATGTTGCCAATGGGTTCGGTTACGGGCAATCCCGCCCCAATGGCTGCTGCTAATGGCTCATCGACGACGTGAACTTCTCTTGCTCCCGCCCGCAGAGCTGCATTCATCAAGGCTTGTTGTTCTACGCCCGTAACGCCGCTAGGAATGCCAACGACAATGCGTGGGTTAACAGTTCTGCCGCCATTGGCTCGTTGGATAAAATGCTTGAGCATTAATTCGGCAGTATCAAAGTCAGCAATTACGCCATTGCGTAAGGGACGACTTACAACGACGCTACCGGGAGTTCTGCCTAACATTTTTTTGGCATCTTCTCCTACAGCTAGGGTTTGTTTGTCTTTGGAATCGATGGCAATTACTGACGGCTCTTGCAAAACAATACCTTTACCAGATACAAAAACGAGGGTATTGGCAGTACCGAGATCGATACCCATGTCCCTAGATAAAGAAGACTGATTAAAAAAACCAAAAAGACCCACGTATCTTGCTACCCTAAAGTTTAATAAGTTCACATTAGAGGATTTTATCGGTTTTCCCAATAAAAAACCGAGCATTTTTTCTGAAGATTGCTCTTTGCTGTTTCCCCAGTTCAAGGAGAGCGATTTTTTTCGGGGGAGATAGACAATAAGATTCACGATACTACAGTCAACTATCCCACAGCCCTTGAAACTTGGTAGAAGCAAGTTCGGTATAACGCACTGTGTGTTGAATATTGTTATGCCCCAGATAGCTCTGAATTGTCCGAGTATCAATACCTCGGTTCGCCAAATAATAACCCGTGCCGTGCCGCAGCATATGGGCATGAACGGGCGGTAAAGCAGCCAACTCTCCAGCCCGCTCGACAATGCCACCAACCGTATCATGAGCTAACGGCCCAAATCGCGAAGACTGAAAAACATAGGGACTAGCAGGATAATCTCGTTGTAGCTTGCGAAGTGACCGAATCTCGTCACCATATAGCGGTTGCACCGAAGAAGTTCCCTTTTTAACTCGCTTGACGTAAATCGTCCCTCCATTAAAATCTATCTGTGTCCATTGCAATGCTGATGCTTCAGCTACACGCAATCCATGACGATAAATTAGCAAAATTAAAGTTGAATCTCGGTGAGCATGACGACCCTTGCCTTTTTTAACTGCCGATCGCATCGCTTCAATTTCTGCCAATAATAAATATTCTCTAGTTCTAACTTCTGAATATTTGCGAGAATTAGGAGATTTAGAAGCTCGCTTTTCGGTTTTACCAACTTTCGATAGTGGGACGGTTGCTAATGTCATGACTCAACTCCCCAAAAACTGAGAGTATCCACTCCAATTTTACCAACTTATGCTCCAAAGTTGGTAAATATCTAGACACACACTAACAACCTTTGTTGAATAAATATTCACAGATTGAAAAGTCAATCGAAGCCCATTTAATCCTGATTTTTATGAGGCTATGGCCCTTGTCTCGGCTAGGCAATCTCCCGTTCTCAAACCAGGATACCATTGCTGAAATTTACTGCGGAAATCTTCATTCAAAACTGATAATCTAACTTGCAGTAAAAGATGGGCACCTTTGGGAGTCCAGCGCCTCTGCTGTTTCTTGACAAACCGCTTGGTAATAACTTGATTGACCGTCGATTCTACGAAGCCAGTTGCAATTGCTTCACCATTGCGCCACCGTTCTCCATAATTAGGAATATAACCACTGTTGTTAGAAATATATGTTTCAAACTCCCGCACCATTTTAAATAGTTTTTTCACTTCTGGGCGATCGTTGCCATCAAAAATCTCGACTTCAAGATCATCAATAAGGCTTTCGATGAGTTGTGAAGCTCTAAAGATGTTGCCATGCCACAAATACCATTTAATTTGTTCTAATTTTTTAGTTAGCTCTAATTCATTATCTTGTTTTTTAAGTCCTTTGGCTGTCTGACTCATTACAGTGAGTCGCATCGTAATGTGAAACCAATCCAGCAAGTATTCAGCATTTGGGGTAAGGGCAAATTGGAGTTGGCGGAGCTTATCATCACCATCTGACATGAATGTCACTTGTTGATTCATCTGCATTCCTTGAGATTTCAAAACCTCAAAGATCCGCCGATGGGGTTTGGTGTCGTAGCCATGAACTCCCCCGAACCGCTTGGATGTACCATCAGCTTTGACACTCTTGCCTACAATGGCTTCAAAGTTACTTTTGTCGCGTAATTTGGGTTTAGTAGAGCGAAGATATCCTCCATCCATTCCCACAACTAGAGGTAAGTTGGGTATCGGCAATTTCTCCCATTCTCGCTGACAACCTTCGATATATCCTCCTTTTTCTTCACCCAATTCTTCTTCTAAACGTTGACCGCAAGAGTGTAACCTGTTCTACGATGTAACCGACCCAATATGCCTGTTTTTTTGCCATGAACTGCCACGCGCCACCACAGTCTTCTGGAGGGCAAGCACATTGGCCACTAATACACACTGGCTCTAAGTTATTTGATTTGGAGGTAAGTATTTTCTCGACTCGAATTTGATGCTGCCAATAGTCGCCGAAGTCATATTCGTATAAAAACCGCTCTTTTACACGCCAGCCCAAGTCAGCTAGTTTGACTTAGGCTGGGATCGTCAGAGAATGAAATACCACCGATTTGAGCGATGCCGTAATCTTTCTTGTGGATGACAAAGCGATGCAAATGGGAGTCTGTCCAGCCCATTACGATCTGGATGATGTAGTGCAGATCGGCGATCGTGTTGTCGCTGCGAACTTTAATACGTCGCCAAATCATGGGACTGATGCCTAGGATGAAAATTTTGAGTTGGTAAACGGTTACTTGCTCAGAGTCGGACATAGAGACATTTTACCGCATTTCGGGTCTTTCATCTCCCCCAAAAATAATCGCTCTCTCCAAGTTAACGGTCAAGTATTTATCGGGTTTGATAGCGTCACTCTAAATAGAAGAATGTTGTGTGTCGTCGATAACAAGCCTGTAGCTCAAAGTAAGCTGGCGGTGGTTTTGGGGCAGCCTCTATTGATGAGTGCGGACGGTTCTGTAACTAGAGGAAGTAACCAAGCTGTTTTGATTGGTAAGTAAAGTAAAGTTCGATAGTGTTGCTGAGGCTTTAGGCAGTTTTAGATATCTGTCAGCACCGCAGTAAAAAGATTGACGATTAGTTGCTTTACTTTGTGAGAAAATAGCTCTTGAGAAGGTAAGTTTTCAAGAGTAATGCGCCTGTTGTCCGCCAATGAAATCGTTACGCTCAAGCTCACTGAGCCTGTCCCTTTAAGCAATCATCCTGCCGCCGTTTACCTCGGCTCGTTAACGCTGGGATCGGAGCGGGCAATGCGTTCGGCGTTAAATCAAATTGCCTCATTATTGACGGCGGGAGAATGTGATGCTATGACTTTAGACTGGTCGAAACTTCGCTATCGTCATACGGCAGCAGTTCGTACGGCTCTGAAACAAAAATTAGCTGCTACTACAGTAAACAGAATGCTGGTAGCTTTGCGGCGAGTGTTATTAGAAGCTTACCAATTGGATTTAATCGAGATGACCCATTACAATAAAGCGATCGCCTTACCGTCGCTAAAAACCTCCCTTGGCTTGCGCGGTCGAGCTTTAACAAGTGAAGAAATTAGTGCATTGATTGCTAGTTGCTTTGTTAACCCTAAGCCCATAGATTTACGAGATGCGGCAGTAATTGCGATTTTGCGAACGGGCGGAATCAGACGGCAAGAATTGGCACGTTTAGTATTAGCTGACCTTGACCGCACGAGTGGCTCAATTGTTGTGCAGCGCGGAAAAGGAGAAAAGCGGCGCATTGTTTATCTGACCGCCGAAGCTCTTGAGATTGTAGAGGATTGGCTAAAAATTAGGGGTAACGAACCAGGGGCATTAATTTGTCCCGTCAACAAAGGAGGTAGAGCCGAAAAGCGGCATTTCGCTGAGGATGGAGATGGTATTTACAAGCTTGTGAAAGAACGAGCGCTAAAAGCAGGGGTTGAGCAATTTTCTCCTCACGACTTCCGGCGCACCTTTTGCTCAAACTTGTTCGATGCTAATACAGATACATTCACTGTGCAGCAGTTGGCTGGTCATGCGTCTCCAGCTACTACCGCTAAGTATGACCGCCGAGGAGAGGAAACTAAGCGTCAAGCTGTACAGGGATTGAAGTTAAAGTAGCTACAGTTCTAATACAAAGCTTTTAAGAATAGGTGCTTCTAATAGACTTAAATGTTTTCGGCAAAGTTTTCAAACGCCAGTAGGCGGGGGTTAGCCAGTAGTTATCGAAAATTTCTGATAAATGGGGAGATAATAAATAAGCGCCCAAAAGATAGTCGATAACATTTTCATCGCTGCTAATGCCAGCAAAAGCTTTAATCTGCTCAAAAGCAAGTAAAAAAGTTTCCTCACGTTTGCGTTCAATTGCCCTATACTCAATTTGTGCAGAGGCAGTCATTGCAGAGGATGTAGCGTAATAATTCCACAGCAGGCAGCATTCATGCAGCGACAAGTTGGCTCTTTGAAGCAATAGAGCAGCGCGATAATATAGCCCGGAGCGGCGAAGCATATAGGGATGGACGGGAAGGGGTAAACCAGCTTGCTTGCCAGCTTGGTGAACGATGTGGTGTAAAGAGCGATCGCTTAGGCGTTGTTTTCTCTCGCTCTCTAATATCCAGTCAGTTTTACTAAGTTGTATTAATTCCTGCAAAATCTCAATTTCCGCAGGACACAAAGGTTGTTGGTTGACTACAACTTGCGGCTGGAGGCGGAGGGACTTAGATCGATTACGAACAATGAGCAGAGTATGGGCAGTAAAATTGAGGTCGCACCAGCGCAGCCAGCAGATTTCCGATGGTTGTAGCGCTTGACAGAACAGGAGCATAATTAGAGCTTGGTTGCGAGTCGGGGCGCGGGAATGGATGCTTGCAGCGATCAGGGCATCAACTTCATGAAGGTAGAGGAATTGGCGATCCCGGCGGTTTGAAAAAGGGAGTTTGCGTGGGGGAAGCTTGGTCATAAAGGAATCAACTTTTTACCCGGTCGCTATCTATTGTATTGTCGGAAATGCGTGGATACTGAAAACCTTTTTCACCAATTAGCTTACGGTCAAAGGAATAAGTAGTAGAACACTCAGCTTGATGAGCGATTGCGCCAATTAAGTAATCAGAGAAATCGGCTTTTCCCACTTTCATGCGCTGTAAAGCTTGATAGACGGCGGATCGGTTCTCAAACTCCATCACCGGAGTGGCAAGCATGGCTTCCAGAACGCCAGAAATTTGTGGACGAGTAAATTGGTAAGGTTTACCTTGAAGTACCCAAACCAACTCACAAAGAACAATATTAGAGAGAAAGCACAATTGCCCCTCTGCTTCAATTAGCGCGGCGGCTAATTGCCACTGCTCTAGGTCATCAGCAGTCACGTAACGCACTAAAATATTGGTATCAAGTGCAATCACAAGCACCCTGAGCGATCGCTAATTCCATATCTTCTTCAATAGTTGCGGCAGCCAGACCCGGACGGCGTAGCATTCCAGACAATGCTGTAACTGATACAGTGAGGGGAATTATCTTAACAGTCCCGTTCTCATCAATTACAAAGTCAATTTTGCTGCCAATTTCTAACTTTAAGTAGTCTCGAATCTCTTTGGGAATAGTGACTTGACCTTTACTGGTAATAGTAGCGCTTTTCATTAACGTAATGCCTTACTATAGTTCCTTACTTAATTGTAAGGTGAAAGGTAATTAAAGAAAAGAGTGCGATTCGTTGAATGCTGAATCACGGTAAACAACCCGTACATAAGCATTCCAGCCTGACAGCAGATTACTGTCATTATAGGTTGAACTTCTCGATTGATGTAGGTGAAAGCCCTACCTGCCAAACTCAGGCATGACTCCTTATCTGCCCGCGCCGAACCGACTCGGAGTACCTTCGGGGAAATCGGTAGAGCGGAGCCGGGGACAGGGCGCAATCAGACAGCCGTTACGGGCTGACACTGGCGCTAACAGGGAGTTCCTATTGATGAAACAGATTCTAGAAAAGCAACCCATTTAATGGCAGGACGTAAACCAGGGAACCCTGGAAGGTAGCAATACCTAGCCTGACCACGCCAGAGATTAGTATCCCGTCGCGTCTTTCTTTTAACAGCGACAAGAGTGTGGGGTTCTGGCGGTTGAATTGAATCCATCTAAGGGAACGATCAATCAAACGAGAGGAACGAATAAAAACAGTCTGTTAGGTCTGGGGCTTCGTAACCCTAGTAGGCTAGACGAGAAGCGGAATCCCGCAGACTGGGTAGGATGACCCGTAATTGGGTCAAGGTTCAAAGAACACACTTTTCTGGAGCAGAGCATGGTTAGACACAGCGACAACGCTAGTGAACTTTGGAAGAATCTCCCCTGGAAGAAATTTCGGAGGGATTTATTCCGCTTGCAAAAACGAGTGTGGAAAGCAGTGAATGTTGGAGACAAGCGCAAAGCGAAGTATCTACAAAAACTTATCTTGAAGTCAAAGGCTGCAAGATTTCTGGCTATACGCCAAGTAACTCAGTTGAACGCTGGTAAGAAAACGGCGGGGGTTGACGGCAAAGCATCCCTCACATTTGAGGAACGCTTCACCTTAAGTCAGAATCTTAGGGAAAATGTTAACACATGGAAGCACAATAAGCTACATGAAATCCCCATCCCTAAAAAGGATGGAACAATGCGGATGCTAAAAGTTCCGACGGTGTATTCATATTGCACTTCGATTCAATGAAGTTTAGGGATATTTTCTTATCTATGATTATTCTCCACTGAATGCGCTGCGATTGGGTAGAGATTTGACCACAAGCAAACGATTTCTACGGCGATGTACGCCTACGTGCAAAACAAAGCAATCAGAAATAGATGTGAAAGTAGCACGGAAAAAAGTGAGCTACGAGTGAATCACAAATGGTGTAATTTAGAACATTTTCTTTCCTAGGCACACATTTTTGTCAACAAGCGAACATGAAAAAAGGAGTAAAGAGTGAGCTATAGGTGAGCTATAAATGGGGTAGGCTAGAGTTGTATCAAGTGTGGAAATCTACAAACTATGGCAACAAAAAATCCCCGTATAGCAGCCTACCCGCCACTCCAAGTCTATGAACGACTGGTTGAATTTAAGCACTCTCAAGGATTAAAGTCAGATTCTGCCGCTATTGTGGCAATCCTTGAGACTTACCTAGGTGGTAGCATACCTAATGTGCTACCAAGTGAGCTATCAGGCACACCAAAGCGGATTGAGGATTTAGAGGTGAAGGTGAGCAGTCTGGTTTCTGATGTAGCAGCACTCAAGCAGGCAATGAGTCAGGATACTTTTCTTTCTTCTGGTGAGGATCTATTGCCAAAGAAATATCTGCATCAGCCTGACAACTGTGAGGCATTAAGTGAGCCACAAAAAAAATCACCTAACACAACCTTTGATTTGACAAACGAGTCTGTAGCAATGTCCGTGAGTACATCTAAAAGTGAGCTACAAACAACTGGAGCAGATGGTGACACTCAATTAGTGAAGTCATCTGTTTATGAAACCGACTCCACCAACAGTAAGCTATCAAATGAGCCACTACCAGTCAAGCCAACTACCGAATCTATCTTAAACTACCTACCAGTTCAGGAAAGCACGCTGCCCCATAGTGAATTACCAAGTGAACTGCTGGATGACTCGTTGAAGCAAATCATCAGTGAGCCAGTTTATGACTCACTTGATGGTTTACCACTGAGCGCAGAAAATAATCATCCCAAAGTATCATCGCTCAATAGTAAGCCACTTGGCGACTTACCTTATAGCTCACTAGATAAATCCGAAAGTAAAAATTCCCAACAAGTACCACTTCACCTCACTGGTGCTGCTTTAGCAAGAAGATTAAATGTTTCTCCCAGCACCCTTCGTCATAAGAAAAATGCTCCCAATTTTGGGCAATGGACTTCTCTTCATGATCCCGATGGAATTGCTTGGCATTTTAATGGTGAAAAATTTATTGAAAAGCCTTCCCCCGATAGACAATAAAACCCCTTGAGTACAAAATTACTCAAAGGGGTTAACGATTCAAACTATTGTTTTCGGCTGACTATCAAACTGGTATTATTCAGATTTAACTGGTACGCGGCGGATTTTTTCACGTAAAGTCTCTAAAACTTCGGGTGTGACTATGTACCACCAAGGACTTTTAGGAGTTTCTTGAAATGCCTGAATAATTCCTTTGTCTCGCCAGTAATAGACAGTATGAATTCCAACACCAAGTTTAAGAGCCAGGGCACTGGTGGAATAGTAACCTTCTGGACTAACCCCTAAGTGTGCTACTTGTGGGTTACTTAAAGGCTTTTCAATCCCAAACTTCCAACGAATCCAGGCGACACCTTTTTTCGTAAAAGCACGCCCAGTACCACCCACTAAACCTCGGCGATTGAGTTCATGAGCAATTTCGCTATCAGTTCGACCTACAGCTAATTCTTCAATGAGTTGAATGACCCCGTTGGGTGTTCGGAATTTTTCTGCATTTGTTGGGCGTGTCGCAATCAACTCACTTGTAACTCCTGTATGCCAAAGTATTTGGACACGAGTGGAACGAGAGGGAGCATCAATTGGGGTGATAACAACTTGTTTTACTAACAGCCCTAGTATTTCTTTACGCTCAAGGTTCGTAGTAGTACTGGCGTGCCAAAGTGTGGGAATATCATTGGCTAACTGTAAAATTTGTTGCCGTTGCACTGCTGTTAATTCCAGCCGTTGTACTTGGCGGGCTTTTTGGTATGCTTCTTCTAACTCTGCTAACTGTTGTAATTTTTCATTCCATCGCCTTTCTAGTGTACGGGCTACTAAACGATTTTCTGGCTCGGTTGCATCATATTGTCGAAAAGCTCTTTCAGCTTCGTAACGTACCCTTTCCAGTCGCAGTTGCCATGTTTTATCTGCCTCATCGGCAATATTTTCAAGTTCAGATAGGACAGCAAGGGAAATGTCTAGTTGCTCGTCCGTAAAAGCTGACAGCACATGGACGGAAACGGCTGTATCAATGGCTGCTCCCGCAACGCTCCAGCAAGCACCGACGCTACCATCTTGTTTTCGAGCTTGGGTACATTCGTAAGCTGCTCTACAACCACCAGTACCGTGGTAGCGAGGACTCATACGACGACCGCATTTACCGCAAATTACTAAACCTTGGAGGAGAGCAAAGCCCTCTCTAGGTGTACCTGGACATCCATCTGATAAAGAAATTGGGCAATTGTGTCTGAGTCGCTCACAATTAGACAAATATTCTGGCCAACTAATGTAAGCCTCATGAGCGTTGTGGATGATTACTTTCCATTCTTCTTGGGGTAATTGTTTGATTTTAACCTTCTTTATTTGCCCTTCCTCAATTACATTAAAACTGCGTCGTCTACCATATACGTAGGTTCCGGTGTAAGTTGGGTTGTGCAGTAGGGCAGTTATACGACTAAGGTTGGCTGGTCCCCAATGAAGTGTACCAATATCCCCAGGTCGCCAACGTCTTCTTGGGAAAGGAATTTGGTTTACACAAAAGTAGCGCATCACCTTAAATGCTGTTCTAAGTTCGCGGAACTTTTAAAAGGCTAACTGTATTGCGGCAACTACCCCTTCATCTGGGTCTAACACCAATTTCCCTTCTGGGTTGTAGACATAGCCAGTAGGTGGAGAACAGCGTAATTCTCCTTTTTTAGCTTTATTGAGTTTGGCTCCTTGTAACCGTAAGCGCATACCATGTAGTTCCGTGTGGCTCCAAGTTCCCTTAAACCCCAGTATCACTCGGTCATTAAAATCATTTGGGTCGTAAATCCCATCGTGGTCAATTACCAAGGTGTCTGTAAGGGCACAGATATCTAAAAGTTTATGCCAATCTGCTTGGGAACGAGAAAATCTTGAGGCTTCCAGAGCTAACACAGCCCCCACCTCTCCTAAACCAACAGCAGCCATTAGTCGATGAAAATCCTCTCGTCCCGTTGTGCTTTGACCACTTTTACCAAGGTCGCTATCCAATATGGTTATTTGGCTCTTGTCCCAACCCAAGGTTAATGCACGGTCAGCTAGGGCATATTGTCTCTCAGTACTTTCACGGTGAAATTCTACCTGCTTGGGTGTTGACTGTCTTAAATACACAACAGCGCGGCGTTCCAGATGGGTTGAACTAATTTTATTATTCATCTGGTTTACTCCTAGTTATCGCTTTCTCTGTCTGTTGAGTGGAGAGTATTTTGTCCACTAACCGTGCTGTTAGCTTTATGAGGCGACTTAGCCTTTCTTCGTTTTTGGGTTGAGCGGTTGCTAGTAGATGCTTTTTTCTCATTTTTTTTCTTGGGTTCGACTTCAATATCATCAAGAACACAAGAAGATTCGGACGTTATAATTTGCGCTCGCCGAGCTACCCATTCGCTTAATCGCAGTAATTTCTCAGGTAAAAACTTCCCGACTGTTTGGACTGTGAAAGCTTGCTGTGTCCATAGATCGGTTTCCGTTGCTGGTAGAGACAAAAATCCCCCAAAAGGACTCTCTACAGTTACTTTAGTCTCTTGACCAACTTTACGAATTTGCTGTATTACAACACACTGACCACATAACGGGTGGATGGGATTGATGATAGTGACACAACTTCCCAAAAGTGACTTGAAATTATGTGCAGTCTTACTGTACTGTTCCCACTATCGCGGATAGGTGCTGGCAATGTCTAGCAAAACACGCTTTAGAACCCGCCCACGAAGCAACCTTCCACGCTAGGAGCTACGGATTCAGGACAGGACGCTCGGCTCATGATGCCCAGAAGATTTTGTTCCTTAATCTAAGCTCTAACGCCAAAGGAATAGATAAGCGAGTCATAGAACTAGATATCGAAAAATGTTTCGACCGGATTAACCACTCATCCATCATGGATAAACTCATTGCCCCTCTAGGCATTAAGACAGGAATTTTTCGCTGCCTTAAATCAGGAGTCAATCCAGGGTTTCCCGAACAAGGAACGCCACAGGGCGGGGTCGTTAGCCCATTACTAGCTAATATTGCTCTCAACGGGATTGAGGAATTACACCGAAGCGTCCGATACGCGGACGATATGGTATACATTCTAAAACCCGAAGATGATGCAAACCAAATACTTGTACGAATCAGTCAATTTTTAGCAGAACGAGGATTAAAGGTAAGCGAAAAGAAAACCAAGCTAACCGCTACGACCGATGGGTTTAATTTCCTCGGCTGGCACTTTAAAGTGCAGAGTAACGGAAAGTTTAGATGTGTTCCCTCAGTGGATAATTTCAAAGCTTTTCGTAAGAAAGCAAAACACATCGTCAACAACAGTAACTATGGTGCTACCGAAAAGGCTACAAGATTAGCCCCGGTAGTTAGGGGTTGGAGATATTACCACCGCTTTTGTAAGATGGACGGGTCTAGAAACTCGTTATATTTCATCAAAACAAGAGCGAAGAAGGTGTTCAATAAGGAAACTAAACAGAATCGCTACACTAGCAAAACATTGCTAGATAAAGCTTTTTCAGTAGTCCCTTACTCCGAAAACAAATTCGT